>JBEKTO010000035.1:0-42472 GCA_049515995.1 Occallatibacter sp. | reverse complement strand
CTCTACAGACCCAATCCTGCCAAGCTGCTTAGACACACTCTTGAAGTGTCCACCAAAAAGAAGTGGACACTTCAAAAGATGGAAGCTCTTTCAAGTCAAGAGGGGAAGTCAGGACGCTTACCCTACTCCCTCAGTCCCTCAGTCTTTGCTCTCTCCCAATACAAAAGCCCCCCTGCCAATCGGCAGAGGGGCTTTCGGTTGCGCCGGCTTCAGCCGGCTCAGTTGCTGAAGAGCAGAATGCCGGCGGCCTTCTCATCGGTTACGGTTTCGTCGGCGCTCACCGGGCGGTAGAAGAGCTGGTTGGCGTCGAGGTAGACCTCGAGGAAGGCTGGGCGCGCGGAGATGTTGCCGGCGATCAGGGCTTCCGAGAGAGGATCTTCGACGTAGCGCTGCAAGGCCCTCCGCAAGGGCCGTGCGCCGTAGCTGCGATCGCCGAGGGTCTTCTCGAGAATCCACTTCTTGGCGTCCTCGGTGACGGAGATGGTGATGGACTTCTGCGCCAGATTGGCGTTGAGCTGCTGAACCAGCAGTTCGACGATCTGGATCAGGTCCCCGTCCGACAAGGACTGGAAGAGGATGACTTCGTCGAGACGGTTGAGGAACTCGGGATTGAAGGTCTTCTTCACTTCCTGCTTGACCAGTTCCTCCACCTTGTCGCTGACGATGTCTTCGCGATCGCTCTGGAAGCCCAGGCCCTGTTTCTTCATCAGGTGCCGGGCGCCGATGTTCGAGGTCATGATGAGGATCACGTTCTTGAAATCGACCGTGTTGCCCAGACCGTCGGTCAACTGGCCGTCCTCAAAGACCTGGAGCAGGATGTTGAAGACATCGGGGTGCGCCTTCTCGATCTCGTCGAGCAGGACGACGGAATAGGGCGAGCGCTTGACGCGTTCCGTCAACTGGCCGCCCTCCTCGTAGCCCACGTAGCCCGGAGGCGAACCGATGAGCTTGGAGACCGAATGCTTCTCCATGAACTCCGACATATCGAAGCGGATCAAAGCTTTATCCGACCCGAAGAGGAAGTTGGCCAGCGTGCGGGCCACTTCGGTTTTGCCCACGCCCGTGGGACCGAGGAAGAGGAAGCTGCCGATGGGCCGCGCGGGCGACTTGAGGCCGGCGCGGGAACGGCGGATGGCGCGCGCCAGCGCAGAGATAGCCTTCTCCTGCGAGATGATGCGCTTGTGCAGTTCTTCCTCGACGCGGAGCAGCTTCTGCGTCTCTTCTTCCTTGATGCTGGTGACGGGAACGCCGGTCCAGCGGCTGACCACATCCTCGATGTCTTCGCGGCCCACGATGCCCGAGGCCGAGTCGTCGAGGTGATACTTGTCGCGCAGAGCGCGCAGGTTTTCGCGCTCCTTCCTCTCCTCGTCGGAGTAGAAGCGTGCCTTCTCGAATTCGTGATTCGCAATCGCCGAGTCCATCCTGTGCACGATGAACTTGATGCGCTTCTGGACTTCGGTGATCTCCTCGGGCAGCGAGGTCTGGCGCAGCTTGACGCGCGCGCCGGCCTCGTCGATGAGGTCGATGGCCTTGTCGGGCAGAAAGCGGTCGGGAATGTAGCGATTGGAGTGGGAAACCGCGAACTCGACAGCGTCGTCGGTGTAGCTGACCGCGTGAAATTTTTCGTAGCGGTCCTTGATGCCGTGGATGATCTTGATGGCGTCGGCCTCGTTCGGAGGCGGCACCTTGACAGCCTGGAAGCGGCGCTCAAGCGAGCGGTCTTTCTCGATGGACTTGCGGTACTCGGCCGGGGTGGTGGCGCCAATGCACTGGATTTCGCCGCGAGAGAGTGCCGGCTTGAGGATGTTGGCCGCGTCGAGCGAGCCCTCGGCCGAGCCCGCGCCGACCAGGGTGTGCAGCTCGTCGATGAAGACGATGGAGTTCTGGTTCTCCATCAGCTCCTTCATGATGGTCTTGAGCCGCTCCTCGAACTGGCCGCGGTATTTTGTGCCGGCCACGATGAGCGACAGGTCGAGACCGAGAACGCGCTTGTCGGCAAGGAAGCTGGGGACTTCGCCGTCGGCAATGCGCTGGGCGAGGCCTTCGACAATGGCCGTCTTGCCCACGCCGGGCTCGCCGATAAGCACCGGATTGTTTTTGGTGCGGCGGCAGAGAATCTGGATCACGCGTTCGAGTTCGCCGTCGCGGCCGACCAGCGGATCGAGCTGGCCGTCGGTGGCGGCCTGGGTCAGGTCGCGGCTGAATTCGGCCAGCAGGCTGGACTCGCGCTGACGCGGCTGCGGCGGAACCTTCTCCTGGGTGACACGAGCCAGTTCGTCGCGGATTTGCGCCAGCTTGAGACCGCGCTCCTGAAGGATTTCGGCGGCGAAGCACTTCTCTTCGCGCAAGAGGCCGAGGAGCAGGTGCTCGGTGCCGATGTGCTTGTGGCCCAGGCGCTCGGCTTCTTCCGCCGCATAGGCCAGGACGCGCTTGCACTCGTTGGAGAGCGGCAGGTCCACGGAGGTGGAGACTTTTTCGCGAATGGTGGTATGCGCTTCGATCTGCTTGCGGATCGACTCCACCGAAGCGTGCGAGCGCAGGAAGCGGTTGGTTAACGCCTTGTCCTCGCGCAGCAGCCCGAGCAGAAGGTGCTCGGTCTCGATATAGGGCGAGCCGAACTGGCTGGCCTCATACCGCGCGAAGAAGATCACACGCCGTGCCTTCTCCGTATAGCGTTCGAACATGATGTTCTCCCTTGAACCAGGCTTTCGGCTGGAGTGGCCGTCCGGTTCGTCTGCCGGCTTCAGCCCAACCCGCGCGTGCCCTTTCTTTTAACTACGCCGCCGGAAGCGCTGGGAAAATACAACTTTCGCCCCGAACAGCCCTTTGGGATGGTTGCGAAGCCCTCTTCCGCCCGACAAGTCTCCCGCGGTCGTGCTGCCTTGAGACTTCCACCCTGCCCTGACAGCCTGTCTGGGATGAAAACTTATCCGTGCTCAGACTGTCTACCTATTAAGACTCAAATACCGCCCGGAATGGTGCTTTTTCCGCTCAACCTGCTCCGCGGGAAGTTCCGTTTGGGGAGTATACGCTAGAGCGGTTCTCCAATTCACCTGCCCTTGCGAACTCTGTGCGTGTTGGCTTTTCCTTAAGGGAAAAGCCGCTCGGCGGTTGTGGTTCCGAGCTGCGGCAATTGAAGAACCGCTAGAGCGGAGCCAGCCGCCCACTCTCCAGGCGCAAAGCCCGCGTACATCGTGCGGCCAGATCCAGGTTGTGCGTCACCAGTATCGAGGTGAGGCCGTGGCTCGCGTGCAGCCGTTCAATGAGTTCGAAGACGCGGCCCGCGGTGGTCTCGTCCAGGTCGCCGGTGGGCTCGTCTGCCAGCAGCAGGCGGGGATTGTTCACCAGCGAGCGGGCCAGGGCCACGCGCTGCTGCTCGCCGCCGGAGAGTTCGCCGGGCCGATGATCGCCGCGCTCGTCCAAGCCAACCTCCCTGAGCCAGTCCGCCGCCACCGCCAGCGCGTCGCGTTTGGCTACGCCGCGGGCCAGCAGCGGCATGGCCACGTTTTCCAGCGCCGTAAACTCCGGCAGCAGGTAGTGGAACTGCCAGACGTAGCCGATCTCCCGGTTGCGAAAGGCCGCGGCCTCGCGCGCGGAGAGATGGGCCACGTCGATTGAGGCGCAGTATACCGTTCCCGCGGAGGGCGCATCAAGGGCGCCCAGAATGTGCAAAAGCGTGCTCTTGCCGGCCCCGGACTGGCCCACAATGGCCACCATTTCGCCCGCCTCCACCCGAAGACTGAGCCCATCGAAGAGGTTGAGCGTGCCGCGCGCGGTGGTGTAGCTCTTTTCGAGACCGGTGACCTGGATGCTGGGGAGGGGGGCGGGAGCGATCCCTTCCCTGTCCTCCGGCCGCAACTGGGACTCCCGCGCGGTGCGGGTGGCCTGGCCGGCAGCCGCTGGAGTGGTCTGGGTCATCCTGTTCGTTCTATTTTACCGTGCGAGGGGTGAATTCCGCGCCGACAGGGGGAAAGCGCATTCCAGATGCAAGGTCTCCGTGCCCCATCCTTTCCGTTTTTCCCCCGCGGAAAGGGTGGGACACAACTACCGCCGGCCCGACCCCTTCACAGCCATGCTTACCTCGGTGAGAGGAATGCCCTGCCGGACCGCCTCCCGGCGCGCCGCTCGCAACTCCGACTCGACTTCGACCACGCCGGACTCGCCCAGGGCCCAGGCGCGAAAGCTCGACCACGGCCAATCCTCCGGCGCTGGGCAAAGTCCTCGCTTGACTGGATTGCGATGAATGTAACGGAGCTGGGTTACGAAACCCTCGTGGTTTCGCACATTGTGATCGAAATACCGGGCCTGCCAGAATGGGGAATCGCCCTCGGAGCGAAGGCCGCGCTTCCGCGCCAGGATAGCTACTTTGGTCTTGAGGAGCTGCACGGCCTCAGAAAGCACTCCAGCGGCAGGCTCACTCACGAGCAGGTGAACGTGTTCCGGCATGACGACATAGGCAAAGACATGCATCCCGAATCGTCGCCGGGTCTGCTCTAGGGCCAGCAGGAAAGATTCCTCCATCTTCATCTATGCCAGGAGCGGAAGGCGATGGTAGCAGCTGAATGTGAGGAAGTGCGCCTGTCCGGAACGATGAAGCCGTTTGAGCCCGTCGGGCATGGATGCTCCAGCCAAATGAGGAATGACTGCCGTTATCTTACTGCGAAGCCTGGTGGTCTCCCGCCCTTGCGCCAGAAAAAAGGCGCAAGGACGGGGCACGGAACTGTTTTGGCTGAACCGGCAAGCAACCCTCCGTGCCCCATCCTTTCACAGTCTTATCGTGAAAAGGTGGGAGACCGCGAACCTCAACCAACGCCATCCCCAAACGCTCCGTGCCCCATCCTTTCCGCTTTTTTCTGCGGAAAGGGTGGGAGACCACCAAAGCGGACAGGGTCAGGGTTTGGGAATCGCCGCAGGATTCAGCCGCGCGATGCGGCCGTTGGGGCCGACGACAAACGGCAGCGAAAGCGCGTTCCAGTTGCCGTTGTCCAGCGGCTGCCAGGTTTTCCCGTCGTCGCGGCTGATGTCGGAGCCGTTGGTTCCAGCGGTGATCCAGAGCTTGAGGGACTCGGACCATTGCACAGCAGAACGGTAGCCGTGGGGCGGGGTCGTGGAAGCGATCCAGTGCCGACCGCTGTCTCCAGACCAAGCGGCGGTGCCGACACTTTCGTTGGGTTTGGTGTAGTCGCCACCGACGGCGATCCAGCGACGCCAATCTCGGTAGTTCAATGAGAAGATTCCGGCAGCTCCGCCTTTCGGAAATGACGGCATAGCAAGTACTATCCACATCGCATCCCTGCTGCAAGGATCACATTCCCGGAAGAGCTGTGCCCCAGATGGACTACCTGTGCCGAAGGCCGCTATTCCATCCGCCCAATTAACTAACAGCGAGGAGTTACTTGCAGCGAAGCCGCCTTCCTCCTTCTTGCTTTGAAGACCTCGATCTTGCTCTCTGTGCCAGCTCTTGCCGCCGTCCGCTGTATCAAAAACGGAGAATCGGCCATCGACAGGATCGCCCAGAATCATGAGGTTATCGCGGTCAGCAACGCTGATCGAGTCCCAAAACCCGTCCTTATCTGGATTTGCATAAAGCAGCGTCCAGGTCCTGCACCCATCCGTAGTCTTATACAGCCGGCTCATTTCGCCCGGTCCGGAAGCCATCACAATGGCCGTCGTCGCATCCCAAGCCTGCACGCCACGAAAGTCCAGCGTGGCCCCATCTTTATCCGCATCCGGCACGGCGCACTTCTGCCAGTGTGCCCCGCCGTCGGTGGTCTTGAGCACCGTTCCGCCGGTGCCGCTGGCCCAGGCTATCGTTCCATTGACTGAGTCGATTCCGCGCAATCCGGCAGTCGTCCCTGAGTCCTGCATCTGCCAGACCGTTGGCGCCGGAGATTGCGCGGCGGCGATGGATGCGACGGCGAGGAACAGCACGAGCCGGATGGGTTGCATGGCTGGAATTATATGGGTCCGACACCAATCGAGGTTCAGACCGAGGGGTACAAGAGAAACCGCAGCTCCTTCGACTGTGTTGGGCGCGCAATACGCGCCCAACTCCGCTCAAATGACACTCGATTGCCGGCAACGCCACATGCGTGCCGCAGATCACTTAGGGCGAGGGAAAGAACGTCTATAACGGGGTTCGACTTGTGAACAGAGTTCAAACCATCTCCTCGCTGGCGTTGGCAGCCCTCATGGCCGGCTCGTGCGCTGCGCATGCGCAGCAGTCGTTCTACGAGCGGTTCCGGGCGCACAACGCGCAAATGGCCGCGCTGCAACCGCCCATGGTCACGCCGCTGGTGGAGGCCGATCCGCGCCTGATTCAATACTTGCGGGTCGCCTTCTCCAACGAGTACACCGCCGCCGGCACGCAGACGGTGAGCTACGGCAATGGGCGCGGAGGCGGCGTGATTGCCGGTAATCGCTTCGAGTTCGACTATCTGCCGCCGCCCTACATCCAGCACAACACGGCCACGGCGAAAGATGGGCTGGGCGACACCTCCTTGGTGGGCAAGGTGCGCATCGCCTCGGCCGACGCCGAGCACGGCAACTTCGACCTGGCGGCAATCCTGAGCCACAGCTTTGCCACCGGGACCTACAAGAACGGCGCGCTCACCGACGCCTGGGCCCCGACCCTGGTTGGCTGCCTCGGCTTCCGGCGCTTCAATGTGCAGTCCGCGCTGGGCTGCACGATGCCCGCGGGCAAGATCGCGGAACAGGGCCGGTCGATCGCCTGGAACGCTCTGACGCAGGTACATGCCGCCGCGCACGTGTGGCTGGAGATCGAAAACAACGCCACCTTCTACTTCAGCGGCAGCCACGACGGGAAGATGCAGAACTTCGTCACGCCCGCGGCCTTTTATGTACTGCGGCGCAAGGAGTGGAAGCCCACGCATCCCTCCTTTGTTTTCAATAGCGGCATGCAGATCGCGACCTCCGGCTTCCACACCTGCAATCACAACCTGATCGCGGAGATGCGGATCCTCTTCTAAGCGGATGGTCAGTATTCGATCTTGTTCGCCGCGGCGAGCCAGGCGGCAAAGCTGGCCCAGGCTTCGTCCCCGAGCAGTTGCGTGGCGGGCAGCTTGCGCGCAGCCTGGTCCTTGCGAAACTCGGCGTAGAGAACCGCGTCGTCGAAGCCGGCGCGGGCCGCATCCTCGGCGCTGGCGCCGTAGTAGATTGCGTCGATCCGCGCCCAATAGGCCGCCGCAAGGCACATGGGACAGGGCTGGCAACTGGTATAGAGTTCGCCGCCGGCCAGGGTGAACGTGCCCAGAGCCCGACAGGCCGCGCGGATGGCATTGACCTCGCCGTGGGCCGTGGGGTCGTGGGTCGCGGTGACCGTGTTCACGCCCTCGGCTACGATCTGGCCGTCGCGCACAATGAGCGCTGCAAACGGACCGCCCGCGCCGGTGAGCACATTTTGCGTAGCCAGACGAATGGCGCGGCGCAGGAACTCCGGATTGGCCTCGACAGGCATCGGGGCCAGTGTATCGCAGCCCAAGTTCACCGCGGAGCGGCCCCTGGCCGCGCGCACGCCCACGGTTCCACAATTCGTCCCGCATTTTGCACATTGGACATACACTTGGCAACCGAAATCCGTAAATTCTCTGTTGAATTCATCCCCCCGGACGGTATCCTGTATATACCCCGTGGGTCAAAACCGAAATCAGACCAGCAAACGAGCACCACTCGTCACAGTATTTTCATCTCTTCATTTTTTTGAAATTGACCAGAGAACACCAGAGTCTCAATTCAGCCCAGTGTCTCTTGAGCGCCTGCAAGGGACCGTCGGGGAAAACTCCATTTCGAGGCAGTGCAACTTGAGGTATTCCATGCGGATTCTTTCCTATCGTTTTCCCCGGCTGCTGGCGGTTGCAGCAGCCGCTGCGCTGTGCGGCATTTCGCTTTTTGCACAGCAGACGCTCGGCGGCATCACCGGCGAGGTCACAGACGCATCCGGCGGCGTGATTCCCAACGTCACGGTCACGGTGGTGGGCGAGCAAACCTCATTGACGCGCACGGTGAAGACCAACGGAGCCGGCACGTATACCCTGGTGAATCTGCCCATCGGCACCTACACCCTCACCTACACGGCCGACGGCTTCGAGGTGCAGAAGACGCAGCACATCGCCGTCCAGGCAGACCGCACGGCCACGGTAAACGCCGCGCTCAAGGTGGGCCAGACGACTGAAACCATCGAGGTGGAAGCCTCGCCGCTGATGAATGCGGTGGACACCACGAACGGCTACGTGCTGGATAATGCGCAGATCGATCTGGCGCCGCTGCCCACGGGTAGCTTTACCGGGCTGGCGATTCTCTCCACCGGCGTGAGCGCGGAGTTGGCCGGCGGCACGGGCGTCAACTCCGGACTGGGCAACGCGCCGATCTGGGCCAACGGGCAGCGCGACACTTCAAATACCTTTCTGCTGAACGGCGTGGACGCCAGCAACCTCTTCAACGGCAAGAGCACCAGCCAGGTGGGTTCGGCGCGCGTGGTTGAAAACGCGGGCGGCGGCAACAACGGCGCCGGCGGCGTCATCCAGAGCAGCGCATCGGTTTATCTTTCCATCGGCAACGCCATCCCCAGCCCAGCTCCTGAGACCATTGAAGAAGTCCGCGTGAACGCCTCGATGTACGACGCCCAGCAGGGTTCCACCGCAGGCGCGCACCTGGACATGAGCACCAAATCCGGAACCAACCTGTTCCACGGCAACGCCTACATCCATCGCGGCACCAGTTGGCTCAACGCCGCACCCTTCTTCTTCAACCAGGACCCCGACATTCCCGCCAGCCAGAAGGTTCCCGAACTGCACCGCTACACTGCGGGCGCCACGGCGGGCGGCGCGCTCATCAAGGACAAGCTCTTCGGCTTCGTGGGCTACCAGCATCTGCATGTTTCCGATCAGGAGATTGGCTATTCGCGCTTCTCGGTTCCCGCCGGGCTCTCGGACGACCGCAGCGCCGGCGCGCTGGCGGACGTAGCCAATTCCGGCTGGTGCCCTTCGCCTTCATACTGCCCGCTGGGAACTCCGCTGACCGGCGCCGATCTGAATAACAATGCGGTGAACCCCGGCAGCAGCGTCGCTTACTCCCTGATGAACCAGCCCGCCGTGAACGGCGAGGCCGGCAAATGGCTGATTCCCAACCCCACCGGAGTCGCGACCGTCAGCCATCCGTATAACGTGTCTCTTCCCGGAACGGCCTTCTTCGTCGCCGATCAGGTGGTCTCCGATCTGGACTGGAACGCCGGCCCCAAAGACACCCTGGCGCTCAAATACTATTACCAGCACGATCCGACCACCGCCCCCTACGCCTTCTCGAACGTGCCGGGCTTTGCCCAGCACATGGATGCGGGCAGCCAGGTCTTCTCCATCAACAACGTCAATCTGCTCAAGCAGAATCTCAGCGTGACGGAGACGCTGGGCGCGATCCGCGAAAAAATCTACTCGACCAACGAGCAGCCCTTCGGTCCCTCGACCGTGGGCGTGAATAACCTGGGCTCGCCGTATTACGCGGGCGTCTCGATCGTGGACATCCTGGGCTCCAACACCCCCGCCGGAACCAGCATTCAGACTCTCAATATCGGTCCCGGATCGAACCAGAGCTCGCTGACCGGAGTCTTTCAGAATCGCCTGATGCCTTCGGGCAACGCCATCTGGACCATCGGCAATCACACGGTGGCCTTTGGCGGAAGCTGGTCGCACTCGCAGTTGAATCCCCGCGACCAGCGTCCCGGCGTTGCGGGCACCACCGCTTCGGCGGACTTCGGCCAGTTTGTTCAGGGACTCATCACCACCAACGAAGACTTCCAGACCAGCACCTTCCTGCAGGGCAACGGCGACCGCTACTATCGCGCCAACCAGACCGGCCTTTATCTGCAGGACAAGTACCAGATACGGCCCAACCTCAGCCTGACGGCCGGCGTCCGCTTTGACCTGAACGGCGCGTTCAGCGAGAAGTATGGCCACCTCTACAACTTCGATCCCAGCAGCTTCGACCCCGGCACGGCCACCGATCCCAACAATCCTTTGGGCGCCTTCAACAACAACGGATACGTGATCGCCAAGAACTCGAACGACACCACGCTGACCGGAAGGCAGTGGGGCATTGGACCGCGCCTGGGCTTTGCCTGGTCGCCGGAGCGCTTCAGCAACAAGGTGGTGGTTCGTGGCGGCAGCGGCTTCTACTATGACCGCGGCGAGCTGTTCACCTACTTCTCGCCCGGCTATGCGGCCGGCGAAGTGCATGGCGGACCGTTCGGCGTGAGCCAGTCGCAGCCGTTTGTGAATGCGCAAACCTGCAACACGGCCGACCTCACGTATTACAACGGCTATATCCCCACCTGCGATCCCGCCGACGCCAACCTGTCCGATCCCTGGGGTTCGACGCTGGGACCGGCGCCGACCGGCAAGGCCTCGGACATCACGCAATACCTGCCCAACGCCAACGCCATCGCCAGCGGGGCAATTCCCTTCACCATGGGCGCCTACGACCCCAAGAACAAGCTGCCCTATTCGATCAACTACACGCTCGACATCCAGTGGCAGCCGCGCCCGGATATAGCTGTCGAAATCGGCTACGTGGGCAATCTGGGCCGTCACCAGGTGATTCCGGTGCCCTTCAACCAGGCGCAGATCGCCAGCCCCGGCAATCCCATCCGCGGCCAGAATTACAGCTACGGGTACACCGTGGTCGACTCCAGCTATACCCCGCTCACGCTGGCGGACGGTAGCAGTTACCTGACCACCTACGAGGGCGGCAACGTCGATCTGCGCGTTCCGTATATCGGATACTCTTCTGAATCCATCGACTTCAGGGCGGCGGGCATTTCGCAGTACAACGCGCTGCAAGCCCACGTAGACAAGCGGCTGAGCCACGGCTTTACGGCAGGCGCGTCGTACACGTTCTCCCACGCCACCGACGAACAAAGCGCGCTGGGGCTCTTCTATAACGGAGACAACCCGGACAATCTGCGCGGCGGCTACGGCCTGTCGGACTTCGACCGCAAGCACGTGCTCAACTTCACCTACACCTACGAACTGCACAAGTTCTATGCCGACGATTCGCTCAAGGGAGCGTTCACCAATGGCTGGAGCCTGAACGGCATCACGGTGCTGCAAAGCGGGCAGCCGTTCAGCGTAATCGACTACACCGGCGCAGTGGGCAGCGTCTACTACAGCGTCTTCGACGGCGTGAACAATCCGGTGGTGCCGCTCGCTCCCGGCTGCACGGCGAAGAGCGCCACGACCGGCGCTTCGGGCGCGTGGGGCGCCAACGACCCGGCGCTGAAGGCATCGTGCTTCACGCTTCCGCTGCTCAACCCAGGAGACCTCAATGGCGCCATCCCGGCCAACGATCCGTATGAAACCACGTTCGTCTCCCATGGACAGCGCAACATCTTCCGCCAGGCGCCGCAGAAGCGCGCGGATATGTCGCTGGTGAAACTCACGCCCATCGGAGAGCGCTACAAGCTGCGCTACACCTTCGATGTTTTCAACCTGACCAACACCACCAGCTTCGATGTGACCGGCGAGAACGTCTCGCAAAACGCGGACTATAACAACTTCCCCATCGAGGGAACGCCGGCCAAACCCACCAGTTGCGATAACTCGAACCAGGGCCTCTACAGTTGCCCCGCGGGCCTGGGCATCACGCTGCACACCATCGGCAGCCCACGCCAGATCCAAATGTCGCTGCGGCTGGATTTCTAGAGCATTTTTGCTTTTTCTTTAGACTCCCGTGCCCCATCCTTTCCGCTTTTTCCTGCGGAAAGGGTGGGATGCCGATGAAATTCGCGTCTACACAATTTCCGAAACTGCTCTAAACCGAAGCTGTTCGCAAGACAACAAAGGGCGTCCGCGCAATGCGGGCGCCCTTTGTGCTTGTGCCGGTTGTACCATCGAAAACGTGATGGGAAAGCCAGCTTTCAAAATGCGCGTAGCACAAGGACTTCGTCTTTTTTCGACTCTCGCTCTTTCCACCTGCTGCGCGCTGGCAGTCTGGAGCGCAGAGCCCAAGCCGCAGCGCGATGGTAGCGCACAGAGAATCCGGATCGAAGTGCGGGATGGGCAGGGAGCGAGGATTGCGAGCACAGACAGCCAGGCATCATCCGCGCGGGCAACCTCTGCGACGCTGGTTTACGAACGGGAGTATCAGCCCGGCGATCGCATTCTGATTCGCGGACCCAGAGACGTTGCGGTTCAGTTGGATGAGACAATGCCGGAGTGCCGGATCGATCTTCCCGATGGCTCGGACAGTGGATTCACATTCGGGATTCCATTCGGCCGCGGAGAGAAAGAAACGGGCAGCGCCTATGCGCCGGAAGCGTTTGCGGGAACGCGGCACCGGGTTGTGGTTCGCGCGCTGCGGGCGCGGGAACTGGCCGTCTACCGCAACGTCGCGCTGAATCCCTGCGACCAGAGACAGTCGGACGATGCGCGAGTGACCGGCCAGAAGCGCTCGCCGGCCTTCCCTCATGCCAGCTCCAATAGTGTCACCCGGGATTGGCCTGACTTCGAGGAGCGCAACGCGATCGATGGAGCGATCGAAAATGGCCATCACGGCATATGGCCTTACCAATCGTGGGGCCCGGAGCGACACGACGATCTGTGGTGGAAGATCGACTTTGGCCGGCTTGTCGAAGTGGACAAGATTCGCCTGATGAACCGTGCCGACTTTCCACATGACAGCTATTGGAAGAGCGCGGTCGTGGAGTTTTCCGACGGAGAACGGCTTCCCATCCAAATCGGTCCGTCCGCCGCGTTCCAGGAGTTTCGATTCGCCAAGCGGCGCGTGACCTGGATGCGGCTGACCAACCTGGTTGCGGCAGATCCGGCAAAGTACGCGAGCTTTGTAGAGATTGAAGTCTGGGGGCGCGACGTCCGGTAGTTTGAGAACACACGGACGCAAAGCCGCGCCCTTTGACGGCGTCTTATTTCAGCTGTCTCGCTGGAACCAAGGCGAATATCTCTCAGGCCGTCAGGTGCGCTTCCAGTACCTCAAGGAAGCGCGCCAGCCACGCCGGATGGGCCGTCCAGGCCGGACCGGTGACCAGATTTTTATCCACCACCGCGCCGAAAAAGTCCACCGGCACAAAGGTTCCTCCGGCCAGTTCCACCTCCGGCGCGCAGGCCGGATAAGCGTTCAGCTTGCGGCCCTTCAAGATGCCGGCGGCGGCCAGCAGTTGCGGTCCGTGGCAGAGGGCGGCAATGGGCTTGCCGGCCTGGTCGAAGTGGCGCACGATCTCCAGCACGCGGGCGTTGAGCCGCAGATACTCTGGCGCGCGCCCACCCGGAACCACCAGGCCGTCGTAGGCGGCGGGATCGATCCCGTCGAAGTCCGCGTTCAAAACGAAGTTATGCCCGCGCTTCTCTGTATAAGTCTGGTCGCCTTCAAAGTCATGGATCGCGGTCCGGACCTGATCGCCCTTCTTCTTGCCGGGGCAGACCGCATCGACCGTGTGGCCCACCATCTGCAGGGCCTGAAAGGGAACCATGATTTCGTAGTCCTCAACGAAATCGCCGGCAAGCAGCAACAGCTTTGCGGATTTCATGGCATGAGCCTCCGCTCCAAGTTTGCCACGCACCCGGAGCGGTTGTGCCACCCTTTCGCCGATTTTTCATCGGCCAGCGCCTGCCGGGCGGGATCGATCAACCGATCAGTCGATCCCGAGCGTTGCCTGAATCCTTTCCAGGCTGGCGCCCTTGGTCTCGGGGTAGATGAACAGGACCACCAGGAACTGGACGCACATCATCGCCGCAAAGAAGAAAAAGGGATAAGCGTTGGAACTGGCCGCGATCATGGGAAAGACCGCGGCGATAACGGCATTGGTGATCCAGTGAGAGGAGCTGCCGATGCTCTGCCCTTTTGAGCGCACGCGGTTGGGGAAGACCTCGCTGATGTAGACCCATATGACGGCGCCCTGGGAGATGGCAAAGAATCCGATGAAGCCGATGAGGAAATAGAGCAGCAGCGATGAGTGCTGGTGGTAGAGGAAGAAGCGCGCGATTCCGGTGAGGCAGGCGGCCGTACCCACAGAGCCGATGAGCAGAAGCGCCTTGCGCCCGATCTTGTCGACCAGCGCCATGCCCAGCATCGTGGCGGCAAGATTCATGGCGCCGATCCAGACCGCCTGCAGATCGCTGGAGACGCGGCTGAAACCGGCGGCAAAAAAGATGTCGTTCAGATAATAGAGAATCGCGTTGATTCCAGAGAGTTGGTTGAACATTCCGATGGAGATGGCGAGAAAGATGGGCAGAAGATACTTCTTCTGGAAGACGGGCTCGTGCCGGTTCGCTCGGTCGAGGTGGATGGACTGAACGATTTCCTTGAGTTCTTCCTCGGAGTTCGGCGTGCCGATCAGTTCCAGCACTTCGCGCGCCTCATCGATGCGATTCTGCGTGACCAGCCAACGGGAACTGCTGGGGATGAAGAAGAGAAAAAGCAGGAAGAACGCCGCCGGAACGGATGCCACACCCAACTGCCAATGCCAGGTGGAAGGGCCGGAGATGAGCTGGGCGAGGACGAAGTTTGAGAAGTAAGCGAGAAGAATGCCGATGACGACATTCACCTGGAAGGCGCCGACCAGGCGTCCGCGCCACTTGGCCGGCGCGATCTCGGCGATATAGACCGGGCCTAGAACCGAGGAACCGCCAACGCCGATGCCGCCAATAATGCGAAAGACAAGCAGGGACGGCCAGTTCCATGCCACAGCGCAGCCCAGCGCGGAGATAAGGTAGAGCGCGGCCATGATGCGCAGCGCGCCGCGTCCGCCCAGCCGCTCGCCCAGCGTTCCCGCCGTCATGGCTCCAAAGACCGTTCCCCACAGCGCAATGGAAACGGTAAGGCCCAGCTTGGCGGGAGTCAGGCTGAAGGCCGCGACCAGCGCATGCGTTGTCCCGGCGATCACCGCCGTATCGAACCCAAAAAGGAGTCCTCCCAGTGAACCCACAAGGGCGCTCTTTACCAGATATGTATTCAGTTTCACGAATTTTCCTCAGCAGTGCAGTTGACTCGGCGGCCGCGCAAGCGAAGACTCAGGCGGAGTTAGCGGCTCAGGATGTAAGCCGGTCAGCGGAGATGGGCGAAAGTTGCCAAACGGTGAAGCGCGCAATGTTTGTTGTCTTGCCTGTCCATTTCATGCGCAGATCCGATGCGCCGTTCCCCGCGGGATAGAAGCGCTTGGTGAAGGCGATCTGGTTGTCCACAAACACTTCAATCACCGAGCCGTCGATGTAGAGATGAAGCTCCAGGTTCCCGTTCGCGCCAGGAGCAACGGGAAGCGGGCGGGCATCGATCGACACCTGACCGGCGTGAAGCGGATCGAATTGCACCGTGAGCCAAGGGGCAATCTTGTCGGCAGCACCGGAAAGAGTCAGTTCGAAAGGCTCCGTCGCGTTCTGCACGGTGCACAGGATTTCGCCGCGGCATCCTTCGAGGCTCATGGTCTCGATCTGTCGGCGGTTCCTGTCTTCGTCCGCGGTAACGGCGAGGGCCTGTATGCGGCCGCGAAGTTGATTCACCTCGGCCGCAACGCCGATGCCAAGCCGTCCATCGGCGCCCATCGAGAGCACGCGCGGCAACGACATCAGGCCTGCCCAACCGGCGGCTTTGTACTCTTCCAGCGCTCGCGTCTCGGGAATCCAGCCCCAGAGGATGCGGTTTCCCGACCGGTCCAACTGGGTCTTGGCGGCATAGAAAGACCCATAATCCAGAATGCCGGCCTGGCCGGCGTGGAAACGCATCGTTTTGGGATCGAGCACGCCGCTTTGCCAGTAAACTTTTCCCGAAGTGGAATAGATGAGAACGTGCCGGTCGCCCAGGGCGAAGAACTCGGGACACTCCCAAACTTCCCACGGATCGAAGGCATCCAACGTGCTCGCGCCATTCTGATTCCTGCCGGCGAGCACGTGCATATACTCCCAGTTCCGCAGATCCCGTGACTTGTAGAGCAGCACCGCGCCGCCACGGTTGGCGATGCCGGAGCCGAGCACCATGTACCACCCATCCCCCTGGCGCCAGGGGGATGGATCGCGAAAACCATTGACCTGGAGTTCCGGCGGCGGCGCGGCGATCACCGGCGCGGGCAGTTTCGTCCAAGTCTTCAATTCGGAATCGTCCGATGTGGCCAGACATTGGGTCTCGCGCAGGCTTTGCGCGCCGTCCCTGATGGTGGCCTGGTCCGGTGGGGCGGCATGAACGCCGGTATAGAGGATCGTCACCTTGCCGTCCAGAACCGCGGCGGTTCCGGTGAAGCAGCCATCCGCATCGGGCCCGAAGGCCGTTGGAGCAAGAGCTACGGGAAGGTGCTTCCAGTGGACCATGTCCGTGCTGATGGCGTGGCCCCAGTGCATGTCTCCCCAGAAGGCGCCATCCGGATTGTATTGGTAAAACAGGTGATAACGGCCGTTGAAATAGACCGGCGCGTTAGGATCATTCATCCAGTTCGCGGCCGGAAGCAGATGAAACTGCGGGCGGCGGGGATCTCGCGCCAGACCCGAGGGCTTTGCAGAAGCAAGGACCGGAACTACGCGAAGGCCTTGGCACAAACTCGATACTGCGGCCGTCCCGAAGGCGCCGGCGATAAAACCACGACGATCGATAATCATCATTTGTCTGCTCTGAAGACAGCGCATATCGGCACAATCGATTCAGTCTGAAACGCACATGCCGGCGATGGGTTGCCGCTGCAGAAAAGCCGAGGGCGAGGCGAACCGGATGGCTCCGATACTCCCCGCCCAGGTAGGGAGAAACAAGCCAGGGCAGACAAGCTGCCCTGGCCAGCCGCCTAGAAGCGGAAGTTTGCGCTCAGTTGCACGGTGCGGGCCTGGTCCACTCCGGTCGCCTTTCCGAAGTTTCCGTAGGGCTGACCGCTGGTTGCATCCACACCGCCGTCGGCGAGGTTGGTGTCCCAACCTTGCAGGTTTACGCGGTTAAAGGCGTTGTACATATCCAGCCGGAATTGGGCGTTCGACTTCTCCTTGGACAGCCACGGAATCGTGGTGTTCTTGGCCAGAGAAGCATCCGTCTGAGCGAAGCCGGGGCCGCGGAAAGTGTTCCGGCCGAGATCGCCCTCTTGGCCTGTTGGAACGCCATTGGCATCCACAGGCAAGGGGAAGTCCGTTGTCTTGAAGACGCCCGTGAGGAATTTGGAGCGGCTCAGGCCCTTGAGCGTCCGCCCAAACGTGGGCACGTTGGGGAGATCCCAATCCTGTCCGTCCTTGTTGAAGTCGTCCTGCGGCTTGGTTGTATAAACGGTGGCCGGGAAACCGGACATCAGGTTGCCCATGGCCGAGATTTGCCAGCCTCCCAGTATGTTCTTCATGAGACCTTTGCTCATTCCGGGAGTCGGAATCGTCCACAGTCCGTTGAAGGAAAGCTGCTTGGGGGTATCTTGGCTGGAAACGCCTCGTTGTGCGGTGACGTTGTAGGCATCGATGACCTCGGAATACTCCGCGCCCTTCTGCACGCCTGGAACCGTGCTCATCAAGTCGATCGTCTTTTGCGCCGTGAAGGCCACCTGGAAGCTGTAGCCGGCCTTGAACGACTTGCGGACAAAGGTCGTGAAGCCGTTGTAGTTGGAGCCGGCGCGGTTGTCGGCATAGTTGATTCCGGCGAAATATGGATTCGGAAGAGGCCCCAGAGTTTCGGAATAGTTGCCGTTGCCGGTGTAAACGATGCTGTTGACTCCATCCACGCGATTGACGTTGGTGATCGAGTACTCGTGGATGGTGTTGGAATGAATCGCATCGGCCTCGGCAATCCAGTTCGACTTGAAGGCGCGCTGAATGCCGAAGAAATAGTTCTCGGCGTAGGCCATCTTCAGGTGCGGGTCGGGACCGCCGATGTTGTTGTAATTGCCGTAGCCGCCGCGCGGATTGAGCGCGGGCAGCGTGCTCAGCAGTCCTGTGGGAAGCGGGCAGTTGTACGGGAACGTGGACGACTGGCAAAGCCCGAATGCCGGCGGCTGCGGAGAACCGGGTGTGTGCACGCTGGCATTGAAGTTGGCGTCGATGGGCGGATTGGCGGTTTCCGTATCGCTCCAGTTGGTGTTGCCGCCGCGGTCGAAGAAGACACCCGCGCCGCCGCGGACTGACCAGTCCTTGAGCCCGAAGGGCTGCCAGGCAAATCCGAACCGGGGAGCGAAATAGGTCTTCTTCTGATCGACGAAAGGATGCCGCTTGGAGGGATCGGAGTTGAGGCCGACCGAGATGCCCTCGACCTGTTCAAGCAGCGTAGACCCCGTGCCCATGGTCAGGGTAGACAATGTGCCGTGCGCTTCGGACGGGTTCGATTCCGCATCCCAGCGCAGCCCGAGGTTGAGGGTCAGGTTGTGGCGGAACTTCCAGTCGTCCTGGACATAGGCTCCGTAGGTGCTGTCGCGGAAATAGCGGTTGTTGTTGGCCGTGCCGCCGTTGGTCGGATCAAAAGAGATGGTGCCGTAGTTGTCCGCCTTGTCGGATGCAAAGTCGAAAATGGTATCGAAGCCCCAGGCCTGCTGACGATTGTCGGGAATGGTGAACGGGGCATAGTCCTGGTTGTGAAACCACTCGGCGCCCGTCTTCAGAGCGTGCTTCCCATGCGTGATGGAGAGCATGTCTCTCCAGTGAAAGTCGTTCTGGGCGAAGCCGACCGGCGCAAAGCCGTCGCCGAAGCCGACAATGCCGTTGATATTGGTGGGCAGCAGATTGCAGTCGTTGCAAGGAATCACGACGGAGGTCCGGGTGTAACCCGCGCCCATCTCATTCAGTATCGAGGCCGAGAAGACATGCGAGTAGTTGATCGCGCCGAACCATGCATCCTGCGGGAAGTTGATGTCGAAGGCCTTGCGCACGCCGGTGTCCCAAGGTCCCAACAGATGGGTGTTGTACATATTGGCGTAGATGCGGTCCCGGGACTGGGCAAAGCTCTGATCGACGCGGGCGTTGTACTGGTAGCCGTTGTGGACCGAAACGCTGGTTCCGTTGGTGGTGTCGATCATGTTCATGCCGCAAGGCATGCCATAGGGCCCGATTCCGTTGGGATCGTGGGCGCTGTCGGCGCAGTTCTGCGCGGCGCTCGGAGCTCCGCCCTGGTCGGCTTCCACATTGGCCACCGTCGCCACCGTGGTGGGAGTCGGATTGACCGTGGGCTTGTAGCTGCTCAGCAGGGTTGTCGCCAGATTGTTGGGCAGATTCGAGCTCATCCAGGTTACCAAGGCCGGATCTTCAACCGTCACCGGACTGGACGAAGTCGTCGAGGAGATCACCTGATCCCAACTGCCGAAGAAGAAGGTCTTGTCCTTGCGAATCGGGCCGCCGACCGAGCCTCCGAACTCGTTGCGGTGATACGGAGTAATGTAGCCGTTGATCGGGTCTTTGTAGTTCTGGAACTCATTGCGAGCAGTCAAGCCGCTGCTCTGGTAGTCCTCAAACGCGGAGCCGTGAAACGTGTTGCTGCCCGACTTGCTGGTGATCTGCGTAACCAGACTGCTGGCCTTGCCAAACTGTGCGGAGTAGTTGCTGGTGGAAACCACCACTTCCTGCACCGAGTCCGGGTTGGGAACCAGTTTGGCGTCGCCGCCGGACGGTGAATCGTCCAGCGAAATACCGTCCAATAGATAGGTGTTGCCGTGGTTGGGCGCGCCGTTGGCGACGATCGCCGGCGTGGTGGTGGCATAAAAGATATCGGCGTTGGCAGCCGTCTGGCCCATCAGGCCCGTCCCGGTCACGCCTGGAGTCTGATTGGTCACTCCATAGATGTTGCGGCCCTCGATGGGCAGCTCCTCGACGAGCTTCTGCTCGGTCACTGAGCCAACCTTGGCCTCGTCGGTATCCACCGCGGTGACCTCAGCTTCGACTTCAACACTGGTTGTGACCGACGAGGGCTGGAGTTTGAAGGAGATGTCCCTCACCTGCTCCGCGATCAGTTGCACGTTGTCCTCTGTCACCGAGGCAAAACCCTGGACGGTCGCGGCGACCTTATAGCTGCCAGGAGCGAGAGACGGAAACCTGTAATACCCAGAAGAGTTGGTTTCCGTGGTGCTCGTAATACCGGTATTTGTACCTGTTAATACAACTCTCGCACCGGGAACGATCGCACCAGTGCTGTCGGTTACGCTTCCTTCAATCGAGCTGCTGAACTGTGCAAATGCGGCGCCAGAGCACACCAAAAGCACAATCAGAAGCCAAAAACCTCTTGTGATCCCCTTGTTCATTGTTCCTCCCTACTTGGCCTCGGAGAACCTTCTGTCCGGAACATTTTCCGGAACAGGGAGGAGATTAGAGGAATGAAGACACAAATGTCAACAAAAAATTTGACAAATGAAAAGATTTTTTGCTATTACCTGTATAGACAACTTGTTCAATTACGTCGAACAAGTTCTGCCGGAACAGCGTTGACACCGCTCTCTACGGTCTTTAGACTCTTCACCAGATGGCCGCAAGGGGCCGGAAGCGCAGCAAGGACATCCTGTAACTGGCAGAATAAAAGGCATTTATATCTTCCGTGCGATGGGAAGAATCAATACGTTCGCGTACCGCGTTGTTGAGTTGGGAGAGCAAAATGCAGCGAAATGCAAGCCTCGAAGGTGCAAGTGAAGGGCCCAAGTACAAGCGCATCTACCTGGAACTCCGGGAGGCGCTCGCGGACGGCACCTACAGCCAGGGAGGCAAGTTTCCCAGCGAAAACGACCTGGTGACGCGCTTCGGCGCCAGCCGCCCGACCGTGCGCCGGGCCCTTGCCGAACTGGAGTCGGAAGGTTTCATCGAGCGTCGCATGGGCGCGGGAACGACCGTCTCGCAGCAGAACAAGCACAAGGCGCTGGTCTTCGGTCTGCTGATTCCCGAACTGGGGATGACGGAGATCTTCGAACCCATCTGCCAGGGCATTTCGCAGGCGCATGTCGGCGGCCAGCACGATCTGCTCTGGGGACCCTCCTTTATTAAGGGAGCGTCCAAGCAAGTCCAGGCCGAACATCTGTGCCGCTACTATATCGAGCGCAAGGTCTCGGGAGTCTTCTTTGCGCCGATGGAACATCTGACCGGCCGGGAAGAGGTAAACATCGCGATTGTCAAGGCGCTGGACGAAGCGCAGATACCCGTCGTCCTGCTGGACCGCGATATCGTGCTGTTTCCCGCGCGCAGCAAGTACGACCTGGTGGGAATCGACAACCACCGCGCCGGATACGTTCTAACCGAGTATCTTCTGCTTTCCGGCTCGCCGCGGGTTGCTTTCCTGGCCTGGCCCTCTTCGGCCCACACCGTGGACGTACGTCTGGGAGGCTATCAGGAGGCGCTGCATGCCCATCAGGGCTCCGATGCGCAGCCTTTGGTCAAATGGGTCGACCCGAGCGATGTGGCCGCGGTGCAGGATTTTCTCGGTCGCGCCAAGCCCGATGCGATTGTGTGCGCCAACGACTATACCGCCGCGCAACTGTTAACCACGCTGAATACGATCGGAGTGCAGGTCCCTGGCCAAATCCGGGTGGCGGGAATCGACGACGTGAAATATGCCCGGCTGCTGCAAACTCCGCTGACCACGATTCGCCAGCCCTGCCTGGAGATTGGAGCCACGGCTCTGCTGGCCATGCTGGACCGGATCGCTCACCCGGCCGCGCCATCGCGGGAGTTTCTGGTGGACTTCCAACTCATCATTCGGAAATCGACCGAGCCCGATGCTCCAGTTTGGCCTGAATCGGAAACGACGCATCGGAGCGCAGGCGAGGAAGCCGCCTCAGCACGAGTGGCCAAGACCGACGAAACTCCATCTCCTGCTCTCACCGGTTTGGGGATCGTACGAGCGGACAAACTCTGATGCGGTCTGGAAACACAGCAACGATCGCCCCTTCCCCCGGCACGCGGCGACGCAGGCTCGGGCTGGCGCTGCTCATCGCTGCTTGCCTCTTTGTTCCGCGGCTCGCGATCGGCCAGGCTGGCGACTACACCCGTGCTGAAGCCATGGTGCGAGCCCATCGCTGGGACGATGGGCTGGCTCTGCTAGCGCCGTTGCTCAAGAGCGAGCCCCGCAATGCAAAAGCACTGAATCTGGCGGGGCTGGCGCTCACCGGGAAGGGCGACATCCAACAGGCCAACTTGTACTTCAGCAAGTGTCTGCAAGTGAATCCGGGCTTTGTGCCGGCGCTGAAAAACTTGGCGATCAACGAATTCAACGAAAAGCAGTATGCCGCCGCAGAAAAGCACTTGCTGGCCGCCGCGATGGCAACGCCGGACGACCCGGTGGTCAATCTGTATCTTGGAGAAATCGAGTTCCGGCAGCAGAAGTATCAAAACGCCGCCGACAGGTTCAGCCTGGCGCGGGATCTGGCTCTGCGTAGTCCGAACGCCGCTGCCCACTTGGCGTTGAGCGATCTCAAGACCGGCCAGCAGGACAAAGCCTTGGAGATTCTCGACCGGATTCCCCCGGAACAGATCGAGCCTCCGTCTCAGTTCGCGCTGGGCCTCGAGCTCGAACAGCTCAGCCTGCCGCAGCGCTCCATCGCCTATCTTGAAGCGGTGCGCCAGCGTTTTCCCGAGTCCTACGACATCGGCTTCGACTTGATGCTCGACGATATCGCGGCGAAGCAGTATGCACAGGCCATTCAGGTGGCGGAAGACCTGATCGCCCGCGGCCGCGAGACATCGGAGCTGAACAACGTTCTGGCGGAAGCGTATGCGGGAAGCAACCAGATCCAGCACGCGGTGGACGCGCTGCGTAGAGCCATCGCCCTGGATCCCGCGGACGAAGAGAATTACCTCGATTTTGCCTCGCTGTGTATGGACCAACGCTCTCTTCAGGCCGGCATGAGTGTAATCCAGGTGGCTCTTCAATCCCATCCCCACTCCGACCGTCTCATTTTCATGCGCGGCGTTCTACACGCCATGCAGGACGAATTTGAATTGGCCGAAAAGGACTTCAAATTGGCCGCAGACCTGGCGCCTCAAACCAACTTCGGCTATATCGGACTGGGAGTGGCCTATCTGGAAACAGGCCACGACGCGCAGGCGATTCAGGTCTTGAGGCAGCGGCTACGCGAGAAGCCGAATGACGCAAGCCTGCTTTATCTGTTGGGCGAGGGACTGATCCGGACCGGCGCCGCGCCGGGAGCGCCCGCCTATGCCGAGGCCCAGGCCATACTTGAGAAGTCGGTTCTCCTCAACCCGAATCTCTGCCTGCCTCATATCTCTTTGGGAACCATTTACCTGGATGAAGACCGGGCGAAGGATGCGGTGACGCAGTTTGAACAGGCGCGCGCCATCGATCCCAAAGAGCGTTCGGCGTACTCGCATCTGGCCGTGGCATACCGGCGCCTGGGCCAGGTGGACAAAGCCAAAGAAACTCTCAACAGCTTGAAAGATGTGATTGAACAGGAACGGCGCAGCACGCGGGAAAAGATGAAGACAGCAGCAGGAGAAACCGCGGGCGATGGACCCGCAGAGAAGAACCACTAGCCGCCGTTCCGTCCGATGCCTGCCTGTTGGCCTGGCCATGGGTGTTCACGAACCGGGTATCCGGTCAATCTGCAAGGGAAGACAAGGGCTGGACCCGTACCTTGCTTCAATGAATCTGGCTCGATCGCCCGTCGATCATGACCGGAGAAGGAATTTATTTTGCACATTCTTACGATCGGCGAAATCCTTTGGGACGTATTTGGCGATGCCGAATTTCTGGGCGGCGCGCCACTGAATTTTTCCGCGGCATCGCAGCGGCTGGGCCACACGGTCGCGCTGGTGACGGCTGTCGGCGACGACCCGCGCGGCCAGCGCGCCCTCGAGTCCATGAGGGCCCTCGGCCTTTCCACGGAGTTCGTGCAGAAGCTGCCCGGCAAGAGCACCGGCACCGCGCTGGTGACGACCGACGCAGGCGGCAACGCCCGCTATTTCATTCAGCGCCCTGCGGCATTCGACGATTATGAACTCGACGATGCCCGGCTGAATGCCTTGGAGGATTTGCAGCCGGATTGGATTTATTTCGGCACCCTCGCGCAAACCCATCCCCCCAGCGAGCAAATCCTGCACCGGATTCTGGAGCGCCTGCCAGAGATCAAGTGCTTTTACGATATGAACCTCAGACAAGGGCACTGGAACCTGCCTTTGGTGCAACGGCTCTCCAGCCTGGCGTCGGTCATCAAGCTGAATGAAACCGAGGCGGAAACGCTCTTCCAGCTTACGCAGAGCTCGGAAGAGTTCTCTCTGGAGCGATTCTGCCGGTACTGGTCGCAGACCTACGGCGTAGAGGCCGTCTGCGTCACGCTCGGCAGCCAAGGCTGCGCTATTTTCAAGGACGGCGCTTTGCTCAGCTTCGACGGATTCACCGTGCAGGTCGCCGACACCGTCGGAGCGGGCGACGCATTCGCGGCCGCGTTTCTTCACGGCTATGAACTGAAGTGGCCCATGGCGCGCGCCGCAACCTTCGCCAATGCACTGGGGGCACTGGTGGCAGGCCGCGCCGGCGCCACCCCGGCCTGGACCGTGGACGAGTGCCAGGCGCTGATTGCTGAGCAAGGACGCGCGGTACCGGGCGAATTGTAAGACCGTTGCAGTCTGTGCACTGAAGCAGCGCCGTCAACCGATGAGGACGGCGCTGGATTCAATCGAAGAGCAGCGAGGTTTCAGCTTTCGGCTTCCGGCAGTTGCGCACATTGCCATTTGCCGTGGACTGAGAGATACTGCTTTAGAGCTTTTTCTGTAGACTCCCGTGCCCCATCCTTTCCGCTTTTTCCTGCGGAAAGGGTGGGATGCCGATAAATTCGCGTCTACACAATTTCCTAAACTGCTTTAGGTTGGCCTTCCAGCAGGCCGCATCGCTCTCGATTTCCCAACCGTTGCTTCCCGGCTCACGGAGCGGAGGGTGGGGCGAAGAGTAAACTTGAATGGCAGCTTCAATCGATTGCTCTTGCGATCGATCCTGAGTAGCGGGAGTAGTTCAGTGGCAGAACGTCAGCTTCCCAAAATGGATAAGCCATGTATTTTCAACAACTTACAGAAACGCAAACAAGCCTAAACGAATCGTAGAGAGTCAAGAACAATCTTTACAGTGGTCCCGAAAGTGGTGTTTCCCCTTTATCCATGCGGGTTTCAGCATCACACCATTATCCGCACCACGGCAATTCTCCACACCATTTTCGGCAGCACGGCGGATTGGGGCAGGAATGGCTGACGTTCTCACGCCCCTGACCCAAGTCGAGTGACGTTCACGCGCTGCTTTTGACCGGAGAGCGCGGGGCGAAAATAGAACGTCAGCGCACTCTCATTTTGCTTGCCGAGTTTGGGTGCCAACACCATTTCAACACCACGTCCGTGGTGTTAGAAACGGGGCGGCTACTCCACCCGCGTTTTGTGCGGAGTCAGATCGGAAGATGGGTTGTTGGCCCTTCGTCCCCGGAGGAGCCGCCTTCGTTCTCGTGCGCCATGGATTCTTTCACCAGCGCATCAAGGTCAGTTCCCGAGAGCAGCATGACGGCCTTGTACGCCTTTATCAGAGTGTCGTGGATGGACTCAAGGTCGTCCAGCATGATTGACCTTCCGCCGTCAGAGTTTCGGCGCAAATTATGTTGCCGGTAGAATTGGTGGGCTAGACGATTGCGTTCTTCTAGTGCAGCCCCTATTAGCGGCTCCAATCGGTCAAGGGCGTCCGTGCGGCGCTTGGTGCTTCTTATGAGTTGCCCAAGAGTCTGCCTGTTTATCCCGTCCAACATCTCAGCGGCCCGCGCTCTGTTTGCCTCCGGGGACGGCATTAGCAGTCCCTCTTGAACGATACCGAAGTCGAACAATAGCGTTCCGAGTTCGGTTTCGAGGAGCTGAGCCGCCTCCGAAACCATGCCGAATTTCTGGTAAACATCGTCAAGTGTAGGCATAGGAAAAGTCTACGCCTGCCGCGCCGCTAAGAACGATGGTCTCGCCCGCGCTTTCCGCCGATGCGTCTACGGGGTCGTGGGCGCGATTGCGGGAGCATCCTGGACGAATATGGGATGGCCCCACTTGCCGGGCAATGGCGGTTAGGACCCGCTATACTCGTTTGTTGCGGGGCCTGGAGAAACGGGGGTATCTCAAATGCCAATGAGCACTACATGCAAGTACGGGGGGAAAGTCATAACAGTGGAAGAGGCGCTTAAACTGCGGAACGCGGGCCAGCGAGATTTTGCCTGTATTCGTTGCGGGCAACTTGTCAGCCCGCACAGTCAGAGCGCACCCGGAAAGAAGTTTCAGGCCGCGCATTTCGAGCACCCAAAGAGCGACGGAGGGCGCAACCCAGATTGTCCACTGAGCGACACGGCGCACAATTAGCAGGGTCCTCCACGCCGTAGAGCGGCCCTTCCAGGCCACAGTGCTTTAGGCTTCCAACCTAAATTCCGGGGCAAACTAAACGCAACTGAGGTAAGAGATATGGAATCGACAGCTCCCGTTCAACTGGTGTGTCTCCTGGACGTGCTTGGATTTGAAAGTCTCTTGAACGAGTTGGGCCTAGCCTCGATGGAAGCTAAGTATCGAGAGCTGATTGCGTATGTAAAAGAGCAAAAGGGCGGCCTCGATATTGTGCCAACGCCAGACGGCCATGTCGCGGTCGGTTGGCTGGACATCGGCAATGCGTACTTCAGTGATTCACTTCTCTTCTGGACGGAGTACAGCAAGATGACTCTACCTAGCTTTACTCACGCCATAGCGGAGGCGATCTGTTTTGGCCTAGAAGCCGGGTTGCCGTTGCGCGGTGCGATTGCCGTGGGTGAGGCCATATTAGATTCTGCCAGCGGAGTATTTTTAGGCGGGCCATTGGTGGAGGTTGCGAGGACGGAAAAGACCCAACGATGGATTGGAGCATCGTTCGGGCCATCCTTTTCGGAGCCTGGGTTCAATGATGGCTTTCACTTGCACACGATACTGCCCTACAAGAGTCACTACAAAGACTTGACCAGCGCGTTTGTTACGGGAATGACAGTAGATTGGCCCAGAAGATGGCGTGAAACTCGCAAAGCAGACCCCAAGGTTTTCTTACGAAAGATGGACCACGACCCGAAGTTTTCGGAGTATTACACTAGGTCCGAACGCTTCGCGCAGTTTTCCGAGGAGAATCACGACTGGTTTATCACAACTGGCCATCTCGGTTTTGGTTGATCCCGGCTTAATCGAGAAAGAGCTAAGCGCCGCGTCTTTCCGAGCCGCGCCGAAATACAATCGTCATAAGGGCGCTTGGCAACGAAGGATTGCGATGCAAGAATACGTCACGCTTGTGGTAGCCGGTATTGGAATCGTTGGGTCACTCAGCGGCGTGATTGTCGGCCAACGAATGTCCCGGTCATGGCAAAGAGAGCAATGGGTCCTTGACCGCCGCGTCCAAGAATTCCGCGAACTTCTTGATGCTCTCGCTGACGACTTTCGCGTAGCAATGACGATGCACGTTGGGGCGGTGATCGACTCGGACGGCCAGCGAGAAATTGTCGAATCGCATTCAAATGCGATGCGAGTTGTACGGAGCCGGATTTTCGTGTTTGAAGAAGTGACTAGGCTCAACATCGAATTGCGCTGGACCACGGCGGTCAATCACCATCGCCAGACCTTTGATGTTGAGAAACTCGCCACGGTTTTCACTGAGATTCGAGTCCAGATCGTGAACGCGGCACGGCCCGTTCTGAGTGCCCAACGCCTCCCGTGGTATAGGCGGCTCTTTGGTCGCAAGCGGAGCGCGTCAGCAACTTGAGGGAGAGGCCGCCGCGCACGCACCCGCACCCCGCTCTAACGCCCCGAGGTCCCGATGGATTGCGGGGCACTCTTGTCTAGCGCGGGTCCTCCAGGCGATAGAGCCGGTCCAGGAAATCCACGGCGTCATCCCGCCGGGCGGCTCCGTTGCTATCAAGCCCGGCGTTGACCCACTCCACGGCCCAACGTGCAACGTCACGGGCGGGGACGGTTGGGTCCTTCCCGTGTGCCATCCGTTTCAGCTCTGCCAGCATGTCAATCTTCCTGTACGTCATGTGCGGCCCTCCACCCAACCCCACGGTATGCCGGGTCTGATTAGTTGTCAAGTCCTTTGGATTGTTCGCGTTAAGGGGATGTGCTAACGTGACGCGCTAAAGGGACGCGCTAGAGGGATTCGCCGCAAGTGTGGCAATTTCGCTAAGAGTGTGGCGCGGAAGACACAAAATGAGATTTATTTCTGTTTGTGTGAAGAAAAGACTACTGGTGTGCTCTCCTGGAAGCCCTCCCAACATTTGACCCCGCCCCAGTACCCTATCAATCGCGTGGGGCTTGCAAGCACGTTCACCGGCCCGCGCCTCTTGGCCTTGGCCGCGTGTTGCTGTGGTGACCGGCGGGCGTTGTGCGGCATGAGGGTTGGTGAAAGGCCCGGTGTGTTTCATTCGCGGCCCAAACCCAACCGTGTACACCGCTCAATCCCCAGCGCCAGCGGGTTGACGGTGGACGGGGATGGGTTCATGTTCGTGTTCTTTGTCTTTGTCTTATTTATGGACGATCAAGCGACAGTGAAAGGCCGCCCCGGTTGCGCCGAATCCAATCCTTCCCGCGAACGATGCCATTCTCCGCAAGCAAGACGGACATATCACGGAGGGACAATGTGGGGTTGTTGCCCATGATCTTGCGGGCCGCGTTGTCCTTGCCGTCCACGTCTGCTTTTCCGCCTGGACCCACTTTGTCCTGAAACAACCATCTCCGCTTGCTAACCCAAGTCCGGCTTCGGCCCACACCATGCAATCGCAAGCACTCAAGAATGTCCGTGACAGACAAATGCGGGTTAGCGGCTATCAGCAACAACGCGAATCCGGGGCGTCCTTTGAAGTCCCGAATATCGAGCGTCTGTTTGACCGTCTTTATCTCTGCCTTTCCGCGCCCGTTCGTCCGGCATAGCGTCAGTGTGTCTGTCATCTCAGCTCCCGAAGGTCCGCCCGTGTGTTTGAAATCCAACCAACGCTCCGCCGGATTCCCGCGTCCGCTAGTGCGCGCTGAATCGCACGGATAGTCCGGCGTGGGTCCGCCTGGACGATTGCGCGGGCCGCTTTGTCCAGGCCGTCACGGTCTGAGCGGTTGTCACCACGCGGCGTGTCACCGCGCTCCGGGAGGACAGCAACGTCCGGGTGCTCCGTTAGAAAATGCTGGACAGCCCACGAAATGATTGCGCTCCGGGTGGTTTGTTTCTTTGCCGCCGCTTCAACCAAACGCGCCGCTACATCCACGTCCACCCACGCGCTGACAATGGTTTTCATTCCCAACCCCGGCTTGCGGGCATTAGATCTTCGGGCAAGCACAAGCGGTACGGCTCCGGCCCGTTGTCCTCAGCGGGAGGTGTAATGCGTGCGCCGCACCGTCCCGCCGCCACACGGGGCAAGCGCCTACTAGCCAACACGCTTTCAATGGCCTCTTTCGCCCAAAGCGCCGGGGAGAGTCTCTCGTCCCCGAACGCACAGGCCGCCGCCGCTTGCCGTAGCTCCCGGCCCAACTCTCTTGGCAACGTGATCGTGATTCGCATGTCTCCCCCTTGGAAAATCCGGGGCCGCCCCGCGAACGCGCGAACAGCCCCGTTTTCTAGCGGTTTGTTATAGGTACGCTAGAGACCACTAGCAATCGCCCGCACGCGGAAAGCATTGGCGCGGGCCGTGCGGGACCCGGCTAGATGGGCAAAAGAGACCCGCGCCAAAGTTGGTTAGCTTGCGGCTACGTTGTACTGTTGGATGGCCTCAGAGCGCCGGACGCGCCCATCAGTTCTCCGGTAGGTCAAGAGCTGGAGCTGTCCCTGAGTTGCAAGGGGCTGGTCCAGAATCTTGACATTGATGCCCGAGCCGCCACGGTCTCCAATCACGTACCCCAGTTTGAAATTGCCAAAGAGGACCGGAGCGGCTCCCCGTGCGGCGGTGGGCATACTTGCGGAGAAGGACACCGGGTAACCAAACAAGAAGTCTTGGCCGCCCTCACGGGTCCATGCGGGGTTGAAGAGGTTGGCCTGGACCTGTGCCTTGCGGATAATGATGCCCGTTCCGCGTGACATCAAAAAAGCCGCGCCCTGGTGGTATGTGGTTTTGAGGCTTCCGATGAGGTCCAGAATCCCCGTGATGCTCACAAGGTTGCCGCTGGCGTCCGGCTCTTCCGTTGTGCCGGTGCCCACGTTCCCAATGAGTCCCTGCGCTTGGCTGGTGCCCGTGCCGTTGACGTAGAGATTCTCTTCAAATAGCTGCTGAGCGAGAATCATATCGGTCACAGCGAAGGCGCTGAAGGTGGGCACATCTTGTGCCAGTTCCCATGAGATCGTATTCACCACGCCCGCCATGTACGCGGACAAGGTGAACTGTCCCAAGGTGGGGTCCGATTCACTGAAGGTCGTTGCCGTCGCGCCGGACTCCGCCTTCAGAGCCGCCGTTGCGAAGGTCAACTGTGTCGGGACCTTCACGTCTGACGTGGTTGGGATGACGGTTGCCAACTGGCGCACAGCCATTTCGTTGGGTGCCAGCGGGACAATCTGGTTATCGACCACGATGGGCACAACGTAGCCGCCCGATGACCCCGCGCCCTCATAAAGCGCCGCGCTGATTTCCTTGCCGCCGGAGGCAACATAGGAGAAGAAGCCCTCCATGTAGTCCGCATTGAGTACATGCTTGGGAGCTTGCATGGACAGAGGACCTCCGGGGACACCTCCCGAGAGCAACGCCGGTCCCCCAACGCGGTTAAATGCGGCGGAGAGGGAGTTCTTCGCCTGGAGCGCCTCGATTTGAGGGCCAAGCACCTTCGTGGTGAGGAGGCATTGGTCCACGTCCGCTTGCTCTGCGGGCGTCAATTCGCGCTTTGCGCTTTCGGCAAGAGTGATAATCGTATCTGCCTTGTTGAGCGCGTGTGTGTGTGCTTTCCGCATTTCAAAAAAATTCATGGTGTTGTCTCCTTCTTGCGGTTGGGCATCGTGTCTCCCCGCACAATGCAAGGCACGTCCACTAGCCCCGTATCGGGGCAGTACCCGTGTGCAACGCCGCCCCTTTTTAGGCGGGTTTGGTTGGACAACTCTTGCGGCCTCACAGCTCCGCGTTGGAGCCTTGCCGCGCCGTCTCCGCCGCACGAACTGTGGGCACTATCGGCGTTGGTCCAAGCCCTTTCACCTGGACAGCGCAAACTCTTGGGCGGCGGGGATGAGTCACCGCCCGCACGCGCACACGGGGCTTGCGTCATCCGTTGCGCGGGTCCTCAAGGGCGTGGAGGCGTTCGCACCATGCGGCGCTGTCATCCTTCGGCCTCAGCCGCCCAAGCATCTCTTGAGAAAACGCCAAAGCAGCGTGCATCATCACGAAAGCCGCGTCCAGGCATGAGCACTCCGCGCTTGGTTGGCCGTCCTTGATGCCAAGCACGCCGCAAAAGAAGAAGCCCCGGCTCCGCGCCTCTGCCAACTCCCCGGCGTCCGGCTCACTGTCCTTGAGGGACACAAGAACGAATTCCCGGCCCTTGCCTAGCACCGCAACGCTGACTTCGCTTTCGCACACCAGCCGCTCTACCGCGTCAATAGCTTTCATTTCGATTCCTCCGCCCTCTTTGGTGAAACCAACTCAGTCAGCTCCGCACGGCTCACAACGGTGCGTGACGCGGACTTGTAGCGGGTGAGAAGGCCCTTATGCAACCAACTCCGCACAGTCCAGTGGGATAGGCCAATGAGCCGCGCCGCTTCGTCCACCGTCAGAAAGTTGTCCGCGTTTTCCGTCTTGCCTTTCATACTTACAAATGCTAGCCTTTATCTGTGCCAAAGAAAACGGCACAGATCATGGCACAGACAATAATCCCAATCCGCTTTAGATTCTTGAGTCTGCCCGTAGCTTGGAGCGCGGGCACGAGCGCAAAACTCGGCCCGGTTGTCCGTGGGCAAATTCAGAAATGGAAATCCTCTCCCGAAGAGGTCAGACTCACAGAACGAGACGGCTGGCAGCTCCGGGATGAGTTTTTCGCTTTGCCGGAGAATGACCTTGAAGCCCTCACCCGCTTTCTCAACAAGGTGGGCGTATGGTCGTCCTCTCATTTAGAGCCGCCCGACTGGTATTTGGCGGACTCGCTCTCTGTGCATCCGGCTGACGTGTGGCTCTTTCGTGATGAGTTGAAAGCCGCGCTACTACACCCCAAGGGGTTTGCGGCGGGAGTGGCCCCAAAACAAGCGAAGGCGAAAACGCTACTGGATTTGATGGCCCCGCACCCGGCCAACCTTTTTGCGCTCCGATTTGAACTCTCTGACGTAGCCGCCGGTATTGTCACTCTCACAAATGCGCGTCAAATGCTATTCGCTACCGTACTGGCGGACGTGACGCGGGGGATTCGCTTCAAGACGTGCAAGCGGAAAGATTGTGAGAAGCCCTTTGCGATTGAGAGCGGCCACAAACGGGACTACTGCGGGCAATACTGCGGGCACCTGGAATCCGTCAGACGGGGCCGAAAAGCGAAAAGGAAACCCCGCTCCGGGAAACGGGTATAGGTGGGACGCCGTAATGGGTCCAACTTACGCGCAATCAAAGGGATGGGCCGTGAAATCACATGGGTGTGGGGAAAACGCCCGTGGAAAACGATGTGCTGACTATCAAAGAGGCCGCTGAGCTGTTGCGGGTCCACCCCGTGACGCTACGCAAAAGAGCCGCCGCGTGGGGCGTCCCACATCGGCGGCTCGGGTCTGAGTGGCGGTTTTCCCGGACGGTACTCACCGCTTGGATGCAGAACCGCGATTCAGAGTAGCGTCAATGCACTCCAGGTGGGGTGTAGTTGCGCGGCTTGGGCTTCCAAGGCTTACCAGGATGCTTCTCTCTCATGTGAGCATCAATTGCCGCCTGATCCGTTTCCAACGGCCATTTCTGGTCACAGTACGGACATTCGATTTCCGTCTTTTCAGATGTAACCGTCATGTGCTTCCTTTCATAAAGGCAATGGTCAAGATTCTATAGTAGCTGTTCGGCAACCGCCGTGTTTGCCGCCCTCAGCTCTGGCGTCAGCGTCCGCCCGTAGACGTTCATGGTGGTCTCAATGTCAGAGTGCCGCATGAGGTCCTTCATTTGTGCCGGGCTGATCTTCGCGGCGGCCATCCAAGACTTGTATGAGTGCCGGAGCGTATGCCAGCCTAGCCCTTGGATGCCAACTTTCACAGCGGCGGGTTTGAGGTACTTGCTGAGGATGGTTGCATCCGAGTACGGGCTGCCCGTCTTGGGGCTTGCGAACACCCACGCATAGTCATGGTCCTGCCCGGCCTTTCGCGCCTGGAGGACGGCGCACAGCTTGGAGTGGACGGGAATCTGATTGCCGGAGGCGTCTGTCTTCGGGACGTTTTGGACCTCCCCGTGGGTGAACACCTGCCCGATGGATAGCGTCCCCTCTTTGAAGTCAAAGTCCGCCCATTTGAGGCCGAGAGTCTCGCTCACGCGGAGGCCAAGGCACCCGGCCACAAGCACCATGAGGTTGTACGGCTCCGGGAGAGCGTCCACCAACGCCTTGAATTGTGCCGGGGTGATGATGGTGATTTGTTTTTGGCGCTTCGTGCTGCCCTTGACCCGGATGAGTTCCATTGGGTTGCGATTGACCGGGATATACTCCCACAACATTGCAAGGTCAATCAGCTTGGACACCATGTTCCGCGCCCTCACCTTTGACGCCGCGCCGAACGGCAACTTTTCCATCCATTGCTTGACGGCTATTGCGGTCACATCGGACAACCTCACATCCTGCCACTTCGGGCGAATGTGGAGGTCTATGAGGCTCTTGTTGGTGGTCTGTGTTGAGTGGCGCAAGGCGGGGAATTCTTCCGTCATGTAGCGGTCGATGACGGTCCCGAGTGTGGCGGCAACTTTGCCCCCGAGCGTCCCGGCGTTGAGCGCGGAGAGTTGGCCCTCCACGGCCTTGCGTACATCCCGCTCCGTTGGGTACTTCGCAGAGTCGAACGTCTGGACCTTGAGTTTACGTTTGCCGTCCGGGGCCGTAATATAGAATCTGAATTCCCAAGCGAACCCTTGGGAACGGGGGACCTTTCGGACACTGCCATGCTGATACCGCTCACGGTTGAATTTCATCTCGCCACCCTCCCCGGTGTTGAAGATGAGTCCATTGTATCAAGCATGGTGTTTTGTGGTGTTTACGAAGGTTCAAAGTTGCCTCAAGTGGTTGTTTATAAATAGGTTGCGGGAGTAGTTCAGTGGCAGAACGTCAGCTTCCCAAGCTGAATGTCGCCGGTTCGATCCCGGTCTCCCGCTCCAGTCCTCTTGCACCGCCCCCAGCCTTTACAGATTCTCCTGGACTTTCAGCACAAAGCAGGTGACGGTCTTCTCGCCGGCCACCAGCATCTGATGGGGCACGCCTGCCGGGACGTGCGCCAGATCGCCCGCCCTCAGCTCCTGCCGCGCGCCGCCCTCGACCGAAGCTCCGCGCATCTCACCCGGCCCAATCGTCTGGGCGCCGGCGATCGTACCGCCGGTCACCAGCGTTGCCCGGCCCTCCAGCACATAAAAGAGATCGGCGAAGTTCTCATGCAGCTCGGCCTGGCCGTCGCGGGCGCGAAACGAAAGCATGGCCGCGTGCTGCGGATACTCCTTCAGCGTCTCGCTGGCCTGCCCGTCGCCATGGCGGGCCAACTGGCGCAGGTAGGTCGCCCGTTCCAGCAGAATGGCCAAAGACCAGTGATCCAAGCGCCCGGCTGGATTTTCGCGGCGCGCCTGTGCGGCGGGCGGCGGAACAACTTCCTTCTCCGCCGGCAGCAGTTCCTTCAGGATTTCCTTCGATAAACGGTCCATAACTGATTCTCAGTTTACGGCCAGATGCCGGCCAGTGCATGACAGAGCAAATCCGGGCAGCGGAATGGCCTCCGGATGGCTTATCCCCAAAGCCGTCGCGGATAATAACCGGCTACGGTCAGGCGGCGTATGCTCTCGACGGCGCGCGAGTGGTCCTCGCGGTAGGTGAGGCCAAACCATGAATCGCCGCAGCGCAGGACTCTGACCCGCGCTTGGCCGGCCACTAGCAGTTCATTCACGGTATTGGGGATGTAGCATTCCGCATCCAGGTCTGTGCCGTTCAGTTGAAGAAACTTCTGAAAGCGCTCGCGCAGTTGGCCGAAGACCTGGGGAGTAAATCCCCACATGTTCATGGATACGATCTCGTCGCCCGCCAGCCGCGTCTCCTGACCGGCGGCATCGGTGTTCACCACATGCCCGCCATCGCGTTCGATGCTTTTCAACTCAACAATGTTCTCCAGAAAGCCGTCGCCGTTCACCTGGCACACCCCGCGCGCCACCGCGCCGAATTCGGTGAGCGTATTGCGCAGAACGAATCCGGCCATTGCATAATCCGCTGTCCCGGACTGCAAATGATGCGCCATCGCGCGGTAGCTCTCGGCGCCATAGAAATCGTCGGCATTGATCGCTGCAAAGGGCTCGCGAATGGCGCCAGCAGCCATGAGAATGGCGTGCGTAGTGCCCCACGGTTTGGTGCGGCCGGCCGGCACCTGGAATCCCGCGGGCAGCTTGGCGAGTTCCTGAAAGACGTATTCCACCGCAAGGTGCTTCGCGATCCGCGCGCCGACGATCTCCTTGATCCGCTGCTCGAGGTCTCTGCGAATCACGAAGACGACCTTGCCGAAACCCGCGCGGCGGGCATCAAAAATGGAAAAGTCCAGGATGCTTTCGCCGCCGGGGCCGACCTGCTCGATAAGTTTCAGTCCGCCGAAACGGCTGCCCATGCCGGCAGCCAGGATGAGAAGTGTTGGGGAGACCATCGGTTCCATCCTTTCCTCGGGTTCAGGCCCGCGTGGTTTCTCGCGGCACGCAGTCGAGCGTGGGCGCTTCAAACAGTGGCGAAATGGGAGCCTTGCGCCCGTTGCATCCGCGGCACAACAGTTGCGCGACCCTGAAGCTCTCGCTTCAAGCGATTTCCATGCGGTTTGCGGGTGCGAAGAGTCAGTCTGAAGGTCTTGAAGCGAACGGGATGTTCTCGCAGAAGAGCGGTTTCCATGGCAAGAAACCTCTTATGCAGCGACGCACGGAACGGAGCAAAACCATGGTTGCGCTTCCCGTCCGCTCGTTTTGCACGGCGGAAGTGTACCACTCCTCAAGATGAATGGGGAACATTTAACCCTGGTCCAGCTGGCGATTCTTACCCCGGGGTCATGTCCGCGGGGCGAGGCATTGAATCGCGAGGCATTTTCGCGCCCCCGGAGGCTTGACTTTCTGAGAATGGCTAGCTGGAAACGGGCTTATGGTCCAACTCCGCCAGTTCCCGCGCACGGTTGAAGACAGCGAGAAACATGGGCCGCGTCAGCTTGCCGGTGTTGGTGTTCTGCAGTGACGGATGATAGCTGGCCATCAAGGTAAGGCCGCCGGGCAGAGCGTATTCCGCGGCGTGGTGGAAGGGGAAGGCGGCGCGCGAAAAGATGTGGCCGGCGCGCAGTTGATGGTTCAGAAAGCCGTCGAAAGCGATCTTGCCCAGGCAAACGACGACGCGCAGGTTGCGGAGCAGCCCGATCTCCTCGTCCAGCCAGGGCGCGCAGGTACGCAGCTCCTCGGGAGTGGGTTTGTTGGCTGGCGGAGCGCAACGGACCACCGAGTTGATCCACACGCCGGTGAGTTTCATGCCGTCGTCGCGCGAGACCGCTTTCGGCTGCGAGGCAAAACCCGCGTCATTAAGAACCGGGTAGAGGAAATCTCCGGAGCCATCGCCGGTGAAGGGCCTGCCGGTGCGGTTGGAGCCGTGCGCTCCCGGCGCCAGACCCAGCACCAGAATGCGCGCCTGCGGGTCGCCAAAGGAAGGCACCGGTTTGCCCCAGTACACCCAGTCCGCATAGGCGCGGCGGCGCGCTTGCGCAACCCCGGCGCAATAGGCGCGCAGGCGCGGACAGCGATCGCAGGCCACGATGCGGTCGTTCAACTCTGCCAGGGAGTGAGGAGAAGCAGCCATACCCGCATTCTAGAGCGAAACCAGAGTCGCTATGCCCCAGTTGAGAGTATTCGAGGTGGCTTCTTCTTGAGGAAGAAGCCACTCGGCGTCATGCCTCCAGGTACAGCCACTCTGGTTTCGCTATAGCTGCGTGGCGCGAGCGCAGCCGATGCGGCCGCCGCCCGGCTTGGCGTAGAATGGCTCCGCGGCTGGAATACGCTTTCTTGCGGCGGGGAATACCCTTCCCGCGCCGGAGCCAGTTCCGGAGAATTCAATTGCACTTCAAGGGATGGATTGAGATGAAGCTACTTGTTCGCGCACTTGCCATGCTGCCCTTTATTCTGCCGGTTTTGATGGTGGTGGTCGGCCACGCCCAGGCCGTAACCGAGATCGGCGGCCAGAAGATTGTCACCCTCACCCGCACCGCCGTGAGCAAAACCAGGCCCGAGTTCACCAGCGTCACTCTCGCGCCCGGACGCGGCATGGAGATCCTGCAAATCACCGCAAACTTCCCCGGCAAGGGCAACGTGGACGTGCTCGCCTCGCCCGACCTGGCCGACGCAAAAAAGATGCTGGACGTGGACGATGACGATTTTGGCGATCTGGGCTACCGGCTGGGCGCAGCCTTCCTGGTTCCCTACCCCAACCGGATTCGCGGCAAGCTCTCGGCCGACGGCAAGAGCCTGACCACCGAGTGGGAGGGCCACTCGATCACCCTGCCGGCCAACAACATCGGCAAGAATCCTGGCGCCGAGCGCCACGCCATGCATGGCCTGATTCTCAAAGCGAAGACCGAGGATGTACACGTCCGGCAGATTCCCGGCGGCGAGCAGGTGACAGGCCTGATCCATGCCGGCGACTTCGGCGGCCACTGGCTGTCGAAGACCGACTTGGCCGTCTACGTGACCTTGACCGCCGGCGACGTGGATGTGAGCATCGTGGCGACCAACGTGGGCGGCGAAGCCGAGCCCATCGCCATCGCCTGGCACCCCTACTTCAATCTGCCCTCCGGCGACCGCACCCAGGTGCGGCTCCACGTGCCGGCCTCCACGGTGGCCGAGGTGGACAACTACGACAACGTCTTCCCCACCGGCAAGATTCTGCCCGTGGAGGGAACGCGCTTCGATCTGCGCGTATCCGGCGGCAAGGCGCTGGGAGATACGTTCTTCGACGACAACTGGAGCCATATCGACTGGAAGAACCGCGTTGCCAGCGTCCAGATCGTCGACCCGGCCGCCCAGTATGGGGTCATCGTCGAAGGGCTGTCGCCCGAGATCAAGGCCATCCAGGTCTATGCGCCGCCCACCAAGAACTTCGTGGCCGTCGAGCACCAGTACAACTTCGGCGACCCGTTCGGCAAGGAGTGGGGCAAGACCGACACCGGCATGGTGACGCTGAAGCCCGGACAGAGCACCAAGTGGCATGTGCGGGTGAAGGTGTTTGTGCCGTAGAACAGTTTCCTTCAGGCAGGAACAGCAATGCCGGAGCGAATGCTCCGGCATTGCTGTCTAGAGGCGCGGTTTTTACTCCTCCACCTTCTTGAGCCGGACGGTCTTGCCGGTGCGCGCCGATTCGCGGGCCGCGTCCAGAATCTGCATGACCACCACGTTGGTGTCGAGCGCGCCGAGGCTGCCCTGGGGATCGATCTGGCCGCGCAGGACGGCCGCGAGATAACTCAACGAGTTGTCCTGCGGCGGGCTGAGCGGAGCGGCTGACCGGTTTTGCTCCTCTGAGTCGTGCTCATGGCGCAGACGCAGCCGGTCCGGGCCGACGGTGATGACATAGCCGGTTGCGCCGTAGACCTCCATATCCTTGCGGCCGAAGGGCCAGTTCCACGAGGCCTGGATCACGGCCTGCGCGTGGGGATAGGCGAGAACGACGGTGGCGTCGTCATCCACATTGGGGTAAATCTGCGGCTTGTCGCGGTTCAACACCGCAGTGACGGTCAGCGGCGCTTCGCCGTGCATGAGCCAGGTCGTCAGGTCCACGCCGTAGCAGCCAAAGTCGTAGAGAGCGCCGGCGCCGTTCTGGGCGGGATCGGTGAGCCAGCCCAGGAACTCCGGCCCCACGCCGATCTCTTTGGGGCCCTGGTGGCCGTCGTGGATCACCACCCGGCGAAGGTCGCCCAGGCGGCGATTCTCCACCTCGTCGTAGGCGGCCTTGTTGCTCGCGTACCAGGTGGTTTCGTAGTTCACCAGCACCTGAATATGGTGTTCGCGGGCCACGCGGCGGATGGCCAGCGCATCGTCGAGCGAGAGGGTCAGCGGCTTCTCGACCATCACCGAGACGCCGTACCGTGCCGCGGTCTCGATCGTCTTGCGATGGTCGCCGATGGAGGTATAGACCAGCACCGCCTGGGGATGGCGCGCCTCGATCATGGCTTCCATGCCGGTAAAGAAGAGGCTCGGCGGGAGGGCGTACTTCTTCGCATATCGAGAGGCCAGAGCCGGGTCGGGGTCGGCAATGCCCACCAGTTCCACGTCCTTATGCTGGGGCAAGGCCCCGAAAAAGCCCTCCACGTGTCCGTGCACCAGGCCCACGACGGCCACCCGCAGCGGCGCGGGCTGGACCTGGGACGAGATCGTCCCGGGAACGGTTATCAGCAATCCCATCAACACGATGCGACTCAATTGAAACGCAAGACCGGCACGCAGACGCGACATATTTTCTCTCTTCCCCCTGGCGCCCGATTCTACTCCCGGAGTGCAGCTTTCAGCTTCGAGCGGCTTCCGCCGGAGTTGCCCGAACTCTGCCGGGCTTTCCGGGGCGGCTACATGGTAACTGCCGGCTTGGCGACCATCCGATCAGCACCGGCAAATTTGGAATCGAATCAGAGGTCTTGTGAGGCTCAGCCCTTCAACTCAGGATGTTCTGAGATGCTCAAAATATTCCCGTCCGGATCTTTGAACCAGGCGACCTTCGCGCCGGTAGGTGAAGTCCAGATGCCCAATTCATCCTGGTCCATTCCCGTATAGCGCTCGAATTGGACTCCGGCCTGCCCCAGGTTTTTTACGACTTCGTTGATTTCCGGGACTTGCCAACCCAAAACCGTTCCATGCGCTGGCGCAATCTCTTTGGCCATGCCAAGTCGAATCATGATGCCATTAGCGTCAAAGACCAACGCGAACGGCGGTTCTTCCATCACCAGCCGCAGGCCAAGCGTGTCGCGATAGAAAGCCTTTGCACGGGATACGTCAACAATGGAGACGAATCCGACGATATTGAACTTGCCGACTCCGGATGGTTGTGACATGCAATGATGATGAGCTTGTTGATGGATTGTCGCAAGAGTGTTGTTACGCCATAATATATCTCTATTGCGACAGAATATCGTTTTGACAGAATACGATCCGAAGCGCGGCGTTGCTGTTGCGACGCTCGCCTATGAGTACCCTGCCGGGTTTGAGGTGTTGGACCACGCGCATGGGTCGGATCAATTGATCTACGCAATCAGCGGCCTCATGGAAGTGTTTTCCGGTCAGAGCGTATGGCTGATCCCACCGCATTTTGCGTTGTGGATTCCAGCCGGAACCCGCCACAGGATTCACATGCCGGGACCTGTTTCGATGCGCACGCTCTATCTGCGAACAGGACTGACGGCGAGATTCGAGCAGCACTGCGCTGTACTTCACGTGACTCCGCTGTTACGAGAACTCATCGTCGAAACCGTACACGCCAGCCAGCTTCGTGTGCGCAATCGCTACGAGTGCGCTCTTCGCGACCTGCTGATTGCTCATCTTCGGTGGGCCTCCCCGATGCCCACATTTGTGACGCTGCCCCGAGAGGCGAGAGCACTTGTTGTGGCTCAGGCAATCTTGCGGAATCCGGCTGAGTCGAAGACGATAGCGGCTCTATGTGCGGAGGCAGGTGTCAGTGTCAGGACAATCGAGAGAGTGTTTTGTGACGAGATCGGCATCAACTTTGAATCGTGGCGACGACAGGTCCGGTTAACCAAAGCGGTGGAGTTGTTGGTTGCGGGATGTTCGATCAAGGAAGTTGCCCACAAGGTTGGTTATTGTCAATCGAGCGCCTTTGTTGAAATGTTCCACCGGACATTTGGAACAACTCCGAAGGTGTGGATTTCAGTTTTGAAAAACCTTGGCCAACGATCCACAGAACTACACACAACCTCCTCCCTTGCGCCCCAACGCACCAGGAAACCTCGATAGTGACTGGTGTGTCAAAAAAGCGATCTGGCCTGGATCACCGCCATCTCGGCAGTTACCTTTTCATCAACATTTGCTCACGCCTCGATCCAGTGGCTGGTAGGCCCGACCGGAGGCATTCGTGGGCAGAGTTCCGACTTGTTGGGCAGCCGCTCGACTTCTTGGGCAACATGGCGAGTTTTTGGGCAAAAAGTCACCGGCTCACCAGAACTTTGTTATGGAATCTGTTCCGATTCCAAGAACCCATTGGCACCAGCGCTGCTAGAATGATAACTAGATGGTAACTGACGGATTGGCGGTCATACGACCGGAGCACACCAAGATCAAATCGGGATCTTACAATTTCGGTTCAACGAACCACGTGGAAAGTGCGTTTCCAGCGCGTGTCTGGGAAGAAACGCACCAGAACGTGGCCGATCCACGCGAGCTTGTGACCGAATCCTGTTTGTTCAAGTTGCCCGTCTGCGGCCTCGAACGACCAATAGTTGATAAGCGGACGGCCAAGTATGTTGGCGCGCGGCACGAAGCCCCAGAAGCGCGAGTCCAGGCTGTTGTGCCGGTTGTCGCCCATCATGAAATACATGCCGGGTGGAACCACTAGGTCGCCGTCCTGGATATAACTCGGGAAGTTCACGGCCCACGACTCTGTTGCCCCGGGCACCCCGGCTGGAGGTACTGCGGGGAAATCGTCGAGAAACTCGTTGAAGTTATCCGTCGTGGTCGGCTGCGCAAATCCCACCGGTTGTGCGACGCCATTCACAAACACAATGCCGCTGCGTAGATGAATATGATCGCCGGGCACTCCAATCAATCTCTTCACCAGGGGAGTGTACTGCGGCGTCCCATCGGCGTCTGTCGCATCAATACCGGGTTGATAAACGGGCTTGTGGAACACCACGATATCGCCGCGCCTCGGCTCGCGATACCTGATGAGCGGCATCCACGAAGCGGGCGCCATGAGCGTGATCTGGTCGACGACCAGGTGATCGCCCACAAGCAACGTGTTCTCCATCGAACCCGACGGAATGACGTAGTTCTGAGCTAAGAAGGTCAGAATGAACAGGCCGACCACCAGAACTGAGCAGATGCTGGCCAGCGCCTCGAAAGGAGTCTCTTCCTGATTGATGTTGGCGGAAGCTGCGGGCTTCGTTGAAAAAGGAGAAATCTTCGTCGCTGGACTCATCCAAAAGCTCCTCACGAAGGCTGGCGAGCCCCAGGGCGTTCGCCAGCGGTCACTTCAAAAGGGATGATTTCATGTACGTTCGACTGTCGTCGAGTTTACGTCTCATTGGAATCTATCAAATTCTTTCCGCTTTTTTTGCGAAAAGGGTGGGAAAGGCGTCTTGCTACTCCCTATTGGCTACTCCCTACTCCCTGCCTTTACCACCCCATCTCCCGCATATGATCGAGAATGATCTCGCTGTAGTGATCCATCCGGTCAGGACGGCGCTTTAAGGGCAA
>JBEKTO010000034.1:0-45156 GCA_049515995.1 Occallatibacter sp. | reverse complement strand
CCTTCGAACATATGCGCGAACTGGGCCAGGTCACGCAGGAAGAGATGATGCGCACCTTCAATATGGGCGTGGGCCTGATCGCGGCCATTCCAGCGGCCAAGTTCGCGCGGGCCAAGAATCTGCTGGACCGGGCCGAGGAGAAGTTCTACATCGTTGGGCGCGTGGTCAAGGGCGAACGCCGGGTGCAGTACACATGAGCGATTCCCAGGGGAAGAGCAACCGCAAGCCGGTCCGGCTGGGAATCTTGCTTTCGGGCCGTGGCTCCAACTTTCTCGCCATCGCAGAGTCCATCCGCGCCGGGCGGCTCAAGGGCGTGGAGATTGCCGTGGTGGTCTCCAACGTGGCCGAGGCCCCAGGGCTGGCCAAGGCGCGCGATCTGGGCCTTCCCGCCGAGGTCTTCATCTCGAAACAGCGGCGCCGCGAGGAACACGCCGCCGAGCTGATCGCTTGCATGAAAGCGTACGGGGTAGACCTGGTTTGCCTGGCCGGCTACATGCGCCTGCTGACGCCGGAATTTGTGTCCGCGTTTCCCGATCGCATCCTCAACATTCACCCCTCGCTGCTGCCGGCCTTCCCTGGCCTTCAGGCGCAGGATCAGGCCTACGAGTACGGGGTGAAGATCGCCGGCTGCACGGTCCATTTTGTCGATGACCACCTGGACCATGGCGCGATCGTGCTGCAGCGCGCCATTCCCGTGCTGGAGACCGACGACGCGCACTCGCTGGCCGAGCGCATTCTCGTCGAGGAGCACATCGCCTACTCCGAGGCTATCGCCCGCGTCGTCAGCGGGGAGTATGAGGTCAGCGGACGGCGGTTTGTGAAGCGAATCCCGTAGGCCAGCGCAGGCCGTGTCTACTCCACTTCCAGCACCAGGCACTTCAGGTATTCGCTCTCCGGCAGGTTCAGCACCACAGGATGGTCGAGCGCTGCGCCGCGCCGCTCCAGCAGGCGCACCCGCCGCGAAGCGTCAGCGGCGGCCGAAGCCACACTGCCCTCGAGTTCCGCCCAGCCCACGTGATGAGAGCAGGAGCAGGTCACCAGCAGGCCGCCGGGGCGCAGCATCTTGAGGGCGCGCAGGTTCAGCTCTTTGTAGCCGCGCAGGGCGCCCTCGACAGCCCGCTGGGTCTTGGCGAAGGCGGGCGGATCGAGAACAATGGCGTCGAAGCTCTCGCGGGCGTCGGACCAGTCGCGCAGAATCTGAAAGGCGTCGGCCTCCACCCAGTCCACTTCCGCACTGAGTTGCAAGCGGTTGGTCACAAGATTCCGCTCCGCCACTTCGAGCGAAGCGCGCGAGGAGTCAACGCCGGTGACCTGGCGGCAGACCCTGGCCAGGTGCAGCGCAAAGCCGCCCTGGTAGCAGCAAACATCCAGCGCGCGGCCGGTCGCCCCCAGCCTTTGCGCCCACTCCGCCGCGGCGGCGTAGTTGGCGCGCTGGTCGAGAAAGGCGCCGGTCTTTTGTCCGGAGTTGGCGTCGAAGTGAAAGACAAGACCGTTGAGCCGGAACTCCGTGCTGGTGGCCTGCGTCGTGGCGCCCTGGACAAAGAGAGGCTCGGCGCTAGCCGCGGCCAGTCCTTCCAGCTCCCTCATGCGCGGGTCCGGCCGTTCCAGAATGGCCGCCGGAGCCAGCTCCTCGCGCAGCACGCGCACACAGGTCTCCCGCACCGCGGCCGTGTCCAGGCCTTTGGCCAGAAGCTGAAGAATCACCAGATCGCCGTATTTGTCCGCCACCAGGCCGGGCAGCTCGTCGGCCTCGCTGAAACACAAACGGCAGGCATTGTTCCGATCGTCGAGCAGCGGCTTGCGCCGCTCGATCGCACGCCGCAGCCGTAAAGCCAGCAACTGGAGCCAACCGGCCTCGTCGACGGCCTCGCGAGAGATCATCCGCAGCGCAATCTGCGAGGTGGGACTATAGAGCGCGGTCCCCAGCAGCAGTCCGCGGCTGTCGGCCACCGGCAACAATGCGGGAGGGTCGCCGGCCTGGGGCAACTCGACCGACTCGATGTCGGAGGCGTACACCCACACGGAACCGCTCCGCAGCCGGTCCGCTGCGCGACGGTTCACCAGGGCTCCGGGGCCGGAGTGCTGGGGCCTGGCGCGCTCCGGCTGCGCCCGTTCCGGGCCTGGCCGGGCGGGTCCGGTTCGCGGTGAACTGGCCGCTTTGGCTGCGGGATGCCCACCACCCCCGCGGCGAGGAGCTGGCGCCTCGCTCCGGCGGGCGGAAGTCGCTGGTTGGGAACCCCGCGGCGCAGGGGTTTCCGGGAGTTTTCGTTTGGAGTACGGGTTCTCCGCGCGTTGGGCTGAGGGAGGGTTCTCGTGATTTCGTCCAAAAGGCGCCCTGGCCTTGGCAGTCTTGGGCGCCTTCTGGTTGTTGGCAGATCGGGGATCGCGCGGCTTGGTCATAAGCTCCCTTGGGGTTTATCGGCCCCGCGGCCGGAAGCAAATGGGCCGCCGGCCCCTACTTCGCCTGAATGGCGTCCAGGTAACGGCTCAGATTGGCGATCCTGAGCAGCCGGTCCTGGGGGTTGGCCTGGTTCATCTTAGCAAGGATCGGTCCCCATACGGGCATCTCGGCCGCACCATGCGACGGAATCTCCGGGCCAAACTGGAGCACGGCGACAACGTGGAAATCGGGAAATCTCCCGTGATTGAACCTGGTCAACATCGTCAAGTCGGGCGGCGGCGTCCTCAGCGCGGAGGCGACGGAACCATGGCCCCTGCCATCCACGCCGTGGCACGGCGCGCAATAGTTGACATACATCTGCTTGCCACTGGTGGGCGTGACCCGAGTGACTGGGATAGTTACCTTGGTTTTGGCTTGGTCTGCGTGCACCATGGTTACCGCAAGAGTTGCGGCCATGGCAGTAAGTAAGAGGCGTTTCAGCATAACTTCCTCGGTTCTGGACCTCTAGTCCGAAGGGGACTCTACTCCGGCTCTGTAGTGGCCCGGCTGTGACGGCCAATACACTGAATAGGGCCCTGCAACACCGACGGACCAAATGGGGAAAGTCCAGAATCTACACGTATAAGCTGTATAAACATGAATGAATATACATATGATTCCTTCTTAGTCCGAAGCGGTGACTTCGACTGAGTGCATCGTTGTCATGAGTATTCCCGAATAGGTACGCAGCAAAGCACTCTACTTAGAAAGTTCCGGCCCGGTTACTTCAGACTTGAATAAATATTCAGTGGAATAAAGACAAACATCGCGATGTGACTTATGGGAGAAAGCTACGATCGGAGCCTGAATCCCGTATTCAATCGAGCGAATGCGCACGCTGAATCAGCCCCCGAAGGTTTCTGGCTTTTCCGGCGCATAACGCCATCGTCGCTTGCAAGATCGACGGGAATCAATGCAATAGCCGAGCGGTAGACGCCCATTGCGGAAGGGATTGCGAGTCCGCCGCGTTCAGCAAACTCGAATGCCCTTCCCTGCGCCGCGTTCATGCGGCGCAAACGATTGCGGCCTATAATGAAGCATGGCGACTCTCCGGCAGCCCATTCCGGCAGATGTTCCAAGCGCGCCTCCGTCTTCCGAGGGGGAAGTTTCGGTTGAGGTGCGCAATCTGGTTCCGGGCCCCATGGAAGAGCGCTTCGAAGCGCTGCTCCGTCAGGTCCACGCCAACCGCCCCAGCGAAGACATCTCACTCATCCGCAAGGCGTGGGAGTTCTGTGTCCGGCATCATGACGGCCAGATGCGCGCCTCCGGCGAGCCCTACATCATCCACCCGCTCGAGGTGGCCGAGGTGCTGGCGGAGATGAAGATGGACGCGACGGCCATCGCCGCGGGCCTGCTGCACGACTCGGTCGAGGACACCCCCGCCACCAACGAGGAGATTCAAGCCGAATTTGGCGACCAGGTGGCCCACATCGTCGAGGGCGTCACCAAGATCGACAAAATCCAGTTCGCCAATCGCGAAGACCGCCAGGCCGAAAACGTGCGCAAGATGCTGCTGGCCATGGTCTCCGACGTGCGCGTGGTGCTTATCAAGCTGGCCGACCGCCTGCATAATATGCGCACCCTGGAACATCTGAAGCCGGACCGGCAAGAGGCTATCGCCCGCGAGACCCAGGATATCTATGCCCCGTTGGCGCACCGCCTGGGCATGGGCAAGGTGCGCGGCGAACTCGAGGATCTGGCCTTCCGCTATACCGACCCGGTGAGCTACGAGCAGGTCTCGGCGGCCGTTGAATCCCGGCGCATCGAGGGCGAGCAGTTTTTGCGCGGCGTGGAAGACACGCTGGTGGAGCAGTTGCGCGAAAACGGCATCGAAGCCCGCGTCGAATGGCGCATCAAGCGCCTTTACTCCATCTTCCAGAAGATCGAGCGCTCCAAGGTCTCCTTCGAGCAGGTCTACGATCTGCTGGCCATCCGCGTCATCACCCAGGACGTGGCCTCCTGTTACGCGGTCTTCGGGCTCATCCACACCCTGTGGCGGCCGGTGCCGGGCCGCATCAAGGACTTCATCGCCATTCCGCGCGCCAACCGCTATCAATCGCTCCACACCACGGTGATGGGCGCCAGCGGCCACCAGTTCGAGGTGCAAATCCGCACGGAAGAGATGCACCGCATCGCCGAGGAGGGCATCGCCGCGCACTGGAAGTACAAGTCCGGCGGAACCATGGTCACGGCCCGAGACGAGGAGCGGCTCAACTGGATTCGCCAGCTCGTCGAGTGGCAGAAGGAGATGACCGACCCCAACGAATTCCTCTCCAGCCTGAAGATGGACCTCTATCCCGACGAGGTCTACACCTTCACGCCCAAGGGGAAAGTGGTGGTGGTTCCGGCCGACTCCACGCCCATCGATTTTGCCTACACCATTCACACCGAAGTGGGCCACACCTGCGTGGGCGCCAAGGTCAACGGGCGCATGGTGCCGCTGCGCACCAAGCTGCGCACCGGCGACATTGTCGAAATCGTCACCCAGAAGGACCACAAGCCGAGCCGTGATTGGCTCACCTTCGTCAAAAGTCCGCGCGCCCGCAACAAGATCAAGCACTGGCTCAATGAAGACCAGCGTCGCCGCGCCGTCGAGATCGGGCGCAAGCTGCTGGAGCGCGAGGCCAGGAAATACAAGGTCCCGATGAGCCAGATCGACGACCAGGATCTGAGCCGCATTGCCAACGAGTACGGTGTGGCCACCGCCGCCGACCTGCTGGCCACTCTCGGCCAGGGCAAGCACTCCGCCCATCAGGTGCTCAACAAGCTGGCTCCAGGCTATGCCAACCAGGGCGAGCCCGAGGCCGCCCCCGAGACCAAACTCCCCGGCACCGGCGAATCGGGCATGTCCGATGCGGTGCGTAAGCTGCACCTCACCGGCTCCGACTCCCTCCAGGTCGAGGGCCAGAACGATCTGCTCGTCTATCGCGCGCGATGTTGCAACCCCATCCGCGGCGAAGAGATCGTGGGCTACGTCACGCGCGGCAAGGGCGTGGCCGTGCACGCGCGCAGTTGTCCCAACGTGCAAAACCTGCTCTACGAGAGCGACCGCCGCATCGCGGTCGAGTGGTCGCGCGTGGGCGACCAGTCCACGAACCGGCCGCAGCGCTACCCGGTCAAGATCACCATCTTCTGCGACGACCGCGCTGGCATGTTGAAGGAGCTGACCGCCGTCATTTCCGACGACAACACCAACATCCGCGGCGTGGATATCCGCCAGGAAGATGGCGAAGCCGTCATCGATTTTGTGGTGGAAGCCGAGGATGTTCGCCACCTGAACAAGATGGTTCTCGGCCTGCGCCGCGTGGGCGGCGTGCGCACCGTGCAGAGAACACAAAAGCTGTAGGTGCGGTTGCCGGCGCAAGGCCCCCCAAGGTGACCCGAGCGCGCTTCTGGTGCGCCCTCATTCTGCGCGGATTCCCCTTTTCAGACAGATGCAGCGATTGATCTAAACCGCTCAGACTATCGTCTGATTGCGATGCCAATCTGTCTTAGTGTGCGAAATTGTGGGCTGAGAAGCGGGGAATAGCCTCTCACCGCCCGCGCAGCCTGGATGTGCCTTACCGGCAGCCAGACCGCACACAGGAATGGGTCGTCCAGATGAATGGAGCCAAAAGGAAGCCCTTCGATACTGTCAGTTTCCTCGCTACGGCGGGTTCGGGACGAAGCATCGTCCGCCACACGGCAAAGCAGGTATTCTTCGCCCAGGGAAGCCCCGCCGACGCCGTGTTTTATCTTCAGAGCGGCCGGGCCAAGCTCACCGTGGTTTCAAAGAGGGGCAAAGAAGCCACGGTCACGCTCCTCGCCGCCGGGGACTTTTTTGGCGAAGAGTCGATGGCAGGGGCGGGAGCGCTGCGAACGGCCACGGCTACGGCCGTTTCCGTCTGCATGGGGCTCAAGATCGTGAGGGAGAAGATGCTCCACGTCCTGCACGAAGAACATGCTTTCTCCGATTTTTTTATGCAGTTCATCCTGACTCGAGGCATCAGGACCCAGGCGGATCTCGTCGATCAGCTATTCAACTCCAGCGAAAGGCGCCTGGCGCGGACACTCTTGCTGATGGCGGAGTTTGGGCAGCCGGGCGAGCCGGAAACACTGATTCCACCGGTAACTCAGGAGACGCTTGCGGAGATGATCGGCACAACCCGGTCGCGCGTTAGCTTCTTCATGAATCGCTTCAGAAAGCTCGGCTACATCGAATACAACGGACGCATTCGGGTTCACACGTCGCTGCTCAATATGGTTCTGCACGATTCGCTGCCAGAGGAGAACGCAACAAGGCCCGTACTCCTCGACCCGCCGTACAGTCCGGCGCGAACCGCCAAACGAGCGAAGCTGGTGTGAACTGCGGGGCTGCAATTCCTGGTCCGCAAAGCCGGACGCTAACTTGCACAACCGACCCATCAGGAGATTCTATGTCGTTCGGAATTTACGCTGTCGGATTCGCGATCTTGATCGGCGGATTGATTTACGCCGCGAACCTGATGCATATACCCTCGCACTGGATTGCCGCGGGCGCGGTTGTGCTCATGGGCATTGGAATTCTATCGGCGGTAAAAGCCACGCGGCAGAAGGATTCTGCCAACTAACGCCATTCGACCCAGCCTCGCGGTTCGATTTTCGCATCGCGGGGCACTACCATAACTCGATAACAAGGAATGCGAACGCGCCGGACTCGATCCTGCGCGGCATTCGTGTGTTGGCTGGCGGTCTGGAGTAAATGAAAAAGGCTGCCCCCGGTTTTGTAAAACCGGGGACAGCCAGTTGGCGGTGCAAAGCCTGATGCGAATCCGCCGCGTCAGGGCTTGACGATGACCACGTTCATGCTCCAGGGAGTCAGGGTGAGCGTCATGGGCAGGGTCTGCGCACCCAGGCTCGTGGTGGTGGGTCCCGCCCAGACGTTGTTTTGCGCCTGGTCGTAGATCGCCTTGTCGTAGGTTTCCACGGTCACCGATGAGGCGTTGGTTTGCCCTGTCAGCGTCACGACCACCGGCGCGCTCGTGGTTTCGTTCAGGTTGAACAGCACCAGCGCCGTCCCGCCGTTGTTGGTTGCGGCATAGGCGCGCACATCCAGCGTATCGCCGGTGACGCTGGCGCTCAGCACGTGCTCGCCGTTGACCGCTACGTTGCTGAAGAGCTGATAAGCCCGTGCCGTGGGCAGCAGCGTGCCCGCGGGAATGCTGGGCGTGCTGTCGCAGCCACCCTCGGGAAGTCCGTCGGAGAAGACCATGTAGCCGCCGAAGCCTTCCCAGCCGTAGAGCGAGCTGGAGAAGTTGTCGCCGCCGCCGGCTTCATCGCAACCGCCGAAACCGATCCACCAGGTGGCGCGCACCACGCCGGCGTTCATCGCTTCGCCCAATACCTGGCCCGCGTACAGGGCCTGGGTGATGGAAGAGCTTTGGATGCCGGGATTGGTATAGACCGAGCCCAACTCGCCCGCGTAAATGGGAGTGTTGGGATGTCCGGAAGCGTTCAGATCCGCCTTGACGGAATTGATGGCCGCGGCGAAGGCCAGCGCCGCCTGCTGCGTCAGATACGGATCGCTTTCGTAGCCTGGCGATTGCGCGTAGAAGTGGTACTCGACGAAATCGTACGGCGCTTGGGTGAGCACGATCGGATCCCAGGCGGGAGAATTGCCCGGATTGACCACGACGCCGACCTGCATGTTCGGACTGGCTGCCTTGATCTGCGGATAGTATCCCGTGGCGACTGCGTTGGCATAGGTTGCGGCATCGTTCGGCTTGGCGTGCAGATCCGTTTCCCATGTGCCGTAGACCTCGTTGCCGACGGTCATGTGGCTTACATAGTTCCCGTTTTGCAGCGAGTAGGTGGCCCATGCGGCGGCCTCGGCGGGATCGCCCGGACCGTTGCAGGTTTCGTTGGTGCCGTAATTCGCCGTCAGCGCCACGTCCACGCCCGAGGGCTTCACCAGATCGGCAAGAAATGTCGGGTAGTATGCGGCAGGATAGCCGGTGCCGCCTCCGCACAAGGTGTTCGTCTGCCAGTGGTAGACGTCGGAACCCGACCCGCCTGGCCAGCGTATCGCTTTGATTCCTGCCGTCTGGAATGCGGGCACGATGGCGGGATTGGACTGGTCGTACCAATAGGCCATATTCATGCCCAGAATCTGGTCGGTCACCGCCAGGCCTGGCGTCGTTGGGTCTACCGTGACCGATGCATTCGTTGTGCCGTCCGCATTCGGGCTTGGCATATTGAAGAGGTACCACATCTGGTTGGTATTGCCGGTGGCCGTTGCCTGGTCCAGCTTGGTGCCGTCCGTGGTGGATGCCGAGGGCACATCCAATGCCAGCCCGCTGTTCTGGTTGTAGAGTTCGTAGTACCCGGCTCCGACCGAGACCACCTGCCATATCTGGTTGGGCGTCGCGGCATATGTCGCCTGATCGATGGCTCCGCCCGGCGCCGTCGAGGAGCCCTGCGCTTCCAATGCCAGGCCGCTGCTCACGCTGATCAGCTTCACGGTGTTGTTGCCCAGATTCGTAAGCTGCCACTGCTGGTTGCTCTTGCCGTTCGACTGCCATTGGTCGATGAGGGTTCCGGCCGCGGTGGAAGCGCCGGTAACGTCAACATACAGTCCGCTGTTTTGATTGACCATCGTGTAGGTGCCATTGGCCAGCAGGTTTCCGCCCGTCGGCTGCAAGGCGACCGTCGCCGACTTGGCCACCGTCGCGCCGGCCGAGTTGGTCACCGTCAGTGCGTAGGTGCTGGTGGCCGTGGGCGAGACGCTCAGGGGCGTTCCGCTGGTGATAGGCAGGTTGCCCGGCATCACGGCGCCCGTGCCGTTGGAGAAGATTGCCGTCAGGTTGGAGGACCCTCCCGCCGCAATCGCCGCGGGATTCGCCACGAAGCTGGCGATGGCCGGCGCGGGAATCGCTGCCGTCACCGTCACCGTGGCCGTTTGCGTCACCGCTGTACTCGCCGCGTTGGTCACCGTAAGCGTGTAGGTCGTCGTCGCCGATGGCGTCACCGTCACCGCCGTCCCGCTCGTGGCGGTGAGGTTGCCCGGCGTGATGATGCCCGTGCCGTTCGCAAAAACGCCCGTCAGGCTTGCGCTTGCGCCTGCTGTAATGCTCGTGGGCGTGGCCGCGAAGCTGGTGATCGCCGGCGCGGCGACAACCGTCACCGTCGCCGTCTGCGTGATCGCGGCCCCGCTGGTTGGGCTCACGGTGAGCGTGTACGTCGTGGTCGCCGTGGGCGAAACGCTGACCGCTGTTCCGCTGGTCACGGCGAGATTTCCCGGCGTGATTACACCTGTGCCATTATCGAAGACTGCCGTCAGATTTGCGTTGCTACCTGCCGTCATGGTCGCCGGGCTGGCCGCGAAACTGAAGATGTACGGCGCCTGAGGAGTTGAAGTGCTGGACCCGCTGCCCGACGAACCCGAGCAGCCAACGAGGCCTCCCAAACCCAGGCTGAGGGCGATGGCCCACACCCCGGAAACGAGAAAACGTTTCATGGCATTTTCCTTTTTGCGTTCTGAAATCGAAGGATTTTCTTGGTGTACAGAATATACACCTCTAATTGATATCGTTAACAATACCAATATGAATCGGTAAAGGCACCGAAGTAATCACCTTGGCGCGGCGGGGCGCCCGGCCGAAAATGCGGGCCCTTTCGCTCGCTCGGGATGACAACTCGATTGGGATGAAGGCAACGCACGGCAGGGGCGGCTTCGGCCTTTACACCAGTTCCAGCGCCGCAGTGCCCTTGCGGGGTGCAACGAAGCCGTCGGCGCGCCAGGCGATGGAGAGCTTCTCGCGGCTGAGCAGCTTGTGAATCTGGCTGCGGGCGTGGTCGGCCCACGGGCCGTGATTGTCCAGCCGGATATAGGCCTGCCAGTGGCGCAGGGCAGGGCGCCTCTCGCCTCTGCGTTCGTGAGCCAGCGCCAAGTTATAGTGGGCGTCGGCGTAGCGGGGCGCCAGCTTGACGGCCTGCCGGTAAGCGGCGATCGACTCGTCGGGACGTTCGAGTTCGTCCAGCACGTTGCCCAGATCGAAGAAAGCCAGCACGTAGTCGGGGTCGGCCTCGGTGGCGCGGCGGTAAAGCTCTTCGGCGCGGTCAAACTGGCGCAGGTGAAAGTGGATGGTCCCCAAATTGATGTAGGCCGGCGCAAACGAGGGATCGGCCTCCATCATCTCCTCGTAGAGGGCGATCGCGCGCTGCTTTTCGCCCGCCTCCTCGGCCTGCACCGCGGCCAGGAAGCGGTCCTGCACGCCGCGCGGATCGGCCGAGCCTGGACGGCGCAAGGGATATGGCTCGGAGACGGCCGACGGCCGGTCCGTCCGTTCCATTCTGTCCATGCGCTCGAAGTCGAAGAGCAATTGGCGGCGGATGGGGTCCACCATGGCGCCGTGGTGGCGGAAGGCAAGGCGCGTCCCGGTGCGCACCAGGCATGCTTCGAGCAGGGGATTGGTCATCCCCGAGACCGCCTTCATGGCCACAATCGAATCCCGGATCGAGGCCGCGGAAACATCTTCCTCGCGCAGAATGCGCAGGGTCCTTAGCTGGCCAAGATCCTGGAAGCTGTAGCTCTGCTGCGGCGGAAACAGTCCGGCGCGTTCCCACCCTTGCAACTGGCGGCAACTGATCTGCAAGATGCGCAACACGTCCTGGCGGCTATAGCTGGTCACTCTTCAATGCTCCCATGGTAGTCCTGGATGGCCTCGGAACTTGAACTCAGCGTGTGCACTTGGGTTCAGAACTCTGCCTCCTCGGACCGGCTCTTGGATCAGTCACTGAGAAACCGCTCTTGCTGCGATTATGCCAAGAGTATGCGTGGATAAGCAGACGCGAACTACCACCGCAACAAAAAAATACGTGGATAACGGGTACCTGATTTGGTTCGCGCGGCGCGGCGGCATGGGCGCACCGTGGAAAATGGCGGAGATGGATCGTACGAGCCAAAGCACAAGCGAAGAGAAGCCGCCGCGCCGGACATCGAGGCAGCAGGGCAATGAGATCGAGTCCGGGATGGGGCCTGAAGCGGCCGCCCGTCCGTTGCGCATCGAATTCCGACCGCGTCGCATGGAACGATGGAGCTTGAATAAGCCGCCTGTTTGCAACACGGTGAAGTGACGATAGACGGACCAGCTCCCGCGTTTGCGCATCCCGCGGGCTTTTCTGTCCACGGATGAATTATCATCTGCGTTTGCACGGTGGACAGGCAGAAAACGGGCGGCCTCATGCTCTTAGCCAACATCCAAATTGACCTTACGAATCGGCCGCATGTGCTGTCTGCCAGCGACGGTATCGAAGCCCTGCTCGGTTTCAAGCCGGAGGACTTTCTTTCCTCCAGGGTCTCCCTTCAGGAGCGGATTCACCCGCACGACGCCGATATTGCCGCGATTCTCTTTTCTCCGGCAATCGAGGAGCCGGCAGGCGCGTTCAATATCCGCCTGAGACACGCCGATGGCCGGATTCGCTGTATCAAGGGCCACTACACCAAGAAGGCCGCGCCCAGCGGCGAAGTGATCCTCGACTTGCTGCTGCAGGATGCCAAGAGCCTCTGGAAGCACCCGAGCCGCCAGATCGAGACCGTCAACTTCAGGGCCCTGCTGGAGAATACCGACGATTTCATCTTCTTCAAGGACCGCAATCATGTCTTCACCGGCGCCAGCCGGAACATGATGACCTCCCTGAATCCTGACCGCCCTTGCTCCTGCCTGCTGGGACTGACCGATTACGACATCTTTCCGGAAGAGTTCGCCGATATGTATTACCGGCTTGAGAAGCAGGTCTTTGCGGGGATGGATGTCGTCCGTGAGATCCAGGATTCCCAGGGCATCGACGGCAAGCGGGGATGGATAGACAACCGCAAATATCCCATCCGGGACGACAAGGGAGAGATTGTCGGACTCTTCGGCGTTGTTCGCGACATCGCGGAGCAGGTGAAGGCAGAAAGCGCCCTGCGCGAGAGCGAGGCCAGCCTGGCGACCGCCCAGGCCCGCGCTCACCTGGGTAGCTGGGAACTGGACCTGAAGACGATGACGGGGCACTGGTCCGCCGAGACCTCGCGCCTGTACTATCGCGATCCTGCGCAGAGCGCGCCCGGCTTTGCGGAGTTCCTGGAACGGGTTCATCCCGAAGATCGCGCAATGAGTCTGGATGCACTTCGCCGGATTCAGGAGACAGACGCTCCATTCGAATTCGAATACCGCACCAATCCGTCGCTTGGCCCCTTGCGCCAGCTCAGCACCACCGCCTACACGATTCGCGATGCCGCCGGACAGGCCGTGCGGATTGAAGGAACCACGCTCGACATCACCGACCGCAAGCTGGCGGAGGAGACTTTAGCCAAGAGCACAGAGCGGCTGCTGCGGGCGCAACAGGTAGCTGGGGTAGGCTTCCTTGACTGGGATCTGCAGACCAACGAGATTCTCCTGTCCGATGAAACCTGCCGCCTTTATGGAATCGCCAAAACGGATTACAGGACGAGTCCCGAACTGGTGGCCGGCATCGTCCATCCGAACGACCGCGAGCTTGTGCGGCGCGGCCTTGAATCCGCGCTGCAAGGCGAGGGGCCATACGATCTGGAACATCGCATCGTGCGTCCGGACGGAACGATTCTCTGGACGCACTCGCAGGGCGAATTGTTCTGCGGCGCCGACAGCAAGCCGAAGACCCTGCTCGGCACAACCCTCGACATCACCCGGAGCAAGCTGGCCGAGGCGGCGTTGCGCGAGAGCCAGGAGCTGCTGCAACTGTTTATCGAGCATGCGCCGGCAGCCCTCGCCATGCTCGACCGCGAGATGCGTTACAAGGCCGTGAGCCGGCGCTGGCTTGAGATGCATTCTCTTGCCGGCCGGGAAATTGTGGGACACTCCCACTACGAGATCCTGCCGGAGGTTCCCGAAACCTGGAGAGATCTGCATCGCCGCGTCTTGTCGGGTGAATCCGTATCGCCGGGCGAAGACTTGCTGGTGCGCGCGGACGGCTCAAAACAGTGGGTTCGGCGCGAGATTCTGCCCTGGTACTCAAGCGATGGCGCCATTGGCGGCATCGTCATCTTCTCTGAGGATATTACCCAGAAGAGGGAAGCCGATGAACGGCTACGCCTAGCCGCCAGCGTCTTCACCCATGCCCGCGAAGCCATCCTGATCGCCTCGGTCGACGGCACGATTCTGGATGTCAACGATACCTTCACCCATATCACCGGCTACAGCCGCGATGAGGTCGTCGGCCACAATCCGCGCCTGCTCAGCTCCGGCCTTCACGGCAAGGATTTTTACGGCGAGATGTGGCGCGCTCTTGACGAAAAGGGCCAGTGGAGCGGAGAGATCTGGAATCGCAAAAAGAACGGCGAAATCTTCGCCGAGATGCTCACCATCAGCGCGGTGCAGGATGCCGCCGGCAACGCCCGGCAATATGTAGCCCTGTTCTCCGACATTACCTTGCTCAAGGAGCACGAACGGCAGCTCGAACATATCGCGCACTACGATGTGCTCACCAGCCTGCCCAACCGCGTTCTGCTCGGCGACCGCCTGCACCAGGCGATGGTTCAGTCACACCGGCGCAAGCAACTGCTGGCGGTTGCCTATCTCGATCTGGACGGCTTCAAAGCGGTGAACGACCGCTATGGCCGCGAAGTTGGCGACCTGTTTTTGGCGGTTCTGGCCAGTCGCATGAAGCAGGCCCTGCGCGAAGGCGATACTTTGGCCCGGCTGGGCGGCGACGAGTTTGTCGCCGTGCTGCTCGATCTGGACGATGCCGACGCCAGCGTGCCGGTGCTCGACCGCCTGCTTGAAGCCGCCGCCGAGCCCACCCAGGTCCGCGATGTCGTGCTCCAGGTCTCGGCCAGCGTCGGCGTCACCTTCTACCCGGAAGCGGAAGACGTGGATGCGGACCAGTTGCTGCGCCAGGCCGACCAGGCCATGTATGAAGCCAAGCTGGCCGGCAAGGGCTGCTATCACATCTTCGATCCTCGCCAGGACCGCAATGTGCGCGGCCATCATGAAAACCTCGCCCACATCCGCCAGGCCCTGGCGGCGCGCGAATTCGTTCTCTATTACCAGCCCAAGGTGAACATGCGCACCGGCACGGTTGTGGGCGCCGAGGCTCTCATCCGCTGGCAACACCCGGTGCGGGGATTGCAGCCGCCCAAGGTGTTTCTGCCGGTCATCGAAGATCATCCCCTGGCCATCGAACTGGGTGAGTGGGTGATCGACAGCGCCCTGGCTCAGATGGAGCTCTGGCGCCAGAGCGGCCTGGAGATTCCCGTCAGCGTGAACGTGGGCGCCTTGCAGTTGCAGCAGGCGAATTTCGTCGATCGCCTGCGCGCGCTGTTGGCGGCGCATCCGCTTGTGAAACCATTCAACCTCGAATTGGAAGTGCTGGAAACCAGCGCGCTTGAAGACGTGGTCAAGATCTCCCAGGTCTTCAACGCCTGCGCCGAGCTCGGCGTGTCGTTTGCTCTCGACGACTTCGGCACCGGCTACTCTTCGCTCACCTATCTCAAGCGCCTGCCCGCCAATCTGCTCAAGATCGACCAGAGTTTTGTGCGCGACATGCTCGACGATCCGGAGGACCTGACCATTCTGGAGGGCGTGCTGGGTCTGGCCGGCGCCTTCCGCCGCCAGGTGATCGCCGAAGGCGTTGAGACGCTGGACCAGGGATTGATGCTGCTCTTGCTGGGCTGCGAATTGGCCCAGGGCTACGTGATCGCCCGCCCCATGCCGGCCGCCGATCTTCCCGGCTGGGCTGCCTCCTGGAGCCCCGATCCTCTCTGGTCGAATGTTTCTTCCATGAACCATGAAGACCGGCCGCTGCTCTATGCCGCCGTCGAGCACCGCGCCTGGGCCGCGGCCTTTGAAGCTTACCTCCGGGGCGTGAACCAGAGTCCGCCCTCGATGGATCGCTACACGTGCCGCTTTGGCGAATGGCTGAATACGGAAAGGCCGGCCGCGCGCGGCTCGCTGCCGGCGTTTCAGGCAATGGAGGCAACACACTTCAACTTCCATGCGCTGGCGGCGGAGATCCTTGAACTTCATGCGCAGGGCCGGAACTCCGAAGGCCTGGCCCGCCTGGGCGAACTCCATGACATGTGCAATGCATTGCTCGATCAGTTGAAGAATTTCAGGCAGATCATTTAGATCGGGCCGGGATGCGGGCGCCGGGAATCGAGTCCTTTGCTTGCAAGCTGGAAGACGGTCCCCCGATGCACGGCTCCGATAACGCTTCTCGAAATGCAGCAAGAACCGCGCCGCGCCTCAATTGATCGTGACCGGACGGGGAGCCTGCGCCGCCGTGGGCGGAATTATTTCGCGGCGCTCGTAATGAAGCTGTTTGGCCGCGTACATTCTTCTGTCGGCTTCCGCCAGAAGCTGTTCCGTATCCGATCCATCCTGGGGATAGAAAGCCGCACCCAGGCTCAGGGACAAGATATCCTTGCCGCAAACCTCGCGGCCGGCTTCCTGCGCCAGGGCGCTCAGCAGGAGAGCTCTTTCGCCGACCGAACTGGGCGGCATGTTGGGCGCGACGATCACAAACTCATCGCCGCCCATGCGCGCCGCGTAGTCGTACTCGCGGCACACATCCCGCACCAGGTTGGCGAAGAGCTTGAGCACCTTGTCTCCCGCCAGATGGCCATAGCGATCGTTGATCGCTTTGAATCCGTTCAGGTCGCACACCATGATCGCAACGCTCGAGCGCTCCCGCTTGCAGCGCGCAATCTCCTGGTCCAGATGCATCGACAAAGCCCTTGCATTCGGCATCCCGGTCAGGTAGTCGCAAGTGGCCGAGCTCTCCGCCTGGCGATATTTCAGGGCATTCTCAATGAACAGGGCAACCTTTGCAGTAATCACCTGCAGCACGCGCAGGTGGTCGCTGGTGAAGGCATCGGCCTCGGTCTGGTAAAGCGCCAGAACGCCGACCAGCCCGGTGAGGCCCTCCAGGGGCACAGCCAGGGCGGAGCGGAGTTCCGCCGAGGTCTTCGGATCGTGCGCAAAGCCAGGCTCGACCGCTGGGTTTCCATTCACAATGGGAATCGAATTCTGCGCCACCCAGCCGCACAGGCCGGTCCCCACCGGGATCGCCAGCGAAGACAGATTCCGGAAGTTGTCGCCGCTGACGAATTCCGGCAGCAGCAGGTCGCCCTTGCGGATGAAGGCGACAATGGAATCGTACGGCACCAGCTTGCGCAGCCGCATGGCAACCAATGAGAGAGTCTCGTCCAGGCTCAAGGAGTTTCCCAGATCCTGGCTCAACTCGAAAAGGGTGTGCGCCTCCTGCCGGGCGGAGGCGATGGACGAGAGAAAATCCGTCTGGGTGCCAGGACGGCGGTTGCGGTCCACTTCAAATCCCGCAGCCGGCTGTTCGCCCCGCTCCACCTTGTAGTTGAAGCTGTGCGAATCCTTTCGTGCCTCTTCCAGGCTGCGGATGGCATAGCTTTCCAGTTCCAGATAGCGGCGCTGAAGAACCTCGATCACCCGCGGGTCGAACGATGTGCCCGCCTCCTCCGCAACCGCCTTCATCGCTTCATCCAGGGGAAGCGCCTTGCGATATTGACGGTCCGAGGCCAGCGCATCCAGGCAATCCACCGCCGCCAGAATGCGCGCGCCCATGGGAATCTCTTCTCCTTTCAAGCCGTCGGGATAGCCCTTGCCGTTCCATTTTTCGTGATGCGCCCTCACGATGGAAGCCACCGGGTATGGGAAGGCGACTCTTTCCAGAATGTCGGCGCCGACGATGGGATGAATCTTCATCTTCTCGAACTCTTCCGGCGTCAGCCGGCCGGGCTTGTTGATGATGTGATCGGGCACGGCCAGCTTGCCGATGTCGTGCAGCAGCGCCGCGGCCCGCAGGGCGTCGGAGTCCGATTCGCTCAGCTCCAGTTCCTTGGCGATCTCGATCGCATAGGTGCGCACGCGATGCAGATGCTCGTGCGTAGTGTGATCCTTGGCGTCGATGGCCAGTGCCAGGCCTTCGATGGTGCGCATGTGCAGCGCGCAGACCTGTTCCACATGGCGCTTTTCCGCCTCCACCTGCATCGCCTCGATCTCGACGCGCTTCTTCTGGTCCTCAAGCCGGCCCAGGTAGAGTTGAAACGAGCGGTGGATCATGTACATGATGGGCAAAATCATCAGCGCATTCTGCCAGCCGACGTAGCGGTTGCAGAAGCTGATGACTCCCACCAGGGCGGCGCCGGCCAGATTGTAGGGCAGGGTCCAGAAGTAGGTTTCCGACCAGAGTCCGCGCAGCGGGCGCCGTTCCACCAGCGCGATCACCATGGCCAGCGGCACGCTGTTGGTGAGAAAGTATGCCAGGGCGGCCACCAGCAGCAAGAGAGGCGTGCTGCTTCTGAGAAGTCCCGCCGAGGAGTGGTAGGCAAAATAGGTCAGAAAGATGGCGTTGGAGGTCAGGCTGAAGAGGTTGAAGATGACCTTCACCGCATCCGGCCGGTTCTTGTTCTTCCACAGGCTCTGCACCACCGCCGCGGTGCAGCCAATGACCAGCGTCTCCGCCAGCGAGAGCTCCACAACGCCGAGAAGGACGAAGAGAAAGTTGACCGACATGGTGCTGTCCATGCCCGGCAGCTTCACTTTCATTGTGGAGGCCAGAGCGGCGATCAGGAGATAGCACGCGAATTTCAGCGGATCGTTGGAGTGCCAGTGAAGGCAGGCTGAACCCAGTACCGCGGCCCCAGCAGCCGACGTAACGGCGATGAATACCTTTGCTCGAATTGGCATGGAATCATTCATCTTGGCAATCCTTAGCGCAGGAGCCGAATCTCCCCTGGTTACTCGGGCCCTGCCGGAATTCAACCATCCAGTTCAGTCTGCCGGCCGCTCCATGCGATGGAATGAAGCCTTGCCCCGAAGGGCGTTTGCCCGGCCATTGCACTGGCCGGGCAAATACCTTCGGAGTTGCGGCGCCCAACAGGCAGCCGTTTGAAAGCGTCTTACCTGCTTCAAACGGCGTTCTGATTTGCCCGCGCCGCAATCGACGTCAGCCGAAGCGTCGTTTCATGTTTTCACTGCTTCGTGCGGAGATTGGCTGATTCCTCTTTTGCCGTCCGTTCAGCTCTTTTCCCCGCACGAATCGTCTTTCACCGGCGATGGGTATGGTGCGCGCTTGTCTTGGAGGGCTGATCGCCAAGCGCACTCGAGCCCCAAAGCACGCTCTGTGCCTGCATTGTGCTGCTTCCCCAGAGGATGCCGACCTCGTCGTCCAGCAACGTGTCGGAGCCCCAGAGGATGCCGTCGCCCAGCGTCAGGTCGCTGCCCCAGAGGATACCGTCGTTTACCAGCGCGTCGCTGCCCCACAGGATGCCGTCAACCGACACCGACTCGGAACCCCAGAGGATGCCGTCTTCCGACACCGTGCCGGAACCCCACAGAATGCCGTCTCCCCACACTGCGTCCGAGCCCCACAAGATGCCGTCGCTATCGTTCCCGAGTACAGAACTGGCGCTCACCAGCAGAACGACGTTTCCGTTGGCGTCAACCGCTGCTGTCGGCGACAGGGCGCTGCCCGCCGTTGGAGGCGCCAGTGCGATGCTCGCCAGGGCGGCCTGAATGTCGAGATAGCCGGCGCCTACGGTAAAGACGTCAGCCTGCTCGGTGAAGCTTTGTCCCGTGATTGCGTCCACCGCCGTGGTGGACTGCACCAGGCCTTTGAAAGCGCTCAGCATCAGCTGCGCCTTCACCTGATCGGGAGTCAGAGCGGGATTCTGTTGCAGCATCAGCGCCGCGGCCCCGCTCACCATGGGCGTGGCCATGCTGGTCCCGCTCAGAACAAAGTACTCGCCGGAAGAGGCGTTGGTGCCATTGGTCTGATATAGAGAGAGAGGAATCTCATTGCCGGGGTATTCCTGATTCAACGTCTCCGCCGGCGTGTACAGGGAGATGATGGCGTTGCCCGGAGCCACCAGATCGGGTTTCACCACCTGGTCGAAGAGCGACGGACCCTTGGAACTGTAACTGGCCGGCACATCGTCCGTGCGATCCGCCGTTCCCTCGGTGTTCATCGCACCCACGGTGATCACATACGGGTCGTTGCCCGGTGCGGTGATGGTGCCGTAGCCGTTGGTGCCTGCATTGTCGTCGCGGCCGTAGTTGCCTGCCGCAACCACTACGACCATACCCGACTGCCAGGCCTGTTCCACTGCCTGGCAAAGAGGATCAAGCGTGTAACTTTCCCAAACCGGCCTGCCCAGGGAAAGGTTGATGATGCGGATGTTGTAGGTGCTCTGCAACCGAATGGCGGTCTGAATGGCCGCGATCGTTTCGCTGTCGGTGCTGGCGCCATTCGCATCGAGCACGCGAAGGTTGATGAGGCTTGCGTTGCCGGCAATGCCATTGAATGTGTAGAAGTCGCTCGGTCCGGTGGAACTGCTGCCGTTTCCAGCGATGATGCCGGCCACATGGGTGCCGTGGCCATACTGGTCGGCGGCGCCGTTCACCGTGTCGCCCGTGAAGTCCTGGCTATAGACAACGTTGCTGGCGTTCAAATCGGAGACGTTGGCGATTCCGCTGTCGATCAAGGCCACGCCGATGCCGGTGCCATCCAGGCCCATTGCCCAGGCGGCGGGAGCGTTGATCGTGTCGGTGTGATAGTCGAGGACGGCTGTTGACGATTCGGTGCTCGCGCCGCGCAGCGGACGATCGAGCGAGATGTAGACGACCTCGGGATCCGCAGCCAGATCGGCAAGAGCGGAACCCGGCATGGTGTAAGCGGCGCCCTTGAACCTGCCCAGCTCCCGCTTGATTGCGCCGCCTCTGCTCAGCACCTTCTCATGGTGTCTGGCAGTCGGCACCTGGTTGAACTGCACAATGACGTCGACCCGGTCCAAAGCCTGCTTCCCCACCAGGTCTTTTGAAAGTTTCGGCGAGCCAGCAAAGGCCAGACTGGCGCTTACGATCAATGCACACAGTGTCGCGATCGTTCTTCCCCACATGGCGCTTTTACGCGTTTTGCAATTCATTGTTCCTTCTCCTCTTGCGCCGCTTTGAAAAGTCCTGGCTTTCCTGTGCCGGCGCTGCTACACACATAGGTCTTCGGAGCAGTGTGCGGCATCTTGATTACACGAAAGAGGGATACTCGGACCCTTTGGTGGGAACGGGGGATCTCCCCATTCCGAAGTTACTGAAACCGGCAACTGCGACGGCTCGGCAGCTTGCATCTCTGCCGGCACCGAGTGATGCATCGATTCGAAACAGAACCGCTCGCGCTCCGTCTCATCGCCATCCATCTCTGTGCGGGGATGCGACAGCAGAAGCTGCGCCGGAACGGGAAGAGCGCGCAACAGCGAAAGTGTGGCGGGGTGCCGCGCCTGCTCGATTCGCGCCACCGGCAAACACTCGGCGATGGCGCCGGCGTCGAGCACGGCGAGCCGCTCGCACAACTGCAGCACCGACACCAGATCGTGGGAGATATAGACCAGCGCGGTTCCGTTGCGCCGGTTCAACTGCCGCAGCAGCTTGACGATCTCCGCTTGAGTCACCGGGTCCAGAGCGCTGGTCGGCTCGTCGGCGACGAGAATCGAGGGGCGATGCAGAAGCGCCAGCGCGATCAGAACACGCTGCGCCTGGCCCACGCTGATCTGCCCTGGCCTTCTGCGCAGAAAGCCCTCGTCGCCGTCGGGCAGTTGCACCTCCTGCATCAGTTGCTTGAGACGCTGCTCCAGCGCCTTGCGTCCGGGACCCTCGTGCGCGCGCCACGCCTCAACGAAATGCGCTCGCAGCGAAACCGCCGCGTTGAGCGCGGTCATGGGACTCTGCGGAATCAGCGCAATCCGCTTGCCGCGCATACGCCGCGCTTCGCGCGCGGGCAGGTTCAGCAGATTCTTTCCATCGATGAGTACTTCTCCCTCGCTCTTGCCGCCGCGCCACTTGAGCAGGCCCAGCATTGCCATCGCCAGCGTGGTCTTTCCGGCTCCGCTTGTGCCCACCAGCCCCAGCGCTTCTCCTGCGCCCAGGTCGAAACGCACGTCCGTGAGGACGCACCGCGTTCCATAGTCCGCCCGCAAGCGAACCTGCATCACCGGCGCGCTCATCGCCCGCCTTCCGCGCGGCGCATCCACTCGATCTTCCACGCCGGTCCCGGCGACAGAATCGACGGTTGCACGCCGCGCAATTCCGTCGCGACGGCCTCAAGAACGTTGGGATAGACCAGGTAAATGAACGGCTGCTGGTCGGCCACAATCTGCTGCACCCGGTCCACGGCCAGCTTGCGCACGCTCGGCACCGGACTCGATGCCTGCAACTCCATCTGCCGGTCGATCTCCGCTTCCCATTCCGTCGCGGGCGTTTTTTGCGATGGATTCCACTGGTGGTTCGCCGAGGAGCTCAGCCACATATTCATCATCGAGCTGGGATCGGGCTCTGCGTTCGTCACGCCCAGCAGGCAGGCTTCATAGTCCTGCTTGTGCATCAGCCGCTCGATCAGCGCCGGAAAATCCAGAGCCACGATCGTAACCTGCATCCCGGTCGCGGCCAGATCCTGTTGAATCATCGCGGCCATCTTCTGCCGTGCGGCGTTGCCGGCGTTGGTCAGGATGGAAAACCGCACCGCATGGCCCGCGGAGTCGTAAAGCTGATTGCCGCGATGAAATCCAGACGCCGCCAGCATCTGATTGGCATCGGCGGCGTTCTCATGCGGAGCCTTCAGAGCATCGTTGTGCCATGTTTTGTTGGCCGGAGAGATGAAGCCATCGGCCCGCGTGGCGTGGCCGTCGTACGCGATACGCGCCAGGTCGGCGCGGTGAATCGCTTGCGAGACCGCAACGCGGAAGCCACGATTGCGAAACCACGCTTTCTCGAACTCCGGCAGCGGCGCGCTGGGCGCCTGGTTGAACCAGAGCTGCTCCGTATTGAGCGATGCGCCAAGATCGCGAACCGACTGCGGCGACTTTTTCGCCAGGATGCCGAAGTACTCCGGCGCGAGGCGGTCGATCAGGTCGTACTCCCCGCGCAGGAAAAGGGAAATCTCCTCTTCGCGATTGTTCTGGATATCGAGGCGGATGCCGGCGGCGTAGGGCAATTGCGCGCCGGCGCCATCGCGCCGCCAGTAATTCGGATTGCGCCGCAAGCGCACAAACTGGTCGCGCTTGTACTCGGCCACAGCAAACGGCCCTGAGGTCACGCGGCCTTCGCTCGGCCGATTGGCCGGCTCGATGGCGATCTCATCGAAGATCTTGCCGACTGCAATGACGCGCTTCGGCAGGTGCACCCTCACGGTGAGCTTGTCCGGCGCATCGATCGTGACTTCGCCGGGCGCAAGAAACTCCGCGGCGACGATCGATTGCGTTGCGGGCGCCAGCACCCGGCGCAGCGACCACGCGACATCCGCCGAGGTCAGCGCGGAGCCGTCGGAAAAGCGCAGCCCGTCGCGCAGCTTGAAGACGATCAGCGTGCCTTGCGGCGAGACGCGATAGCTCTCGGCGAGTTGCGGCTCGGGCTCCTGCGTTTGCCGGTTGAGCCGCAGCAGCACGCCGCCGGTCAGGTAGCGCACCAGTTCCGAAGCCTCATCGTCCACCTTCGCCGGGTCGAAGGACTTGGGGTCGTAGTGAATCGCCCACGCAAGTTCTCCAGGCTGCCTCGGTGCAGCCTGGCATGGGGCAAAGACGGTCAGCGTCATCAGGAGGCCGGCCAACAGAAGCGGGGAACGGAGCAGCCTACGCATGGGTTTCCACCTCGGCGAACGATTCGAGAATCAGCAGGAGCAGCGCGAGAAGCGCAATGGGCAGATAGACCCAGTGGGAGCGCGCCAGCAGCGCGGAGTTGTCGAGTTCCAGCAACATCGCGCCCCACGACGGCATCGGCTCTCCAACGCCGAGCCCGAGCGCGCCCAGGTTCGCCTCCGCCACAAGGAAGGCCGGCACGCAAACAAGAAACTGCGGCAGCAGCAGGGGACGAAGATGAGGCACGATGTGCAGCCGGATCAGTTGCCGGCTCTTGAGTCCGCACGCACGCCCCTGGATCATCCACTCCGCCGAACGCAGCGACCGCGCGCCGCGATAGATGGCGTGCGCGCACGCGGGCCAGCCGAGCGCGGCGAGAACCAGGAAGGTGGTCACCGCCGTCTCCAGCGGCGATGCGGTCAGCGGCAGCAGCGAGCGGGCCATCATCAAGAGGAAGAGCCAGGGCAGCGACAAAAAGCCGTCGCTCAAAAACATGAGCAGGGCAGCTACCGATGAGGGACTGAAGGCCGCAAGCAATCCGAAACATGCGGCGATCGCGGTGGTGATGGCTGCCGCGGCAGCGGCGCCCATCAACCCGATGAACAGCGCCGCGGCCACGCGCACCGTGCGGTCGCGGCCCAGCTCGTCGGTTCCCGTCCAGTGCTCCGCCGTCGACGGCGCCATGATCGCGCCGCGGTCCTGAAAGGCGTAGCCGTAGCGCGACACGCGCAACACAAGGCCGCCGGCGAGGATGACCAGCAGAAGAAAGACGGCAGGGATGCGCTTCTTCATGCCTCCTCCAGCGTCACATCGCGCGCCGAGAGCATCCCTGCAAATCCCACTACCGAGGCCATCAGCAAACTCACGGCCACCAGCACTGGAAGGTCGCGGTTCATCACCGCGGACCACGCGAGCTGGCCCACTCCCGGCACGGTGAAGATCACCTCGATGGGAACCAGCGCTCCCAGCGCGGTGACGATGGACAGCGTGGCCAGTGCGCACAATTGCGGAGCGATGTTGGGCACGATGTGCGCACGCACCAGCACCATCGGCGCCAGGCCCCGCGCTCTGCCTTGCAGAAGATGCGGCGAGCGCCACGCGCCTTCCAGCAGGCTGCGCAGAAACTTGAACTCTCGCGCGGCGATCAGCAGCGAGAGCACCAGCACCGGGCCGCCCGCATTGGCAAGGATGCAGGCCGTCGCCATGGCCGAGGCTGGAATAGCCAGAAGAAGCGTGAAAGGCAGACTCCACAGGAATCCGCCTCTGCGCAAACCGCTGATCGGCAGCGCGGCGCAAACCGCCAGCAGCCAGCCGCGCAGAATGCCCTGCGCCAGCAGCAGCGCCGAGACCCGCACGCGCGCGCCGATCAATTCCGCAACCGGCACGTTATATTGCCGCGACTGGCCGAAGCCGCCGTTAAGCCAGCTCTTCACTTCCTGCGTTGCGATCTGGTTTGCCGATTGTTGCTGATCGCTTTCCGCCTCCATCTCCGCGCGCGCGGCTTGCGCATAGCGCGCATCCATCTCGCGAGAATCGGAGAAGAAGCCGGGAGCGAAGCGCACCAGCAAAATCGTTCCCGCCGCGGCGAAGAGCATCAGCAGCAGGCTGCGTCCAACTCGCATCGCGATGGCCATTGGCAGATTCACGCTGCCCCCGCTTTCCTCTTCTGCCTGGCGATGGGCCCGCGCAGCATCGGTATCGAATAACCCGCACGGACAAGCGATACCTCAGCTCAAATTCGCCCCGCACTGACGCTCTCCATTTCGTCAAGAAAGGTTGATCCTCTGAAGACTGTACGGAAATGAGACATTCGACCGAACCCATGCGGGTCCATGCGCGCGCAACTGCGGATCGAAGCCTGACAGCAGGGTGCTGCCTTCGGCTTCCATCGTCTCCGGCGCACCGGCACAAATTCTCTTGGGCAGGAAATCGAGAGCGCGTTTCAAAAAAAACCGCTTTGTATCGGGCGCGACTTCTGTTGTTGCGAAAAAGGCCTTCAAACAGGGAGCTTCAGCCCCGGATGGATTCACGTCGACATCCGACTTCAACGAGGGGGTTGGAACTGGCTCATTTTCTCCTTGTGCGGCGCCGCCCATCCCTCATAGCTGTTGAAGAGCAGTTGGCCGCCGAGAATCAGCAGCCAGAACCAAAGCGCAAGACGCAACGGCCGGCGCGGAATGCGACTGCTCACGAGCGTTCCGCCCATGGCTCCCACAAGCCCGCCGGCCGTGAGCTGCAGCAGCAGCGGCTGGCTGAGCGGATGCGAAAACCAGTGAGCGCCGCTGCCGATCAGCGAGAGAATGAATCCGAAGACAATGTCCGTTCCCACCACTTGCGCGGGAGTCAGAAGCGTCAGGCTGAGCAGCGCCGCGCTGCCCAGAGCGCCGGCCCCGGCGGAAGAGAAGCCGACCTCGGCGCCCACCGGCAGCATCAGCCACGGCAGCAGCGAACTGCGTTCCCTGCCGGAATTCTCTCGCAGGGGGCGGAAGTAAAAAAGAATCTGCCAGCTCGCCGTGCTTACCAGAACCGCGCCCAGGAGTCCGTTCAAAAGATTCTGCGATCCGGCCGTAACCAGTTGCTTCAGGAACAGCGATCCGATCAGCACGCCGGGCACTCCACCCAGCAGCATCAGGCCGAGCGTTCGCCAGCCAACGTTGCCGCGCAGTATTTGCGAAGGCACGAGGATGAGTTTCACCACCGCCGAAAACGTCAGGCCGATTCCGACCGCAATCGGCGCCGGCACACCAAGGAACAGAACCAGAACGGGCACGGTGACGGTGCCCGCTCCAACTCCGGTGAGCGCGATGAACAGCGCGATGACGAATCCTATGAGGTATTCCATTCAGTCCCTTCGGCGCTTCTCCGGTTGCTTCGCGGCGCAATCGAAAAGCGGAGGCGTTCCAGGTCCTTAAGCGCGTGATTTCGTACTTTGAGTTTGTGCTTTCCCAGGTCCTAAAATCGGGACATGGGCAGCCATCGTTGGTACAACAACAAGCGGTTAGAGACCTACCGCGCCGGCGCTGCCTCGATGTGAATGCCGCATTCAACCTTGCGCCCGCCCCAGCGTCCCGAGCGCGCATCGTTTGGATCGAGCGGAAGCGTCGTACAGGGTTCGCAACCGATGGAGGAGTAGCCGCGCTCGTAGAGCGGCAGCAAAGGAATCGACAGTTCTTCGCAGGCATACCACACGTCGCGCGTCGTCCACGCCGCCAGCGGAGCCAGCTTGAGCACCTGCTTGCCGCCGGGAAGTGTGAACGGCGCCGCTTCTTCCAGCGCCGTGCGGCTCTTTGCCTGCTCGCGTCGCAAGCCCGTGATCCACACGCGATACGCTGCAACCGCCTTGAAGAGCGGTTCGACCTTGCGCAGCCGGCAACACTGGTCCGGCGCGGATTGATAGAGAAGCCCATGCTCGGCCTCCTGCTCGGCAACGGTTTTTTCCGGCAGCAGATTGATGAGATTCAATCGCCACTCGCTCGCAATGCGGTCCCGATAGGCATAGGCCTCGCGAAAGTGGTAGCCCGTATCGAGAAAGAGAATCGGAATCTCCGCATTCAATTCGATGGCCAGCTTCGCCAGCAGCACATCCTCGGCCTGAAAGCTGCACGTCAGGCACGCATCCGTCTTGCCCGCGATCTCGCGAGCCAGAACGGCGCGCACCGCATCCAGCCTGGTCTTCACCTGCTCCTGGATTTCCACTGTGCTCATCACAAACCTGCCTTTTCAGAAGGGATGAAGATGCCCGCGCCGTGCAGCAGCCGATGAACGGCGGAGACGGTCTGGATGGGATCGATTGCATCGAGAACAATCTGTTGGTCTTCCGTGCGGGCGACCAGCGTGCCGCTGTCGTTCGTCTTCACGGCCAGCGTCAGCAAACCCGACCGCGTCTGCAACCCGGTCACGATTTCCAGCAGGCTGGGATGCAGCAGAAACACATCGTCGTCGGCTTCGATGCGGCTGGATGCCACGCCGACGGTGAACAAGGAACGCTCGATCGCGTCGATCAGTTCCGCCGGTCCGCTCAGTTCCAGCACTCCGCCGCGATGGCCCCAGCGCGCTTCCCTTTCGCCCGGGGTTACCGGTCCCCATGCGTCCGCAAGCGGCCGCTCGCCTGCCGCCGCGGTTCCATTCGCCGCGACAATCATGCCTGCCGCGGCCGTTGCATTGGTTTCTGCGTCGATCAGGATGAAAGCGCCGGTCGCGCGATTCTCGCGGTAAGCATCCAGGGCGATGGGGCGCAGCAGATCGATATTGACCACGCCGATGCCGTTCATCTCCAGCGTCTCGGCGGCCTCATGCGCCAGCGTGCCGATGTTGGTGCGGTACTCGATGGAGGCAACGAAGGCGGGCACGGTCTGGCTGGTGTGCTTGAGCAGGTAGCGGCGATTGCGCTCGAGCGGGCGCCGGTCCATCCACACCAGCGCGGCCTTTGCGCTCCGGGCGGTCACGGCCTGAGCGTCGCTGGAAACAATGAGATCGCCGCGGCTGATGTCGAGTTCGCGATCCAGCACCAGCGCCACGCTCAGCGGCGCATGGGCCTCGCCAAGGTCTCCGTCGTAGGTGACGATGCGCGCCACCTCCGCGCTTCTGCCCGAGGGCAGCACTGTGATCTTGTCGCCGGGGCGAACCGTGCCCGAGGCAATCTGGCCGGCAAAGCCGCGAAATGTGCGATCGGGACGAAGAACCCGCTGCACGGGAAAACGCAAGGGCGCTGTGCGCGTGTCGATCGAAGACGGCAGGGACTCGAGCAGTTCCAGCAGTGAGGGTCCGCCGTACCACAGCATCGCATCGGAGCGATGCACGACATTGTCTCCCGCGAGTGCGCTCACCGGAACGAAGATGGATTCGACTGGGCTGCCGGTATCGGCCGCTATCTCTTCCAGAACACGGCCGAACTCGGTCTCGATGGCGCGGAAGGCCGCTTCGTCGTAGCCGATCAGATCCATCTTGTTCACCGCGACCAGCACATGGCGCACGCGCAGCAGCGATGCAATATAGGCGTGGCGTCGCGACTGGATCAGCACGCCCTTGCTCGCGTCGATCAGCACCACCGCGGCATCGGCCGTCGATGCGCCGGTGGCCATGTTCCGCGTGTACTGCTCGTGGCCGGGCGTGTCGGCAATGATGAACTTGCGCCGCGCCGTCGAAAAGTAGCGATAGGCCACGTCGATGGTGATGCCCTGTTCGCGTTCCGCGCGCAGGCCGTCGGTGAGCAGCGCGAAATCGATCTGCCCCGGAGCCGTGGTTCCCTTGCCCTCGATGGAGCGCACCTGATCGTCGTACACCGACTGCGTGTCGTAGAGCAGGCGGCCGATGAGTGTGGACTTTCCGTCGTCCACGCTGCCCGCCGTGGAAAAGCGCAGCAAGTCCTTCTCGCGCTCCTCGGCCGGAAACTCTGCCGGGAAAGATTGAGCCGTGAGAGTCGCCATTTAGAAGTAACCCTCCCGCTTCTTGATTTCCATCGAGCCTTCCCGGTCGTGATCGATGGCGCGATTGGCGCGCTCGCTCACGCGGAACGAGAGCAGTTCCGCGATGATGGCGGGAATCGTGTCGGCATCCGAGCGGATGGCTCCCGTGCACGGGCTGCAGCCCAGGGAGCGCAGGCGCGACTTCACCATTTGCGGCTGCTCGCCGGGCAGCGCAACAAAACTCTGCTCGATGGGAAGCAGCGCATCGCCGCGCACATACATGGGGCGCTCCTTGGCAAAGTAGAGATCGACCACCGGAATGTTTTCCTCGTGGATGTACTGCCACACGTCCATCTCCGTCCAGTTGCTGAGCGGGAAGACGCGAATGCTTTCGCCGGGATGAATCCGCGCGTTGTACAGATTCCACAACTCCGGCCGCTGGTTCTTCGGGTCCCATTGCCCGGCGCCGTCGCGGAAGGAATAGATGCGCTCCTTGGCGCGCGACTTTTCTTCGTCGCGGCGAGCCCCGCCGAAAGCCGCGTCGAAGTTGTAGTGGCGCAGCGCATCGAGCAGCGCCTGCGTCTTCAGCAGTCCGCAGCAGCGCCTGGTGTCGAGCGCGATGGGATTGGTTCCCGCCGCAATCGCCGCTTCGTTGCGCCACACCAGCAGCTCCGCGCCCACCGAGCGCGCCATGGCGTCGCGGAAGGCGAGCATCTCGGCGAATTTGAAACCGGTGTCCACATGCAGCAGCGGAAATGGAATCGGCGCCGGGTAGAAAGCTTTCTGCGCCAGCCGCAGCATGACGGATGAATCCTTGCCGATCGAGTAGAGCATCACCGGACGCTCGAACTCCGAGGCGACTTCGCGCAGAATGTGGATGCTCTCCGCCTCAAGCTGGCGAAGATGGCTCAGCCGCGCAGCGGGTGCGTTCGCTGGCGGCGCTGGCAGGGGTATGTCGGTTTCGGCGACGGGCATGTGCATGACCTCTTTCAGTGAGTGGATCGCTGAAGGCCTATGCAATGGGCTTGCACACTGGCTTTTCAGCTAGGGTGCGTTTTCCGATGGATTGCAATTGGGGAATCGGAGATTAGTACGGGCACCCGTCGAAGATATTCGACAGGCAACAACAAAACCGGCGTGGGGAAGCGCTCGTCATGCGTAGACACATACTAGCAAAACGGCGGGGCAGCCGCAAATTGGCCCCCCGCCTTTCCTTCCTTCCACAGGCGCCTCTAGAAAAGAAACTTCAAGGCGAACTGGAGTTGCCGCGAGGTGGTTGCGGTTGCCGTGGCCACGCCCGCCGTGGGCGAGAGCGCCGCGGCCGTGGCTGGCTTGGCCGGAGTCGGTCCCGTGCTGAAGACCACGGCATTGGGCGTGGTCAGGTTGGTGTGGTTGAGCACATTGAAGTACTCCGCGCGGAACTGTGCGTGAAGGCGTTCGCGCAGCGGCAGATTTTTCGCCAGCGAAAGATCCGCGTCGGCCAGTCCCGGTCCGTTCAGCGAGTCGCGGCCCGCATTGCCAAAAGTGCCGGCTGTCGGCGCAAGAAACGCCTCGGGATTGAACCACTGCGCGACGGTTTTGGGGTAAAGCGAGCCATGGAAATTCGCATTGATCGCGGGCCGCGCCGGGTTGCGCGAGTCTCCGTTTCCGGTTGGGTTGTAGCCCAGTTGCGGCGAAAACGGAAAGCCGCTCTGCAGCGTCGCGATGCCGCTCAGAGTCCATCCTGCGGCAATTTTTTCTTCGAGCTGAGATGCATTGGCCAGCAGCAAATGGCCGCTCCCGAGCGGAACCTCCCAGCTTCCGTTGATCGCCGCCGCTTGGCCGATGTTGGTGGCAGCGAGCCCGTAGTCCACCTTGGGATTGCCTCGAAACGAAACGAATGCGGGTGTATTGGCTGAGACGCTGGTGTTCCACGCCGAGCCGTCGTCGAGATTCTTTGACCATGTGTATACGCCGCGCAATTGAAAGCCGTGCGACAGTTGATGCCGCACATCCACTTCGAGCGCGTTGTAGTTGCTCACGCCTTCAGAGACCCAGGACGTGGAATTGGCAAGTTGCGGATTGGCCAGCGTCGTCGTCGGATAGTAGACCGTTCCCGCGGGCAGCGATGCGGGGCAAGCCGCCGCCGGGCACACCACCGCGGCCGGCGTGTTTTCGTCCTCCGACAAGATCTGGTGGTAGCCGTAGGAGCCGACGTAGGCGATGCCGAGCGTGGTGACGGGCGCGATCTCCTGTTCCAGCTTTGCCGTCCACGCCAGCACGGTGGGCGTCTCGATGTTGCGCTGTACGTTGCTCGGCGATACCAGTCCGCCCGTCGCCGAACTCGTGGAAAGCTGGGCCAGCTTGCTCACCGTCGTATTGCTGAAGGAGAGCGTGGTGTTATAGGGCGCGGTCTGATCGAGGCGGTAGTCGAGCGTGTCCAGCAGCGCGCGATGCACGCCGAAGCTGCCCTTGAGCGCCGTCTTGCCGTTGCCGAAAACGTCCCACGCGGCGCCGACGCGCGGCTCGGGCAGAAACTTTGCGCGATTGTCTGCGAGCGCTGAGCCGCCCACCGTAGGCGTGGTGTCGATCACGCCGTTGGTGAAGTCGTAGTTTGAAGCGCGGCCCTGCGCCTCGTTCCATCCGTTCGAGGATTCGACGCGCACACCGGCGCGCACTTCCAGCCGCGGCGCGACCTTCCAGGCATCTTCCACGAATCCCGCGCCGAAGAGCGAGCGCCAGCCGAGTTCTGTCGGAGCGGCGACGACCGTGTACTTTGAAACCGCGCCTTGCTCAAAGGTGGCGAGCGTTGAAAACGATGCCTGGCCGTACTGGTCCTGGGCGAGAAAATCGTTGGACTGCAACCGCTGCAGCCACGCGCCCGCTTCCACCTGATGCCGTCCATGCGTCCAGAAAATGTGGTCGTCGACGGTGAAGAGATTGCGCGCCGTGGCGTTGTTGCTGCCGGTGTTGGCGCCGGCCTGCGTAATCTGCGAAGCGCCGTTGGAGGCCGTGCTGCCGGAGATGACGATCGCGCCCACCGGGCCGTTGGGAGCCCATCCAGCAACCCCGCCCGCTACGATGCTGTCGAAGTAGAAGGCTCCGCGCGAGTAGCCCACGCGCGCGGTGTTGAGCAGGCTGGGAGAGTACACATGCTGTTCCTGCGCGCTCAGCACCTGTTCGCGGAGACGCTCGTAGATCGCGGAGTAGGGATTGGCCGACGGCGTGGTCGCATCGCTGTCGTCGATGGTGTAGACGCCGAAGAACAGATCTTTCTGCGACAGGTTGGAGTCGAAGCGCACGGTGCCAAAGTCTTCCCGCACGTGCTGCGGCGGATTGGAGAAGGCTTCGGCAATGCCGCTGCCCAACTCCGTGGTTCCGGCCGGCCACAGCGCCAGCAGTGGCCGTACGCTGGCGACGGTGGCGGCGCGCGCTGCCGCATCCGGAACAAACGTGACGTCACTCAGGCCCAGATGCTGGCGATAGCCCTCGTAGTTGGCAAAGCCGAAGAGCTTGTCGCGCCGCAGCGGTCCTCCGGCCGCGACACCGAAGTCGTTGCGCTGGAAGGGCGGAATCTGCGCCTGGTCGAAATAATTGCGCGCATCCAGCGCGCTGTTGCGCAGGAACTCATACGCCGAGCCATGCACTTGATTGCTGCCCGAGGCGGTGATGATGGAAACTTGCGCGCCGGTGCGCTTTCCGTAGTTCGCTCCGTAAGTGTCGCTCACCACGTTGAACTCGCGCACCGCCTCCACGCCGAGCAACTGGCCGCTTGTGCCGCCGGGCGTCACGTTGATGAGCGACGCGCCGGTGTACTCGATGCCGTTGAGCAGAAAAAGATTGTCCTGCGGCCTGCGCCCAGAGATGGAATACATATTGCCCACCGAGGAATTCGACGTGCCCACGCCGCCGGAGCGCTGCGTCGTATAACTCACCGCGGCCGGGTTCAGTGTGAGCAATTGATCGAAGCTGCGTCCGTTCAGAGGAAGCTCTTTCACCTGACGTTCGTTCACCAGTCCCTCCGATTGCAGCGTTGAAGTATCCACGCTGGCGGGCGTATCGGCCACCGTCACAGCCTGCTCCACATTGCCCAGCGTCAGCGCCAGATGCAGATGGATGCTCTGGCCCACCGCGAGCGCAATGCCGGTGCGCCTGAGCGGAGCAAAGCCGTCGCTCGTCACCGTGACGGTGTAGGTGCCGACCGGAACGGAAGGCGCAGCGAAGGTGCCGCCGTTGGCGGTGACGAGGCTGCGAACGGTGCCCGTCTCCACGTTGCGGATGAGGATCTTTGCCTGATCGACAGTGGCGCCGCTGGGGTCCGCCACATCGCCGCCAATGCTGCCTCCCACCATTTGCGCGGTGAGGAACGGCGCCGCGGCGAACCATGTGATGAAAACCAAAAGCAGGCGTAGACGAGCAGAGAGGGGAAGGGTGTGCATAACTGGGCTCCTGAAAATGGGCTGCAATGAATCTCTGGGAAGCGGGGAAGTGAGAAGCGGAATCAGCGGCCGCAGCAACAGGCCGCGGCGCCGGGGTCGAGACGACAGGCGCGCCGATGCAATGCGGGCATGGAGAGGAAGTGAATCAAATTCCGAGTCTCCGGAAAGCTGTCTGTAGGTGGGAAGGTCTATCGCGCGGCAGTGCGCGAACGAGTCGTTGCGAACGCTAGCGCGGACAACAACAGGCCGCGCGCGCCGGGGAGGCGCAACAACGGGCCGGAATCTGGCTGAAGGCGGCGATCACGAATTGAAAGTAGCATAAAGGCAATTGAGGTGCAAGAGTTTGGCCCGCCCGCGCGCACGATCGCCGGCCCCGCCGGGCGTCGCGGGCGGGCCGGCAATTTGACTTTTCGGCTCGCCCGCCCCTACTATCCCTCTATGCAAGTCCTCGCCTGTTGTCGCTGCTCGATGCCGCTTCGCACGCACAGGTGACCATGGCTTAAAATCGAGTTCGACATCCACGGTTCCCCAAATGCCCGCGAAACAGCCATTGCTGCCGCGGGTTTTCTGTCTCCGGTAAAGAGGAAAAATGACTCAAGCAGTTCAAGATAAAGAGACGAAAGCCCAAAAGGCCGAGCGTCTGAAGCGCGAAAAGAACCCGTGGGAAGCCTTCGACGAGGTGCGTGCCTTTGCCCGCGCCGGCCGCTCCAGCGTCTTGCCCGAGTGGGCCTCTACCTACTTCAAATGGTGGGGCATCTACACCCAGGGCGACGGAGTGGGCGCGACCGGCGGCAAGGGCGGCGAAGGCCTGACCTCGGAATCCTTCATGATGCGCATCGGCATTCCCAACGGCATCGTCTCTGCCGGCCAGCTTCGCGTCATCGGTGGGCTGGCGCGCAAGTACGGGCGCAATCTCGCCGACATCACCGTGCGACAGAACATTCAGATGCATTGGCTTAGCATCGAGTCGCTCCCTGAAGTTGTGGATGCGCTGGACGCCATCGGCCTCTCGCCCAGAGGCGCTTGCGGCGATGTGGTGCGCAATGTTACCGGCTGTCCGCTGGCCGGAGTCGCCGCCGATGAAATCGTCGATGCCTCGCCGCTGGCTCTCGAAATCGCGCATCTGCTCACGGCAAATCCCGCGTTCTATAACCTGCCGCGCAAATTCAAGATCTCCGTCTCCGGCTGTCCTTCCTGGTGCTCTCACCCTGAGATCAACGACATCGGCCTCACCGCCGTCGAGCACAACGGCGAAGTCGGCTACTCGCTGCGCGTGGGCGGTGGCCTCTCGAAAGAGCCGCATCTTGCCGTTCGCCTCGATGCCTTTATCCTGCCCGATCAGGTAGTGCGCGTGGCGCGCGCCGTCGCTGAAATCTTCCGCGACCAGCAGGGTCTGCGCGAAAACCGCGACCGTGCCCGCCTCAAATATCTCTTCCTCAGGGAGGGATGGACGCCTGAAAGTTTTCTTGCCGAGTTGCAATCGCGCCTCGATTTCACGCTGCGGCCCGGCGTCCCCGAGCAGGTTCCCGACGACATCTTCCGCGATCACGCGGGCATTCATCCCCAGCGTCAGCCCGGCTTCAGCTACGTTGGAGCGTCGGTGCTGCGCGGCCGGCTGACCGGCGAGCAGTTGGAGGCCGCGGCCGATCTTGCCGAGCGCTTCGGCAGCGGCGCGCTGCGCGCCACCGTCTCGCAGAATCTTTTGTTTATCGATGTTCCCAACCACAAAGCCGCGGAGCTGGCGCGGGAGTTGGGCCAGATCGGCCTCCACGTGGACGGCACATCGTTCTGGCGCGGCGCCGTGGCCTGCACGGGCACCGAGTTCTGCAAGCTGGCCATCACTGAAACCAAAGGCTTCACACGTTGGCTCGTCGATGAACTGGAAGAGCGTTTGCCTGAATTCGACCAGCAGCTCCGCCTGCACGTCACCGGCTGCCCCAACAGTTGCGGCCAGCACTGGATCGCCGACATCGGCATCGAAGGCAAAAAGATCAAGCACGAGGGCAAGCTCACCGATGCGTACTACTTCTGCCTCGGCGGAGCGGTGGGCCGGCACGCATCGATCGCGCGTCCGGTGGGTTATCGCTGCCCCGCGCCGCTGGTTCCCGAGGCCATCGAGCGTCTGCTGCGCGACTATCTCGCCAGCCGCGCGCCGGAAGAAAATCTGCGCGCCTGGTTTCTGCACCACACCAACGACGAGCTTCGCGCATCTCTCGCCGGAGAAGAACTGGCGGCCGTCGAGCGCGATCTGCCCACGGGCCGCGTGCCGCTGGGCGCGGCCGATTGAGGATCGAGCCATGAGCCTGCTGCCGGTTTTTCTCAAACTCGAAGACCGTCCCGGCCTGCTGGTGGGCGCGGGCTCTGTCGCTCTGGAAAAGATCGGCAACCTGCTCAAGACGGGAGTGCGCCTGCGCGTTGTGGCCCCGTATGCCAGACCCGAAGTGCGCCAACTCGCCATCGAGGGCCGCATCGAATGGGTTCAGCGCTGCTTTGAGCCAGAGGACCTGGACGGCAACTTCCTCATCGTTGCAGCGACCGATTCCCCGCAGGTGAACGCCGCCGTTTACCGTGGAGCCGTCGCGCGCGGCATCCTGGCCAACACCGTGGACGACCCTCCCCACTGCGATTTCTATTTCGGTTCTGTGGTCAGCCGCGGTGCGCTGCAGATCGCCATCTCCACCGAAGGCGAAAGTCCCGCCGTCGCCCAGCGCCTGCGCCGCGAGATCGACGAGCAGCTTCCTCAGGATCTCGGTCCCTGGCTTGAAGCTCTGGGCAGCTTGCGCCGCCAGGTTCTTGAAACGCAACCGCGCGGCGAAGGGCGCAAGACCCTGCTGCATCGACTGGCTTATCGTCCGGTCTGCGGCTCTGCCTCTTGCCCCTCGCGCCAGTTGGCTCTTGCGCCGCTCCACGAGAAACCCGAAGGCGCAGCCGGAAAGGTCTATCTGGTCGGAGCGGGGCCGGGAGATCCCGACCTGCTTACCGTCAAGGCACTGCGTCTGCTGCAATCGGCCGATGTCGTCCTGCACGACGATCTTGTTCCCCAGGCGATTCTCGCTCTGGCGCGGCCCGGCGCTGAAATCCTCAACGTAGGCAAGCGCTGCGGCGTCAAGAGCATCGCGCAGGAAGAGATCGACGCGCTCATGGCCCGCCACGCCCTGGCAGGGCACTGCGTGGTCCGCCTCAAGAGCGGCGATCCGCTCGTCTTCGGCCGCGCCGCCGAGGAGATGGCCGCGCTCTCTCAGGCCGGCATTCCCTTTGAGATCGTTCCCGGCATTACCGCCGCCTTCGCCGCGGCCGCGGTCATTGGCTGCTCTCTCACCAGCCGCAATGGCGCGTCCAACGTGATCTTCTCCACCGGCCATCGCGCGCAATCGCAGCCCAGCGGCCAACCGGCGCGCGCGCGGCGCGAAGACGCGACCCGCATCGTCTACATGCCCGGCCGCGACCTGCGCCCGCTGGCGCAGCAGTGGCTCCGCGAAGGCCTGCCCGCCGACTTCCCATGCGCCGTCGTTTCGCACGCCGCGCAACCCGGTCAGGAACTCCGTCGCACCACGCTCGCCGCCCTCGGCGACGCCCCGCCTGCAGATGCGCCCAGTCTGCTCATCGCCGGCTGGGCTCTGCTTGAGTCTTCTGCCGCATTTGATCTGGAAGAGGAAGGCGTTGCAGTCACCGCCTGAAATTGGGAATCGCTCGCGGGAGGGCGGCATTCCGGAAGCCGTGGAGAAGTGGAGTGAAGAAGTGCCGCAGGCCAGCCGCTCTGGCCGCGCGCAGCCTCAGGCCGCGCGTGCCAGCCGCTTGGGCTTGTTCAGACGCATGAAGATGTACACCACAAGTTGCAGCGTGAGGGCGCCGCAGCAGTCCAGCAGCACATCCCACGCGGAGCCCGTCCGGTTGGGCAGGTAGGTCTGGTGCCACTCGTCGGTGGTGGCCACCAGCGCTGTTCCCAACAGTGCCAGGCACGCGTCGGGCAGGAATCGGGAGTGGGGCAGAGTCATCCACCAGGCGCGCAGCCATACCAACCCGATTGCCCCATAGCCAAGAAAGTGGCCCGACTTGCGAATCAGGTGATGCACGACATCCCATCTGGCGTCGGCGAGGGGCCCGAAGATGGCCTCGAAAAGCAGCCGCAGCGGTCCGCTGGTGTGGTCGGCGCCCATGAATTCCGTCGACTCCATTGCGATCACGGCGATTCCCAAGGCTACGGGAATCCATGCGCTCAGCCAGTACTTGAGGCCGCGTCTTCTATTCGACATGATAGTTGGGCGCCTCTCGTGTGATGATCACGTCGTGCACGTGACTCTCGCGCAGGCCGGCGCCGGAGATGCGCACAAACTGCGCCTTCTCCTGCAATTCCGTGATGGTTCCGCAGCCCAGGTAACCCATCCCGGAGCGCAATCCGCCCACAAGCTGCGAGACCATCGACTCAAGCTGGCCGCGGTAGGGCACCCGTCCTTCAATGCCCTCGGGAACAAACTTGTCCAGCCGGTTCTGTCCGTTTCGTTCGCGTTCAACCACGCCCTCGGTCCCGTTCCGCGCGCAGGCCAGATCGTCGGGGCTTTGGAAGTAGCGCTCGCCCGATCCCTGGCTCATGGCGGTCAGTGAACCCATGCCGCGATAGGTCTTGAAGCTGCGGCCCTGATAAAGGATGGTCTCGCCGGGACTCTCGTCCACGCCGGCAAAGAGCGAGCCGATCATCACCGAACTGGCGCCGGCCGCGATGGCCTTGGTAATCTCGCCCGAGTATTTGATGCCGCCGTCCGCAATCACGGGAATTCCGCGCTCATGAGCCGCGCGGAAAGCCTCGGCGATGGCTGTCACCTGCGGCATTCCCGCGCCGGTGACCATGCGGGTGGTGCAGATGGAGCCCGGCCCGAAACCCACCTTGATCGCGTCGGCGCCGGCATCGATCAGCGCCAGCGCGCCCTCGTAGGTGGCCACGTTGCCGGCCAGCAGGCCGACGTTGGGGAAATGCTTCTTGACCTCGCGCACCGCATCCAGCACACGCGAAGAATGGCCGTGCGCCGAGTCGATGGCCAGCACATCGGCGCGGGTACGCACCAGTTCGGCGGCGCGCTCCAGATAGTCGCCCGTGGCCCCAATGGCTCCGCCCACGCGCAGCCGGCCCTTTTCGTCCTTGCTGGCGTTGGGATATTTCAGCTTCTTCTGGATGTCCTTGACGGTGATCAGGCCCTTCAGGTTGTACTGATCGTCCACCACCAGCAGCTTTTCCACGCGGTGCTCGTGCAGAATCTGCTCGGCCTCTTCCAGCGTGGTGCCCACCGGGACGGTAATCAGGTCCTTCTTGGTCATCACGTCGCCCACCGGCACGTCGGTGCGGGTTTCAAAGCGCAGGTCGCGGTTGGTGAGGATGCCCACCAGCTTTTTGCCCTGCGTCACCGGTACGCCGGAGATCTTGTAGCGACGCATCACTTCCAGCGCGTCGCCGATCATCTGATTGGGCCCAATGGTCACCGGGTCCACGATCATGCCGCTCTCCGAGCGCTTCACCTTGTCGATCTCGCCTGCCTGCTCGGCAATCGAAAGATTCCGGTGCACGATGCCGATGCCGCCGGCCTGCGCCATGGCGATGGCCATGCGCGACTCGGTCACCGTATCCATGGCCGCCGAGATCAGCGGGGTGTTAAGCGCGATGTCGCGGGTCAACTGGGTCTGCGTACTGACTTGTGCGGGAACTACCTCGCTGTAGGCGGGCACCAACAACACGTCGTCAAAGGTAAGGGCTTCGGGTAGATTTTTGGTTAGCATATGTTCTGATGCGCCTGGCGGGCCGGGAATCCACTACCCCGGCGCGGCAGGCGCTTGCAATTATTGTACCGGAGGGCGCAAGGCCCAGCCGTCCCGCCGCCGTTCCCGGCTCAAGCTCTGCCAACTCCCGAAGATCTTTCCGGACGCACTTTGCTTGCGAATTTCGCAGTCTTCTGTGAGAGCGGTTGTGCCCCCGGAAAGGTCAGGTCCCTGACGGGACGATTGCATGGAGGCGTTTTACCGTATTTCTTGCGTTATCTATCGTTTGCATCTCCGCCCGCAACGCGAAGACGCCGTCCCGAATGGCAGGTCAGGGCCTTAAAGCCTGCGGAAAAGTTCACTTCGTGTTGCAGGAAGTGTCAGGGCACGACTTCAATCGTGCCGTGGACGCAGCCTAATCAACGTGGTTTAGCCCCTGAGGGATAGCAGCCAACATCCAATGAGCCATTTTTGGAACATGCTGTCGCCACGGCCTTACACCCCGACAGGGAACGGCTTGGGGCTCGATTCGTCGTTGGTATTCGCCCCGCCGGTGCGCCAGCGCTCGAAGCGCCCTTGCAGCAGGCTCATCAGCCCCGTGTACCAGTAGCCGATCACAAACAGAATCAGGAACGGCGCGGTGAAGTAGTTGTGGTTCGAGAAGGTATACAGAATCGCCAGGAAGAAATAGGCGCCAATGAACATCTCGATCCACGGCGCCAGCACCAGCCGCTTGCGATATTTGGAGGCCTGCGACTTCTCGCCCTTCTTGGCCACGCGGTACTTGGGGGTGCGGGCAAAGGGGCTCTTGATGCCCAAGAGGGCCTCCATCACTGCCTTGGTGTTGGTCACCGTCAGTCCGATGCCCAGGGCCATCAGAAAAGGCAGATAGAAGAAAGTCTTCATCCAGGTTTTGGGGAAGAGCACGCGCTGGCTGACCAGATAAAACACCGCGATGGAAAAAGTAGAGGCTGTGAACAGCGGAAAGTCGATCAGCAGCATCTGGAACCAGCCCTGGTAAAAGCGCACAATCATGGCCGGCATCAGCAGCGCGGTCATGATAATCATCAGCGGATAGCTGAGGTTGGCCGTCAGGTGGTAGACGCTCTCGATCTTGTTGCGCCGAGAGCTATTTGACCGGAAGACCATCGGCAGCACCTTGATCGAGGTCTGGATCAGCCCCTTGGCCCAGCGCGCCTGCTGCGTCTTGAAGGCGGTCATCTCGATGGGCAGCTCGGCCGGGCACTCCACCTCGGGCAGGTATTTGAACTTCCAGCCCGCCATTTGCGAGCGGTAGCTCAGGTCGGTGTCTTCGGTGAGCGTATCGTGCTGCCAGCCGCCGCCGTCGGCGATGGCCTTGATCCGCCACATGCCGGCGGTGCCGTTGAAGTTGAAGTACTCGCCGGAACGGACGCGGGCGCCGTGCTCCAGCACGAAATGCCCGTCCAGCAGGATGGCCTCGATCTCGGTCAACATGCTGTAGCCGCGGTTCATGTGGGTCCAGCGCGTCTGCACCATGCCGATCCCCGGCTCGGCAAAGTGGTGGATTACCTTCATCAGCCAGTCCGGCGGCGGCACAAAGTCGGCGTCGAAGATAGCCACGAACTCGCCCTTGGCCACCTTCAGCCCGGCATCCAGCGCCCCGGCCTTATATCCATAACGGTTGGTGCGGTGAATGTAGACGATGGGATGGCCCAGCGCCGCATAGCGCTCCACCAGCCCGGCGGCCACCGCCTGGGTCTCGTCGGTCGAGTCGTCCAGCACCTGGATTTCCAGCTTCTCGCGCGGATACTCCATGGCGCACACCGCGTCGATCAGCCGGTCGATGACGAACTGCTCGTTGAAGATGGGCAGTTGCACGGTCACCATCGGCAGCTCGTCGAAGTGCCGCGGCGGGTTGGGGTCGTAGTTCTTGCGGAACTTGAAGTACTGGTAGCAGAGCGTGTAGCGGTGCACGCCATAGAGCGCCAGAACAATCATCACCGCGAAGTAGGGCAGCAGCAGCGCCGCGTCGAAGGCATTCCAGTGGTAGAGCCCCTTGAAGGTCTGGTCGGTGGTCTGCATTGCCTTCAGGTAGTGGCGCAGACCGTTCTGGGGCGCAAACACCAGATGCGCCGCCACCTGCATCGGCAGCCCCTTCAACAGGCTGGCGGCAGGATTCAAAAGAGTCACAAGCGCGGCAAACAGGGTGAGCCTCCACGGTCGGGATAAGGCCAATTGTAGTCGATTCGATGGAAAGCAGGGTTCGCGCGGCCCAGGTCGATCTAGGTTATAGCGTGTACGGCACACGCACTCCCGGCTCGTTCCGATCGAAGTCCCGCGTGTTGCGTGTGACCAGCAAACACTGATGCACCTGGGCCGTCGCCCAGATGATCGCGTCCGGCAGCTTGATGTGCTTGGTCTTGCGCAGAATCACCGCAACTTCGGCCGTCTTCGCGTCGATTTCCAGCAAATCGAAGCTCTGCAGAAACGCTCTTGCCGTGTTTTCAGTCTGCGGCGTGGCGCCCGCCATCACTTCCATCCAACTGATCACGCTGATGGCCGAGCTCTGATAGAGCGCCAGTTCCGCTCTCGCCTGGGCAAAGCCGCGCAGGTAATCGACAAGAATGCAGGTGTCGACAACCGCTCTCACCACTCGCTCCGCAGCTTCTCCTGGTAGGCAAGTCCATCTTCGGGCAGCGGCTCGGCCGGGGAAGAGTCGCCAGGCAGATAGACCGTTTGTCCCTTCCACAGGCCGAAGGCCGCCTCGCGCGAGGGCCGGTTCTGCACGATGAAGGCGGCGACCGCCTGGCGCACGGCCTCGGCACGGGAGAGCTTCTTCGCAGCGCAGATCGCTCCCAGTTCCTTGAGTTGCCGATCCGGGACATCAATAAGGGTGCGCATCGTTGGATGACCTCTGATATATATATCATATATCATTCCGCTTCGCAGATCCACCGTTTCGGCACGTGCTCCACATCCTCGCAGCCTTCCCGCACCGGAAATTTGCCCTCCGCCACCCCGCTGTCGTACTGTGTTCTGGCAGTTGGAGATCGCCCGCTATGTCCTCCTTTGCAGCTTCTCCCTTCGTTGCGGCTGCCGGTGGCAGCTTCCTGCTTGAATCCCGCACGCCAGCCGAAATCTTTACCCCGGAAGACCTGAACGAGGAGCAGCGACAGATCGCCGCGACCGCCGCTCAGTTTGCCCGCGACGAGATTCTGCCTGCCGCGGCGGAGATTGAAGCCAAGAAGCCCGGCGTCCTGCCTTCGCTCATGCGCAAGGCCGGCGAGTTGGGCTTCACTTCGGTCGATGTTCCCGAGGAGTACGGCGGCATGGGGATGGACAAGACCACCTCCACGCTGGTCACCGATCACCTCTCGGTGCTGGCCAGCTTTTCCACGGCCTTTGGCGCCCACATCGGCATCGCCTCGCTACCCCTGCTCTGGTACGGCACCGAGGAGCAGAAGCAGCGCTATCTGCCCAAGCTGGCCTCGGGTGAGTGGATTGGTTCCTACGGCCTCTCTGAGGCCAGCTCCGGCTCCGACGCCATGAACATCCGCACCCGCGCCACGCTTTCGCCCGACGGCAGCCAATACACGCTCAACGGCGAAAAGATGTGGATCACCAACTGCGGCGTCGCCAGTTTGTATACGGTCTTTGCCAAAATCGACGGGGAAAAATTCTCCGCCTTCCTCATCGAACGCAACACGCCGGGCCTGACCGTGGGCGCGGAAGAGCACAAGCTGGGCATTCGCGGCTCGTCCACCTGTCCGCTCGTGCTTCAGGACTGCAAGGTGCCCGCGACGAACCTCCTGGGCGAGGCCGGCAAGGGCCATCACATCGCCTTCAACGTGTTGAATGTAGGCCGTTTCAAGCTGGGCGTGGCCTGTATCGGCGGCGCCCGCCATGCGCTGGCGGCCATGATCCGCTATGCCAACCAGCGCAAAGCCTTCGGCAAGTCCATCTCCGAATTCGGCCTCATCCAGCGCAAAATCTCTGCCTCCGCCACCCGCCTCTACGCCGCCGAAAGCATGGCCTACCGCACGGTGGGCATGATCGACGCGGGCCTGGCGCAACTCAGTCCGGAACTGGCTCATTCTCCGCGCGAGACGCAGCGCCGCATCGAGGAGTACGCCGTCGAGTGCTCCATCCTCAAGGTTTACGGCTCTGAGATGCTCACCCTGGTGGCCGACGAGCTGATCGCCACCATGGGCGGCTACGGCTATGTGGAGGAGTACCCGGCCGAGCGCTTCTATCGCGACGCGCGCATCAACCGCATCTTCGAGGGCACCAACGAAATCAACGTGCTCATCATCACCGGCTGGCTGATGAAGCGGGCTCTGAGCGGCCAGTTGCCCTTGCTGCCGGCGATCAAGAAGCTGATGGACGAAGTAACCCAGCCGCCCAGCTTCGACTCCGGTTCCGACGCCGGCGAGCATCTGGCGCGGGAGGCCGAAGCGCTGGCATCGACGAAAAAGATCGCGCTCTTCTGCGCCGGAGTGGCCAGCCAGCGCTTCATGACGGCCTTGCAGGACGAGCAGGAAGTGATGGCCGACCTAGCCGCGATCATCATGCAGGTCTACGCCTTCGAGTCCGCGCTGCTGCGGGCGCGCAAGCTGGCCGCGGCAAAACGCCCCTCAGCCGAAGTTGCCGCGGCCATGACCGGGCTGCTGGCCGACGAGACCATCGCTCTAGCCGAGCAGGCAGCCCGCCGCGTGCTGGCGGCCTGCGCCGAGGGCGATCTGCTGCGCACGCAGTTGGCCATTCTGCGCCGTCTGGCCCGCTTCACTCCAGCCGACGCGGTGAGCCTCAGCCGCACCGTCGCCCGCCACGCGATTCAACTGGAACGCTATCCGCTGTAGCTTCCGCGATGGCAAGGAAGCTACAGCGCCGTCGCCCGCTGAAGGGTTCGGACTTCACAGCTTGCAAAAGAAGGCCGTGAGGCATTTTGAATAGCCGCTCTGGCTGGATTTCGGCCCTTCCGCATTGTGGCTACACTCAGAGAATCTCGGCGCGGCCTTCGTGCGTCGAAACGCACGGTCAACCGCAACCCGAGGAAAATAACGCATGCCGAATGACGACGGCACCAAAATAATTCACATGGGAACGCCGGAGGCGGATGCCTTCTTCGCGAATACCAAGCGGGCGATGGCGATCACCCCCGCCATCAACCGGTTGACGTTCGACGATGCAGATGAAATCCGAGCCTTATTCAGCAAGCTGACCGGCAGGAAGGTCGATGACCGCTTTCGACTCATTCCGCCGTTCTACACGGCCTATGGTCTCGAAATCCGCGTCGGCCATCGCGTCTTCATCAATCAGAACTGCACTCTATACGACCTTGCCGAGATTCGCATTGGCGATGACGTGATGATCGGGCCGAACGTGAGTATCATCACGGCGGGCCACCCGGTCGCACCATCCCAGCGGCGCGCCTGCGTAGTCGGAAAGCCCATCGTGATTGGGAGAAACGTATGGATCGCAGCCGGCGCGACCATCGTTGGTGGCGTAACCGTGGGTGAGAATTCGGTCGTCGCGGCGGGTTCGGTCGTCACCAAGGACGTTCCCCCGAATACTCTTGTCGGAGGAAATCCGGCGAGAGTGATTCGTTCGATTGGCGACTGAGGGAACATCCGCAAGGGGTCGAAACGGGAACTTCAAACTGACCCGCTACCCAAAAGAACGAACTCCGTGCTGCCAGCAGACCGGCCTCAAGCCCAACTTCACGGTGCGGCTTGGGGACCCCCGCGTTTCTTGCTCGCCTGGCCGGATTACTTTGAGGCGCTCGGGGTAGTCAACGCTTTCAGATCGCCGACGAGTTTGTCGATTGTGTCGTCGAAATTCTTGTCGCGCGTCTTTTGCGAAACAGTGATCTTAAGCGGTTCGTATTGCGTCCACAGCACAATGCGCGTCTTCGGGTCCAATGTCTCAAGCTTGAACTGCCAGGCAACCGAATTGGGAATTACGTTCACATCGAGAACCAGATCGGCATCGCCGGGAGCGGATACCAGCTCATATCGCCCCCAACTCTTCATGGCCGCGTAAAACTCGTTGTAGATTCGATCCGGCCCTCCGCTCCAAACCCGCGAATCGAATCCGCCGCCAGTGTTGGAGATGAAAACCTTCTTTGCCGTGAGAATTTGCGAGGGCACCGGCGCTGCCGCCGTCTGCGCAGGCAATGCGGAGAATGCGGGCAACAACATCGCAAATCCAAGAGACGCTACAGCGAACCTGATCTTCAGCATGATTTCAATCTCTCTTACTTGATCGAACACGGGATGGGCCGATTCCACTCGGAAGAAATGCGTCCGGCCGAATCAATCCCCAAACAGATCGTCGATCTTCTGCCGCAGCGCAACCACTTCCTGGCGCAACTCCGCCACCGTAGTTTCCAACTGCGCCATACGCTCCTCGTATCCCGCATCTGGCCCTGAAGAAGCCCCGGCTTCACGTTGCATGGACGCATAGGGGGCTGCCGCACGCAGTGCCTCGACGCCGCCTGAGAGCAGATGCGCGTAGCGGGCCTCCTTGGTT
>JBEKTO010000033.1:0-46582 GCA_049515995.1 Occallatibacter sp. | reverse complement strand
GAAGATGGGCAGCACCGGCCAGGAACCCAGCTCGATCTGCGCTCCCGTGCTCTTGGGCAGGATGCGGGGCAGGTTTTCCGTGATGCCGCCGCCGGTGATGTGCGCCATGCCGGTGGTCACTCCGGCGGTCACCAGCTTTTGAATCACGTGGAGATAGCTGCGATGGGTCTTCATCAGCGCCGCGCCGGCCTTTTCCTTGATGGCGGTCACGTACTGCGTGGGCTTGTAGCCGGCCACCTCGAAGAGCAGCTTGCGGGCCAGCGAGTAGCCGTTGGTGTGCAGCCCGGTGGAAGGCAGCCCGATGAGCACGTCGCCGGGCTTGATGCCCGCGCCGGTGACCATCTTTTCCCGGTCCACCGCACCCACGATGAAGCCGGCCAGATCGTACTCGCCGTCGGTATAAAAACCTGGCATCTGCGCCGTTTCGCCGCCGATGAGCGCGCAGCCGTTGGCCTTGCACGCCTCGGCCAGCCCGGTGATCACGCTTTCCGTCACCTCGGGGTCCAGCTTGCCGCTGGCCAGGTAGTCGAGGAAGAAGAGCGGCGTGGCGCCCTGCACGGCGATGTCGTTGACGCAGTGGTTCACCAGATCGACGCCCACGGTGTGGTGCAGCCCCAGCTCGAAGGCGATCTTGAGCTTGGTGCCCACGCCGTCGGCCGAGCTGACCAGGATGGGCGCTTTCCAGCGCTGCAGATCCAGGCGAAAGAGCGCGCCGAAGCCGCCGATGCCGCCCAGGACGTTGCGGTTGAAGGTCTTCTGCGCCAGGAACTTGATGCGCTCCTTGGCGCGGTCGCCACTGCTGATGTCGACGCCGGCGTCGGCGTAGGTCACGGATTTGGATTTGGGTTCGTCAGGCACGGTGCGGCTTTCTGCGGATAGAGTTCGGGAGCGGCAAGGCTGGCCGAAAGGTCGATTTTAGCAGGATTTGCCGAGCCCAACCTCGCTTTCAACAGGCAGGATGGCATCCCGGCCATAAAAAAACCGATGCAGTAATGACAAGCCGGCTTGACATTGAGACGGTTCAACGTTACTCTGTCTTTGGAAAGCCGACTTTACATGGAGCACAAGATTTCAAGCCGGGTGAAAGAGCTGCGCACCGCTCTCGGGTGGACGCAGGAGCAACTGGCGCAGGCCGCCGGCGTCTCCCGCCAGAGCATCAACTCCATCGAGCGCAACCGCTATGTGCCCAGCCTGGAGCTGGCCCTCATCTTCGCGCGGATCTTCGCCTGTTCCACCGACCAAATCTTCCAGTTGGAGAACGAGAAATGACTCACCCCATCCTGAGCAGAATCCCCATCCTCCGCGGCTTGGCCGATGAACGCTTCCTGGAGCACCGCCGCCGCTCGAGCAGCACAGCCGGCTTCGCTGCACTGCTGCTGGCCGTCGGCCTCTTTGAATACCGCTATTTCGCCGATCACATCTGGAGCTGGGATCTGCTGGCCGTCGCCCTTACCTTCGGAGTGGTCAAGATGTCCTTGTTCTTCTGGTACCGGTACAACGACTAACCCTGAAAGGAGTGCTGCACAATGTGTATCCCGAATCGAGATCTCGATCCCAAGACCCGGCGTATGAGGGTCATTGCCAACGTTTGCCTGGTCATCGGCCTGCTGTTGTGGAATTTCCGCTCGAACATCCCGGGCGCGCAGGCGTGGCTCGATTTTTTGTGCGGCGCGCTGATCAGTTTCTCCATCGTCATGAATCTCATGGGGCTGCGGCGTGGCGGCCGCTGCCGCACAACCGAAGCTGGGAATCTATAGAAACCGCTCCTGCTCCTCGACCGCAGGCAGGGGGCAGCTTGTGAGCTGTCCCCAGATGCGGTAGCGCCAGCGAGCGATGAGCCGGTAGCCCAGATCGCGCAGCGTCCGGGGAATCCAGCCCAGAGCGGCGGCAACGGCAGGCCAGGGCTTTGGCAGCTCGGCCAGCAGAAGAAGAACCGCCTGCGAGCGGAGGAAGATGCGCTCCGCCGGCCCGCCCGGATCGCGTACAACCAGGAGCGTGCCAGGCGCCGGACCCTCCGCGCTGAATCCATGCCGCGCCAGCAGTCCGGTGACTTTGGGCGACTCCGAGGCCACAAAGCGTAGCCTGTCCCGCCGGTCGCGGGTCACGAGCCAACGCACCGAGCGGTTGCACAGCCCGCAGCGGCCATCGAAGACGACCAGCAGCCGGCCGCCGATTTGGAGGGAATTTGTCATGGCGCCACTCTTGAGATGAGAAGATTGCAGCCGCAGACGCTTGTTTCTTGGATTCGGCTTGCGGTTTTGAGCAATACTCAGTCATACTAAGTCGTATGAGAACCACCAAAGTTGTCTCCATCACGCTGCCACCACCTCTCTTCGAGGAAGCCAAGGCGCTGGCCAAGCAGGAGAACCGGACCATGAGCGAGCTGATGCGCGAGGCGCTGCGGCGTTACCAGCGGGAACGGGACTGGGAGCGGATCGAAACGTACGGACGCGCCGCAGCCGAACGCGCAGGTGTCCGTACGGAAGAAGATGTGGTCAACATCATCCATGAATTCCGCAAGGAGCAGGAATTCAACGGCGACGCCACACAATCCGTAGCTTGATTTCTCGAATCTGAAACGCATCCGATGGACTCTCTGAGCAAGACCTGCGTCGTCCTCGATTCAAACATCTACGTCTCTGCGTTCCTCTTTGCGGGTAAGCCTCTCCGCGTGGTGCAGCTTGCCGAGGAACACCAATACCGGCTGCTCATTTCCGACCCTATCCAGACCGAAGTCGAACGCGTATTGGCTGTGAAGTTTGCATATTCGCAAACCATGATCGCCGCGTCGTGCAAGCGCATCTGGAAGATAGCTGAGCGAATTGTGCCTGCGATCCACATCGATCTTTGCCGCGACCCGGCGGACAATAGAATCCTGGAATGCGCCGTGGCGGGCGATGCGCACTACATTGTGACCGGCGATCGTGACTTGCTGGATATGCCTCAGGTCTTTCGGTTCACAATTCTGAAAGTCGATGCGTTTCTGCAGCGGATGCAAACCGGAGACTGAATCTATCCGGAACGGCTCATCGCGTTGCCTTCTATACTGAACCCACTATGAGTTCCCCCGGCACAGCCTCCCATCGCACCCGTTCCAAGGCCCTGCAACAGCGCGCGGAGCGCTTCTTTCCCGGCGGAGTGAATTCGCCGGTGCGGGCCTTTCGCGCGGTGGGCGGAGCGCCGCCGTTTGTCGAGAGCGCCCAGGGCGCATGGCTCACCGACGCCGATGGCAACCGCTATATCGACTACTTCGGCTCCTGGGGTCCGATGATCCTGGGCCACGCCTTTCCGCCGGTGGTCGAGGCCATCGAGCGGGCGGCGCACAACTCCGCCAGCTTCGGCGCTTCCACGGCCGCCGAGGCCGATCTGGCCGACCGCGTCACGGCCTGCTACCCGGCCATCGAAAAGCTGCGCTTTGTCAGCTCCGGAACCGAGGCCACCATGAGCACCATGCGGCTGGCCCGCGCGGCCACCGGCCGCAAGATCGTGGTCAAATTCGAGGGCTGCTATCACGGCCACGCCGACGGACTGCTGGTGAAGGCCGGCTCGGGCGTAGCCACCTTCGGCATTCCCGGCTCGGCCGGCGTGCCGGAGGAGATTGCCAGCCTCACTCTCGCCCTGCCCTACAACAACCTGCCCGCGGTCGAAGCCGCGTTTGCCGCCCATCCCGGCGCCATTGCGGCCATCATTCTGGAGCCGGTCGTCGGCAACGCGGGCTGCATTCCGCCCGCGCCCGGCTACCTGGCCGGCCTGCGCGCTCTCACCCAGCGGGAAGGCGCTCTGCTGATTGTGGATGAGGTCATGACCGGCTTCCGCGTAGCGCTGGGCGGCGCACTGGAGCTTTATGGCATCGACGCCGATCTGGTGACGCTGGGCAAGATTGTGGGCGGAGGGCTGCCGGTGGGCGTCTTCGGCGGCAAGCGTGTGTTCATGGATCTGCTGGCGCCGCTCGGACCGGTCTACCAGGCTGGCACTCTCAGCGGCAATCCGCTGGCCATGGCCGCCGGCATCGCCACTATCAGCTATTTGCAGGAACACGCCGGCAAAGTGTATCCGCAGCTCGAAGCCACCGCAAAGGCCGTCACCGAGGGCGTGGCCGCAGAAGCCGCCAAAGCCGGCGTGCCGCTCACACTCAACCGCGTAGGCTCGATGTGGACCTGGTTCTTCACACCTGGGCCGGTGACGAATTACGCAGAAGTCGCCAAGTCTGACACTGTCGCCTTCGGCCGCTTCCATCGCGCCATGTTGGACCAAGGCGTCTGGCTGCCGCCCTCGCAGTTCGAAGCGGCTTTCCTCAGCACGGCCCACAGCGAAGAAGAAGTAGGCGCCACCATCGCCGCCGCGCGCGCCGCCTTCCAGCCCGTTACCGCCGGGTGATCCTCGCGTGCTCTAGCTCCACGCGTCCAGCGTGACAAAGCGATGGGTTGCCGTGTAGCTTGCGACGAGTTGACCTGCCGCAGCCACTGACGGTCCCCGGTTCGCGGCCGGCTCGAGATGGTTGCCGTCGTGGAGCACGATGTTGGCCGCACGGCCCTGCCGCTCCAGCGCGTCGATCTTCTGCGTCAGCCGCTGCGCGATTTTGTCCGCTGAAGGTTCGCTCCAGTCGGAGGTCATCGCGTTCCAGAGCACAGGAATCATCTCCAACTGCCTTGCCGTCCACAGCACATCCGGCCGGCGCGCGCCAAAGGGCGGGCGAAAGAACCGCACCGGCGCACCTGTAATCTGCTCCAGGGCCTGCTTGGTGCGGCTCAGCTCTTCGCGCACGCGGCTAGGCGCGGTGAGCGCGAGGTTGGAATGGCTCCAGGAGTGATTGCCGATCAGGTGGCCGGCCTCCGCGATGCGGCGTACCAGCGCGGGCTCGGCCTGGGCATGGCTGCCCACCATGAAGAAGGTTGCCCGCACATCGTGGCTGGCCAGAATATCCAGCAGGCGCGGCGTCCAGGCGGGATTGGGGCCGTCGTCGAAGGTGAGCGCCAGTTCGCCGGAACGCGGCGGGGCGATGAAGGTCCGGCCGAAGATGCGCGAGCTTGGCCACATGGCCGCATAGGCGCAGCCGCCCGCAGCGAGCCCCAGTCCGGCTACTGCACCCAGTCCAACCGAAACGCCGGTAGCGAAAGGAGAAAGCATCCTGTCTACCAGTTTACAGAGACCCGACTTGGAAAGCCTCAATGCTGTTGGACTGCTGTCTCCTTGATGCACCTGATTTCATCCGATTTTGTCAAATCAGATGCCTTGGAATAGTGGATTGTGTCTTGTTTCCACTGCGGCCACGAGCTCACACGCTCCCTTGCCCGGTCCAAGGTCCGCATGTGAACCGAAGAATAGCGATCTTGCAACTTCAGGTCAGTCACGTTCTACCCCTTGTAATTTCCGTAGTACAGGTCTGAATTCTGAGAGCAGTTTATCCTCGCGCTCTAATAGCTAAGAGGTGCCATTGGAACACGCGGTGGCCGTGTTGATCTCGCCGGAACGACAGGAATTCCGGTCTCGTCCTTACGTTCAATGACACGCCCGCTGCTCAAGTCAAGCGAGAAAAGATCAAGGTAGCGCCGCGGCCCGATTCCGACAAAAGGCAAGAATGGGATCTTTCCCGTTTTCTTTGCTTCCCTTTCGTCAAAGCATATCGCATCCGAATGCAGATCACGAGCCTTGCTCTTTGGATACGGCTCGATGTAGTAGACCTTCTTGATTCCTGATGCAATTATGTGTCGCGTACAGTTGTGACAGGGGAACGTGGTCACGAAGAGGTACTTGCCTTGGACGCCAATTCCAAGTCGGGCGCATGTCAGAATCGCATCCATCTCTCCATGCACTGCTCGACCGTACTCCGTGATATCGCGAAGGTCGCTCGATTGGAGGCTGCTGTACACATCATCGAGGCTTGCAAGTGAACTACTGTTCTTTTCAACCTGCTCCGCAGCAAGCCGGTCGGCGTCAACAGATTCGGCTTGCACTGGCAGATTGTCGATGACATTCCTGATAATCGGCAGGATGTTAGAAGCCGTGAGAAGCTTGCTATCCAGCTTTTCAACGATGCTGTTTTCGATCCGTTTGCGGTGCTGGAAGTTGGAGTCGATTTTCCTGATGTGATCGCGATCGTCTTCCGGATCGCCATCCCAATAAGGGCCGCCATTTTGAGAAGGGACCTCGTTCATTCCGACTGCAACAACGTCGCCATCGGAGGTCGCAATCGCAGCACCGACTTGGCGCCCCAGCTGCGCAGACCGGGCTGCCGAAACGTAAGCCAAGAACATCGCGTGTTCTTCCCTGGTCGGTGTCTTGAATGGATGGCCGAAGATCAGGTCCAGGAACCGTTCGAGCTGCTTCTTGTAGGCTTCGCCTCTGCGTTGAACGAATACATCGGCCAAGTAAAAAGTACTTCTTGTCCGCTGCCCATACGGCCGTTGCTCATCTTGATCCCTATCGATGAGTTGCTTCGCCTCATTGGCATCAAGGCCGATTTCTTTGGTTAAGTAGGCCGTCTGCGAGTCGTCATCATCAGCGATAGCGATTAGAAAAAACCAGGCCTATATACCTGACGTAATAGTTGAACTTCGTCCGGCCTCTTGAGTGAGCGGATGAGATAAGCGGTCCGCTCCGTTTGTCGTGGCCGTCTTTGTTCATCCTCTGGGCGACCCGAGGCGATGTCGTTGATAGCCATGACCGCAAGCATCCGGTCGTCCGAGGCGCGCTTGCAGGCTTCATCTCCTGCGTCCATCAAGGCATTCATCCTCATGAACTCAGAATCTTGGTCGAAGGAAATGTCTAAATCCAGCGTTTTCAGTTTCTTGCTGACGCGGAACTCCTCGGACCTGTAACCATATTGCTTGAGGTAGTTCTTTAGTACTCGGACGACGGGGTCTGCGTCGGTTCCGACCGCATAAACGAATCCGAATACGAGCTCGGCAAAAGAATCGCTTTCCATATTAAGGGTGTTGCTTTGAAGAAGAGATTCTACTCTCAGAATGCGTCGCCCGCTGTGGAAAATGGAACGCAGCCGTTGTGCGCGGCCCCACCAGCGGGCGTATACTCTCCTTTGTTCGGGTCGCATCCTGCGTAGACGGAGCGGCACTGGAGATCATCATGAGCCTCACCAACTTCCCCGAAAGAAATTCCTCGCCCCTCGGAACTCCCGTCACCAAGGTCACCATGCCTGCGCTCACCGAGATGAAGCGCCAGGGCAAACCCATCTCCGCACTCACGGCTTACGACTACTCGACCGCGCGACTGGCGGACGAGGCCGGCATCGACCTGCTGCTGGTGGGCGATTCGCTGGCCATGGTGGTACTGGGCCAGGAAAACACTTTGGCCATCACCGTGGACGAGATGCTGCACCACACGCGGGCCGTTCACCGCGCCGTGCGCCGCGCGCTGCTGGTGGCCGACATGCCCTTCGGCAGCTATCACGGGGCAGTCGCCGAAGGTGTGGCCAACGCCATTCGCTTTGTGAAGGAAGCCGGCGCCGAGGCGGTGAAGATCGAAGGGGCGCGGGTCGAACTGGTGCGCGCCCTCACCGAGGCGGAGATTCCCGTGGTGGGCCACCTGGGCCTGACGCCGCAGAGCGTGCATCGCATGGGCGGCTTCCGCGTGCAGGCCCGCACGGCCGAAACCGTGCGTCAACTGAAGGCCGGCGCGCACGCCGTGGTCGAGGCCGGAGCCGGAGCCATTGTGCTGGAAGGCGTGCCGCGCGAGGTAGCCGCGGAGATCACCGCCGAGCTGGCCATCCCCACCATCGGCATCGGCGCGGGGCCCGATTGCGACGGCCAGATTCTCGTCTTCCACGACCTGGTGAACCTGACCTTTGCGCCGGCGGCCAAGTTTGTCCGCCGCTACGCCGACGCCGGCGCGCTTTTCCGCTCGGCCATCGAACAGTATCGCGAAGACGTGGAGCACCGCGCCTTCCCCTCCGACGAGGAGAGCTATCACCTGGCGCCCGCGGTGCGGCAAGCGCTCGATGCTCCAGTGAAGACCGAAAAACCGAGGAAAGCCTGATGGAAATTCTTCGCACCGTTGCCGAACTTCGCCAGTGGTCGCGTGCGGCCCGCGGCGGCGGCAACACAGTTGGCCTGGTGCCCACCATGGGCGCGCTGCACGCCGGCCACGCATCCCTGATTCGCGCGGCCGCGGCGTCTTGCGGAAGGGTCGCCGTCAGCATCTTCGTCAATCCCACGCAGTTCGGGCCCAACGAGGATTACGCCGTCTATCCGCGCAGCTTCGAGGCCGACTGCGCGCTCGCCCAGGCCGAAGGCGCCAGCGTGGTCTTTGCGCCCCCGGTCGAAGAGCTGTATCCGGCCGGCGCGGCGACCTTCGTCGATGTGGAGGGCCTGAGTCACCGACTCGATGGCAAGTCCAGGCCGGGTCATTTTCGCGGCGTGGCTACCGTTGTGGCCAAGCTGCTCATCGCCAGCGAGGCCGACCGCGCCTTCTTCGGGCAGAAAGACGCTGCCCAGGTGGCCGTTTTGCGCCGCATGGTCACTGACCTGCGCCTCGCAGCCGAGATCGTGGTCTGCCCCATCGTCCGCGAAGCCGACGGCCTCGCTCTCAGCTCCCGCAACACCTATTTGAATCCCTCCGAACGCACCCAGGCGCTTGCGCTCAGCCGCGCCGTCCGCCGGGTTGAGGTCCTGGCAGCCTCGGGCAAACGCAGCGCCGGCATGCTGATTGAAGCCGCCGGGCAAATCTTCTCCGCCGAGCCCGCGATCCGCGTGGATTACATCGAGCTGGTGGACTGGGCGACGCTGGAGCTGGTGGAAACCGCCGCGCCGGGAACGCTCTTCGCCGTCGCCGCCTGGGTGGGCGCAACGCGGCTGATCGATAACGCCGTGATTGCTTGAAGCTTGCGCACGAGGCGGTGCGCCCATCCTTGGCGCAGTTTCATCGCGCAAAGGCGAGAAGGTATAAGCAGACGGCGTATTGGATGAGGGCATCTGGCGGTTGTCGCCAGATGAGAATTACTTCCGGTTTGGCGGTCGCTCGCCAGGAACCCCGCAAAGCGCCGGCCAAAAACTCGCTTCGCGCCTCGGCGATTTGCATCAGCTGAGAAGAATAACGGTCTGCCTCCTGCTTGCCGTCCCCAAGAATCGTTCCGACGCAACGCGGAGAGAGCACGGTTCATCGGTCTATAACAGCCCTCGGTCGGGAGTTATTGCCTTTCGTCGTTGAATGGGTGCGCGCCTACACTGCGAATGGGACACTGCGCACTAGGAGGCATCACCTCAATGCTTTACAGATTGATTCCGCTCACCGCTTTCATGTGGGCCGCATCTGGCATGGCTGTCCAGCCGCTGCTTGCCCAATCCACCTCTGTGCCAACTTCCACTCTGCAGACCTGGGACCTGCCGCACGGGACGGCCGTGAAGGACGCAGGTCCTCGCACTTACCGGTTCACAGTGGATTACAACACCGTTAACCACACCGGCGAGGTCATTCACCGCCAGCGCGTGACGGGAGACTATACGCGCGGCCTGGCGAATGGACAGGTCGAGTGGAGAAACGTCGGCGTGGCCGACGCGGACGGCGCCACAGCTCCATTCCCCCCAGCCCAGAAGCGCGATTTCATTGAAGGATTCCACTACGCGCAGGGGTCGCCTGACACGCTGAAGCCTGAGTTCTTCAAGGGTTTCCCGCCCGCCGCCATCATGGAGCGTAATCTTGTCTGGGACACGGGAATGATCGAAATGTTCGGCCAGAACTATTTCGATCACCTGAAGCTGAACGAACCCTACCAGGTGTTCTCGAATCAGGATGTCAACATTCCTGACGCGGGCACGTTCAAGAACCACAACGTGGTGCTCGAGTGGATAGGCCGCTCGCAAAGAAATGGCAAGGAGTGCGCACTGATCACGTACCAGGCGTTCTTCAATCCGATCAATCTTGCCACAGGTGGAATGACTTTGATCGGGCGCAGCGACTATTGGGGAGAGATTTGGGTATCGCTGGAGACGAAGCAGATTGAGTACGGCACGTTGTACGAAAGCGTGGTCGGCGAGATGAAACTGCCCGGCCAGGACACCACGCAGGTCATCAACATCTTCCGCAACGGCACTCTTCAACCCGTTGACGCAAAGTAGAAGATGCCATTGATCAGAGGCGATGCCATGACTTCACGCAAGCAAAAATGGATGTTGCCGCTGCTGTTGCCCAATCTGACTGTGGCGATCGTGGTCCTGATCCAGATCCTGTGGAGTCAGCATTTGAATGCGCGGGAACTGGTGCATGCACTCGTGTATGGCCTTGTTTATGCCAACCTGGTTGCGGCTCTCGGTCTTTTGGTGGTTGGCGTGGTTGTGCCTAAACTGGCTCGGCGCGAGCTTTCGCTGGCTCCGACGTTCGCGCTGTGTTTTTTTGTTGTGGTTCCTCTGGGGATACTGATCGTGCAGGCTCTGCTGACAGGGATAGGCTTCGCGGCTCGGCAGCCTTTCTGGCCGGAGTACTTGCGCATGTTGCGCCTCTGCATGCCGCTGGCCGTAGTATTCGGCTTGGGCGCCATTGCTTATGGGTCATTGCGAGATCGCGTACAAGTCATGGAGGCGACGCTGCATGAAAAAGAGATCGCCGAAGAGCGCTCGCGTAAACTCGCGGCAGAGGCGCGCCTGCGGTCGCTCGAATCGTGGATTCATCCTCATTTCCTCTTCAACACGTTGAATTCGATCAGCGCGCTGATTGCCCTCGATCCCGCCCGAGCCGAGCAAATTGTGGGCCGCCTGGCGACGGTGTTGCGTGCCTCACTGGACACCAGCGGTAATTCGCTGATCCCCTTACATCAGGAGATCGCGATGGTGGAGAGCTATCTCGACATCGAGCGGGTGCGGCTGGGTGACAAGCTGCGGGGACGGGTGGAAGTGCCGGATGAGCTGAGGGAGACCATGGTTCCACCAATGTCGGTGCAGTCTCTGGTGGAGAATGCTGTGAAGCACGGTATTACCCCGCTGAGCGAGGGCGGGGATCTTCTGGTGAAGGCGCGCGGCGATGCAGGGCACGTGCGTATCGAGGTAGGCGATACGGGGCCGGGATTCGATCTGGCCGATCTTTGCCCCGGCCATGGACTCGATAAGCTGGTGCAGCGTCTTGATGCGTTATTCGGCGACCGGGCAAGCCTGAATGTTATCCGGCGGGAGGGTTATTCTGTGGTGGAGATGGTTTTACCTCGCGTATGAAGCTGCATGCCTATCTTGTGGATGATGAGCCCCTGGCGCTGGAGCGCCTGCGCCGGTTGCTGGAGGACACGGGACGGGTGGAGGTGACCGGGTTCACGACGAAGCCCGAGGAAGCCGTAGCTGCGCTGACTGAGAACCCTCCCGATGTGTGCTTCCTCGACATCCAGATGCCGCGCCTGACTGGCTTCGAGGTTCTGGCAAAGTTGGCGAATCAGCCGATTGTGGTTTTCACCACGGCCTATGATCAGTACGCGCTGAAGGCGTTCGGCGTGAGCGCTGCTGATTACCTGCTCAAGCCGGTGGAGCCGGAGACGCTTACACGCGCCTTGAACCAAGTCGAGCGGCTGCGGGGGGCGGAACTGCCGGCACAACCGGATATACAGATTCTGCTCCGCCACATCGCAGACTCGCTTCGCGAGAGCAAGCCCGAGTTTCCCAAGCGGATTGCGTCGCGCCTCGGGGACCGGCTTTGGTTCCTTGACCTGGATCGAGTGAGTCATTTCTATGCCGAGGACAAGCTGACGTACGCGGTCTCTGAGGGCAAGGCCTACTTTATCGACCCCACCATCGCTGAATTGGAGAGAAAACTGGATCCGAGCCAATTCTCCCGCATCCACCGCGGCACTGTGGTGAATTTGGCGTGGGTCAAGGAAGTGACGTCGCTGCCCGGAGGAGCTCTCAACATTCGCCTGAAGGATGCCAAGAGCACAGACCTGACCGTCGCTCGCGATAGGGCACGGGCGTTCAAGGCACGGGTCGTGTTATAGAGCGGCATGTCGCCCGATGCCGCTTGCAAATGGGAACAAGTAAACCTGATCGCGATGAATTGACCGGCATCCGAAGATTGAAATCCGGGTTGGCGATAGCCCGGTGCACGTTTCCAGATTCGACCAGTCCCAATATTGCGGTTCCGGTCGGATGGTGGCCAATTCGGAGATGATCGGCGAAACGCGCTCTCGGTGAGTGCAAAATCGGAATTGCGCAACCTGCCGCCTCGGCTGCAATCTGTTAGCCATGCCGGAATTGCCCGACATCGCCGCCTACATCAGTGCGCTGGAAGCCCGCATCCTGGGGCAGCCGTTGGAGCGGGTGCGGCTGGCGAGCGTGTTTCTGCTGCGCACTGCCGAGCCGCCGCTGGCCAGCGTCGAGGGTCGCACGGTGAAGGCAATCCGCCGTATCGGCAAACGCATCGCGATCGGCGTCGAGGGAGATCTCCCACCCCAACGGCAAAGGCCCGTCGTTGGGGACCCTGGGTTGTTGTGGCTGGTGCTGCACCTGATGATTGCCGGGCGGTTGCACTGGAAGCCGGCAGGAGCCAAGCTGGCGGGCCGGAACGCTCTCGCCGCCTTCGATTTTCCCAGCGGCTCGCTGGTGCTGACCGAAGCCGGCAGCAAGCGGCGCGCCTCGCTGCACGTTTTGCGCGGGGAGGAAGGTCTCAGCTCCGTCGATCCCGGCGGCGTGGAGATCTTCGCGACGGATCTCGACGGCTTTCGCGCCGCGCTGACCCTGGAGAACCGCACTCTCAAGCGGGCGCTCACCGATCCGCGGCTGATCAGCGGCGTGGGCAACGCCTACTCCGACGAGATTCTGCACGCGGCCCGGCTCTCGCCCATCACCCTCACACGCAAGCTCGCGCCGGACGAGTGGGAGCGCCTTTTCGCCGCCACGCGCTCCACGCTCACGCTGTGGATGGACAGGCTGAGGGCCGAAGCGGAGAAGAGCTTTCCGGAAAAGGTGACCGCCTTTCGCCCGGAGATGGCCGTGCATGGCCGCTTCGGCCAGCCCTGCCCGCGCTGCGGAGAAAAGGTTCAGCGCATCCGCTACGCCGACAACGAGACCAACTACTGCGCCCGCTGCCAGACCGGCGGAAAGGTTCTGGCCGACCGCAGCCTTTCCCGGCTGCTCGGATCGGACTGGCCGCGCACGCTGGATGAGCTGGAAGCCCTCAAGCGGCGCTGAGGCCGGGGAGCCTTCGATTCTTCTTGACAGCGCTTTCGCGCCTGCCGCAGAGTGGTGGGCGCGACTCCTGTCAGGCTGAGCACGATTCTCCCCAATTTACCAGGATCTTCTCTGTCTCCGGGAGCCGGAGATCAATCCATCGCGGAGGTTTCTCAGTGGGCCATTTTCACTTGCATCAATTCAACCTGTGGGCTGTGCTGGTTGCGGCCCTGATTCAGTGGGTCCTGGGCGCGCTCTGGTACTCGCTGCTTTTTGCCAAGCCGTGGATGGCCCTGGTTGGCCACACGCCCGGCGAAAGGCCCAAGGGTGCAATCGTTGCCATGTTCTCGTCGTTTGTTGGCGGCCTCCTGCTCTCGTTCATCCTGCTGCATGTCGTGCTTTGGAGCGGGGCAAATACCGTGCACCGGGGAGCCTTTGTCGGCGGCATCTGCTGGCTTGGCTTCATCGCCGCGCCGCTCTTTGCGCAGCACCTCTACGAGAAGCGGTCCTTCAAGCTCTTCGCCATCAACACCGGATACTGGCTGGTGGCGCTGCTGATCAGCGGCATTCTGCTGGCCGTGTGGCGCTAGCGACGGAACAAGGGCCTGCTCCCGCGGGCCGGATTGTCACCCCGACTCCGTGAACAGGCCCTGTCGCACGCCCGTTACAATGGGCCCATGAGCAAAGCAGTCATCGCAACCGACAAAGCACCCGCCGCCATCGGACCCTACTCCCAGGGCGTACGGGCAGGGAATTTGATCTTCACCGCCGGGCAGATTCCGCTGGACCCGGCCACCCAGCAGGTGGTCGCGAGCGGCATCGCGGAACAGACCACCCGCGTCTTCGAAAACCTGAAGGCGATCCTCGAAGCAGGCGGCAGCAACCTGGCCCGGGTGGTCAAGGCGACCGTCTTCCTGAAGGATTTCAACGATTTTGCTGCGATGAACGCCGTCTATGGCGCGTATCTGGCGACGGACGGCGAAGCGCCGCCGGCGCGGACCACGGTCGAGGTCTCCCGCCTGCCCAAGGATGTGCTGGTGGAGATCGAGCTGATCGCGGAGGTCTGAAGGCCGCTTGAGGGTACTTTCGCCCGGCCGCTGGCATCCAATCGAGGGAAAGCACGCCCTGGAGGTCCCCATGAGCGAGACGCCTGAGAAGATTGTGCGCACCGAGGCCGAATGGCGCGCGCTGCTCACCCCGGAGCAGTATCGAATCCTGCGCGAAAAGGCCACCGAACGCGCATTCACCGGCGCCCTCACCGAAAATCATGAGACCGGCAACTACCACTGCGCGGGCTGCGGAGCGCTTCTGTTTTTGAGTGGGGCGAAGTTCGACTCGGGCTGCGGCTGGCCCAGCTTCACGCTGCCGGCCGAGTCAAAGACCATCGAGGAGCACGAGGACCGGAGCTTTGGGATGCGGCGCGTCGAGGTAACCTGCGCTCGCTGCGGCGGCCATCTGGGGCACGTCTTCCCCGACGGACCCCGGCCCACCGGCCTGCGCTACTGCATCAACTCCACTTCGTTAACTTTCGCCCGAAGCGGCGAGTGACTCGTAGCGCAGACCTGCATGGCGCCGTCTGTTGCTTGTTAGGACTTGGGAATCACGATGCCCGTCATGCCGTAACGAGGCACTTCGACCGTAAACGTAGCGCCGAGGTTGTCGATCGTCGTCCGCGTGATGCCCTTGCCCGCGTCGACTTCGGCCTTGCCCCAGTCAAAGCGCGTTCCCTTGGTGGCGTAGCTGTAGCCGGGTACCGTGATGGTGACGGTGGTGGACCGGCCCAGGTCCTTGTTGATCAACAACAGGCCCAGCCCGCCGTCGCGCCGCTTGACCGCGTGCACTGTCAGGCTTTCCATCTCTGAACTGGCGGTGATGAAGGTATCGCCGGGCTCCGCGATTTCGTGGAGCATCTGGATGCCGTAGTAGCCGGGTTGGAGCTTGTTGTTCTCATCGAGGAAAGATGGGCTCGTGGCCTTCGCCGGCCCATGGATCGGCGACCACACAACCGTGTAGGCTCCCGACTCGAGCAGCGTGGCGATCGAGTCGGCGGCAAACATGCCGATGGCCGAGGGGTTCTTGGCGGGCAGCCAGAGCGACACGCCGTAGTTTGTGACGGCCAACTGCGGGGAGTGTCCCGCCGGGCAGAACTTCTTGTACTTGTCGGCCAGATCCCCGGTGAGTACTTCGTAGTCGCGGGCCAATGCATTCGAGTGAGGATAGTGGTTGTTCGGATCTCCCATGTACCTGCCATGCATCAGCAGATCGTCCTCGTCAATCCAATCGACCCAATTCGGCGCCGCGCCCTGGCTTTCCCAGAAGGTGACGGCGGCAAAGTCCATCTTGGCGCAGGCAGCCTTCAGCACTCCGGCGTTCCAGCCCGCTCCAAACGGGTGAGGATCGGTGCTGATGGGCGGCGCCACCAGGAATGCGCCCACCATGATGGCGGGATCGACGGCCTTCATGGCGTCGATGTACTGGACCACCGCCGCTCCGTAGGCTTGGGGGCTTACCAGTTTGTTGCCGTTGTGACGGCCCCAATCCTTCGCCGTGGGCACCTGGCCGGCATGCAAATCGGCTTCGTAGGGATTGCTCTGGCCATAGAGGCCGGCGAAGTCCGCGTCGTTGCCGACGGTGTGGTCCTGGCCATAAAAGCCGTTGGAATACGGCTCGTTGCCGATGGTCCACAACTGAATGCCAATGGGATCGGGGTGGCCGATGCGCAGATGGTTGAAGCCATCGTCGGTGGGCAGGGGACTGGCCGCGCGCAGGCTGGCCCAGAAGCCGACCGTCTTCCAGTCGTTGCCCTTCGAGTCCTTGCCGAGGGGCTGCGTGCTGCTGGTGCTGCCGTTGGCGTAAGCCACCCAGGCAGCGGCCTCTGCCGGTTCACCGCCGCCGGTGCCGTCCGCGTTGGTCCCGTAGTTCACTGAGACCAGCGCCGATCCCAGCCGGTCGATGGCGGGCACGACCGCGGGAAACTGCCGGTCGGGCGGGAAGTTGGGCACCCGGTCATTGGTGTAGGGATTGACAATCTTGCCGGTGGACCAGTGGTAGAGCGAATCGATGCCGTTGTTGCCGGGAAGGCGCAAGAGGGTGATTCCGGCATCCTGCATCAGCCGCACCGTTGCCGGATCGTAGGCCTTGGCGTCGTAACGGTCGGCGGCGATGCCAATCGAGGTGGTGTAGATCATCGCCTTCGGCTTGGCGGGCTCGATCTGCACCTTGGTCTTCTGTTGAGCGTGGGCTGGCGCGCTGGCCAGCAAAGCCATCCCTAAAAACAGGGCAAAAGCGGGCAAACCGGAAAGGCGGCGGAAACTTTGGTTCCGGGCCGGACGGCGAAGAGAGAGAAGGTTATCGAACCGGAAGCAATTCTGCTGCAAAAACATATACGGCACTCCAATCGAAGCAGGATCTCACAAACATAAAAATATACTGCTCTCGACGGACGGTTGGGAAGGAGAAAATGATAACGTTCTCATGAATATACCGGGAAACACGCATACAAACGGCGACGCCGCTTTCGCAGCGGCGTCGCCGTCAATTCAACCTGGTTTGTCGCGGGCGGTTATCGCGGTTCGCCCATTGCTATACTCTGAAGCCATGCTGCCGCGTGGCTTTTTCCTTAAGGAAAAGCCACCTTGTAAAGAGCTGGCAACGGGACGTGTATGAGAGAACCGCTCTAGGCCTTGGCGATCTTGCCGCTCTTGATGCAGCTGGTGCAGACCCGGATGCGCTTGGACGCGCCGTTGACCAGCGCCTTCACAGCCTGCAAGTTCACGCTCCAGCGGCGGCGGGTGATGTTGTGCGCGTGAGAAATGTTATTGCCGAACTGCGGGCCTTTCCCGCAAATATCGCATACCTGTGCCATGACTTCGCTCCAAATTCTTGTCTTTCGCGCCACCGGAAGCTGCCCCCCGCGAGCGCCATCTTCGAGTGCGCTCAGACCGGGGCTCTGCCCAGGGGCGGCCATTGGGGCGCATGAAGACACACTACCCCGCCAGCTTGCCGAATCTTCAGTATACGCGGAATCGGTCCCCAAGCCAAGCGGCAGCGGCTTCTATTCGTAGCGCAGCGCCGCAACCGGCTCGACCTTCATTGCCGCCCGCGCGGGAACGAGCGTGGCCGCCAGGGCAACCAGCGCCAGAAGCAGCGTTACCGCGGCAAAGGTGGCCGGGTCGCGCGGCTCCACGTTGTAGAGCAAGCTCCGGATCAGTTGCGCCATGGCCAGCGCCGCGCCCAGGCCCACTGCGCCGCCCAGCACGATCAGCCGCACGCCCTCCCCGGCAATCAGCCGCAGAATATCCAGCCGCGTGGCGCCCAGCGCCATGCGCACCCCAATCTCCTGCGTGCGCTGCGAGGCCACAAACGCAATCACGCCGTAAAGCCCGATGACCGCCATCAGCAATCCGCAAAAGGCGAAGAACCCGAGCAGAGCGGTCTCGAAGCGTGGACGGTCGGCCAGCTTGCTTACGCCCTTGGCCAGCGAATCGATCTCAACCGGAGCGGTGGGATCGATCTGGGCAATCTGCGACCGCACCCAGGGGCCCACGACCGAGGCCGGCAGCTCGGTTTCAAGAAGAACGATCGTGTGCCCGCTCCAGTCTTCCCCGCGGTTGCGGCGCAGGGTATAGTACTCGGGGTCGTCCTGGCCTGCGAGACCTGCATTCTTCACGTTTGCGGCTACGCCGACGACCGTGAATACCGGTCCATCCAGGGCAAAGTAGGGTCGGTACGTTGGCACCTGGATGTGCTTCCCTAGGGGGTCGCCCTGGGGAAAGAGCCGTTCGGCCAGCAGCTTGCTCAAGATCATCCCATTGTCGCTTGTATTCCGGTCTTCCTCGGCAAAGCCCCGCCCCTCGACGATCGGGATCTGGAGAACGCGAAAGTAGCCGGGCGTGACAGCGCGCACCACGACGGTTCCACCGGTTCCCGCCGCGGCGCGTAGCCTGCCGGCGACAAAAAGGTCTGCGTAGCGCTCTCCGCCGTGCCAACTGTTCGCGTCCGGGGGCAGCGAGTCGCTGATTCCGACGGAAGTGACGCCGGGCAGCCGCCGCAAGGCCGCTTCGGCGCGAAGATAAAAGTCCAGGTATGCCTGGCCAGTCGGGTAACGCTCCGAACTCAAGGGAACATGGACCGTGAGCACACCGCGCGTCTGCATGCCAAGGCTCTGCTGTTCGAGATTCCAGAAGCTCTTTACTAGCAGGCTCGCGCCCGAAAGCAGAACCACGCTGATGGCGATCTGCGCCGCCACCAGGCCGCGCCGCAGCCGCGCATGAGAGCCGCCTTTCGCGATCCGGGCAGCCAGCGCCGTCGCGCGCGGCTTTTTGAGCGCCGGCAGAATGCCGAAAAGAGTTGCGCAAAACAGCGCAACCAGCACCGCGAACAAGACAATGCGCAGATCGAGCCGCGCATCGGCCAGAAAAGGAACTCCCGTGGGAGCGATGGCGATGAAGACGCGCAGCAGAATCTCTGCCAGCGCGCAGCCGGTCGCGGCCCCTGCTACGGCCAGCAGAAATGCCTCGGTCAGCGTCTGGCGGATCAGCCTTCCGCGACTGGCGCCCAGGGCGGAACGAACCGCCAACTCCCGCTCGCGCGCCGCGCCGCGTGCTGAGAACAGGCTGGCAACATTGGCGCAGGCAATCAGCAGCACCGCAAATACCGCGCCCAACAGCACCCAGGCCGCCGTGTATGCCTCCTGCATCTGCCGGTCGCGAATCGAGCGCACCTGGAGATGGAACTCCTGGCGAAACTCCGCCGGAATCCACTGTTGCGTGTGCAGAAATAATGGCTCCATTTCGGCTTTTGCCTCGGCCACGCTCACGCCCGGCTTCAGCCGCGCAAAGGCCCACATCGGGTAGCCGATGCCGCTGTTCACCGTGTGCTGCGCCACCACATCCATCTGCGCCGGCTGAAGGATGTCGGTTGGTTGCAGGCGAGGCATCTCAAAGCCCTTTGCCAGCACGCCGACAATGCGCACCACGTGGCCGTCGATGGAAATCGGCTTGTTCAACACGCCCGGATCGCGGTTGTACCGGCTGAGCCACAGCCCATCGGAGATGAGCGCAACCTTGGGCCCATTCGGCAGGTCCTCTTCGGGCAGAAAGTTGCGCCCCAACTCCAGAGAGATGCCCAGCGTGGGCAGAAAGTTCTGCGCCACTCCAGCGCAGTGCAGATGCGCCGGGTTTGCCTCGGTCAGATTGCACTCGCCCACGCCCCGCTCGAAGGTAACCGACTCGAACGGCTTCTGATGGTCGCGCCACTCGTAGAAGAATCCGCCCAGCGTGAACTCCTGCTTTTCCAGCGATTGGACCAGCCCTAGCGAGACGATCCGGTCGTCGTGCGCATAGGGCAGGCTGCGGAAGAGAATCCGGTCCACCACGCTGAAGACCGCGGTCGTCGCGCCGATGCCCAGCGCCAGCGTGGCAATCGCCGTGATGGTAAAAACCGGGTTGCGCCGGAAGCCGCGCAGCGCATAGCGCACGTCCTGCGCCACTGTGCCCAGCCACCAGCCCGGCCGCTGCTCGTGGCACTGCTCCCGCGTCCGCTCCACGCCGCCGAACTCGACCAGCGCCTGCCGCCGCGCCTCCGCCGGCGTCATGCCCGCGGCCACATTGGCCTCGATCGACTGCTCCAGATGAAACTGAAGTTCCTCGTCCAGATCGCTCTGCCGCTTGTTCTTATCCAAGGTCAGAAAGAAACGCAGCCGGGTCAGCCATTCGTTCCTCATGCCTGCGCCTCCCCGGCCCGCCCCAGCACCAGAGCAATCGCCGACGAAAGCCGCTCCCAGCTTTCGAGCTCCGTTTCCAACTGTTTTTGGCCCGTAGCCGTCAGAGAATAGAACTTCGCCCGCCGGTTGTTTTCGGAGTTTCCCCAGTCCGACCGGATCCATCCCTTGTATTCCAGCCGGTGCAGCGCGGGGTAGAGCGAGCCTTGGCCGATCTGCAACACATCCGCTGAAACCTGCTGAATGCGCTGGGCAACCCCCCAGCCATGCATCGGGCCGGGCACAAGCGTTTGCAGAATCAGCAGGTCCAGTGTTCCCTGCAAGAGGTCAGTCGATGGCGGCATCTTGTTCCCCTCGATAATCGACAACAAGAATTACGCGGGCTCTTGTCGATTGTCAAGGGGAGAATGGGGAAGCCGGCCCTTCGCCAGGGCAAATAAGCCACATCGCAGGCTCGGCAGGTCCAAACACAACATACCCCGTCATCCCCGCACATGCCCCAGAATCGCATCCGCGATGAGCGCCGCTTCCACCGCCGGCCGGACAGCATGCACGCGGACGATCGAGGCCCCATGCAGGATGGCCGCGACCATCGCCGCCAGGCTGGCCGTCTCCCGCGCTCCGGCCGGCGCGTCGTTTCCGCCAAAGAGCGGCGCCAGTGTGCGTCCCAGGAAGGACTTGCGCGAGAGCCCAACCAGCAGCGGCCGGCCCAGCGAAAGCAGTTCCGCCTGCCGCGCCAGCAGGGCATAGTCTCCGTCGAATCCCTTGCCGAATCCGTAGCCGGGATCGAGAACGATCGTCTCGACCGCAATGCCCGCCCCGGCCGCGGCGGCCAAACTCGCCTCCAGGCCCGCGCGCACCGAGGCCAGCACCTCATCGGAAGCCTGTTGCGGCTGGCTGCGCCACTCCTCGGGCCGTCCGCGCGTGTGCATCAGCACCACGCCGGCCTTGAACGCGGCGCAGACACCGGCCATCTCTGGGTCCCAGGCAAAGCCGCTCACGTCGTTCACGATCTCCGCCCCGGCCGCCAGCGCCGCGCGCGCCGTCGCCGCCTTGTACGTATCCACTGAGATGATCGCCTCGGGCCGCGCGCGCAGAATTCCCTCCAGCACCGGCAGCAGCCGCGCCTGTTCCTCGTCCGCGCTCACCGCCGGGGTCCCCAACGACAGGTCTTCGTCGTTGGGGTGGACCAACGGCGCCTGCGGAGAACCCGCCGCTCCGCCCGCGCGTGAACCGGGCCGTGTGCTCTCCGCGCCCAGGTCCAGAATCTCCGCCCCTTCGTCCAGCAGTTGCATTGCGTGGGCAACGGCCTTCTCCGGATCGAGAAAGCAGCCGCCGTCGCTGAACGAGTCCGGCGTCACGTTCACAATGCCCATCACCACCGTGCGCCGCCCCAGTTCCAGCGTGCGGGTGCGTAGTTGCCAGGGCATCATCGCCCGCATTGACTCATTTGTCACTGTTGCACCCGCTTCCTCGCCCACCCGATATCCATGATCCAAATCCTATGGGATTAACGGGACTCTGCGTTTGCCGGCTGCGCAGAGGGTTTTCCTGCCTCCGCAGCGGCAACCGAAGCAAACTCAGGTCCAAGCGCCGCAATGGCCTTGCGCAGCGCGGCTTCGTCGCCGGCAAAATCGTAGTAGGCGATCTTGCCTTGTGCGTCGATCAGTACCACCAAAGGAATGCCTTCGCCTTTGAAGGTTTTGCGAATCGCTCCTTGAGCGTCGTGGAAGTTCGCCCATGCATCGTGGTGCCGCGCAAGGTATCCCGTGGCGCTCTCCGGCGTGTCGTCCTGGTCGACCGTAACTACGGTCAGGCGCTTGTCTTTCACATCTGCATAGATTCGTTCGAGGCCCGGCATCGAGAGCAGGCATGGCCCGCACCATGTGGCCCAGAAGTCGATCAGCAGTGGCTTGCCGCGATAGGAGCTGAGCGCGACCTTCTTCCCATCCGCCGCAGTAAGCGACACCTCCGGCGCCATCTGCCCGGCCATCGCCGCCTTCGGATGAGCGGATGGCAGCATGTCGAAGTTGGGTTCCATGGTTTTCACTTCCCTTGCATCCGCCGGCGGCGTAAAGCGGAACATCTCCGCGGTGGTTTGCGGGGCAAAATCCATCACGGGATAGATGGTGGTCCTGTCCTCATGGAAAGGAATATGGATCTCGGGACCGGCAATCATATATGCGTCGGAATGTTCCATCCGCTTGCGGAAAACAAGAGCCGTTTTGTCGATCCAGAAGGTGTTCTCTGAGTGCGCCTCCTTGTCCTGGCGTCTCGTATCGTCGGCGCTTGTCACGTGGACCACATAGCAGACGTAGCTTCGCCCTTCCACAACGATGGTTTCCTGTGGCAAAAAACTGGCGTGCTTGTAACTGCTTGCCTCGCCCTCAAGCCAGGTGCTCGTGTTCCATGCTTGCATGACCTCGTTGTTTCCGCCCATCGCGATGAGGGGGAACTGCGGCCATTTCTGCGGCAGCGGGCGCTTGACGTACGTCTTCGCTTCGATCAGATAGACCCACTCGTAACTCCCGTCGGAGTCCTGAATAAACGATCCATAGGGCGATCGTGTCTCGATCCGGTAAAGGTTGCCGGGTCCCTTGATCGCGGTGCGGTAAACCTTGTGCCAATCGCGCTGCAGTTCGCTGTTCTGTTCGGACACCGTAATCGATTCCATCCGAAACGTGCTGGTTTCCGTGGCATAGGTCTTCGCCACGGCCTGCAGCAGCGCCACAGGGTCGGTAAACTCCGGCTGAGGCGTCTGAGCCGGCGCCGCGGGTACAGCGAAAAGCAACGGAAGAACAAAGATTGCCAGTTTCATCGAAAGCTCCCTTGTAAGAAGCGGCATATTGGAGTTATAAACCGCGCGCTCTGGTTAAAGGACGCGTTGCATGAGGAACTGTTGCATGGGTTCGGCCGGATTCTCTATTGCTGAGGTGCGAAAATGCCGTACACTCCGGGGATGAAGTTTTTTCGGCCATTTCTAGCGCTTCTGATCGCTTCGGTTCTGTTCCCTTCCACCGCTCTGCCTGCGCAGGCTCCGGCACACGCCAGCGCCAGGCCCGCCGTCCATCCCGTTCCGGCAAAGGGCCCGCTGGCCGACCGCATCGCCGCCATTCTGGCTGAGCCGGCGCTGAGCCATGCCGAATTTGGCATCAGCGTGACCACGCTGGATGGGCAGCCACTCTACGGGTTGAATGAGGGCCGGCTTTTCACTCCGGCCTCCAACGCCAAGCTGGCGACCACGGCCGCGGCCTTTGCCCTGCTGCCGGTCGAGACGCTCACCTGGACCACCAACGTGGTGGCCGGCGGCGAAGTGGATTCGGCGGGAGTGCTCCACGGCGACCTCATCCTGCTGGGCGCGGGCGATCCCACGCTGAGCGCGCGCCGTTATCCCTACCGCCCGCCCGAGGCAACTCCGGCGGCAACAAGCGCGCCTGCCGCCGCCAACGAGAGCGAAGCTCCCAAGCCGCCCAAGGCCATGGATCTCCTCGATCTGCTGGCCGAGCAGGTCGAGCAGTCCGGCGTGCGCACCGTCGATGGCAGCGTGGTGGGCGACGACAGCTTCTATCTCGACGACCCCTATGGCCAGGCCTGGGGTTGGGACGATCTGCAATGGAGCTACGGCGCGCCCGTCTCCGCGCTTAGCTTCAATGAAAATGCGGCCGAGGTCGGCGTGACGGCCGGCGACGGCGGCACTGAAACCGAGTGGACGCCCAAGACGGAGTACTACACCCTCGACAGCTCCATGACCCTCGCGGCCCAGGGCGAGGCGGCTCACCCCGGCCTCGAGCGCCGTCCCGGCTCCATGCTGGCGCGCGCCTGGGGAACGGCGCCGGCCGAGGGATTCCATGCCTCGCTGGCCGTCGAGGATCCCGCCCAGTTCACCGCCGCGGCCTTCATCGAGGCGCTCCGCGGCCGCGGCATTCGCGTCACCGGCGGGGCCGCTTCCCGCCACAAATTCTCGAATGGCGCCGGCGAGTTCGCTGCCGAGCAGGCGCAGCCGCTCAAGCTCTCGCCGCGCGCCGACCTGCAAACCGTGGCCCCGCCTATCGAGGGGCGCAGGGTGCTGGCCACGCACGTCTCCGTGCCGGTGGCCCAGGACGCGATGGTCATCAACAAGGTCAGCCAGAACCTCCATGCCGAACTGCTGCTGCGCCTGTTGGGCAAAACCCTCGGCGCAGACGGCAGCTTTGCCCAGGGAACCCGCGTGCTGCGCCGGTTTCTGCTCGATGCGGGCGTCGACGACGGCGACTTCTTCTTTTACGACGGCTCGGGCATGAGCCCCGGCGACAAGATCGCCCCGCGCGCCTTGACGCAGCTTCTGGCGTACGCTTCCCGCCAGCCCTGGGGCCCTGCCTGGCGTGAGACGCTGCCCGTCGCCGGAGTGGATGGCACGCTGGCCGGGCGCTTCAAAGATTCCCCGTTGACGGGCCGCCTCTGGGCCAAAACCGGCACTCATAACGAGGCAAACGCCCTCTCCGGCTACCTGACCGCAGCCAGCGGCAAGACGCTGGCATTTTCCATCCTGGTCAACAACCATCGGCCCGGCAGCGAAGCCGAACTCCAGGCCATCGACCGCATCGCCGAAGCCATCGCCGCGGCGGAGTGAGCTTGTATCATCGGAAGCAGATGCGCGCCCGTTCTCTCGCTGCCTTTTTTGCCTCTTTTGCCGTTGCGCTCAGCCTGGCCGTCGTCCTGGCAGGCTGCCGTTCGCTGCCCCCTTCAAAGCCCGAGGCGCTGTGGACGATGGAAGAGGCGCGCGGCGCGCAGGTCTTTCATCAGAAGTGCGCCAAGTGCCACAATCCCACCACCACGCATCCTCTGAACGGGCCGGGCCTCCAGGCCATCACCAAGATCAAGGCCATGCCCTCCGGTGCGCCGCCCACGGACGAGCGGCTCACCAATGTCATTCTGCACGGCCGGAATAATATGCCCGCGACGCAACTCACCGACGACCAGCTCAGCGACCTGCTGGCTTATCTCCACGCGCTATGACGCTTCCGCCCGCAGACGAAAAGAACAAAGCCGCGGAGCGGCTGCCGTTGCCCGGTCTTGTGGCCATCAGTCTTTACCTGCTGGCTCTGGCTGGCGTTATCGTCTGGGGTGTGGTGGCCGGGCGTCACTATCCGCCGCTCTTTCTCGTCCTTGCGGTCGGTTTTTTCACCGCCAGCGCCGGCCTGCTGCGTCTCTTCCGCTGGGCCTGGGCCATGGCCCTCGCGGCGGTCTTCCTGCTGGCGATCTATAACCTCTGGATCTTCTCCAGCCTCCATCAGGGCCCAGCGCTGGTCCAGGGACTGCTGAATCTGGTCTTCTTCCTCTACCTCGTCCGCCCCGAAGTCCGCGAGCGGCTGCGATAAAGCGCTACCAAAGCACCTTGCAGGCATTGGCTGCACGAATCCTGCTGTCGGCGGAGATCAGTGTGCGCCCTTCTACGCGCGCCGTAGCCGCAATGAGCCGGTCCATCGGGTCGCCATGGAAGGGTTCGGCAAGCGCAGCGGCCTCAATGGCGATCATCACCGTGATCGGGCAAAGATCGAAGCAGCCCCGCATTCGTTCCAGAATCGCCGCATCCGTGAGATGCAGTTGAACGCGACCGCGTTTTCCCAGGTAGAAAAGCTCGAAGATCGTGGCCGCGGAAACACCGGGTAGCGTCCCGTCCGCGCCGGACTGCGCAATTGCCTCGGCCGCGGCTTTCGAGATGCGCTCCGGCGACGTCATCAGCCAGATCACAACGTGGGTGTCGAGTAGGATCATTCCGGCGGAAAGGAAGACCAATCGTCTTTCAGATGGTCCCAGTCCTCCACGGGAAAGACCGGCTCAACCAGATCGCCCGCGTCGCCGGATACGGTGATCATGTCCCGCAAAGAGTTGAAAATCGAATCGACATTCACCTTGCGCACAGGTACCTCCCCAGGTTCTGTCAACCGGGCCATTGGCTTGCCCCTCTTGGTGATAAGCACCGGCCGGCCGGTAGCATTCACTTCGGCCATTACGGCCAGGCACTTGGCCTTAAACTCGCCTGCCGCCATTGTCCGCATGGGCCTGCCTCCTCATAACCAGATCAATCTGACCATGGTCATTTTACCATGGTCGTGAAGTGAATTGATAGAGACAATCTGAGGCAAACAACCGCAAATTCACTGGCACAGGCTCTTCATCTTCTCGAAGGGCTTCGGCTTGAACGCCGGATAGGGCAGCTTGCGCGAGTCCATGAACTGGTCGGGAAGCGTCCCGCCGTATTTCAGCGCCGCGTCGGGGTCCTGCGCGTAGGCCGGGTCCTGCTCCACCTCTGGCAGCTTGGCAAAGCGGAAGCCCTGCTTGCGCAGCAGCTCCACCAGATCCGGCAGCATCAGCGTGGTGAAAGCCGTGGCGTGCAGCAGCATCACGTTGGGAATCTCATGGCCAAAGGCGATGTCTTCCTCCTCCCGTCCCAGCCGGATATACTCCGCCGCTGTATCCAGATAGCTCTGCTTCAGCCACTCGATCGCCGCTGTGTCGCCCTTGGCCGAGCAGCGGGCATAGGCATCGTTCCAGGCGTAGTCCTCAAAGTCCAGCGTGACCTCGGCCACGTGGTAGCCGTGCTCGCGGAGATACATGCGCACCGCGTGCCGTTTCTCCAGCGTGTCGCCCTCCCACAAAAAGGGGTAGCGGAACCAGTGCCAGTCGCGCGCGCCGGCATACTGCGCCAGCGCCGGCTCGTTCAGCGCGATCTCCCGCTCATAGGCCTCGGCCGTATTGTCCGTCAGCGAAATGTGCGACCAGGTATGGCTGCCGATGTTCATCCCCGCATCGAGCCAGATGCGCAACGCCTGTTGCGCGTCGGGATCGTTTTCCAGCTTGACCGCATTCACAAATCCATACGTGCCTTCCAGGTGGAGGACCTTCAGCTCGCCGGCCAGCGCCGCGGCAATTTTGCTGCGATTCTCGCCCGGCGGCAGGCTGCCCGCCGCGGGAAGATCGTCAAAGGTCAACGCGACAACCGGATGCGGGTCGAGCGCCGCCGCCTTGGCCGGTTGCTCCGGCTGCTGAACGGCCGCTGCCGGATCGGCTGAGTGAGACGACTGCGCCGCCAGCCAGCTTGTCGCGCCCATCCCCAACAGAATTCCCACTGCCAGCAACCGTATCCTCATGCGCAACCTTCCTCCCGCTTCCTTGGGCAGTGTAGCAAGTGCCAAGGCCTCTGCCGCGGAGCAGCCGGAGCGGCGGTAGCTAAAGCCGGCAATGACCAGGCGCGCCCGGCAGGCGATGCCCACCCCAATCCCGCCCATCGGTCTCCGTCCGCTCTTGCGATGCTATAGTGACCTTCATGATACGGTTCGGAGTGATCTGGCTCCTTTGTCTCTTCGCAGTAGCATCCGCAGCACAGGGATCGCAATCGATCTTTCGCGGCGGTCCAAGTCATCCGGGGGTCTATGATTCGCCCGCGCCCACGCAGCTTTCGTTGAAGTGGGTTTTTCCCACCGGCGGCGCCATCGTTTCTTCGCCCGCCGTGGCCGCCGGAGTGGTCTATGTGGGCAGCGCCGATGGATTCCTCTATGCCGTCGAGGCCGCTACCGGAAAACTCCGCTGGAAGTTCGCGGCCCATGGCGATGTGAACTCTTCTCCGGCCGTTGCCGGCGATACAGTCTATGTGGTCAGTCTCGATGGCAATCTCTACGCCGTGGACGCGGCGACCGGCAACCAGCGCTGGGCCTTTGCCAGCCAGGGAGAACGTCGCTTCGCGGCCGCCGGAATTCTCGGCGCGCTGCCTTCCGCTGAAAAAATGCCCGATCCCTGGGACTTTTATCTTTCCTCGCCCACGGTTTCCGCCGGTGCCGTTTACTTCGGAAGCGGAGACAGCCATCTCTATGCTGTCGACGCCAAAACCGGCGCATTGCTCTGGAGTTACAAGACCGGAGATGTCGTTCATAGCTCGCCTGCGGTTTCCGGCGGAGTGGTCTACGCGGGAAGCTGGGATACGTACTTCTACGCGTTGAATGCCGCAACCGGCGCGTTGCAGTGGAAATTCAAGACCGGCGAAGACGCTGCCACCCACACCATGACGGGCATCCAGGGCTCCGCGGCGGTTGCCAACGGGACAGTGTACTTCGGATGCAGGGACGCCAACTTCTATGCCCTCGACGCCACCACCGGCGCCCTCAAATGGAAGGTCGCGAACGACGGATCGTGGGTGATTTCCTCGCCCGCCGTCGCCGGCGGAGCAGTCTATTACACCACCTCTGACAGCCATCGCTTCCAGGCCCTCGACGCTGAAACCGGCAAGCCGCTCTATTCGCTTCCGACCAATATCTATGCTTTTTCGTCCCCGGCGATCGCCGGCTCTCATGCCTATTTCGGCACCTTCGACGGCCAGTTGCACGCCGTGGACCTGAACAAGCATGCCTACGCGGGCGTCTATGCCACGCCGGGCTTCGCCGCCAACGGGCCGCGCGCCCTTGGTCCGGACGGAGGGCTGAAGCTGGGCGGAATCTGGACGGGCGACACGCTCGACGACATGATTGTGGATCTGCGCGCCAAGATCTTTCCCATGGGCTCCATTCTCTCCTCGCCGGCGGTGGCCGATGGCGCCGTCTACTTCGGCAGCGTCGACGGCAAGCTCTACGCCCTCGGCGATTGACCGCGCCGGCCGAACGAATCCCTCTGCCGGCAGGCTTTTCCCGCCGGCTCCGCATTCTCCGTACAATGGAGGTGTGATGGAACTGGTGCAGATTGCGCCGGCCCGCAAGGCTCCGGCGCCAAAACCCGAGTGGCTCAAGGCCCGCGCCCCGGTGGGCGAAAACTACCACGACCTGAAGCGCCTGGCGCGTTCGCTGGGGCTCAACACGGTCTGCGAGAGTGCGCAGTGTCCCAACATCGGCGAGTGCTGGCATCACAAGACCGCCACTTTCATGATGCTGGGCAATCTCTGTACCCGCCGTTGCGGCTTCTGCGCCGTGCCCAAAGGCCGTCCCGAGCCCATCGACTTCGACGAGCCGCGCCGAGTCGCGGAAGCAGTGGCCCAGTTAGGGCTGCTCCACGCAGTGGTCACAAGCGTCAATCGCGACGACGATCTCGTCGGTGGCGCGCGCGCCTTTGCCCTGGTCATCGAGGAGATTCGCCGCCAGGCGCCCCGCTGCCGCACCGAAGTCCTCATTCCCGACTTTCAGGGCAACCCCGAGGCGATCCGCACGGTGGTCGACGCCCGTCCCGATGTGCTCAACCACAACACCGAGTCCGTGCCGCGCCTTTACCGCGTGGTCCGCTCCGGCGCGCGCTACGAACGCACCCTCGAGCTCTTGCGCTACTGCAAAGAGCTGCGGCCCGCAGGGATTACCAAGTCAGGCGTCATGGTGGGCCTGGGCGAGGAGACGGCCGAACTGCTCCAGGTCTTCCGCGATCTGGCCGCGGTCCACTGCGATATTCTCACCATCGGCCAATATCTGCGCCCCTCGCGCGACCACCTGCCTATGGCCCGCCTCTACACGCCGCGCGAGTTCGCCGAGCTGAAAACCGAGGCGCTCAAGATGGGCTTCCGCCACGTCGAATCGGGTCCGCTGGTCCGCTCCAGCTATCACGCCCACGAGCAGGCCGCCTCCACCGGCCTGGCGGTGTTGGCGTAGGACTACGCTGTCTCTGCGAGGAACTCCGCCGGAGTCACGATTTGTATTCCGCTGTATGGATTGAGCACCAGCAGGTCTTTGTCGCCAGTAACGATGAATTGCGCACCGGAAACCACTGCACATTCCAGAACCATGTCGTCGTTCGGGTCGCGGCAGACGTGGATTCTCCCCAAAATCTTCGTCCTCAATGGGAACGGAAGAACGGCATCCATTGCTGCAGTCACATCTGCGGCCCTTCATCCGAACTTCTCGGTCAGAATGCGCAGAATCTCATCTTCGATAGCACGACAGATGGCAATCGCGTGCTCGCGCGTAGCCTTCTCAACCGCCTGGCGCGGCGTTCCCCGTTTCAGTGCGAATTGAAGCGCCGACACCCAGACGCTCGAATCGATCACAACGATCATCGGGAAGCGAGAGCTTGCTTGGCTTCCCTCTCGGCGCGCATTTCAGCGCGAGCCTCATGGACCAGCCGCTCCACGTCGTCCTCAGTGTAGCCGTTGGGATTCCTTGTGGCAGCAAATTTGCCAATCTCATCGAAGATGGCGCCGACCTGCTGGGCGTGGTAGACCCGGAACGCCTCGCGGAACAACTCGCTCATCGTGCGGTTCTCTTGCTTGGCCCGTTGTTCGGCTGCGGCAGCCATCTCCGGCGGCATGGAGATGGTAAAGACGCGGGATCGGCGGGTTGTCGGCATCGCATCCCTCCTGTATGACATTGTAATGGATTGCCGTACAGGTCGCTAGCCAAATTCGCGCTCAATCCACAAGCCGCCCAGCGCCAGCCCGAGCCTTCTATTGACCTTGTCCCGCGAATAGAACCTTTCCGCGGCAGGAATTCGCTAGTATATTGTTTTGGACAAAGCGAGGGAGAAAGATGGCAGCTTCGATCATGGCCGGTATTCCGGCGCTCAAAGAACTGAACGGCGACCTGCGGCGGCGAATGGACCAGGCGGTAGCCACCTTCCAGGCCAACCTGGCCTCCACCCGCACAGGCCGGGCCAGCGTGCACATGCTCGACCAGGTTAAGGTGGACTACTACGGCACCAGCACACCCATCAGCCAACTGGCGCAGGTCTCGGCGCCGGAGGCGCAGCTGATCCTGATTGCGCCCTGGGACCCCACCGTCTTGAAGGAAATCGAAAAGGCCATACGCACCTCCGACCTCGGCTTCAATCCGCAGTCGGATGGTAAGGTCTTGCGCGTCCCCGTTCCGCCCATGACCGAGGAGCGCCGCCGCGACGTCTGCAAGCACCTCAACAAGGTCCTCGAAGAGCACCGCACCGCCGTCCGCAACGTCCGCCGCGACGGCAACGACGCCCTCAAGAAGCTCGCCAAGGATAAGAAGATCAGCGAGGACGAGGAAAAGCGCGCTCTGGAAGAAATCCAGAAGATGACCGACGAAGAAATCCGCCGCATGGAAGAGCTCTCCCACAAAAAGGAAGCCGAAGTCATGCAGGTCTGACGCGCTCAGCGTCAGCCCCGCATTGCGATTGACCCGGCTCCAGGGAATACGCCAGGACGAAGCTGTCATCCTGAGCGGAGCGCAGTCGATGGACCTGCGTTTGCTTTTTCCGTGACCACCCACGGACTCCTGGTTGCAACCCAGTTCCGCATTGCCGGCCAACCGGGACCGAATTCGTCCCGATTGGTCGGGCGTTTGACAGTACACACGCGATCAAGACCGGATCGCGTCAGTCCTCGCGCAGCGCTACCATCGGTTCCACGGCCATCGCGCGCCGCGCAGGCAAATAGCTGGAGGCAAGTGCCGCAAGCGCCAGGACAATTCCGACAAACACGTAGGTTGCCGGATCCCACACGCTGACGACGACGAAGCTGCCGACGGCTCGTGCGACCAATATTGCCACGGCCAGCCCCGTCCCCAGGCCGGCTGCAACAATCAGAATCGATTGTCGGTAGATCATTCGAAACACGGAGCCGCGACTCGCCCCAAGCGCCATGCGCAAGCCGATCTCGTGCACGCGGCGGCTTACCGCGTAGGAGACGATGCCGTAGAGGCCAATGACGGCGAGCGTCAATCCAAGGCCGCCCATGATTGCCGCGAGCGAGGCGCCGATCTGAAAAAGCAAGAGACCGTTCATCGTATAGAGCGCATGGCGCATGGTTTGCACCTGAAAGATCGGAAGTTGCGGAGCGAGCGAATGGATGGTTCTCTCGACCGTAGGCGCAAGCGAAAGAAGATCCCTGTCTGACCTCAACTGGAATACCATCAGCGTATTCCCTTTGGAGTGCTGCGCATACGGAATGTAAAAGTACGTTTGCGACTTGGCGCCGCCGAAGATCTGAAATTCTGCGTCGCGGGCGATCCCTACAATCTCTATCCGGCGGTCTTTTTCGCTTGCCATGCGGAAGGTGTGACCAATGGGATCTTGATTGGGCCAGAACTTCCTGGCCGTGCTTTCGCTGATGACGGCCACATCTCTGCCGTGCTCATTGTCAGCGTCTGTAAATGCGCGGCCGTTAAGAAGATCGATACCCATCACGCTGAAATATTCCGGCGAAACGACGTTGTAGCCTGCATTCAAATCCGAAGAATCGACGGGAACCGGCGCGCCATCGATAACCATCCGGTCGCCGCTGTTGTTGAAGTAACCCAATGGAGTCGAGCTCGCATGACTCACAAAGTCTACCCCGGCAAGCTGATGCAAACGAGCCGTAATGTTCGCCGTCAGCTCGCGGCTCTCGGCATCGGTCATCCCGATCTCGTTGGAATCGATCGCGAAATTCATCACGTGATCTGGCTTGAAACCAAAATCCATGGTCTGCATTGCCGAAAGACTCCGCACGAATAGCGCGGCGACGACCAGCAATACAAGCGAACCGGCAATCTGCAGGGCAACCAGGCCATCGCGGAGCCAATGGCGTCCCACGGTGACACCCCGGCTGCCTTCGTGCAACACCGTATTCACGTTGCTCCGGGCAATGCGCAGGGCTGGCACGAGGCCCACAACAACCCCTGCCAGCAAAGCGATTGCAAAGGAATAAAGGAATATCCTCCAATCGAATTCGAACACCAGAGCAACCGGAAGATCCGCATGCAGGTCGAGGTGACTGAGCGCGCCGCTGGCCCACATGCCGAGAACCACGCCCAGCCCTCCGCCGAGAATGGCCAGCGTGATGCTCTCCGTGATCATCTGACCGATGAGACGCGAGCGCCGCGCCCCGAGCGCAGTACGGATGGCCATTTCGCGTTCGCGGGCCGTAGCGCGCACTAAAACCAGATTCGCGACATTGACGCAGGCCAGCAAAAGCACCATCACGGCAAGGGACAGAAAAAGCCCCGCAATGATGAGCATGGTATGGGGATCGCCAGGATTGATGCGGAGACTCGGCTCCGGAAACACCTCAATGCCGAGCTTCTTTTCAACATCCGGGTGCAATCGGACGATCTCCTGGGCAACAACGCTCAGTCCGGCGTTCGCCTGCTTCAGACTGACTTCGGGACGGAGACGTGCATTGACGATGAACATCCGGTTCTGCCAGTTATTCATCGCATCCACAGGAGTGCCACTGATCGGCACCTCCGACAAGGGCAGGTACGCAGCCGTGGTTACAAAGCTTTGCATGCCGCGAAACCCTTTCGGCGCCACGCCGATAATCGACAAGGGGTGTCCGTTCAGCGTGACCGACTGACCTACGGCATTGGGATCGCCGTTAAATCGTTGCTTCCAGTAGTCGTAGCTGAGCACAATCACCGGGTCGTGGCCGAGGATCTCGCCTTCGCTCCGCAGGAAGAGCCGTCCTGCGGCGGGCTTCAGTCCAAGCCCATCGAACAAGTTACCGCTGACGTAGCTAGTCAGGATACGGTCCGGTCGCTGCCCTTTCACCGCGAATCCATCGAGGCTGAGCGTGCTGGCAAAAACATCGCTGAACGAACGTCCGCTCTGCGCGCGGATTTCCTTGTATTCCGGCCAGGAGAAGGTTTGCTGCAAGGGGCCGTTGTTTTCGCGGGGCGCCAGCGTCGTGATTTGTTCGGGACTCGCCACCGGAAGAGGCTTGAGCAGAAGCGAATTGACCAGGCTGAAAATGGCCGTGTTCGCACCGATTCCGAGAGCCAGCGTGAGCACCGCGGTCACAGCAAAGCTCGGCGACTTCCTAAGCTGACGCAACGCAAAACGAATATCCTGAACGATTCTCCCCATCCTAGCCTCCGCACACAACGCTATGTTCTAGGACTGCACGTTTACCGCCAAACCATCTCGAATGTAAGTCCTTCACTGGAAAGGCGATACGCCCGACCGGCAACTCCCGCGAACGCACAGCCTGTGCGAAATCGCAATTCGTCGTCCGAAACCGAACAACGGAAGATCGAAGTTCCGCCGCAGTTGTGCCCATTCCATGAAGAGGCCGGTTCTCAGAAGCCGGCTTCCAGAAAGCATTCTTCGCCGGGTGCCAGGTGTCCCATCCGCTTCCTCTTCACGGCGTATATCGATCAGTTTTTTATTTACATCTACATGTAGCCATTCAAACCGCAAGAACCATTTCGATTCCGATCGAGAGCCCAATGCTTTCCGGACCTTCCGCAATCCCGCATCCTTCGAGAAACGCCGTCGGATCGACCCCGTCCACAGGCGACATTCCGGAAATTGAAACAAAAAAGGACATCCGTTTTGTGTCAAAATCCCGACCTACTTCTTCACCCTTTTATAGAACGGCGCAGGAACCTGCTTCGCCCTTACCTGATTCGCCCTCACCTGCACCAGAACATCCACGCCGCTGGCGGCCACGGCGGCCGGCAGCAGCGCAAAGGCGATGTTGGTCTTGAGAAATGGCGCGGGCGAGCCGGAAGTAATCTGGCCAATCTCTTCTCCAGAAAGTGAGAGTACGGGGTACCCGTCGCGCCCGATCCCCCGCTCCACCATCTCCAGAGCCACGACCTTGCGCTTGGGGCCTCCCGCTGCCTGCACGGCCAGCAGCGCCTCGCGGCCGATGAACTCTCCTTTGTCCAGCTTGAGCCAGCGGTCCACAAAAGACTCGAAGACGTTGATCTGGTCGGAGATTTCGTGTCCGTAGAGCGGCATCCCCGCTTCCAGCCGCAGCGTGTTGCGCGCGCCCAGCCCGCACGGCCGGATACCGAACTCCGCCCCCGCTTCCATCAGCGCGTTCCACATCTTCTCCGAAGTCGCCACGTCGGCGGGAATGTACACCTCGAAGCCGTCTTCGCCGGAGTAGCCCGTGCGCGCGATCATCACATTGGGCACGCCGGCCACTTCGCCCCACGCGAACCAGTAATTCCGGATCGCGGCCAAGTCAACCTTGGTGAGCTTTTGCAGGGTTTCCAGAGCCCGTGGACCTTGCAGCGCCAGTTGCGAGTAGTACGCCGAATAGTCGCTCAGGTGGATGGAGGGAAACACGCCCACCTGCTGCCGAATCCAGGCGTAGTCCTTGTCCTTGGTTCCCGCGTTCACCACCAGCAGATAGTCGTTCTCGCTGAGCCGGTGCACCAGGATGTCGTCCACGAATGTGCCCTCTGGCGTAAGCAGCGCGGAGTATTGCGCCTGGCCGTTCTTCAGCCGCGCGGCGTCGTTCATGGTGATCTGCTGCACGGCGGCCAGCGCGCCGGGGCCGCGGAACTGGATTTCGCCCATGTGGCTCACGTCGAACAATCCCACGCCGGTGCGCACGGCCATGTGTTCCGCGATCAGCCCGCCACCCGGACACGGATATTCCACCGGCATATCCCATCCTCCGAAATCGACCATTTTGGCCTTGAGGGCGCGGTGCGTGGCGTTGAGAGCGGTCTTTTTCAGTGCGGGCGCGGCAGGTGTATTCATAGGTGTTCCTTTCAGCCAGTGCGGCTCTACCCTGCCTACGATAGGGATTGGGCCGCGGCGGGGTCAAACCCGGCGCCTCGGGCTTAGGATGAGAAAGATCGCCTCCGAAAAGCCAATTTCGGGAAAGAAACAGGCAAGGAAATCGCATGACTCAGTTGCGGGGAATCCTGCTGATGGCCGCGGGAGCCTTTGCGCTCTATCGGGGATGGAAGATCCACACCGGCCAGCACGCGCTCTGGGCATACGGGCTGGGCCTTCTGGCCATCGCGGTGGGCCTCTGGCGGCTTCTACGCAAAGAGCCTCCGCGGCTGGCGTAGGCGAAGGCCTTGAATATCTCCGGCCTGAAACAAAAACCGGGTATAATTCCGCCCAACCGTCCTCATGGATTATTTTCTTCTCGTTGTGCTCGCGGTGATTGTCTTCGTCTTCCGGCGGAGTAGCCAGGATGCGCTTGAACGGCTGCGCGAGGATTTGGCCAGCCAGCAGCGCGAGATCGATGGGCTGAGAGCTCAACTGGGCGCGCTCCAGAGGCCGCAGGCACCCGTTTCAGCCCATCCGCCGGATGCCGCCCCGCAGGCTCAGCCGCCCGTCGGCATTCCCAAGCCGGTCCAGCTCCCGCCGGTCACGCTCGCCCCGGCGCCGGCTATCGCCGCCTTCACCCCGCCTGCCCACCCGGCGCCGGTCGCGCCCATCCAGCCTTTGCCTCCGCCAATCGAGCCTCTTCGCCAGTCGCCAGCCGCTCCCGCGCAGCCTCCCAGGCCGGTAGTGCCGGAGCCGTCCGTTGCAGAGCCAACCCCGGCCGCAAGATTCTTTTCGCTCGAGGAGCGGCTGGGCGCCAACTGGCTGAACAAGTTGGGAATCTTCATTCTGGTCATCGGCCTGGCCTTCTTCCTGGCCTACAAGCTGGAAACCTGGGGTCCGAGCGGCAAGGTGCTCTGCGGCTATGCCGTGAGCTTCACCTTGCTGGGCGGCGGCGTGTGGCTTGAGCGCAAGGCGACCTACCGCATCTTTGCTCGCGCCGGCATTGGCGGCGGCTGGGCGCTGGCTTTCTTTACCACCTTCGCCATGCATCACGTGCCCGCCGCGCATGTGCTGGATTCCCTGGCGGTGGATTTGGTGCTTATGCTGCTGGCCGCGGCGGGCATGGTGGCTCACTCGCTCCGCTACCGCTCGCAGGCGGTCACCGGGCTGGCCTTCCTGCTGGGCTTTGCCACCGTCCTCACCAGCCACCTGGAATCGGCCGAAGGAACCCTCGTCTTCAGTCTCGCCGCCAGCGCCGTCCTGGCTCTGGCCCTTGTGGTGGTGACCACGCTCCACCACTGGGTGTGGCTGGAACTGGCCGGTCTGGCCGCCGCCTACCTGAACCATCTGGTCTGGCTCACGCAGGTGCTGCCGCAAAACAACACAGCCTTCACCGATTTCTGGCCCTCGACGGCGCTCATCCTGCTCTATTGGCTCATCTTCCGCCTGGCCTATGTGCTGCGCACCCCGCGCGACCAGAACGAGGAGAACATCTCCAGCTTGTCGGCGGTTTTGAATTCGATCGGCGTGCTGGGGCTGCTAAAATATCAGTCTGCCCATCCGGAGTGGGCCTTCTGGGCGCTAGCCGCGCTGGGCGCAATCGAAATGGGCCTGGCTTTCCGCCTGCGCGCTCGCCGGCGCCAGGCTTTTGTGGTGCTCTCCACCATCGCCACGGTATTGCTCGTCTCCGCTGTCCCATTCAGGTTTCATGGCGTCAGTTGGCCCATGCTATGGCTGGTGCAGGCGCAAATCCTGGCTGTCTGCGGGTTGAGGCTGGGTGAGCCGGTCTTCCGCAGGCTGGGCCTGCTGGCGGGCGTGGTGACCGGCGGTGTGCTGGCCCTTCACGATCTGCTGCCGTTGCTCCTCTTCCGGCTCGATTTCCCCGACCCCAGCCGCCACGCCTCCCTGACCGCGGCCCTGACTCTGGCGGCGGTTCTCTTTTGGGTCCATGGCGAGGTTTATCCGCGCCGCTGGCCACAGATTGCCGAAGACGGTCGCGAAGCCCTCGCGCTACGCATCACCAGTTGGCTGGGCGTGGCCGCCGCCGCCGCCGCGCTGTGGGTGGCGCTGCCGGACCTGTGGGTTCCGGTGGGCTGGCTGGCGCTGGTTCTTGTGCTGGCCTTTGCGGCACACTGGTTCGGCGCCGCCCAACTGGTTCTCGAAGCCGATCTTCTTGCCCTGCTCTCGGCCGCCGTCCTGGTCTTCCATCACGTTGGGCCATTGGCGATCTTCCGGCTGTTCTACCCCGATCCCAGCCACCATCCGGCGGAAACGGCCGTCCTCGCCCTGGCGGCCTTGGCCTGCTGGCTCCGCTCGGAAGTCTATACTCGCTTGCTGCCGCCAATTCCCTTCAACTCCGCTCCCGGCTCTTCCTCAGACTTGGATCTGGCCGCGTGGCAAGCCTTTGCGCTGCCCGTCACCAGCGGGCTGGGTGTTTTGGCTGCCGCCGCGGCCCTGTGGGTGGCGCTGCCCGCTCCGTGGGTGGTGGTGGGCTGGCTCGCCCTGGTCGTGGTGCTGGGCTTGGTGGCGGATTGGGGCAAGGCGCAAACCCTGGCCATGCAGGCCGATTTGCTGGCCGTCGCGGCTCTCCCCGGACTTCTTGTTTGGGACCTGGGAACCCAGGGATGGGGTAATCACGAAGCGCCTCTCATCGCATCCGTGGTCCTTCTCTATGCCGGGATGCGCCGCAAGACGGTGCTGGAAGGCTCGCGCAACTACGTCGCACCCGCATACTCCTGGGCGGCTACTCTGCTGTTGGCCTACGTGGCTGCGGTTCTCGCCTCGGATTTGGCGCTCGGTCCCGTGTGGGCGGCGCTTGGCCTGGCGCTCTTTGAGATCGGCCGTTTCGCTCGCAAAGGCTACCTGCGTTGGCAGGCCTTCTTCCTTGTAGCCATTGCCTTTGTGCGCTACTTTGTCCTCGATCTCCCGATGTTCTTTGGTGGCCCTGCCGCGCCCATTACGCTCTTGGCGAACGGATCGCTCGACAGCAATCACCACTTCAGCCTGGTCAACTCGCTGCTCCTTGAAGTCCTCGTTCTCGCGGCGATCGGCTACTGGCTCCTGGAGCGGACCCGCAATCGCCAGCGCTGCATACGGCAGGAATACATCGCCGGCCTGGCTGCCGATGCGCTGGGCACGCTCTCCGTGGCTCTGTGGTTTGCTTACCGTTTCCCCTCCGATTGGGTTCCCGTGCCCGGCGGCGAAGCCTGGGTGACGGCCATCTGGGCGGGGATGGCGACGGTCCTGCTGGCGTTGGCCTGGCTTCTGCGCCGCAGAGCCTTTCTGGTGCAGGCAATGGTTCTGGTTGCGGCGGCGGTGGCGCGCGGGCTCTTTCTCGACCTGCCCGCCGACAGCCCCTCGGACTTTTGGCAGGGGCCGCTCTTTCACCTGGGCGTGACCGCGCTGATTCTGCTTGCGGCTCTGCCGTTTGCCTTCCGGCTGCGCGCGTCAAGATCGATCGCCCCCTCCATCCTCACGTTGTCCGCGGACCTGGAATTGGCTCTCCGCCATCCCGAGCAGGGTTTCTTCTTCGCCGCCTTTGTGCTGCAGGTGGTTGCCCTGGCGGCCAAGCTCAGCTCCGGTCACATCACCATCGCCTGGAGCCTGCTCGGCCTCGTCGTCTTTCTCTTTGCGCTGCTGGTGGGTGAGCGCAGTTACCGGCTGGCTGGCTTGGGACTGCTGCTGGTCAGCGTGGCCAAGATTCTGCTGATGGATGTGTGGGCGCTGTCGCCCTCTGACCGCTATACCACCCTGATTGTGCTCGGCTTGGCTCTGCTGGCCGTCTCCTTCCTCTACACCCGCTTCAGCTCCGTCATTCGGAAGTTCCTCTGAGGCGCGGAGGCTTCAGGCGGCCGTCGCTTCGCAACAACTTGCCATTCGATTCCGGGTCCTTACCAATGCGGCTGGGCAATGCGAGCCGGCCCTGGGAGAGACTCGATGTTGACCACAGGATTGAGCGCACTGGCGTTGTTTCGCTTCGGTTTTGGCCGAGGCGGTGGCTTCTTCTCGCTGTTTCTTTTGCTGGCGATTGCCGGTGTCGTTGCCTGGGCGCTTGTGCGGCCCGGGCCGCACGAGTCGGCAAAGAATTAGGCGGACAGTCTACTTTTTCCGCGCCCGCCAGAACGAGCTGACGCTCAGGTAAAGAAAAAGCACGACGATGCCGGCGGTGACCAGGAACAGCTTGTGATCGGGACCGTGCGCGTAGCTGGCCCGAACGCGCCAGAGGGTTGGCCCAAAGACGATCACGGGAAGAAGAAAGAAGACGCCGCTGACTTCGAGCCACAGGATGCTGCCCACCCGGCGAAAAGGGCGCAGAAAGCCGCCGATACCGCGGGCAAGGCCGCGGCTGGCCTGGCCGGCAGACCGTCCGGCGGAGCGGGTTGGGGCGGCCGCGGCAACTGGCTGGGGCGCTGGCCTGCTGGCCGCCGCTTGTGTGCTGCCCGCCATGCGCTGGCTCGCGATGCGCCCGGCTACGCGCAGGCCGATGCCCAGGGCGCGGCCGATGGATTGGGGTCTCATTCCGTTTATGATGGTAGCAGCGCCCCTGCCGAGCCGTTTTTCACCGTTTCTTGCACCCGGCAAGTTGCTCCAAAACGGCAATGGACGTAAGGTAGATAAATCCCATGCCGCTACCCGCGCTCTTGGCTTGCGCAGGCCGCCGCTCCTGGAGGTATCCTGTGACATCCCGTCTGCGCGAACTCATTCAGCAACTGGGCGAGGCCATCCATGAGTCGGTCATCGAGAGCGAGCAGATCGCCGGCGTGGTGCAGGATATCCGGCAGCACGGTTTCGATGTGCTGCTGATGCTCGAAGCCACTATCGGCCTCAACGAGCTGGCCGCCAAAGATGCCGCGGACGCCGAAGCCGGCTCCGAGCAGGAGGGCGAGAATCTGCCCTTCACCCAGAACGACCTCCACTTTCTCCGCTCGCTCCGCATCTCCGTCGAGGGCGAAGCGGAAAACGCCGCCGAGTCCGACACGGATTAGCTCGGCCGCCTTGTCTCCCGCCTGCCAGGGAAAATGCTCAACGGCCCCGGAGCACGGCTCGGGTGAGGATGCCGGTTGGATTCCCTGCTCGTTCGGAGCATACTGTTGCCATGGCCACGCTGCCCATTGAAGAGCCTTACGTGACGGTCGAGGAGTATCTCCGAACCTCTTACCGGCCGGACTGCGACTACGTGGACGGACGGGTCGAGGAACGGAACGTGGGCGAGCACGATCACGGTTATCTGCAAACACTGCTGGCTGTTCTATTCACCAATAATCGGAATGTCTGGGGCGTCCGGGCCGTCACGGATGTAAGAACGCAGGTGAGCCGTAGTCACTTCCGCGTGCCCGATCTCTCCGTGCTGCGCGCGGGTGCGCCGAAGGAGCAGATCCTCACCCATCCGCCGCTGATTGTGATTGAGATTCTTTCCCCCGAGGACCGGCTGAGCCGTTTCCAGAACCGTATCGACGACTATCTCGCTTTCGGGGTCGAGAACGTCTGGATTCTTGACCCCGAAAGCCGCAAAGCCTGGACCGCGACCAGGGACGGACTGCACCTGGTGCAGAACGGAGAACTCACCGTTCCCGAGACGCCGATTCGCGTTGTGCTGAGTGAACTATTTGCGGAATTGGACCGGGCGTAGAGCGACAAACGGAAAGCCCCTCTGATTGACTGGACTTCTTTCCCCAAAATGCCGGGTCTGCTACCCCGGCATTTCTGTCTATGCGCTTGAAAACGGATCTAGCTCTTCAGCGCCACCCGGATGTGCAGTTCCTTCAACTGCTGTTCGGTCACCGTCGTCGGCGCGTCGGCCATCAGGTCGATGGCTTTTGCCGTCTTCGGAAACGCGATCACCTCGCGCAGGCTGGGCGCGCCGGTCAGCAGCATCACAATCCGGTCCAGGCCCAGCGCGATGCCGCCGTGGGGCGGGGTTCCGTATTCGAGCGCATCGAGGAAGAAGCCGAAACGCGACTTGGCCTCCTCGTCGCTGATTCCCAGCGACTGGAAGATCTGCTGCTGTATATCCTTGCGGTGAATACGGATCGAGCCCGAGCCGAGTTCGAGGCCGTTCATCGCCAGGTCGTAGCAGTTGGCGCGCACGCTCGCCGGATCGCTCACCAGGTTGGCCATGTCGGCCTCGTGCGGCGCGGTGAACGGATGGTGCGCCGGCATCCATTTCGCCAGCGTCAGGTCGTACTCGAACATGGGAAAGTCGACGATCCAGATGGGATTGAAAGCTGCGGCGCCGTCGATGGCGCTGCCGTTCCGCGCGTCGGCTTCCTGCACCACCTTTTCCGTCACCCCGAAGGCTCCGTGCCGCTCGGCATACTTTTTCGCCAGCTCGGTGCGGAAATTTCCCGCCGCTGAATAGACATTGATCTCCCGCTCGCTGAGCCGGCCTTCGAACTTGGTGTCGCTGGCCTTGACGGGATGGGCCGGGTCGCCGGCCACGACGATAACGAAGTCGCCCTCGGCCGCGCCCGCCAGATCGCGCACCTTCACGGCGGCCTCGGGAAATCCCTTGGCCAGCCGCTTGAAGTCGTCGATGAACTTCGCGCCTTTTTTCAGGTCGAAGAGCGGGTGATTCTCTTCGCGCTCCTTGCGGCTCAACTCGCCCACGTTGGGGATGCGGAAGGCGACCACCGGCAGCGCCGGATCGATTTGCAGAGTAGCGAGGGCGGCATCGGTGAAGGCCGGGCGCACATCGGTCAGTCCGGGCAGGCGCAGGTCCGGCTTGTCGCTGCCGAACTGCCGCATCGAGTCGTCGTAGGTAATGCGCGGGAAGGGCGTGGGCAGCGTGACCCCGGCCGCCGCAAACGCCGCCGAAAGGAACTTCTCCACCACGGCAAAAACCGTCTCCTGGTGCGGAAAGCTCATTTCCAGGTCGATCTGCGTGAACTCAAGCTGGCGGTCGGCGCGCAGGTCCTCGTCGCGGAAGCAGCGGGCGATCTGGAAGTAGCGGTCGAAGCCGGAGATCATCAGAATCTGCTTGAAGATTTGCGGCGACTGCGGCAGGGCGTAAAACTCGCCGGGATGCACGCGGCTGGGTACCAGAAAATCGCGCGCGCCCTCCGGCGTGCTCTTGGTCAGAATCGGCGTTTCGATCTCCAGAAAGCCCTGCTCGCTCAGGCTCTCGCGAACCGCCAGCGTGATGTCGTGGCGCAGCCTGAAATTCCGCTGCATCTCCGGGCGGCGCAGGTCCACGTAGCGATATTTGAGGCGGACTTCTTCGTTCTGGATGGCCTCTTCAGAAGGCGAAAACGGCGCCAGCCGGGTGTCGTTCAACACCAGCAGTTGTGTCGCCTCGATCTCGATCTCGCCGGTGGGCATCTTGGGGTTGATGGCGTCGGCGTCGCGCAGGCGCACCTTGCCCACCGCGGCCACCACATACTCCGGCCGCACCTGCTCGCCCTTGGCGTGGCCGTCGGGGGTCAGTTCCTTATCTAAAACAATCTGACTGATGCCGGAGCGGTCTCTCAGATCGAGAAAGATCAGGTTGCCGTGGTCGCGGCGACGGTTGACCCAGCCCATCAGAACCACTTGCTGGCCGGCGTGGGCGGCGCGCAATTCGCCGCAAAGATGCGTCCGTTCGAGAGATCCTAGAAAATCGAGCACTACCTGTGTCCTTTACTCGCTAACTGGTTTTGCCGCGCCATGAATCTTCGTCCGGGCGTTCTCGCAAATGCTCCGTGCCCCATCCTTGCTGTCATTCTGAGCGAAGCGCAGCGGAGTCGAAGAACCTGCGTTTCGCCTTTCTGGCGCAAAGGTGGGAAACCTCCAACCCGCGCCCGTTCAATTGGAAAGAAAGACAGCCAATTCCGCGCGAGGAACCTTGGTTTGTATGCCGGTGGCGAAGGTCTTCACTGTCAGAATACCGGATTTGAGCTCGTCTTCGCCCAGGATGACGATGTGGCGGGCCGTCTTGTCGGCCGCTTCGAAAGACTTTTTCAGCCGAAAACTGCCTTCGCCCAACTCGATCCGCAGCCCGCCGCGCCGCAGTTCCCTGGCCAGCGCCAGCGCGGCGGCGTTCACGCTCTCGCCCAGCGGCGCAAGATACGCGTCGGCCAACTGCGTCGGGGCAGACGTTTGGTCGAGTTGGGCCAGCAACGTCAGCACCAGCCGGTCTTCGCCCATGGCAAAGCCGATGCCCGGCGCCTTCGGTCCGCCGATGGCCTCGCTCAGCCCGTCGTAGCGGCCTCCGCCGAGGATGGCGTTCTGCGCACCCAACCCCCCGTGGGTGAACTCGAATGTCGTGCGCGTGTAGTAGTCCAGCCCGCGCACCAGCCGGTGATTCCGCGTATACGGCACGCCCGCCGCGTCCAGCGCCGCCGTTACCGCGGCGAAATGTTTTTCTGACTCTTGGTCCAGCGAATCGGCGATCACCGGCAGCGTCTCGATGATCGGCTGGTCCTCGGGAACCTTGCAGTCCAGCACCCGCAGCGGATTGGTCACCGCCCGCCGCTGGCAATCGGCGCACATCTGGCCCACGACCGGAACCAGTGCGGCACGAAGCGCTTCATTGTAATGAGCGCGGTCCGCGGAGGACCCCACCGAGTTCAGGTGCAGCGTCCAGCCGGTGATGCCCAGTTCGTCCAGCAGCGTGGCCAGCATCTCCAGCACTTCCGCGTCGCGCAGCGGGCTTTCGCTCCCCGCCGACGGCGGCCCGATCACCTCGGCGCCGATCTGCGAAAACTGCCGGTAGCGGCCCTTCTGCGGCCTCTCGCGCCGGAACTGCGGCCCGATGTAATAGAGCTTCTGCAACTGCCCGCTCTCGCCCAGCTGGTGCTCGATATACGCGCGCACCACGCCGGCCGTGTTCTCCGGCCGCAGCGTCAGCGTCTGGGTCTTCTCCGACTGCGCCCGCGCCCGGTCCTCCCAGGTGTACATCTCCTTGGAGACGATGTCGGTCTCCTCGCCCACGCCGCGGGCAAACAGCGCCGTATCTTCAAAGATCGGCGTGCGAATCTCGCCAAAGTTGTAGCGGGCAAAGACCTGGCGGGCGGTGGCCTCGATGCGGTTCCAAAGCGCGGTTTCCGGCGGCAACAGGTCGCGCGTGCCGCGAACGGCTTTCAGTGTGCTCATAGCTTCTTTAGTCTAAACGGCGCGAGAAAGTTGAACGGGGGAACCAGAGAGGGCGGAGCTGCTTAACCGCCGTCTCTCCATGCGGGCCGAAGGCCATTTTGTGGCCCTCCGCTCCTTTTCCAGCGAAATCGCATTGTTTACCATAGAGACAAATGGCGTTTCCCATCAAAGTCTGTGTCGTTTGCTCGGAAGAATTCGAATTGAGGCCGGATAAGCCCGGCTTTGCCAACCGCTGCCCGGCATGCAGCGAACCCGAATCGACGGAACCCGCAACCAGTCGCCCCCTGAGCGCCGAGGAGCGCAAAGCGGAGGCGGAAGCCAACGAAGCCCGCCGCAAAGCGATCCGGGACCTGCTCTACCGCAAGGAAAGCTGAGCGCCGAATGCAACCGGGCCTGCGCACGGATCGAGGCCCGCGCAAAATACCTGTTGCAACGAATATCTCCCTCGCGCATCTAATTCCTGTACGCCAGAGGAGGTCAACCATGTCGCTTCGTCCCGTGAAGCAGATTCTTTCCACCATCCCCACCGTCGAGGGCGCCGGCGTCAAATTGCAGCGCGCTTTCGGCTTTGGAAAGACCAAGGAATTCGATCCCTTCCTGTTGCTCGACGATTTTCGCAACGAGAATCCCGCGGATTACCTGGCCGGTTTTCCCTGGCATCCCCACCGGGGCATCGAGACCATCACCTACGTGCTGGCCGGCGAAGTGGCCCACGGCGACAGCCTGGGCAACAAAGGCCGCATGACCGCCGGCGACGTGCAGTGGATGACCGCCGGCAGCGGCATCCTGCACCAGGAGATGCCCAAGGGCGACCCGCAGGGTCGGATGCACGGCTTCCAGCTTTGGGCTAACCTGCCTGCTTCGTTGAAGATGACCGATCCGCGCTACCAGGACATTCCTTCCGCCGCCATTCCCGAAATCACCGAGGACGACGGGACCATGGCGCGCGTTCTTTGCGGCGAGTTCTGGGGCAAGAAAGGGCCGGTCGAGGGCGTGGCCGCCGATCCGCGCTACGTGGATATCTCAGTCCCGCCGGGCAAGCGCAAGCGCATCCGGGTGGAGACCACGCGCAACGCCTTCGCCTACGTCTTTGCCGGCGCGGGAACCTTCCGCGACGCCTCGCAGCCGCGGGCCGTTCTGACCGAGTCGGCGGTCGATCCGAATGCGCCGGTCGTCTACGACGCCCACAACCACTCGCTGGTGCTCTTCGACCGGGGCGACGAGATCGTGGTCCAGGCCGGCCCGGAAGGCATCCGCTTCCTGCTGGTCTCTGGCAAGCCGCTGGAGGAGCCGGTCGCCTGGTACGGGCCCATCGTGATGAACACCCAGGCTGAGTTGCAGCAGGCCATGCGCGAGTTGCAGAGCGGCACGTTCATCCGCCACAAGTAAGACCGGACGGCGGCCATCTCAGTGGCTGGGGTTGCCGCCGCTTCCATTTAACGACGATTGTGCATTTGAATTTGCCGCCGGGTTATTGGCTGTTCGGTCGACGGCAGCCCTACACAAATCGTAAGCAAAGTTAGCAGCTATGTTCAGGACAATTGCCCATAATGTAGCCAGCAATAAAGCCTTGATGGGGTTCCTCTTGGCCCAATCAAGAATTCGGTAGTACCGGCGCTTCCGTATTCGCTTGAGTTCTTTGAAAAGCGAGGGCACGAATGCGCGTCAATCTGCGCGTGCCCTAATCTTGCGAGACAGTCTGCGCATAATTTAGGTTTGTCGAGTGACCGAACTATTTCGACTTTATTCTGATTGAAGTCATAGAGGCATCCGCGGGTCTCATCATGATGCAGTCGGAGCGCCCTCGATAAGCTGAGGGACCTGCCGCACTCCACATATGCCAAGACAAGGGCGTACAGGCACCGCACAATAAAGGTCTCAACAGTATGATTCTCCCTGTCAAGTATGTCACCCATCTCAAAGAGCGAGAGGACGACCACCCCGGAAGGAAGTACGCGAGCGTAGAAATTGAGTTCGAGCTGCGCGCCAACGATTGCGAAAGTGACATCTGATCGGGTAGATGATGCGAATATTCCTGCCAACTCTTGATCTGAATATCCAGAAGGAACGAAGGCCGAATTTGGAAAAGACTCTATTCTTTCGGTACCCACAATTTTGAAAAGCTTGGTGCTCCAATTCCGGATATATTCCAGATCCAAGGGATACTGACCTGCCCCGTTTTTCTCAACCAGCGATAGCTGGAGTTTCCCGGTTTTGGTTTGGCCACGAGTATACCTCGCAGCCGTAGTCGGGGCTGTGGGGATGTGGGAAGCGTTCCTTGCTTTCC
>JBEKTO010000032.1:0-47352 GCA_049515995.1 Occallatibacter sp. | reverse complement strand
CTCCAACGATACATAGCTGAACATCCCATCCTGAATCCGCTCGTCTCCACGCATACCGATTGGATGAATCAATATGAACTTATGACGCTGAAATCGAATCGTTTTTCAACAAGTTCCTAGGCGCATGGACTTCGGCGGCAATGGGGCAGGCGCCTCTGAATCGTGTGTCGAGGCCGGCCGACGAGAGCCCGCGTGCGACGCGCGCGGGCAATGTGCATCCGCTGGCGCGGGAGGTGTTCGACGAAGGCCCGGTAAGCGGGGAGACGCGGCTCGACCGGATGGTGATGCTATTGGAGCCAACCGCAGCGCAGCAGGCGGAGTTGGATGCTCTGGTGGAGGCGCAGCACGATCCAGCCTCGCTGCTCTTTCACCGCTGGCTGACGCCGAACGAATACGCAGCGCGTTTTGGGCTGAACCCGAACGATCTGGCGCGGGTGATCGCGTGGCTCCAGGGATGCGGATTCACGGTGGAGGAGATTCCCGCCGGCAATCGGTTGATCGTCTTTTCAGGGACGGCCGGGCAGGTGACGGAGGCATTTCATACCTCGATGCACCGCTATCGGGTGGACGGCGCGGAACACATCGCCAACGCTCTGGAGCCGCAGATTCCCTCGCCTCTGGCCGGAGTGGTGGGCGGGGTGGTTTCACTGCACGATTTCCGGCGCAGATCCCAGATCGGGTCGCGTGTCGAGGCGGGCGCGCAGCCGCTATATTCGGCCGGCAGCACGCATTATCTTTTCCCCGCCGATTTCGCGGCGATCTACGACCTGAACCAGCTCTACAGCGCGGGAACGGCCGGTGCGGGAAGTTCGATTGCGATTGCGGGCCGGAGCAACATCCGTTTAAGCGATGTGGCGGCATTTCGCGCAACCTCGGGGCTGGCGGCGAACGATCCGACGGTGATCCTGGCCGGCGCCGATCCAGGACTGATTGCGGGCGATCAGGATGAGGCTACGTTGGACGTGGAATGGGCGGGCGCGACGGCGCCGGAATCCGCGGTCATGCTGGTGGCGGGCGACTCAACGGCAACAACCGACGGGGTGGATCTGGCGGCCGCATACATTGTGAACCACGCGGCGGCGCCGGTGGCGAGTGTCAGTTATGGCAGTTGCGAGCAGGAGATGGGAAGATCGGAGCTGGCTTTCTACAACGAATTGTGGGAGCAGGCGGCAAGCCAGGGAATGAGCGTGTTTGTAGCTTCGGGCGACGCGGGCGCGGCCGGGTGCAACCTGGGCTCGGATGACACCGGCTCGGGCGCGGCGGTAAATGGACTGTGCAGTTCGCCTTATTCGACCTGCGTGGGCGGAACGGAGTTCAACGAGGGGCCGAATTCCGCGGAGTACTGGTCGGCGACGAACGCGGCGAGTTACGGCTCAGCGCTGGGTTACATTCCGGAAGAGGCGTGGAACGAGAGTGCCTTGAACGGCGGAACAGGGCTGTGGGCGACAGGAGGCGGCGCAAGCGCGGTTTACGCGCAGCCGGCGTGGCAAACGGGAGTGAGCGGGACGAGCGGAGGGATGCGGGAGGTGCCGGACGTGGCGCTGTCGGCCGCCGGCCACGATGGATACATGATCTATGAGAACGGTTCCTATTGGATTGTCTCGGGAACCTCGGCGGCCGCGCCGTCCTTTGCTGGCGTGATGGCGCTGGTGGCGCAGTCGCAGGGAAAAAGCTGGCAGGGCAACGCCAATGCGGGCCTGTATCCGCTGTCGAACGCGGCTCACAATCCCTTTCACGCAACACCTTCGGGGAACAACAGCGTTCCGGGAGTGGCCGGATTCGCGGCCGGCGGCGCGGCATATAACCCGGCCACCGGACTGGGCTCTGTGGACGGCGCGCTGCTGGTGAGCGCTTGGGGCGGGGTCGCAGACCCGTCGCTCACGTTGACGGCCGGAGCGAGTTCCATCGCGATCGAGCAGGGCTCGTCGGGCACGATGCACCTTACGGCGACAACGGGAGGGAGCTTCAGCGGAGAAAGCGGGCTGACGGTCAGTGGACTGCCCGCGGGCGTCACCGCGCAGTGGTCCGTCAACCCCATCGCGCCGACGGCGAGCGTGAGCGCCAACAAGATTCAACTGACGCTCTCTGCCTCGGACGAAGCGGCCACAGGGCCGGCCAGAATTGTGGTGACTGCCGCTGGCGATGGCCTGCAATCGATACAGGACGCGACGGTGCTGGTGCAGATGCGGCAGGTTTGTCATGGACGCTCGCTTCCGCTGCCGGGGCGATGCGCTCCGCCAACGGGAACGCCTCTGCTGTAGCGCGGAGATCAGGCGAAGAGTTGGAAGGCCTGCTCGATGCGCCCGGGAATTGCGGCCAGATCGCCGCCGGAAGCATGGCCGATCTCGAGAACGGCGGCGGGAGGAGCGGCCAGCGCCTTGAGGGCGGCGGCTGTGGCCGGCCAGTCGATGGCGCCTTCGCCGGGCCACAGGTGCTCATCCCTCAGACCGTGGTTGTCGTGCACGTGAACCGAGCCGATGCGCGCGCCGAGCGTGGCGATCGCCTCGCCGATGCCTGGGGCGATGTGCGCATGGCCAAGATCCAGGCAGACGCCAACGCTGTCCTGGTGGCCGATCTCGAGAATGTTCATCAGGTGTTCTGGAGTAGTGGGCTCGCTGGTCAGGTTCTCAACGAGCAGGCGCACGCCAAGCGGATGGGCAAAGGCGCCAAGGTGTTCGAGCGCGGTGATCGCATGCTCGATGGTGCGCGGCGACCAGCCGTCCTCGCGCCCGCCCAGATGCAGGACGAGATTACGGAAAGGGATTTGCTCGGCAACTTCGAGGGCGCGCTTGATCTCATCCATGGCGTCGATGCGACGGGCCTTGTCAGGGTGCAGAACGTTCACGGCCGGAGCGCCGGCGCGGCCCATCTCGCGATCGGGATAGAGCGGCGCGTGCATCGACCAGGCTTCGAGCGGGTTGGAACGGAACCATCCGGCCAACTCGGCAACGTGCTCGCGGCTGGTGTAGTCGAAGTGCTGGCGGGCAGCAAATATCTCGACCGCCTGCGCTCCGGACCGGCTGGCGAGCTCCAGCAGGCCAGGGTGCAAGCGCTGGTTCAGAAACAGGTGCGTCGAAAGAACTCGAAGCATGGTGACAGGGTCCCCCGCGCCGACTTGAACTGTGGAACATACCGGTCGCTAACGCTATTGTCGCATTCCTGCAACCACTTACGATGGGGCGGACATTGCGGAAGATGGTGCGGGGAAATGCTGACACGCGGGCCTCGGCTCTGCTTACGATGGGGGAGATTCTGTCATGAGTCTGCGATGCCCGGATGGAAGAAGGAAGTAGCGGAAGCAGAGCGAAATGCGAGTGTCTCCGCTGCCAATTTCGGGGTGCGAGCCACGAATTTCAGAGCCATTGCAGACTCGCACCCCGGTGGCACACAACTGGGGAGGAAAAATAGATGGAAACAACCAACTCACCTAGGCGAAACCGGCGGCCGGGCTGCGGAATTCCTGGCGAGGTAAATTCAAACGGGTCCGGCTGTGCGGAACGGAGATTCAATCCTCCATTTCTGTCATGTGGCGCCCCTCTTGTGAGCGCATCGGTGATCGCACATCGCGGAACATAGATCCAAATGGGAGCGGCAGGCTGTTCAATATTGAACCTTTCCAAAGAATTTCATGGGAGATCTCATCGCGACCGCAGCACCGGCTGGCTTTAGCGGTAATAGCCGCGCTTGGCGTGGATCGCGAGCATTTTTGCCGTGAGCTCCGGATGCGTGGCGAAAAAATGCGGAGTCAGTTCGACGGCGATCCGGCAGAATTTTCCTTCCGGTTGCGTCGCCGAGGGGCGATAGCCGAGTGTGTAACGGGTGCGCATTGCATCGATCAGTTCAGCCAGCTTGGCCACGACCTCCTGCTTGCTGGAGTGCAGGACTATGCCACCGCTCTCTTCGGCATATTTGCGAATATCTCCCGGATCTCCGCCCAGGCGCATCAGCGGACCGAGCGGTGGCAGATAGCGGGTAGCGAGGGAAACGTCTGTCAGGCCGCTGCGCTCGATCAGCGCCGAAGCTGCTGCACCGGAGCGCAGCAGCGCCTCCATCGCCTCCGGCTCAGTGTGCAAACGCTCGGGCGCGCTCTTGCCGTAGATCTTCTTGATCGCGGCACTGGGGACATCCGAAGTGCCGTCGGTGAGAAAGAGCAACACGCGGCGGCTCAGGGGCTCCGTGGCCTGGCGCGCGACTTCGGTTGCCTGGAAGACGTCTTCGTTCAGAAAAGTCGTCTCGGGCGTCGTCATGGTGCTAGCTTTCCCGATGGCGGCGGCGAGCAGATCGCGATCATGGGTGAATGGCTGCAGCAGTTGCGTGGTGGAGTAGAAGACCATCACCGCTGCTTCGTCCTGTGGCCGCAACCGGTCGAGCACCGTGCGTGCACTGGCCGCCAGCGGCTTCAACACGGGATGCACCGTGCCTGTGAGATCAAAGAGGAAGACGATGGATAAGGGAAGCGTATCGCTGCTGAGGTATTGAATCTGCTGGGCGACGCAATCTTCGCGGACGAGGAGGTCATCCGCGGTGAGCAGGCCCACTGCCTGATGCGTGCTCCGGTCTTCGACCAGAACATCGCTCAGCACCAGATTGGCCGTCACCTTCAGCGTGAGCGTGGAGTCCTGCGCCTCCGCTTGCTGCGGGCAAAGGGCCAAGCCACAGCCAAGCAGCAGAGACAGCGCGGCGATGGGTACTGCACGCATCGGCCATCCTTGGAACATTTCTAAATCAATTCCCTGCCGCCCGCCATTGTTTTCCGCTGCGGCCATTCAGCGCCCCGGAAGAAAAGAGATTTGTTACCCAATGCCAGGCGCGCGCATCTCTATTGGCATGAGTGAAGAAAAGGCGACATTCGGAGCAGGCTGTTTTTGGGGCGTGGAGGCGGCGTTTGCCGTCATTCCCGGCGTGACGGCCACGGCCGTGGGCTATGAGGGCGGCAAGCTGGAGCGGCCCAGCTACAAAGACGTCTGCACAGACGCAACCGGCCACGCCGAGGTGGTCGAGGTGGACTTCGATCCCGCCCAGGTGAGCTTCGAGCAGCTACTGGACGCTTTCTTCGCGCTCCACGACCCCACCACTTTCAACCGCCAGGGACCGGACTGGGGCACGCAGTACCGCTCGACCATCTTTTTCCACTCCCCAGAGCAGGAAGCGCAGGCGCGCGCCAAAATCGAGCAGCTCATCGCCGAGGGCCGCTTCAAGCCCAAGCGCATCGTCACCCAGGTCGAGCCCGCCCAGACCTTTTGGCGCGCCGAAGAGTACCACCAGCGGTACCTGGAAAAGCGCGGCCAGGCAAGCTGTCATATCTAGCTGACAGTTGTCAGTTCTCAGTATTCAGTTGTCAGCGGTCACGAGACTTGTTTCCGTGACCCATTCTTTCGATTTCTTCTGGCGAGAGAGTGAGAGACGACTTACTGAATATTGTCTTCTTGCCTTTCGACGGGAACGTCCACAATCTGTGCGGGCAACTCCGCCGGTGCAGCAACAGTGCCGCCGAATTCGAGATAGGTTTTTGCGGGGGTGATGCCCTCCGCCGATGCTTCGTCCGCCCGCGGCGTCCCCGGTTCGTCGAACCACAGCCAGGCGACCCACCACACCAGCACGGCCAGATAAACGACGTTGTTGGCGCTGAGCAACTTGTCCCGCAGACCGAGAATGCGCATGTACTCGTCGCGGGAGTGAGGCGCCGCGGTCGTTGCGATGATCTGCCAGATTGCCTGCACGGCCAGTTGGGCGATTGCCATCGTGGAGAGGCCGATGGCAATCTGCTGCGTATGGCTGCGCCAGCCGGCCTTGAAGCGGCGGCCAAAGAGTACGATGAGCAGGCTCAGTTCCACCGTGAGCACGTTCACCAGCAACTCGCCCTTCTGCGCCACCAGTTGCATCAGCCGCAGCACGCCCAGGTAGGAGGAGTCGGCGATGAGCGTCTTCCACGCCGGCCACGCTCCCCACAGGGCCAGCACGGCGATGCCCACGGCCGCCGTCGCCAGGGTCCCCACAATCCACGTACGTGGCCGGGCCGTGGCAAATGCGCGGCGCGCCAGCTCGACCATCACCAGAAGACCGAGGATCGCCACCAGGTCGGCCATCGCAATGAAGATCGTGGCCGACGTGATCTGCGGCAGCCGCCCGAAGAGCAGCCTGCTGGCTAGAAGACGCAGAGTCACCAGCACGATGCTGGCGGCAAACCATGGAAAACGCCGCATCCGTTCCCGGCCCAACAGGACGACCAGCAGAACCAGTTGCGCCGCAAACGTCAGCGTCCAGAGAATCTGGACGGCCGTAAATCCAAAATTGAAGTGCATTTTTGCCTTGTCCGGGCCGCGCGTTGCTTGCTGCGCCGGCCACTCTCCAGTCTAACCGCCGCCGGCGCTCTGGATGTTTTGCGGCGTGCATTTGCAACTTCAACCGTAAGTCTCCGCGACGCCGCATGGAGAAGGCGGATTGGGTACGCGAGACGATCAAAGGGAAATGGCTGGCGTGCAATAGGAAAAATATGGTGCGCCCGGAGAGATTCGAACTCCCGACCTAACGCTCCGGAGGCGTTCGCTCTATCCAGCTGAGCTACGGGCGCGCTCTTCCAGCATACCGCACTTTGCATTCTTCCGGGCGCATTCAGCCAGCCGAACCACTCCCGGCCCCTCCGGCCTCGCGGCCCACCTCTCGATTTGCCCGCAACTCCTCCATCACCGACTGAATCAGATGTTTGGCGCCCTCCATACTCTGCAAGACGACCTGCAAGTCGAGCGCGGGCTTGGCCGGGTTGCGGCTGGACGCGCAATAGACCCCATGCTGGCCCACCAGAATCAGAGAATCGGTCAGCAGGTCCAGCGCCACCGCCAGCCTGCCCCGCTCCACGCCCATCATGAACTCGTGCTGTTCCAACTCCGCCCGTTTTTCGTCAAAAACGCTCATTTGCCCAGCCTACCCGAAATGCGGCAAATGGTCAGCCTCCGGCTTGACTGCGGTTCACTCGCAATTGCCGCCAAGAGCGCGATACGCTTCAGCCAGAGCCGGTCCAGTGCAAGGCTTGCTGACAGGAATCCATCTGGAAGGTGTTTTCGCTTGCGTTTGATTTCAGTCTGAATTGGGACTTCGATGGGAAGTGCAGGTGGCTGAGAGGATAGAAAGGAAATTTTGTAAGGCGCTTATCTTTCTCTATTTATCTCGGTACTGAAGTAAAGAGGTAAAACCATGGTGCCGAAGAAGGGACTCGAACCCCCACACCCTTGCGAGTACGTGGACCTGAACCACGCGCGTCTGCCAATTCCGCCACTTCGGCACAAGACACAAGTTCAGCGGGCTCCGCTGAACTGGCAGCAACTTTGAGTCTCGCAAATGCGGGACCCTGTGTCAAATCGCCGCCCGGAAAACTGCCTGGAAGGCCGGGATTTTGCATCCCGGCCGCGGCAGTTGGCTTCCGCCTAGACCAGTTTGGCGTCAAGCAGAATTTCGGTGTTGTTGGCGAAGAGCTTGGAGATGGGACAGCCGGCCTTGGCCTCAGCTGCCGCCTTGTCGAAGGCTTCCTTGGTTGCACCGGGCACGCTGGCGGTGGTGGTGAGCGCAATCCTGGTGATAGCGAAACCGCCCTCGACCTTGCCCAGCGAGACGGCTGCGTGGGTTTCAATCTTCTCCGGCGTGAGCCCTGCGCCGCCCAACTGCGCGCCCAAGGCCATGGAGAAACAACTGGCGTGCGCCGCCGCGATCAGCTCTTCGGGAGTGGTGCCAGAATCTGCACCTTCAAAGCGCGTGGCGAAGGAGTAGTTCGCGTTGCTCAGCACGCCCGTCGCTGTCGAGATCGTGCCTTTACCTGCCGTCAATGATCCAGTCCAAACCGCACTTGCCTTGCTTGCCATGGTCCCTCCTTGGGGGATTCGAAATCCGGTTGTAGCAATCTTTGATGGTTGGGTGCGCCGCCAGGGGAAGTCCGGACGCCGCTCGGGAAGTTGATGCAACAGGCGCCTGCCAGGATGCCGCGAGGCAGCGGGCCTTCTCTCCCATGCTAACCTCTCGGGCAGGCCATGGCAGCGCCGCACGCTCTCAATCTCGATTCTGCGACGTTTTCTCTAAATCGGGATGAAGAAAGCTCAAAATTCCCCAACTCTACCGTGCCGGGCTAGCCTTTCGGGCGGCTTCAAACTCGTCGCCGGAAAACCATTGGATTGTCCTGGGCTGAGCGCTGGCCAGCCAGCCCAGCACGAAGCCGAAACGGGCCAGCTTGGCGTTGCCGCGGAAATCCCAGTCGGCACGGTATTCGTCGGAGGGCTGGTGGTAGTGATGCTCCTCGTAGTCTTTCGTTTGTTCCCGGCCCCACTCCGGGCTGTGCCCCTCAAAAAGTTCGCCCTGATCGACAGAGAAGGCGGGGATGCCGACGCGAGCCAGCGAAAAGTGATCGGAACGGTAATAGTGGCCCGCGCCAGGCTCGGGACCGGCTTCGAGCGCCAGGTCGAAGGCTTTGGCAACGGACTGGACGGTGGGCCAGAAGTCGATGCGTTCGGCCCCGCCCAGGCTGACCGAGCGGGGAATGCCGATCGGAAGCAACATGTCAAAGTTCAGGTCCAACGCGAACTGGCTGGCGGGGATGGGCGGGTGCATTCCCAGATATTGCGAACCCAGCAGCCCCTGCTCCTCCGCGGTGACGGCGGAAAAGTAAACGGCGTGGGGCGGGCGCGCGGAGGACTGAGCAAAGACGCGGGCCAATTCAAGCAGAATTCCGCAGCCGGTGCCGTTGTCGGCTGCGCCGTTGTAGATGTTGTCGCCCTTGGCGTCGGGGTCGATACCGAGGTGGTCGTAGTGGGCGGTGAAGAGAACGGCCTGGTTGCTGGAGTTCGCGCCAGGCACGCGGCCCACCACGTTCGAGCTGACGTAGCGGCGGACGCGGCTCTCGATATGCGCACGAAGCCTGACCGGAAGTTCGACCGCGTGGAATGTGCCGGGGTTGCCGGCGCGGTCGATAGCCTGATCGAGGTCACCCAAGCCGGCCAGCGTGAAGAGCCGCTGGGCCACGTCGTGCTGAATCCAGGCCGCCGCCCGCAGCGTGGCGTCGGGATCGCCCTGGAGGTAGCTCTTTTCGACGGCCTGCGAGTTGCGCACCACATCCCAGCCATAGCTGGCCAGATCGGTGCGGTGGATAATGAGCACTCCGACGGCTCCCCGCCGCGCGGCTTCTTCGTATTTGTAGGTCCAGCGGCCATAGTAGGTGAGCGCCTTGCCCTTGAAGAACTTCTCGTCGTCCGACGGGGGTTCGTTGACGATGACGAGGGCGATCTTGCCCTTGAGGTCGACGCCAGCGTAGTCATCCCAGTTGTATTCCGGCGCATGGATGCCGTAGCCCACGAAGACGATGGGGGCATCGAAGTCGGCCGTGGGCTCGCCGGTCTGATCTTTCGACACGATTTCAGAGCCATAGGCCAGATCGACCGGCTGGCCGCTGGCAGGCACAAAGGAGAAGCTGGTTTTGTCCTCGATGGTGTGGACGGCCAGCAGCGGAACGCGCTGGAAGTAGGTGCCGTTGTCGCCTGCCGGCTCCAAGCCCGCCAGGGCGAACTGGGAGGCAATGTACTCGGCGGCCAACTCGGCTCCTCGCTGGCCGGGGCCACGGCCCTCCAGCAGGTCGAGCGAGAGGAAGCGCACGTGGGCGCGAATCTTCTCCGGGTCGATGAAAGCGGCGGCAGCGCGGGCGGCCTGCGGCAGGCCGGGAATCGCGGGAACCGGACTGGCGGCCGGCTGCTGGGCGCGAACGAGAGACGCGGCAAGAATACCGGCAGCCAGGATGACGAAGAGGTTCTTGCGGTGCATGGTGATCTCCCTGAAATCGATAGCGCACATTGCAGACACATTCAAAGGCACGCAGCAATGAAGCTTCAAGGTACGTCTTCCTCTGTCTGCGGGGCAATGGCGTCCAGAGGCGCCGAGACAAGCAGGTGGGCGCGCATGAGCACCTTGCGGGCCAGACCGGTGAGCGCCATCCCCGCAGCCTCGCTGAGCGCAACCCAGCGCCTCTCGCCGCCAACCACGGTGAGCGCGTTCACGTCGTCCTCAAAGACGGTGCGGATGCGGACGTAGTAGTTCACCTGCATGATGGCGTGGCGGACGGTCATGCGCAGTTCTCCCTGGGGGACCGCGGCGTCGCGCAGGGTGGGCAACTCCCACAGGCCCGGCATCACCGTGAGCGCGGCGGGCCGTTGTTCCAGCAGCACCTCCCGGCTGGCCTGGCCGGCGCCCTTGCCGGGACTTTGACCGATGCGCACCGAGAGCGCGTGGGCTACTTCGCGGCTGAGCATCCGGGGCCGCGGCGGAGTCTTATGCTCACCGCGGGTTTTGCACTCCCCGGTCAGCGGACACACCAGGCACTGTGGATTGCGGGGCAGGCAGACGGTTGCGCCCAACTCCATCAGCGCCTGGTTGAAGTCGCCTGGCCGGGCCGGATCCAAAAGCTGCGCGGCCAGGTTCTCGATCTTGCGCCGGAGAGCGGCGCCGCCGCTTTTGCGGCTGCCCGCCTCCCAGCCTGCCAACCTGCACAGCACTCGTTCTACATTGCCGTCCACCACGGCCACGCGCTCGCCGTGGGCAATGCTGGCAATGGCGGCGGCAGTGTAGGCGCCGATGCCCGGCAACGCGCGCAACTCCTCTGCGGCGACCGGCAGATTCCCCTGATAATGGCTGGCCACATACTGCGCGGCCTTGTGCAACATCCGCGCGCGGCGATAGTACCCTAGGCCGCTCCACAGCGCCAGCACTTCCTGCTCAGGCGCCAGAGCCAGCGAAACCAGTGTGGGAAATCGCGCCATAAAGGTCTGGTATCGCTCCACCACCACGGCCACTCGCGTCTGCTGCAGCATGATCTCAGACACCCAGATGGCGTAGGAGTCCGAGCTGCGCCGCCAGGGCAGATCGCGCCGGTTGCGCGCATACCACTCCAGCAGTTGCCGGCGCAGCCTACCGTTCTCTCCGGATTCCCTATCCACCTTGGCCATGGCTCAGCTTAAGACATTTCTCTCAGCCGCGGTTGGCCGGCGCTGTGCAAAGCGGCTCAACCTTTTACCACAACGGTGTGGCAGAATCCATTCCGGAAATGGGTCGCCTCTGAATTGGGAACCTCCGTCCTGAGAAACAAGGAGTTCAACATGCCGATAAAGCCTTACCGTGGTAATTTAGCGGGGAAGCCTCGCTTATGGGAGCGTAGCGCGGGTTGGCGTTGTGAATGCGCTCAAGCCCTTTCACCACCACGACTGTACATAGGAAACCCACAAACGATCGGGAAGCCGCTTCAACCCATCTGGAGGCCTTTTTCATGAAACGAATCTCTCTTGTTCTCCTGCTTGCGCTGCTCGCTGCGCCTTTGGCGCTCAGGGCTCAATCGCCCAACTCTTTTTCGAGCCTGATTGCCATGGAATCCAGCCCCGAAGGCGGAGCCGGGCAGACGACTTCGCCCGTCAAGGACGCGCCCGCCTTCGTCAAGCCGTTTTCGCGGATCGCGTTAAGCGGCGGCTTCTCGCTCATGGGCATCAATCTGCAGGCGGCGACCAATCTGAACCGGTATTTGAATGCGCGCGTCACCGGCAACGTCCTCAACTACACCGCGAACAATATCTCCACCAACGGTTTCAATGTAGACGCCACGCTGAACTTCGCCACGGCCGGGGCCTCGCTCGATTTCTACCCATTTCCGAGCCATGGCTTTCGCCTGAGCCCTGGAGTGCTCTTCCACAACACCAATGCGGCCAGCGCAACCTTTACCGCACAAGGCGGCACCAGCTTTACCCTCGACAACTACACCTATTACGCTTCCACGACGAACCCGGTGCAGGGCATTGGGAGCTTCGGCCTACATGCCCAGAACCCAGCCTTTACCATCACCACCGGATGGGGCAACATCATTCCCCGCAAGGGCGGGCATCTCTCTTTCCCCTTTGAGCTGGGCGTAGCCCTCATCGGTTCTCCGACCGTGAACGTGGCCCTGAATTCAGGCCAGGTCTGCAATGCGCAAGGACAGTATTGCGTGGACGTGGCAACGGACCAGGACGTGCAAACCAACCTGCAAGCCCAGGTTGCCAAGTACAAAAGCGATCTGGACCCTTTGAAGACATATCCGATCATCTCCTTCGGCGTGGCTTACAGCTTCCGCGTCCGGTAAACTGCGTCACTTGAACAGCGAGGGGCCGCTCCCATCGGGAGCGGCCCTTTTTGCGTGCCGATGGTGCTGGCGGTGCTGCCCATCATTTATACGCTGCGGCTGCCGCGGTGGAAGGCGGCGCTGGCCGTGGGCGCGATCCTGTGGCTGGTGGGCGGCTGCGCGGGCCTGCTGGTGCCCAGCACCGTCATGGTGCCGACACAGCGCTACATCCACATTGTGGAGATCTTCACGCAGAATTTCTCTTTGGGCGTCACGGCGGTGTGGCTGCTGCGGCCCAGAGCGGCAAAAACGAAGGTGGCAAAAGGTGGCGAGCAAGGAGCGACCGGAGGAATCGCGGAGATTCGAGCGCTATTCGCCAGATTCCAGAAGAATCAGCTGGTTGCAGTCGCTGGAGCCGCGGCAGGGGCAGCCGCGGGCGCAGCGGCGGAGTTGTCGCTGGCGGCGGCAGGCGTTTTGGCCGGCGCCGGAGCGGTCTCGGCGGTGGGCGCGGCGTTCTTGCCCGCGTAGTCGTTCACATACCAGCCGGCGCCCTTGAAGCGCAGGGCGGGAGCGGTGATGGTGCGCTCGAGCGCACCGTGGCACTTGGGGCATTCACGCTCCGGCTTGGAACTGAATTTCTGGATTTTTTCAAAGCGGTAACCACACTTGGTACAGCGATACGGATACAAAGGCAAAGTTCTTCACCCCTTCGGGAATAGATAACCCTCTTTGTCTATTGTATCGGCAGGGCGGCAAAATCCCTGCAAATTGCCGCCCTGCGCTCGATTGTCGGCTTCCCTGCCCTCAATGCACCGCGATAGGCACGATTCCGCACTCGAATTCCCAAACCAGAGAGAGCTTGCCCTTGTTGCCGCCCAGGTTCTTAATCATGTAAGTCAGATTCTCGACCGGCGAGCGCGGCTTTTCCATGGTCATCTTGACCCGACCCAGGTCCTGCGCCTTGTCGTAGACCGTTCCCCACTGGCCGACCTGCTTGTTGACGATCAGAACCCAGTTGGCGGGATCGGAGAGGTCGATGTAGAGGGTGTAGTCGCCCTTGGGAACGATCAGGCCGCCGATATCCAGGTCGGCGTCGGTATGCAACTTGGTGGCGGAGTTGGCGCCGGCGCGCCAGACGGGATAGGTGGGATCGTGGCTGATGAGCCCATCCTTGGTGAAGATGTGGCCGGCGCGGCCGTTGACCCTGGGCGAACTGTAGGTGATGGCGATGGCCTTGCCGGCGATGGTGGCCGACTCGGTGGCGGGCGGACTCTTGGGCGGCCCAGGCTGGGCAAATAGGGCAGTTGCGGCGACGAGAAGGCCCGTACAGACGAATAGACGCTTCATGGCGATGTTTCTCCTCCGGGCAGAGCCAGCGCGGATGGCAGGATGGCTCCGACGCGATGATTGTCGCACCGCGCGCCGTGGTTCGTGAAGTGGAAGAGACGTGGAGGGCGGCGCGGACCGCAGGACGGGCACTTCGGGTGGAGGCGAGCGATGCGGAGGGTGCGATATACTCCGGTACGCAGCAGAATCCAGGAGGTTTTACGATGCGTTTTCAAACGATCTTGAAGATGGCGGCGGCCGGGACGATGGCCGCGGCGATGATGGCTGTGCCGGCGCAGACGATGGCGCAGGGCAGCGATGCGGTGCTGAAACCGGCGGATGTGCAAAAGCTGCTTCCGGCCAGCGTGTATTACAAGGGCCAATCGGCGCCCACACAGTTGCGGAACTCGGGCGGGGTGAAGCTGGCTGACGGGTTCTTTGTGCTGGCGACACTGGTGGACAACAGCGGCTACGCGACCAGCGTCGCCAACAAGTATCAGGGTTACTTCATCGCCGAGGTTCCCATCAAGCTGGGCGGAGAGAACCTGGCGGCGGGCATCTATGGCATTGGATTCATTGGGGACAACAAGTTTGTGGTGACCGACGTGGGAGGCCACGACGTGCTGACGGTGAACGCGGGCGAGGATGCCGGGCTCAAGCGGCCCATGCCTCTGCAGGTGGTGGTCGACCCCGCCGGCGGCTTCAGGCTGTATGCGGGACGGAAGTACGTGATCTTCAGCAGATAGGGAATAGGGAGTAGGGGCCGGAATCCTGGGGCTTGCTTGCGATGCCTGGGATTCCGGCACAGTTTCACCGCTTCACGGTTTCACCGTTTCTGTGGGAGCGGCTAAAATGTCTCTTTATTTTGAATGATTTAAGTGCCGTTTCACAGTTTCACCGTGAAAAACCGCAGCAAAAAAATACAGCGGAATTAGCTCGATGCCGGCGGATTGACGGACGGGGCGGGGCTGGCGTTGGGAGCGATCGGGTAGGGCTCGGGGAATTCGCGCGCGGCCTTGGGAATTCCGGGCAGGGTTTTGAGCAGATATTCCACGACCGCGGAGACGGAGGTGTCGCGCTGGGCCGCCCAGACACGCGCCTGGGTGTAGGTTTGGTCGCTGATGGCTACTGTGATGTTGCGCATGGATTCGCTTTCGCAGGGCGAGGTTTCGCCACTTATTTATAGTGTGCGCCAAAAAAGGAAATAATCTGCAAACCACCTGCAGCGGGGCTGGGTACGGGGCGTAAAGGCATGAAAGAGATCGTCTTTGAGGTCGAGCAAGAGGCGACGGCGGGTTTACCGCCAAGGCCATCGGGGAGAGCATCTTGATGCAGACGAGAGTTGGGACGCACTGAGAGCCAACGTCCGGGAAGCGGTGCAGGCGTTCTATTTTGACTCCGCTCCTACGGCTTCGATCCGGTTGCGGCTGGTTTGCGACGAAGTGCCGGCCGGGGCATGAAGCTGCCACGCGGCCCCGTTTGAAGAATTTGGGTTCGTGCTATCCCAGGTCCCAGAGGCGGGACCTGGGGCACCCCACTGCCACGGGATCTGAGCGGGGAAGACCGGCTTACGCTACGAGGACGCGGGCGCGCGATGGGCCTTGCGGGCTGGGATGTACGGAGATTTTGATGTCCTGCCCGAGGAGGATGAGGAAGCGCATCAGCCTCTCGATGGAGAACCCGGTCAGGCGGCCGCGCAGGAGCATCGAGACCTTGGGCTGGTCGATTCCCAGCAGTTTGGCGGCCTTGGCCTGGGTGAGCTTGCGCTCCTGAATCAGCATGGAGATCTTGTTGGCCAGTTCGGCCTTGGCGAGAGCCTCCTCGGGGTTGGGCAGACCGAGGTCGGCGAAGACATTTCCGCTGCTGACGACGTAGTCCACTTCGTGCTTCGGCATGGTTCAGGCCTTCCTTTCTCTGTCGATTTCGATGGCTCGCTGGAGCCTCTGCTTCACAAGCTCAATTTCACTCCTGGGCGTCGCGATTCCCTGCTTCGACTTCTTCTGAAAGGCGTGCAGGACGTATACGGCGCGCACCAGCCGAACGGTGTAGACGGTGCGAAAGGTGTCGCCGCGATGATCGGAGACAACTTCCAGAACTCCGCCCGAGAAGCTCTTCAGCGGCTTGGCATCCGGGTGTTTGTTGCCCATTTGCGCCTGATAGAGCGCGAACCCCACGTGGCGCTGCACAGGGTCGGGAAATTCGGACAGGATGCGGTGCGAGTCGCCAACGAAGAGCAGGTCTTTCATCGCGCAATTTCGCTCAGAGATGAATATGCCAGATCTGGCATGGGACGTCAAGAGGATATTCGGTTGATGGGGTTCGTGCTTTCCCGGGTCCTAGGAGCGGGGCCTGGGGCATTCGCATCTTGCAGGTGAATTGAGATTGCCCAGACGTGGACCACCTGCCACCCGACTATGAGGACCCTTTGAGTTTGAACCCCGTCGCCTCAAGACGCCTGAGCAGGATTGAGGCCATTACCAGATGGTCCAAACACTCATCCGGCGTGTCTCGGACCCCGTATTCGTGTCCCCTTGGATTGCGGATTGCCAAGATCGAGCCAGCGAATAGAAACTGGAATCCTTTCTGTTCATCCTTTGATGTCACTGACTTGCAATCAGTTAGGGCCAATGCGGGAGAATTCTCCGAGAAAACGGTCATCATTAACTTGAATCCAGACTCTTCCGATTTTGCAAGTCTTGCAACCTCTTTATCAACGAATTTGAATGCTTCAAACGTTGCTTGTGCATAGTGTCCGTCATCGAAGAGCTTCTTTACCACATTCGGAAGTAACGGATGGATATTGCGTGTCTCGAGCGGATGGTCCGTCTGGGGCTCATTAACAGGCATAGAAGAGCGCTTGACAATTGACCTGACCAGTTTTTCGAATTGCGCAAACTGGTCATGCATTCAAGAGGTTCTCCCTTATGCTTCTAAAAATTCTATCGTAGGTTTCCTGTTCTCCCCCCGCCGGGAGATTAACCTCGATCCGAACAGCCAATCCCATCTGTTTGGCTGTACCGACCCCGACGCCGGATTCACCTTCCCCTTCAAATGCAACATCTCGGGTGTCCTTCTGGACCTTGGCCTTAGCAGCTTTGACAGTAGTCCCTTTACCTTTCTCAGATCTTTTAGGCCCCTTTGGCTTCTGCTGTGCCGCGGGTTGGCCCCCAAGGCCGACATACCCAGCGAGAGCCCTAAATGTCGAGGTTTGTCTCTTGCCCACAAGCTCGGATGATTGATCTGTCTGTCGAAAGAAGGTCATGAGCTTGCTCTCATCCAGTAGCCACGAGTCTTCCTTGTACAGGCTGAATAACTCGGAATAAGCAGCCTTGATGAAGCCAGCGAAGGCGGCCTTGAAGGATGTTGGATTGTGAAGAGTAAAAACCTTTTGTGCCTCATTCGTACGCTTCCCATCGTCATCTATCAATTTCAGAAAGCGGATTACGTTGATAATATAGCTCTCATTATTTGGAGCAAAGCCGAGCTTTTTCATCAGATCGGCGTCTACTACCGCAGGGAAAGACTTCTGGAACTGGTCAAGGACCTGAATTAATGCACCGTTTGCATTAGCGTAAGGATGCTTGTCTGCCATTTTCTCCCCCAATTCTAGCTGCAGGGAGCCACCGGGGCCACTTCGACAACCCCTCTCACTCTTAAACTGAGCGTTTTGCAACACCTCTGCGCTGATCGCAAAGATGTTAGCAGACGAAAAGGCGGCGGTCAATTGCTTGGTCGGTTTTGCTAAAGACTGACAGACACATAGAACGCGGACCTTTCGGTCCGCGTTCTGTATTTGGAGGAGTGGGGTGGGTTTTATGTACGGGCTGAAGCCCGTACCCCTCAAACTGTTCCTGCCCGAATTCGTTACGCCTTGGCGAGGACGCCGCCGGTGAGGCGCTCTTTGAGTAACTCGTCGGCTTGGGCGAGGAACTCGGCCAGAGGGAGTTTGCCGGCGTCTACGTCGGCTAAGAGGGCGCGCTGGGCGGCGTATTCCTTGTTGACGATGCCGGCCTTGGATTGCAACATGCGCCAGGCTTTGCGGCGCTCGACGCAGAACATGACTAACTGGCGCGAGAGCGCGTAGTAGATGGTTCTGCCGGCATCTTCCAGGGCGATATAGACGCCGAAGTCGGGGATGAAGGCGCGGTGGGCGGGCGAGAGATAGCGGCGGTAAACCACATCCTGCTGGGTGATGCGGACCAGCATGTTATCGAGATGGAGGAGCTTGGCCGCGGCTTCGGGCTTGATCTTCTTGAGGTGGTTGCGGAAGCGAGCTTCGGTGGTGCACCAGTGGGCGACGGTGTAGCGCGATGTTTCGCCGGTGAGCTTGTTCTTGGTCTCGTACCAATCGAGATCGATGGAGGGGTTGCCCTTGATGTCGAGGGCTTCCTGGTAGGTTTCGCCGAGGCGCGGGTTGAAGACGAACTCGGGGACGCCGCGGGAGTCGCGAACGCGCTGGGCCTGGATGAGGGCCATGTCGTCGGCGACGCCGTGCTCGGGCTGGCAGGTGGTGAAGGCCTGGAGGAACATGGTGCCGCGATACTCGAGGCCGTCGAGGATGGCGCGGTAGAGCTTGGGCGCGTTGGCCATGGAGACCTGGGCGACGAAGGGCGAACCGTGGCCGGCGAGGAAGGTTTCGGCAACGGTCTTCTTCTCAGTGTTCTTGCCCTGGGTAGCCGCGCCGTAGGTGTTCATGTCGCCGCCGCCGAGCATGGGTGTGGAGTCAGAGTTCTGACCGCCGGTGTTGGAGTAGACCTGGGTGTCGAGCATGAGGACCTTGACGTTGGGCCGGTTCTGCAGGATCACCTTCGACATGTTCTGGTAGCCGATGTCGCCCATGCCGCCGTCGCCGCCGACTGCCCAGACCTTGGGCAGCTCGACGATCTCCTGGTCGGTCATCAATGCGTCCGTGAAGTGGGAGAGGTGGTAATACTGCTCGTCGTCGATGACGTCTTTGTCGCGCGTGAGAAGCATGTCGGCCAGACGCTCGGGAATGACGGAGCGGCGGGCGTGGTCGACGATGAAGCTCTCGCCCATGAGCCAGCCGACGGTGACGCCATCCTGGAAGAGCGAGTTCATCCACGGGTAGGGGTGGGGGTTGTTGGGCGCGGTGGAACCGTAGACGGTGTTGCAGCCGGTGTGGGCGGCCATGGCCATGACGGACATGCCGTTGGCGTGGCGGCCGTCGATGGCTTGCAGATTCTTGTGGTTGAAGGCTTCGGTGAGCAGGACGGCGGCGATGGCCTCGACCAGCTCGGCGTCGGTGAGGAGGCCGTGCTCGGCTTGGTAGGCGGCGATGCGGGCCTGGGTGTCGGGAATGTCTTCGCCGCCGAGGCCGAGGACGAGATGAGCGATGGCCTGACGGAGCAGAGCGTATTCGGCGGGGTTGCTTTCCTTCAATGCCGCCAGTTTGGCCACGCCGATCTTTTCGAGTTCGCCGGCCTTGGCCAGGAAGCGGTCGCTCTTGGCGTGGAAGACGGGGCGCATGTAGGCCTCAGTGACGGCCGCGATGGAGCGCAGGACGGACTTTTCTCCGCAGCCGGCGCAGGCGCCGTCGCCGGCGACGAGGGCATCGTAGTTGGTGCGAACCATGAGCATGTTGCGCAGCGTGGCGGTTTTGGAGTCGGCCGGATTGGCGGCGTTGAAGAGGCCGAGATACTTCTGCGAGGTGTCGGGCAGCAGATCGAGGAAGCCGGTGCCGCTGGTGTGCTCGGCGTTGATTTCAAGGGTTTCAGGAACCATGCGGAGGGCGTTGTGGTCGCCGCAGGCGGTGACGCAGGCGGCGCAGCCCTTGCAGAGATCGCTGACGAAGATGGAGAAGATGCCGCCCGAGCCGGGGCTCTTGCGCTCCGGCGAGGAGAAGATGGCGTTCACCTTCTGGTAGGCCATGGGGACCTTGTCGAGGATGGCGAGGACTCCGTCCTTTGACTCTTTGGACAAGCCCTCGATGGAACCAATGACTTCGCGAAGGATGGTGGGCATGGGAGTGCCGGTCTTGATTTCGGCCAACATGCGCTGGCGGGCTTGCTTTTCGACCTCCGGCAGCGCACGCAACATTTTGGTGCGCTCGGAGGGATCGGCGACGTAGTAGGAGATGGCGGTCGAGAGGAGGGTGCTCAAATCCTGCGAGGTGTTGGGCAGGGCGGTATCCGGGCAGACGGAGATGCACTCCATGCACTGGGTGCAGTTTTCGGGAATGTAGAGCGGGGTTTCGCGGCGAGCCACGTACTTTGAGGCGGTGTCGCCGGTGGCGGCGGCGATCATGCCCATGGCCGAGAGCGGCGTGGAGGGCTGATCGTAGCCGTAGTGGGAGCGGAACTGGGCGTCGAAGTTGGCCACGCTGGCGATGGGCGTGCGCGCGGCCTGGCCCGCGGGCAGCGGTGTGGAACGGCAGCCAGCGCCGCAGGAACCGCCGGCGGTGGCGAGTTCGAGGATGGGCAGCAGCGCCTGGCCGCGGAGGGTGGAGTGGTCGGCCGCACTGAGTACGCCGATCTTGATTTCCTTCACCTGATCGAAGCCTTGCATCATCACTTCCATGTTGGAGGCGACGACGGCTTCGCCGAGCTTGCCGAATTTCTTCACATATTGCTTGTGAACGACGTCGCGATACTGCTCCTGGGTGATGCCGAACTCCTGAAGCAGGGTACTGACGCGGAAAAATGCGCCGAGGAAGGCGTTGCCCTGCATGCGGAGTTGGAGGTCGCCGCGGTCGGTGGCTTTTTTGGCGATGGCGAAGCCGGGGAGGGTGAAGACGCGGATGTTCTTGTCAATGATCTGCTTGCGCGCCCAGAGCGGAAGCTGCTCCCAGGCCTGCTCGCCTTCCTGGTCGGACTCCCAGACCAGGCTGCCGCCCTCGGCCATGCCGTCGAGCGGGTTGCAGTGAGTGAAGGCCTTGGGATCGCAACAGAGAACGACGGTGACGTGGCGCAGATCGCAGTTGACGCGGATGCGGTCTTTGGCGGCGACCATGAAGTAGCTGGTGGGCGCGCCCTTCTTCTCGGAGCCGTACTTGGGATTGGCGCTGACGTGGATGACTTCCTTGGGGTTGCCCAGGTCGTCGCGCTCACCGTCGCGCTCAAAGATGAGGTCGTTGAGATCGCCGAGGATGGCGCCGAGGTTTTTGCCGGTGGTGATGGCGCCCCAGCCGCCGATGGAGTGGAAGCGGACGGCGACCGCGCCCTCGGGCAACAGGGAGGGGGTTTCGTCGCCGAGGACGGCGTAGGGGTGGTCGATGCCAAGGACGAAGAAGGAGACGCCATCGGAGGCGCGCTTGCCGTCGGTGCGAGCGCGGTTGGCGGTGGCGAACTCGTAGGCGCCGATGATGTGCTCGGGGCGGAAGTCGCGGGAGCCGAGGCCGTAGGTGCCGGAGTAGATGTGGGGCACCTCGCCGATGGCCAGAACGGGCAGGCCCTCGGCTGCGGGATGGCCTTCGGTGTGGATGGCCTTGGAGAACGCGGTGCGGATGTCGCGGCCGAGGGGATTGTCGCCGGCCAGGGCTTCGTCGGTGCGCTCGAGGACGATGACGTTCTTCTTGCCCTTGAGCGCGGCCACGATGGCGGCCTCAGGGAAGGGACGAATGACATTGACGTGGATGGAGCCGACGCTGGCACCGCGGGTCTGGCGCAGGTAGTCGACCGCGGCCTCGATGTTTTCCGCGGCCGAACCGAGCGAGACGAAGACCGTATCGGCATCGTCGGTTTTGTACTTGGAGATAAGGCCGTAGTGGCGGCCGGTGAGATCGCCAAAGTCCTTGTAGGCGGCTTCGAGGAACTCGAGAATCGGCTCGGCGAAGTTGTTGCGCCGGGCGACGATGCCCTGCATGTAGTGTTCCTGGTTCTGCACCGGGCCGAGGAGGATGGGGTTGGCGAGATCCATCATCTTGGGAACGCGGCGGCGGGTGGGTCCGAAGAGGGCGCGCTGCGCCTCAGTGGGGCAGTCGATGACGTCTTCGGGCGAACCGAGGTACTCGCGGATCAGCTCCGACTCGTGCTTGTAGAAGGTGCGCTCGAGGTGCGAGGTGAGGAAGCCGTCCATGATGTTCATGCCGGGTGTGAGGCTGAGCTCGGTGACGCGGCGCAGGATGAGCGCCTGATCGGCGGCCTGCTGCGCGTCCTTGCCGAAGAGCATGATCCAGCCGGTATCGAGCGCGGCATAGATGTCGTCGTGACCGCAATGGACGTTGAGGGCGTGCTTGGTGAGCGCGCGCGCGCCGACCTCGATGACCATGGTGGAGGCTTTGCCCGGCGCGTGATAGTACTGCTCGACGCCGTAGACCACGCCCTGGCCGGAGGTGAAGTTGACCACGCGCTTACCGCAGACGGAATGCGCGATGGCTCCGCCCTGGGCCGCATGTTCGCCTTCGGTTTCGATGGCGATGGTGTTGTGGCCAAAGACGTTCAGATGGCCTTCCGCATAGGCCTGCTGAAAGAGTTCGCCGCCCTCGGTGGAAGGCGTGATGGGATAGAAGACGCCCGCGTCGGCGATGCGCGTCTCGGTGTGGTACGAAACCAACTGGTTCCCATTTGCAGTCACTCGAATGCCAGGATAACGAGCAGCAACCGTCATGAATCCCTCTCTGTAACTCCGGTTCTTGTGTCGTTCTTTTCGACGCGCGCTGCGGGCGTTCCGATTCAAGGGAATGCACTGCCCCTCGAAGCCGCGCCGCGGTTCGTTGCAATGTACGGCCCGGCCGCGACGAAGCGCGCCCGGATCGAATGCCGTTCAGAGTGTAATGGCCAACATGGAAACGAGGGAACCCAAGGGGGGGCGCACCTCGAAAAAAACTGCGGCCTATGCAACAGTATGCACCCTCCGACGGCCGGCGGTGTACCACGGGGTGGGAATTGGGATTTCCGGCTCGTGGAGCGGGAGCACTCGCAGGGTCCGGAGCGGAAGCTGGGGCACACACATTTCGCGATTTAAGCCGAGGAATGAGCGGGGATAAGGACCTGCTTGTTTGGTACTCTAGCGGCACGGTCTCGGGCCGCTCGATTTTGTGTGGCGCTATGGGGGAGATGTATCTCACCCTAGGCGCAAAGGCAAAGACGCGCCGAGGGTGGGGCACCCGCGTTGAGTTTGCACTTTTCCATGTCCCGGAATCGGTGAAATAACAACCAGTTAGAGACAGGATCGCGCACAATGGACATTTCTTCTCCGTTCTTCGTCATTGCCGTCCTTGTCGCCGTCTTTGTGGCGGGAATTCTGTTTGCCACCCGCAGCAAGGAAGACGGTCCCCCGGCGCATTGATACAGAACCGGCCGCGGAGGTTTTTCCGGGCGCAGGGCCGGACGATCGTTTCCGCATCGCACGGACTGAGCGATTCGCGGAACCTTTGCCCAATGCCGGGCGTATAAAGGGGCAAGAGGGCGATGGCCATGATAAGGGAAGCGACAAGTCTGCTGGTTGGCCTGGCTTTGGCGGCCGGGATAGAGGGATGCCGGATTCACACCGAGAAGGACGCGAACGGCGAGGATAAGACCGTCCAGGTGGATACGCCTTTTGGCGGCGTGCATGTGAACACGGACCAGACCACGGCCGCGGACCTGGGCTTGCCAGTGTATCCCGGCGCCCAGGCGGTGAGGGGCGACGACAAGCACAAGTCGGCGGACGTGCACCTGGGCTTTGGCGAGTGGGAGCTGCGGGTGCGGGCGGTGAGTTATGCCACGCCCGACAGCAAGGATAAAGTCGCGGCCTTCTACAAGAAGGCTCTGAGCCGCTATGGCGACGTGATTACCTGCCAGAACAACGCCCCGGTGGGCACGCCGGCGGCGACCTCCGAGGGACTGACCTGCGAAGAGGACAAGAATCCCAAGGTACAGATCGACCAGGGGGATTACAACGTGGGCAAGGGCAACCTGGAGCTGAAAGCCGGCTCAAAGCGGCACCAGCATATTGTGGGCTTTGAAAGCCCCAGCGACGGCAAGACGCGGTTTGCCATGGTGGCGCTGGATTTGCCTGCCGGGGTGGAAAAGGGCTCGGGGAAGAGCGACTAGATTTCTGAGCGGGTTATTTCGGGCGTCCTGAGTGAGTACAGTTTTCTCCCAGGCCCCAAAATCGGGAGCGGGGCACCCGGCGTTTGGTTCGAATTGTTGTTGGCTGCTGCGGCAGTCAGGGCTGAAGCCCCGACCTAACAGGCGTGCCCTTTCAAAGCACGAAAAGCAACCGCAGGTCCTTCGACTCGCTGCGCTCGCTCAGGATGACAAGTTTATCGCGATGAAGGAAGGACTCCCACCCCCAGGCGCAAAAACAAAAGCGCGCCAAGGGTGGGGCGGCCATCGTTGGTATCACAACAAATGGTGGGAGACTTAGATTCCGTCTGGCCAAGATGCGCTCGGAGGGCCGGACTGTCAGCGAAAAAATGGCGGGCTCGCGTGGTTGGTGGACGGCCGGGATGAAAGATGGCCTACAATTCCAGGAAACGGAAGTTCATCCCAATCGACCGGAGTTCCATCCGATGCCTTTGAAAATGCTTCGCCTCTTCCCCTCGGCGCTGCTGGCCGCGGCGTTGCTTTTGCACGCAGCCGACAAGCCAAAGCCCACCGCACCCGCACCGGCTGCCGTCGATCCCTACGCCGAGGTGCAACCCGCCACCGAGACGCTGGACCTGAATATGTACCAGCGGATTCGCGACGAGGGATTGAACCACTCGCATGTGATGGAGTTTGCCACCGCGCTGATGGACGGCATCGGCCCGCGGCTGACCGGATCGCCCAACCTGGCGAAAGCCAATGCGTGGACGCGCGACACACTGACCAAGATCGGCCTGAAGAATGCGCATCTGGAGGACTGGGGCGAGTTCGGGCTGGGCTGGCAGCAACTGAATACCTGGGCGCGGATGGTGACGCCAGATACCGCGGTGCTGATTGTGCAGGCTACGCCGTGGTCGCCCGCGACTCCCGGACCGGTTACCGGAGACGTGGTCTTCGTCAATATCCAGACGGAGAAGGACTTCGATCAGTACAAGGGCAAGCTGGCCGGCAAGGTGGTACTCTTCGGCGCGATGCGCGATGTTCCGCCGGTGGACAAGGCCCTGTCCGACCGCTATAGCGACAAGGAGTTGGAAGAGATCGCCGCGTTTCCGGTGAGCGCGGGCGCGGGCGGCATGAGCCCGGAGATGCAGGCGCGGCTGAAGACCTATATAGAGCGGAACCGCCTGATCGACAAGGTGGCGCAGTTCTTTTTGGACGAAAAGGTGGCCGCGGTGATCGAACCCAGCCGCGACGGCAAGAACGGCGGCGGGTCGGGCGGGACGATCTTCGACGACAACGGCGCCACGCTGGGCCGCACGCCTTACATTGCAGAAAAGCGGGTGAAGACGCCGGTGGTGGTGGCGGCGATCGAGAGTTATGGACGGCTCTACCGGCTCACCCAGGCGCACGCGCCGGTGAGCGTGGAGATTGATGTCGATACCAAATTCACCGGCGAGCACGAGCATGGATTCGATACGGTGGCCGAGATTCCCGGCACCGATCCGAAGCTGAAAGAGCAGGTGGTGATGGTGGGCGGCCACCTGGACAGTTGGATCGCCGGCACCGGAGCCACGGATAACGGCGCGGGAACCGTTGTGGCCATGGAGGCGATGCGTATCCTGAAGGCGCTGAACGTGAAGCCGCGGCGCACGATTCGCATCGCGCTGTGGACCGGCGAGGAACAGGGGATTTTCGGATCGAGGGGCTATTGCACGATTCACTTCGGCTCCGCCAAGCTCTCCACCGCGCCCGACCAGTTGGAACTGCCGGAGTTTCTGCGCCGGGCCGCGGGACCGCTGGAAGTGAAACCGGAGCAGAAGCTGATCTCGGCCTACTTCAACGTGGACAACGGGACGGGCAAGATTCGCGGCGTCTATACGCAGGGCAACGCGGCCATCGCGCCCATCTTTGCCCAGTGGATTGCGCCGCTGAAGGACCTGGGCGTAACCACGATTACCAACCGCAACACCGGCGGCACCGATCACCTGAGCTTCGACGCGGTGGGCATCCCGGGGTTCCAGTTCATCCAGGACATGCTGGACTACGAGAGCCGGACGCACCACTCGAACGAGGACGTGGTGGAGCGGCTGCAGCCCGCGGATCTGAAGCAGATCGCCACGGTGGAGGCCATCTTCCTCTACAACGCGGCGCAGCGGGACCAGATGCTGCCGCGCAAGCCGCTGCCGCAGCCGGACGTGGAAGAGAAGCTGCGCGCGCCGCTGGAGGGCATTTTCCCCGGCGCGGCGCCGGCGGCGGAGACGGAGAAGAAGTAGCACCCGAGAACAGGTAACTTCAGCAAGAGTGAAGTGGTTCGGGTGCGGCTGGAACGGTTTTAGGGAGGAGCCAGAGCAGACGAGGGGTGCGGAGGGGCTTCCAAGCGGACTATTCATCAAGGAATGAGTCGCTTGGCGGATTTCAACCGCGTGTGGGTGGTCCTGGTTTTGCTCAAGACCGCCCCGCAACACCTTCGATTCTGGTACACTGATCCAAGCGTATTCAAGGGGTCAAACGCGCCAGGCAGCACCCCAGCGATACGCGTCTGCAACCCATGTTCGGGGAGTGGCTCAGCCTGGTAGAGCACCTGGTTCGGGACCAGGGGGTCGGAGGTTCAAATCCTCTCTCCCCGACCATATTTAGAATCAATGGGTTACAGAAAATCTCCCGGTGCTGAATAGTATGGCCCAAGGGGTCATTTTTGGCAAGCATTTTCCAGTGCTGAATGCGCTATTCAGATTCCGGGTAGCGGGGAATACCGCGCTCGTTAAGGACTCGCTCAGCGATGCCTATTCGTCTTCCCCAGCCTTCTTGGTCTTGGCCATTGGTTGCGTGTAAGCATTCAATCGACAACTGCCACAGCTTGATTGCTTCTGCTGGTGAGGCAGTCTGCATCATGTGCGTCCAATCCTCCACAGAGGGGACATTCTTGACTTGCTCTATCGTGACCATGCAGTCAGTTTAGCGGCTAGGTGTCCAAAGGTGACAGCCTTTTCGCCTTATCCATCTGACCCCCTTGATATTTTGAAAAGGGTCAACCCGATAAGTTAAAAAAGCGGTCACCTTCGGACACTCACGGTCTAAGCCGCTACATTGAGTCGCACACCCCGGAAACCCTTTATCTTTTTTGCATCAATGCTCACTGTGCAATACTTCACACCCCGTTGCTTTTTCAAGTCCGCAATTACTTTTTGGATTACGTCCCCGTCTAGCTCACTCTCCTGTGTCCACACAGTCACGGCCCGAACCATGTCCGCGTAGCTCACCTTCCCATCCGGGGAATCCTCCAGACAGGCCGCCTTGAATTGGGCTGCTACGTCCAGCTCAGCAAATAGCTCATCCGTTGAATTCTTCACAGATGCAGGTTTCCCAAGCCCGTCCCGAATGATAGACGGACACAGTGCAATCAGCTCAGCCAAAATGCCCGGCAACTCACTGCGCAGTGTCGCGTCAATGGTTGTCTCCGGTGCTTCACTGAAGTCAGCGCGGAATGGCACCAGATGCACCCTGCCACGGAACGCAGCATCAGCCGGAAAGACGGGTTGCTCATTGGTGGTGAGAAACAGCTTCCACGTTGGCTTAATCTGCCGTGCATTCTCACGCATGGCCGCCGCGCTCACAGTATCCCCGCCGCTCAAAACCTTCAGCATCGGAAAGTCCAGGTTGTCTGTCTTGGCTTCTTGGACGCACACCAGCCGCGCACCCTCCAGTGTTGAAAGAGTTCGCTTGTTGGCGTCATCCGCAAATTTGCTCTCTGCCAACTCACGGGGACGCAGCAATACGGCCATGCTGCCAAGGATGCCTTCTAGGACGCGGATGAATGAGCCTTTGCCATTCCTGCCCCCACCGTACAGAGCAAATATCGCTTGCTCGGGGTGAGCAGCCAAACACAAGGCGCACAGCCGCCGTAGGTACTCGGCAAGGTCACTATCCCCGCAAGCAATCTCCAACAGGAATCGCGTCCAGCGTGGCGTGGGATGGGTTGCGTTTGGTGCCACGGTCAAACACCGTGAGATGTAATCCTCACGCTGCATCTGACGTGCATTCCCGGCGCGTAAATCGGCCACCAAGCCGCCCGGCAAGCCTAGCAGGTACTCATCAGTGTCAAATTGTTCCCGGCGCGTCTCAGGCAAGTCTAGCCACGCATAGGACACCACACCTCCAAGCGTATCGCTTGCCTTGAGCATCCCACGGCGGTCCCGTCCTTCCACTGGAGGCGGGTACAGGGAGTAGAGGTGTTTCAAGTGAGCATTGACCGCTTTGCTCAGTAGCCGCCTATCAGGACGCACCTCCCATGCTTGCCCCGTCCACGCCGCAAGCAGCGGAGGATTCACGTCCGTTATGAGTTGGAAGTCATGGTTTTCCCGCAGAAAGTCGGTGCCTAAGTCTGCTTGCAAAAGCGCGGGGAGTGGCCGCGTCCGCCGCGTGGTTCCCATCAGTACCTCAGCGTCCCGTCCAGGTTCGGGCAAGTAGGGCACAGGGTTGCGCCGTGACATTTCATGTTTGAACACCGCCGTATTCCTCTCTGCCTTTTCGCAAGTATCGTGTGGGCACCTGAAAGACAAGCGGCCATTGATGATTAGGAGCACGGTGCTTGTTTCCCCGCCTTCATCATGTGGCGCGGAGTCCGCCTCTGTGAGCGGGCAATAGATTCCAATTTTCCAGCCGCCCGTGATGCGCCGTGCCTCTGTGCGTGCCACCAGCTCATAGTGATCCACGTAGCCAAGCAACCACTCACGTGCGGCCTTGGCTTCATCGCTAGTGATTTCTTCCGGTGCGGCATACTCAGCAGTGGTCACGTCTCCAGCAATCGCCTTTAACTGTGCCTCTGTGACTGTGCCTGAGCCTTCAGACAGCAGCGCACTCACGCGGTGTGGCCGCTCTGCCGTGTGTTCACCTTTCCTTGCCCACGTGCCCGGCAGTTTGGCTACACGCGCCGCGTTGTGGTTTGTCACGTCCAGCATTGAGTGCCGCACCGCCAGTGAACGCAGCAACATGCGCACCAACTCATGCGCCGCTGCATCGTTAGGCAGACTGATTTGATACCGCAAGTGGTAACCATTGCCACTGTCAATCACAGTAGGCGCTGGCCAACCCATCGCAGTGAGTTCATCATGGCACTGTTCCGCTTGTTGCCAAGCCGCTGCTTTCTCCGCATCCGTGCTGTTTGTCCCCGTTGAGCGCGGAGGATCAAAGTCCAGCAGCAACCATTCACGGCGGGCAATATGCGCGTCCGCCGCTGTGTTGTACGACCGCACCAGCTCAGTGGGATTTATCACTGTGTCTGGTGTCAGCACATCGGCACAGAGCGGGTTAAGTGTGGCCCACGCTGCCGTGTAATTACCTAGTCGCTCCACGGCGGACAGCGCGGCTACTTCACTGTCAAAGTAACCCGCAAATATCCCTGTTGCTGTCTTGCTGCGGACTTCATGCTTGCCTGTGAACAAAGTCATGCGGCCTCCGTGAACAGTTCGCCTTGTGCCTGTACGGACCGCACGGGCTTACCAGCGCGTAGGGCGGGATGCAGCTTGCTCAGGGGCGAACCATCCGCCCATTGCAACCTACGCCCGTAGTCATCTGGTGATTTTGTTTCGCAGATGGACATTCCGAATGCTTCATCTGGTGCGGCCTTGCGCAGCTCAAAGCGGCCATTTAGTCTCGGATGGCTATAGAGAATCGCACGGACATACCATGCTTTCAGGCGGGCACACAGTTTGAAATCCGGGCCGCCCGGGGTGGGCAGTTCCATCAGCGCGGCAGCCCACGCCAGATCGAAGCACACCCATCCAAACTTGCGGATTTGCTTCCTTGCATGGCGCACCAGAAATGGCACCAGCTCAGGGTTGCTGCGATAGTGCTCACTGAATTCCCGCAGCGCCCTGTCGTGCTTGGTTGACGTGGCAAGCCGGATGAGATTGTCAATGGTTGTGGCGGGCAGCACTTCGGGTGCTGCGATGGCTTGTGATTTGGAATGGATCATACGTGACTCATTTCTCCCCGGCGCAGGCAGCGGGGTGTCTGCCAGTGGCCGGGGTCACCTGATCGTTCCTTTATTTGTGCGTGGAGAGTCACCAGCCACGCGGGCCGCAGATCAGTAGCAGCCAAAAACACTCAACTTTTCAGAGCGGTTTTCGCCCTTCCGAGATTATTTTGCCCTCTACTTATAGCGTTAAAAGGCTTAGTTTGTTGATTCCATTGATGTTGACTACATCTGGATAAGTGTTGGCGTTCTGGTAATTAAGCAGATCGTTTTGTTTACCCATCAGTAAACAGTCGGCACTCCAAGACGAACGGAATCGCCCTACACCTACTCCGCTTTCCTGGCATGTATATGAATCCATTGGCATTACGTGTTTACGGTGCCCTGAATTATTTGCGGTGGCCATTCGTCTCAAACCTTCCCCAATTTCCACGGCGTCTTGTATTTGCCTTACACATACGGTGTTTATCTTGCATGTTACTCACTCCGTGGGGTTTACAGAATCGTGGTCCGTTTGTCTGTGAATATGCCTCCACACCCCACGGTGTGCAGCTCGGCTCGACACGGATGTTTTGTCCTTACACTATGGCAGGATGCCCGCATATCTGTTGAATCCATTAGGCTTAGCTATGTGGGTAGGGGTAGGGTCGAATCTTGAAAGGCATTGCCCTAAAGAGCGCCGCAATACATTTCTTTATACGAACAAACAATTCTCGGAAAATAGTAAACTATTCAAAATAAAAGGCTTATTCATGAGAATGGCCCGCCCGGAGACGGGCCGCTGATGACCTAGTTTGCCAGCAGAGAAATCCGCTGGTGCGCGGCTTGCAAGTCGGCAACCGCAAGGTGGCAGTATCGCTGTGTAGTCGCAAGGTCCGCGTGCCCCAATGTCCGCTGCAAGGCGAGTGCGTTCCCGCCCCGGCGAAGGTAGTTGGACGCATAGCTGTGCCGGGCCGCGTGTAGTGTCCGGGCGGGTGGTTCAAAGCCCACCTTGCGGCACAGAGTCTTGACGCTACGGAGAACATTCCTCCGGCCCAACTTGGTCTCGTTCCGCGTTATGAAGACAAGCCGATTGCCGGGCGCATCTGCGATGTAACGCACCAGACGCTTGCGGAGTTCGGCACTAAAGGGAACGATGCGCGTTTTGCTGCCCTTCCCGTCCAGCCGCACTAGCAGATTGTCGAAGTCAATGGAGTCAGCGCACAGAGAAAGCACTTCGCTGATGCGTGCTCCCACATCGAACAGGAACAGCATGATTAGGTGCGTTCGCAGTTCGGCGGTACTTGGCTTGTAGGCCACCAGACGATGTATTTGCTGCTCCGAGTACACGGGCATGTTGTTCTGTGGTTCCTTGAGCCGGGCGAGTTTCGGATGCTTGCAGCCCGGCCCGCATTTTGTCTCAGGGAACGCAAGCCAATGCGCGTAGGCATTCCAGCAAGTAATTGCGCTGTTGATTCCCGTGGGCTTCAATCCCCGTTCGCGCATCGCAATCACGGCGTTCTGGAGGTCGGCTTGTGAGGGATTCTCGGGTATCAAACCAAAGCAGTATTCATACCAGCCAAGGGTTGCGGGTGAGACACAAACGAAGTATTTGCGGTGCTTGATGAAGTCAGCGAAACCAGCCATGAAAATTCCTCCCCAAGGGGTCAAATTCGGAGAGAAATTTTGCAACTTGCTGATTCTAAAGGGGAGTGGCTCAGCCTGGTAGAGCACCTGGTTCGGGACCAGGGGGTCGGAGGTTCGAATCCTCTCTCCCCGACCATATGTTTCAATAACTTACAGCCATTTTCTCCCGAGTGCAACATCCACTGTAGATAAATATGTAGCTGCCATTGCCACTCAGACCAGCGAGCAGGCTTGAGCGACGGGGAATCTTCCCGATCCCAAGGAGGCAGCGATGCAGCAAAAGACACCGGTGGCAGCAAGCGGAATACCCTTTCCCAACAACATGGCGAGCGGATTGGACCTGGGCGACCGGTGGAGCCGGTACTGCATGCTGGACAACGCGGGCGCGGTGCTGGAAGAAAACCGGGTCCGCAGCACCGAGCAGGCGCTGGAAGAGCGGTTCGGAGCACTCTCCGCAACCCGATTCGTCTATCTCAAGGCTGGCTACACATCAGCAACCGACTACGGCGATGTGTATGTCCACGACAGCACGTTCTGTGTTGCAGACAGGCCACCCGTAGCGCCGGTGAATCCCACATAGGCCGTATTGCCTCCTACCAAGCTGGGGATGTTCACCGTGAAGACCTCCGTCACCGCGGCGTTGGTCACTGTGTCGGTCAGCGTCATGGTCAGAGTGGTCCCGTTATAGACCAGTTGCGCGTTCATGAGGTCTCCGCTGTGCAGATTGATCCCCGTGGAACTCAGATCCACCGCGGGCACCGTCGGTACCGCACCTCCGGTATACAGCCCCGTGGAGTCGCTGCCCTCGCCGGAGTTGTTGTACAGGTCGAACTTCACCGCTACGCTGTTGGCAATTCCCTCATAGCCCAGCCCTCCGCCAGGATCGCCCAGCGACCAGATGTTGTTTCCTTGAATCGCAAACATCATGCCGTCGGCCGAGGCGTTCAACTGCTGGAAGGTGAAGCTGGTAGTGAAGCTCTGCACCGGGACCTTGGTCGTGAACCAGGCGGATCGATCTTCTCCTGTTCCTCCGTCGGTGATTTGCAGCACTCCACCGGTCACCTTCGGTCCATTGTTCAGCGACAGGCCGGTGGCCGTGAATCCGCTGCTGGGATAGTTGATATAGCTGGTGGTTCCTGTGCCGATCACATAGACCGCTGTCGCTACTGAGCTATTGGCGTAGCCCGCCTCCACCGCGATGGCTTCGAGCGTCTCTGTCGCGCTTACCGTGATTGCGCCGCTGTAGACGCTGGACGAGGTTGTGGGCGTCGTGCCGTTGGTGGTGTAGTAGATGGTTGTGCCGGCGGTCGCGTCGCCGATGGTCACCGACTGCGATGTGGTGTAAGTGCCGGCTGCTGGCGAGAAGGTGGGGGTGGGCAATATCGGGTTGATGGTGTAGATGGCTGTCGCCGCAGGGCTGTTGGTATAGCTGCTCTTGACCGCGATGGCTTCCAGCGTCTCTGTTGCACTCACCGTAATCGCGCCGCTGTAGACGCTGGACGAAGTTGTGGGGGTGGTGCCGTTGGTGGTGTAGTAGATGGTTGTGCCGGCGGTTGCATCGCCGATGGTCACCGACTGGGATGTGGTGTAAGTGCCGGCTGCCGGCGAGAAGGTGGGCGCAGGCAACACCGGGTTGATGGTGTAGATGGCTGTCGCCGCAGGGCTGTTGGTATAGCTGCTCTTGACCGCGATGGCTTCCAGCGTCTCTGTTGCACTCACCGAAATCGCTCCGCTGTAGACGTTGGACGAGGTCGTGGGCGTCGTGCCGTTGGTGGTGTAGTAGATGGTTGTGCCCGCGGTCGCGTCGCCGATGGTCACCGACTGCGATGTGGTGTAAGTGCCGGCGGCTGGCGAGAAGGTGGGTGTGGGCAACACCGGGTTGATGGTGTAAGCCGCCGTTGCTGCCGGGCTGTTGGTATAGCCCGTTTCCACTGCGATCGCTTCCAGCGTCTCTGTCGCGCCCACCGTAATCGCTCCGCTGTAGACGTCGGACGAGGTCGTGGGCGTCGTGCCGTTGGTGGTGTAGTAGATGGTTGTGCCCGCGGTCGCGTCGCCGATGGTCACCGACTGCGATGTGGTGTAAGTGCCGGCGGCTGGCGAAAAGGTGGGAGTGGGCAATATCGAGTTGATGGTGTAAACCGCCGTTGCTGCCGGGCTGTTGGCGTAGCCCGTCTCCACCGCGATGGCTTCGAGCGTCTCCGTCGCACTCACCGTAATCGCGCCGCTGTAGACGCTGGACGAAGTTGTGGGGGTGGTGCCGTTGGTGGTGTAGTAGATGGTTGTGCCCGCGGTCGCGTCGCCGATGGTCACCGACTGCGACGTGGTGTAAGTGCCGGCTGCCGGCGAGAAGGTGGGCGTGGCAGCGACAGCGACATTTCCCGCAGGACTCACATACGTCCACGACAGCACATTCTGTGTTGCAGACAGGCCGCCCGTAGCGCCTGTGAATCCCACATAGGCTGTATTACCTCCTACCAAGCTGGGGATGTTCACTGTGAAGACCTCCGTCACCGTGGCGTTGGTCACTGTGTCGGTCAGCGTCATGGTCAGAGTGGTCCCGTTATAGACCAGTTGCGCGTTCATGAGGTCTCCGCTGTGCAGATTGATCCCTGTGGAACTCAGATCCACCGCGGGCACCGTCGGTACCGCACCTCCGGTATACAGCCCCGTGGAGTCGCTGCCCTCGCCGGAGTTGTTGTACAGGTCGAACTTCACCGCTACACTGTTGGCAATTCCCTCATCGCCCAGTCCGCCTCCACCGTCGCCCAGCGACCAGATATTGTCGCCCTGAATCGTAAACGTCATGCCGTCAGCCGAGGCGTTCAACTGCTGGAAGGTGAAGTTGGTAATGAAGCTCTGCACCGGGACCTTGGTCGTGAACCAGGCGGATCGTTCTTCTCCTGTTCCTCCGTCGGTCAGTTGCAGTATCCCACCGGTCACGGACGCGCCATAGTTCAGCGACAGGTTGCTGGCCGTGAATCCGCTGCTGGGATAGTTAATATAGGTGGTGCCTGGAGTGCCGATTGTGTAAGTCGCCGTGGCCACCGGGCTGCTGGTATAGCCGCTTTCCACCGCAATGGCTTCGAGCGTCTCTGTCGCGCTTACCGTGATCGCTCCGCTGTAGACCCTGGACGAAGTTGTGGGCGCAGTTCCGTTGGTGGTGTAGTAGATGGTTGTGCCCGCGGTTGCATCGCCGATGGTCACCGACTGGGATGACGTGTACGTCCCGGCCGCCAGCGAGAATGTAGGCGCCGGTAGAAGAGCTGCAATAGTATACGTGCCACCTGCAACCGGACTGTTGTTATAGCCTGTTTCCGCAGCTATGGCTTGCACCGTCTCACTCGCGCTGACGGCGATTGGAGCGCTATAGACCGTCGACGACGTTGTTGGAGTCGTTCCGTCAGTTGTGTAATAGATGGCGGTTCCGGCATCGGCATCGGCGATGGTCACCGTCTGCGCTGTCGAATAAGTGCCTGGGGACGGAGATAAAACCGGCGCAGGTAAGATGGGAGCGATACTATAGGCCGCAGTTCCGACCGCACTGGGCCCGTAGCCGGAGGCAACGGCGATCGCTTTCAATGTTTCCGAGACACTTATCGCGATTGGAGCGCTATAGACTGTCGACGACGTTGTTGGCGTTGTTCCGTTCGTCGTGTAATACATTGTCGCGCCCGCCGACCCGCTGCTAATGCTCACCGACTGTGCCGTGGCGTAGGCTCCACCGGGAGGGCTGAAGATAGGCGAGGTCGTAACCGGCAAGCCGTTCGATACGGTTGTATAGACCCACGTTTCAATCTTTTGGCTGGAAGTAAGTCCACTCGTCCCACCGGTAAATCCAACATAGGCAGTATTGCCGCCTACGATCGAGGGGATATTCACCGCCCAACTTGTGGAATAGGACGCTCCGGTGATCATATCTGTGATAATCATTGACAGAATAGTGCCGTTATAAGTCAGACTCACGTCGAACGTATCGTCGCTATGCAGGTCGATACCGGTTGTACTCAGGTCAATGGCAGGAACAGTCGGGCTGGCGCCGTTAGTATACAGACCTGTCGAGTCCGGACCCTCACCCGCCGCGTTGACGAGGTCGAATTTAACGGCGATGCTGTTGGCGATCCCCTGATATCCCAAACCCGCTCCGGCAGCGCCCAGAGACGTGTTGCTGTCGCCTTGGATCGCGAAGGTAATTCCTTCTCCAGCAGGATTGGATAACTGGAAGCTGAATTCGCTCGTGAATGCCTGGATGTTCACCGGCTGGTAGTACCATGCCGATCCGGCTTCACCGGATAATCCAGTCGTCAGTTGCAAGCGGGAGTCGTTGAGGTCAGTACTGCCATTCAGAATCATGATTCCCTGGGTCCCTGCAAAGCCCACCGGGAAGTCGATCCCTGTTTGTCCAGTATCGATGGTGTAAGTTGCGCTCGCCACATCGCTGTTCACCAATCCGGGAGCCACAGCGATCGCGTTCAAGGTCTCGGTAGCGCTCACCGTCACCGCTCCGGTGTATTGCGTCGAGGAGACCGTCGGCGTCGACCCGTCGGTTGTGTAGTAGATCGTGGCTCCGGAAGTAGAATCGGCGATGGTCACCGAAAGGGGCTGAGAGGAGGTGCTGCTGCCTGGATTGAAGGTTGGTGTACTTACCTGCGAGGAGTCGACATATATCCCGGAGGTTACCCCGCTCTGCGGGTAGCCAGGGGCACTCGCTATTGCCTGAATCGTAGTTGTTGCCGCGATGGCGATGGGGGTTGTGTATACCGCAGACGCCACGGTCGGCGTGCTGCCATCGAGGGTATAGTAGATCGTCGCTCCAGGCGTCGCGTCCGTCATACTCACAGCAAGACTGCCACCAAAGGTCTCCGCTGCCGGACTAAACACTGGATCCGATGCCAACTGCTGTCCAGTCAGCAGCCCATACACACTCAACTGGTATTGCGCGCCCACATATACTTTCCCATTCACTACCGTCGGCACTGTGAACTTAACCGCAACACCAGGGTTGTCGCGCGAGGGGTTCGTGCTGCTTGAGTAGAGCGTGGTGGACACATTAGTTGCGTTGTGCGCCATCAAAACGGAGGGGCCAGATGACATATATCCATCGGTCTCGAGGCTCCAGACAATTCCCTGCGTAGTCCCGTTGGCCGATATGACCGGATTCGCTCCCGGATAGCCGTATTTTTCAGAGGAGGTGGCGGTGGGGCCGGTAAGCAGTCCATTCACAAGCGGAAATGCCTTCAGAGTGTCAATCTGCCCCCAGTAATAGACCGTTCCATTCCAATATGCCGGCGTGCTCCAGGCGCCCGTGTTCCCGACTGCATTCGGCAGCTCCTGTACGACCTGGTCGCCAGCGGTGTTATATCCCCCAAGATTCTGGCGATTGAGCAGATATGCTATGCCGGATTTCCCCGTCTGGACCAACAGATATGGATTACTTCCGGAAGTCTGAACGGGAACGATCATGAGGCCCCCGGATGCCTGGTCCATATCCCACTCATCCAGTTCGGCCTGGCCCGCCGGTGTGAAGTCATCCTGGATGGTCGGAACGCCATTGGTGAGGTCCAGGTTGAGAATGCTGTCTCCATAGTCCATGCCTGCCGCATACGGTGTAGTCGCCGTAAAATTGCCATTTCCGGTGGACAGGAACATCCGGCCATAGGGATGATTGACCGGATCGAGCACATCGGCTGCCAAGCCAGCGCCGCTCATCCATACACCGCCCCCGACGCCGTTTGGAGAGGTACAGAATGCGCCTGTCTGCTGCAGAGTCTGTTCGTTGTATCCCAGGATCCATCCATGCCACGGGCCGTTGTCGCCGTGAGAAGCGAATCCGATATAGATGATGCCGTTCAGCAGCAGGAGCCCAGGCCGCTGGTTCTGCCATTCCGGGTCAAACGTGAGCGTTCCGCCTACGCTGCCGTTTCCGGTGCCGGGAACCGTCGCGGTAATCACCACCGGGCCGCCATACTTCTCCGCTCCAGAAGTCACGTCAAGGGCGTGCAGCCGCAGGAAAAAGTTACTGCCTTCCTGGGTAAAGCTCACCACATAGAGCGTTCCGCTCGCCGGATCGATGACCGGGGTTCCTGTAATCCCCAACTCGGGAATGATATCGGTGCCTACGGTATTCGAAGAAACCGTAGTGGCTCCCGCCGCGGCTCCGTGCGCCGCGGTAAGCATCGAGGCAAACCAGAGTGGGTTTGCATTGGCGCCGCCGTTATTGTCGGCATCGAAGGCATACACGCTGTCATGTTCGGTCGCAACGAACACTACATTATGCGACTGTCCGCCTATCGTAACGTTCGGAAGATAGAGCGGCTGCGCGTAGACGTATCCGTCCACGGCCTGCGAAAAGAGCTTGCCAAACTGCGTGGGATTCACATTGGAAGTATTCAGGATAATCTCGTTGAGGTTCTGCCCCGTCCGCCCGATGTCATTGCGCCAAGTAGTGACACCGACCTGCGCATTCATCGGGAGACTGGCAACCGCTAGAAGAATTCCTGCTCCAAACAGAGCCCGTAGGCACCTGCCCCGCCCCGTCACGGTCTGGCGGGATTCATGCAAGCTTGGCATACTGACCTCGTCCTTGCTGGTCTTCTCGATCTTCAGGCGAGAACCAGCATCTCCTGCCCGAGCCCTACATTCCATGGTGCCGGCACGTCGAACTTGCGCTCTCCGATCTTGCTTGCCGACAGACTTGATTTCGCCGATAGCCCCGTGTTTCCATCGCAGGCTGCAACGATCGACGGAAATTAAAGAGAGAGATACTGCACGGCGCACTAAGCTCGTTGGAGTTACGCCTCTTTGAACTCGGCCAAGCCTGTTCTCTTCTCCGAATCGATGCGCAAAAGAACGCTGATCGGAGGCCCCCGAATCGGCTTGGGACGGCTTCTATTGCTGAGTTGTTGACCCTTGTTGCCTGGAAATTGGGGAAGTACTCTTTTGCAATTGGGGAATACTAGTGAAGGCATTGTAGCCCGAGAATGCTAAAGCATCCATAATAATTTGGTAATGCGCAGTGGTAACCAAGGAAGCTATGAGTGAAGATCAATTTATTGTCGTATCCGGATTCATGAAACCCGCATCAACCTTGGAAGGTCAGATAATTCGGCTTCGATCTGCAGTTCCACTCGGCGGACAACCTAAGCCGCAATCGGCCGTGTACACGCAAGAACATTTTGCTTGCCACGACATCCGCAATCATGCAATCTCCCAAAGAGAGGATTGGGATGGGAATCGCGATCTGGAAGTCGTGGCGACAGTTGACTTTCGCATTGGCCTCGCTCGCGCTGGTGGGAGGAGGAGCAAGACTGGCCGCGCAGCGTCTGCCGCAGCCGAAGTCTTTCCCCATCTCTCTCATAGCGGAGGAACGGGAACGGAGCAAGGCTCTGCCTAGAAACCTGGCTTGGAGCCCGGACGGCAAGGTTCTTAGCTTTATTCGAGCGACCCCGAGGCCGGGCAAAGCTGGACATACTTCCCCAAGCACCGCAATCTGGAGCATGGATGGCGCGAGCGGGAAACAAAAGCTTCTTGTATCGGATGCAGAGATAGCCGCCGCCATTGGCGACGACCACTCCAAATCTGTGCCGAGCGGCGAAGAGGACGAAGACGCCAGACGCTGGCAGCTTCAAGATTATGCCTGGGCTCCGGACGGGCATGCTCTGTTGCTTGCGACTGGAGCCTCACTCGCATGGTTTGATCTCGACACTCATTCTTCCCGGCACTTGGTGACCGATCGGGCAGATCTCAGCAATCCTCAGATAAGTCCCGACGGGCGCACCGTCAGTTTTGTGCAGGACCACACGCTGTGGCTGGCAGATATCGCAACGGGAGCTGCTCATGCATTCGCGCCCGGGGGAAACACCGATCTGCGCAAGGGCGAACCGGACTGGGTTTATTCCCATGCATTGGGATTGCATTCGGCATACTGGTGGTCGCCAGACTCGTCCTCCATTGCCTGGCTAGAGACGGATGACCGTGCGGTCGACAAATACCCCCTGCGCAATTCGAATGGCGATGAGCACTCGATCGCCTATCCCAAGCCCGGAGGGGCCATTCCCGCCGTGCGCCTTTTCGTGCAAGCGGTCTCTGGCCGCAAGCCGCTCCAGATTGACATCGGCAGCGTGGCGAATATCTACATTCCCAGGGTGCAGTGGTTGCCGAACGGCAAACATCTTGCCATTGAGCGCCTCAGCCGCGCCCAGAAGACATTCGATCTTCTCCTAGCGGACCCGGCCACAGGAAAGACGCGCCCGATCCTGACCGAAACGAACCCCTACTGGATCAATCTGAGCGGCGATCTGCGATTTCTTAAGGACTCGAACCGTTTTCTCTGGTCCAGCGAACGTTCAGGTTATCGCCATCTTTATCTTTACGACCTTTCTGGGCGCCAACTCGCCCAGCTCACGCAAGGGAACTGGGAAGTCAGTTCACTGGTTGGCGCCAATGAAACTGCGGGCGCTGTCTACTTTACAGCAACCGAGGCGAGCCCTCTGGAGCGCCAACTGTATCGCGTGAATCTGGATGGAACGGATTTTAGGCGCATCACGCAAGAGAGGGGAACTCACGACCTGCTACCCTCGCCCTCTGGCGATTACTTCCTGGATATCTGGTCAAGCCATGCCGCACGACCCCGTCAGGAAGTGCTGCGAGCCGACGGAAGCAAAATCTCGAGCCTGAGCGACGCAGCGCCCGACGACCCGGCAACGATCCAGCTCAAGAATCAGCCCAGCCCTATCGAATTTCTCACGGTGAAGACGCACCTCGGCGTCGATCTGAATGCCTGGATGATCAAACCTCCAGAGTTCGATCCCGCGCGGCAATACCCGGTGATCTTCTATGTCGCCGGCAAGCCTGGAGAGCAGGCTGTGCGGGACGCCTGGGGCGGCGATATTTTTCTGTGGTTCGGGCTGATGGCGCAGAACGGTTATGTCGTCTTCGCGATCGATAACCGTGGGACCGCTGGACGCGGTCATCTCTTTGAGGAGCCGGTGCATTTGCGGTTTTCCGCGGCAGAGATGGCAGACGTGCGGGACGGAGTTCAGTATTTGCGCACTCTAGCCTGGATCGACAAGACGCGTATCGGAATCTGTGGATTCGGGTACGGAGGATTTCTGGCGCTCCACGGCATGCTCGATCGCCCCTTGCTTTTCAAGGCGGGGTTTGCCGGTTCTCCGATTACGGATTGGCATCTGTATGACGCGGTCTTTGCCGAGCGATATCTGGAGGATCCGGTGCGCAACCAAGACGGATGGCTCTCTTCTTCTCCTGTGGAGAATGCCAAAAACCTCAACGCGCCGCTCCTGCTTGCGCAGGCGACGCTGGACGAGACGGTGCACCAAGAAAACTCTCTGATGCTGCTGGATGAGCTTTTGGACAAGGGAAAGTATGCCGACATCTTGTTGTTTCCCGACCGCCGGAGTTTGTTCGAGGATTACGGGGCGCGGCTGGTCCTTTTTCAGCAGCTCACGGACTTCTTCGTCAAGAATCTGTGAGAGAAAACAGCGCTGGCGCTTGGAGCGGGGCGAGTATCCGCCTCATTCCGTCAAAAAAACCGGATAAGAGCGATTCCTGGAGACGATGTCTTTGCTTTGAATCGGGCGCTGCTTTCCTGCCCGGGAGGCGGTGGGGGAACAGTCATTTGACTAATCGCCAAACTCCACCCGAAGCCCGAGGCTGACGAGGCGCGGGGTTCCCAGCGTGAGAAGTGGCGTGCGGCCCACCTGGATGGAGCGGTCGCAGAGATTCTCGCCGGAGGCAAAGAGGTTCAGGTGCTGGCCAATGTGGTGCTCGGCGAAGGCATCAAGGCGGAAATAGCCGCGCAGTAGAAGAGTGTTGAGATCGTCATCGAATTGGTGTCCGCTCAGGCGCCCCTGCACGCTCAGCAGGCCCATGCGGGGCTGACTGAGACGCACTTGCGCGGTGGCCATGTTGTGCGGGACCTCGGGAATCCACTTGCCTACCAGTTGCGGCTCGGGCGCAAATTCGGTAACGGTGGCATCCGCAAACTGCCAGCCACCGATCAAGGAGATCCAGGAGGCGGGCTGGGCGGCGTAATCGAGCGAGATGCCCCGGCTCTCGATCTGTCCAAGGTTCTCGCGTTTCAGAAGGTTGGCGCCGAGTGTGAGCGCGGTGATGGGGCGATTGACCTGGGTCCAGAAATAACTGGCGCGCAGGCTGGAGCCCACGCGGCGGAGGTCGGTCTGGAAGCCGGTCTCCCACCCTGTGGCGCGTTCAGAGCGCAGATCGGGGTTGGGTTGGGTAACCTGCTGGCCAACCTGGCCGGTGCGGTAGAGTTCGTTTTCCGTGGGAGCGCGGTAGGCGCGGAAGGCGGTGGCATTCAAAACCAGCCACGGTGTCACACGGCGCGTCAACCCGAGCCGCGGGTCGAAGACGGTTTCGGACAGAGAAGGAAGCGGCGCGGCCGAGGCAGATGCGCCATATTGGCGGGGATCGAAATTGCTGAAGTGGTCGATGCGGCCACCGGCGCTGACGGTCCAGTTGCGAGGAGTGACGAGTGCCTCGCCATAGACGCCGCTTTGGCGCTGGTGGGCGGAGGTGTCGAGCACGCCGCCCGCTCCAGTAAAGAGGGTCTCAAGGTCTTCGGCGCGGATGTCGCGGGTGTCGGCTCCTGCAATGAGGAGGGCATGGGCGCCAAGAGATTGCCGCCAGCGCGCCTGTGCACCCAGTTCATCCGCGGGGTCCAATCCAAAGCGGGTAAGGGTCTCAGAAGCGCGGTTCGCAGCAATGCTGGAGAAGGTCTGACGGAAGATATCGTTACCGCCAAAGATGCGGAGCGATAGATGGTTCCAGTCCGCTCCACCCGCGCCCCGCCATAGGCGCGTACCGTTGTATTGCAGAAATGTGCCGTTGTGGCGGATCTCGTCAAGGGCATCGGCCCGGAGGAAGAACCGTTCGCCGCCGCCCAGGTCGCGTTCGGCCTCGATCATGGCATTGTGGGCGTGAACATTCGAAGGTTGATCGATGGGGCCGCGCAAAGCGGGAGCGACAAGCGTATAGCCGTCTGTGGCTGTGACGCCGCCAGCAACGAGGCCGGACCATGCTCCAGCCTTCCCGGTCGCGAGCATGGAATCGTCACTTAGACTCTCGGAGCCGCCGCTGAGGAAAAGCTGGAAACCTGTGCTCTGCGGGCGCACGGGGATGATGCTGATAACGCCGCCGATGGCGCTTGATCCATAAAGATCGGAGGCGCCGCCGCGCACCGCTTCTACCGAGTGGACAGCCAGTTCGGGAAGTTCTTCCCAGTGAATCCAGCCTCCATACGGATCGTTGAGGGGGACATCGTCGAAGACCACGAGGGAGCGGCTGGCTGCTGTCGATCCCAACCCACGCAGCGAGACGCCCTCGGTGGTTGGGTTGGCGACGAGAGAGCTGGAGCGGCGATACAGCTCAAAGCCTGGGATCTGGCGCAGCTTGTCGTCGAGCGCCGGAGAAGACGCTTGCCGGAGTTGGCCGGCGTCGAGAACACGGGTGCTGGCAGGGCTCTCGGAGCTATCAAGAGGCGAACGGTAGGCAGTAACGACAACAGTCTCCAGCGGCCGGTCGAGAACGATCAGGATGGGTGCGGCAGAAGCAACTGCAAGACGCACGGGCGCAAAATGTGCTGCCTCGACTCGGATGCGCCGGATTCCGGCGGGCAGGATGAAACTGCCGTCGGTTCCGGTGGTGGCGAGAAGATGTCCCGCGAGGTCGGCGATTCTGGCTCCGGCCACAGGGCCTCCCAGCCCATCGAGCACCTTGCCGGGCAGGGTTCTGGGAGGCTGCGAATTGGCGATTCCGCTCGCCACACCAAGAAGAAGCAAGAGAATACTCAGGCGGCATCGGCAAATGAGAAAGCTTGTAATGGAGAATCCCGCAGCAAGAGAATGCCCTGCGGCAGGAAGCGCACTCTTCGCCGGAGCGGCCGGCCATGCGATACGGACTCTGAAGTTTATGGCAGGAATCAGGGTCGCTTCTCCAAAGTAAGGTGAGAGGGCAAAAAAGCCTGTGTGGAATAGCGCGGCAAGTTAACTTCAGGGAGGTACGATGATGGTCACAATTCGAGGCGACAGCGCAGATGGTATCTCAACGCATCTCTCATCTGGCGTGAAAATCAACCGAAAATGCGCAGGACTCTGAGCCGTCGTCTTTCCACACCGTCGCATCGGCAAAGTCAATTTCTTGCACAACGACCGTTTCACCCGTGCGATGGATGTCCACAGATTCGGTTGCCAAGTCCCAGGTAAACACTTTCTTCTTCGTGGGCTCCAGACCGGCGGAATACTTGAGATTATCCGGGTAGGGGCGAGGAGAACCGCCGGAATCAAGCAGCGATAAACTGAAGGTGACGGTCGAGATCTGTTTGCCGGCATCGTTGCTAAACCTGACCCGGAGTTGTGGTTTGGACTGTCCGCCCTGATGGTTGTAGCTCAGGTCAACCTGGTCTATGACAAGAGGACATTTTTGCGCATCACTCTGCGCCTCGGCTCGCATCGCACAGCAAGCAAGACAAAGCGCTAAGACCAACGATGTTATATCCGCTCTCATAAGCGACTCGGTCGCCCGGCTTCATCGTCCGAAGAAGGATTATAGTTTGAACGCGTGCAGGTCGATTGTCAATCGCTGAAGAAGTCTCACCAGCCCCTTATTTGCAACCTCACAGGACAGTTGCGCATCACAAAGGCATGGTGGCGGAGATCCCCTTGCGGGCAGCTTACCTCGAGGCAAGCAGAGAGCAGGAAACAGACCTCCTGCTCGATATGGAACCTACCCGGAATTGCTCAAAGCCGTGACGAGGACCTACGTCCATGAAGAATCTCTTTGCCCTTCTCCTGCTCGGAGCAGCACCACTCTTGGGTCAGGTCAACTATGGGGAAGTACGCCTGAAGATCACCGATCCATCGGGTGCGGCGATCGGCGCTGCCGTCGTGTTCACCTGCTCCGGCAATGGTTATGAACAATCATTTAGCACCGGAAGCGGCGGTATTGCATTCATCAAGCAGATTCCATACGGTGTCTATCAGTTGCAGGTGAGACAGCCCGGATTCTCGACTTATACAAAGACAGTCGAAGTCCACTCTGCTCTGCCTCTCGATCTGGCCGTACAACTCCGTCTGGCTACGGAAGTCACTCAAATCAATGTAGCCGCCACCGGCACATCGATCGACCTCTATCGCCCGTCCGCAGCTATGCAGGTCGGCGGCAAAGAAATCCAGCTACGACTTTCTTCTTTGGCCGGACGCTCCGTTCAGGATTTGGTCAACTCTCAACCGGGATGGCTCTATGAAGGCAATGCCGTTCTCCATCCCCGTGGCTCCGAATACCAGACTCAGTTCGTTATCGACGGCATTCCACTTACCGATAACCGCTCTCCGGGTTTCGGTCCCGAGATAGAGGCGGACGACCTGGAGTCGATCAGTATTTACACCGCGGGGTATCCAACAGAGTTCGGCAGAAAGATGGGTGGGGTAGTCGAACTGAACACACGGCGCTTCACCGATCCAGGTTTGCACGGCCAGCTTGTCCTTTCGGGAGGCAGTTATCATACTGCCTCCGCCTATGGTCAGCTCCAGTACGTATGGGGAAGGAATACGCTTGGCGCGAGCGTCTCCGGCGGCATGACCAGCCATTATCTCAACCCTGTTGTGCCGCAAAACTACACCAACACCGGTACGATAGGAGACTTCTCCGCTCGATATGACCGGGACCTTACCGAGAGCGATCGTCTGAGTTTCAGCGTCCGCCACGAGTTATCGCGATTTTTGATACCCGACGAACTCGTACAGGAGCAGGCCGGCCAAATTCAGAATGGGGATAACTTCGAGACGATGGGAACAGTCAATTACCAGCATATCGTCACTCCAAACAGTCTGGTCGAAATCGCAGGGATGGCGCGAGACAATGCCAACGATCTCTATTCCAATCAAAACTCGACGCCGATTATCGCCTTTCAGCATAATGAATTTCATGAAGGCTATTTCAAGGGGACGTTCTCTCTTCATCGGAGCCATCAAGAGTGGAAGGCAGGCGTCGAATCGGACGCGATCTTCTTGCATGAAAACTTTAGCTACATCATCACCGATCCTAGCCAATTCGACGACAATACGCCTCCGAGCCTGACCTTTGTTGCGCAGCGGCCCGACCTGGAACAGGCCGGCTTCGCCGAGGACACAATTCGGCTGAGTAAATGGACCCTTGGAGCCGGTCTGCGCTGGGATCATTACCAGCTCCTTCTCAACCGGAACGCCGTTAGTCCCCGCATTTCGATTGGCCGTTATCTCTCTTCGCTCAATATGGTGGTTCACGCTTCCTATGATCGAGCCTTTCAGACACCATCGTTTGAAAACATTGTTCTCACCAGTTCTCCACAGATCGATGCACTCAGCAGTCAGTTTCTTCGTTTGTCGGTTCAGCCATCCACAGGCAATTACTACGAAGGCGGTTTAACAGAGAGCTTCTTCGACGGGATGCGCCTGAGCATCAACGTCTACCGGCGCGACGTTAAGAACTATGCCGATGACGACCAGCTCCTGAACACCGGCGTCAGCTATCCTATCGCCTTCGACAAGGCTGTCATCTACGGCGCCGAGGGCAAGCTGGAGGTCTTACAACTGAAGAAACTCAGCAACTTTGTCAGCTATTCCTACACTGTGGGCAACGCGTGGTTTCCTGTTACCGGGGGACTTTTTCTTGGCGACGATGTCAGCGGCGCTCTCTCTCAACTTACCGGTCATTTTCCAGACTCGCAGGACCAGCGCAACACACTGAGGACCCGCTTTAGATACCAACTCGCGCCAAGCATCTGGTTCGCTTCGGGCGCGACCTACGGATCGGGACTGCCCTTCGAATACGAAGGAACCGAGGCAGAAGCGCTGGCCGAGTACGGCCCGGAGATGATCGGCCGACTCAACTTCGCCCGCGGACGCGTTCGGCCAATGCTGGCCGTCAACTCCTCTGTTGGAGCCGATCTATACAAACGGGAGAAGATGAACATGCGCTTTCAGATTGATGGCGACAATCTGAATAATCGTCTCAACGTCCTCGATTTTGGCGGTCTATTCTCCGGCAATGCAATCAATCCAGCCCGCAGCTTCATAGCCCGCCTCAATACGAATTTCTAGCGCGGCATCTCACTCAGTTGATTTTTATCGAGCACGGTCTGATTGGTCGTGGCAGGGATAGCTCTCGCGGGCTGTCCTTACCCGGGACCTTAGCTCAATTGTCCGTCCAACGCCATCCATTCTTAAAATGGGTTGGTTTTGGGTTGGCCAAGCACAATGACCTCTATCCGCAATGAGTAGAAGTCCGTCAGCTCCAGTAGCTTAATTTTGGCTGCGAGGCCGGATTTGTGCAGGACCCATTAGAGTTCCAAATGTATGCGGAAAGCGCCTTGTCTTACAGCCGTCGGTGACGCTTGTAACTATTCGAATCAATTGGAAACTGAAGGGACGGCGCGTCATTAATTTTCAGATGCGCCACCCCGCATCCACATCCTTTGAATTGAGGCAGAAGAAGAAATGCGACATTCGTTGCCGACTTGATCTGTATGCGGCACGAGAGTAGAAGTTTTGCAGGCCTTTTGTTTGCTTGCATACAGCCGCTGTTTTCAGTATGGGACGAGGGGAATCGGACCTTCTGTCCGCTTTTTGTCCACCTCCTGTTTGCGACGGTTTCTTCAACAGCTCCCAAGTAAACAGGCCATCGTTCACAGCGGGCGGATGCTCCTCCTACGCGAGCAGCCGCGCTGGCCGCCTAGGTGCACCACGCCCTCTCTGCTATCCGCGCCGATGTGCGCCTTCAGGCCGAAATACCACCGGTTTTCCTTCTTCGTCCGATGCTCTCCGGGTCGCGCTCCCCGGTCGGGTTCTTGGTCGAACTCGGCGCGTGGATGATGGTTGCATTCACGATCGCGCCAGTAGTGATGCTGCCGGCTGCTCACGTCTATGGGTGTTTGACTCACACCGAGAAAGGTCAATTTTAGGATTAAAAGGCAGTCGGCCATAGGCCGATTTGTTCTTCCTATAAAACGGTGGGTCGCCCGGACGGCTTACGTTTGAAATACACGACAATGCCATGAAAAGCGGTTCCCAGGTTTGTGAGGGGAGGTGCGCAGCAAAAAAGAGCTGACCGGCTTGCCGGTCAGCTCGAAGGATTGCAAGAGGACTTGAATCTACTGTGGGGGCTCGACGGACTCCTTTGCCGGCTTCGGAGCCTTGTGCTTTATCGGAGCCGCGGCAAGAGGCTTGCGCACCTCAGGCTTCACCACGGTCTCGTCCACCGCGGTGGTTCCCTGCACGTCGGCTGTGAAGGTCGCTCCGGAGGGCACCAGGTAATCTTCCACCGTCTGGCCGTCC
>JBEKTO010000031.1:0-47944 GCA_049515995.1 Occallatibacter sp. | reverse complement strand
AAAATCCTGCTCGGGAAAATACGGCCGGTAGACTTTCGCCATACCTAAAGACTGCCAGCTTCCAAGCCGCTGTTCAACCCAGCTTCAACAAAATCTCTGCCTTACTCAGACACACTCCTAGCTGATAAAGCTGGGTGCCCCATCCTTTCCTTTTTTTCTGCGGAAAGGATGGGAAGCCACAAACTTCGATCGGCGTCCGCGCTTCCACAACTCAACGGCTGGCTTCCGCCGCCTCCGCGCGCCGCCAATCGCGCAGTCCCAGCACGGCCAGCGCCACCAGCAGCAGATAGAGCACGGCCGTCGCTCGCAGATCCTTGTAGAGATACTCGCCGATGTAAATGAGATCGACGGCGATCCACAGCCACCAGTTGGCGGTGTGTTTGCGCGCTTGCCACCAACTGGCCACCAGGCTATAGCTGGTGAGCGCGGCGTCCAGGTGAGGCAGCGCTGCGCCCATGCGCACCATCAGCCAGCCCAGCAGCACCGCTCCCACCGCGCCTGCGGCCAAGCCGCCAAGCCACCCGCGTATGCCCAGCGGAACAACGCGCACCTCGCCCTCCTCGCGTACGCCGCGCCACCAATGCCACCAGCCGTAGAGCGTGAAGGCCAGGAAGAAAACCTGGAGCAGCGAATCGGAGAAGAGCCGCGCGCGATAGAAAACAACCAGGTAGAGGATGTCGGCGGCCAGCACGACGGGCCAGCAGATGAGAAGCCGGCGCGTGGTGAGCCAGATGCCGACCAGCGTGGTGAGAAAACCGGCAATCTCCAACCAATTCGCGGCCAGGTAGTTTGCAATTGTCATCCAGTTCATCGTTGCGCCGCTCCCTGCAGCTTGCTTGTGCGGGCCGCGGCCCATGTGCCGATCGCATGTAAAAGCTTCTCGCCGCCCTCGGTGTGAAACCAGCGCGCATGGCCGATCAGATAGTCGTCGTACGCCACCCGCGCCTTCTCTTCCGAATGCAGAACGCCGCGAAAATAATCCGTCTCAGAGAGCGCAAACTCGGCGTGGCAGAGCGCCGTCATGGGCGCGAGCGCCGCGGCCTCCTGCTCGCTGAGCGGGCGCACCGACTCATAGCCGTTCAGCAGCGCACGCAAGTGATCGAGGTGCGCACGCACATTTTCGGGGTGCGCGGGGTCGTTCATCAGTTCGATCCACTCGACGATGTTGCGTTCGATGGCCTGGGCCAGATCGTGCATAGCGTTGGTGCGGTCGGCGAGTCCGAAGTCGATGATCGCCGTGGCCTGCGCACCTGGGCCATCATCGCTCCACAGCAGGTTTGAGGCGTGCAGATCGTTGTGCGTCCACAGTGGCGGCAGGGCGGGCAGCAGCGGCAACAGATCGGCATGAAACGGCGCAAGCAGTTCGAGCGCCTGGGTGCAGCACGCCCGTGTCGGTCGAGAATCTGCCAGCGAGGGATGCGCGGCCAGATAACACTCCATCTCGGCGCGCGGGTCCTGCGCTGCAAAGATCGTGAAGCCGGCGACGAGCGGGCGCGGCTTGCGGCGCGGCGCGGCAAATCCCTCGGAAGCTAGATGCATCCGCGCCAGCGCCTGGCCCGCCGAGTGCGCGTGGGCCACGGTGCGGAAGGGCGTCCAGGAAATCGCGTCTTCATAAAGGTCCACGTCCGCCGGCGCCTCGTGCACCTCATAGCTCCACTCGCCGGTTCCGATTGCGGTTTCGCCCGATGCGGCTGCATAGACGCGCGGTACCGGCGCTCCATGAGCGAGCAGATACTCAAGGAAGCGGTGCTCCTCCAGCAATCCTTCCCGGTCGCGCACGGTGCGGTGATGGCGCTTGATAAAGACGCGCCCGCCTTGCGTAGCCACCACGCTGGCCGCCGAGAACGGCCGCGGACTGACGGACAGAATCTCGATGGGCTCGCCGCAGCCGGGGAATTGGCGGAGAAGCGCACGGACTTCATCAAGCCCGAGAGGCGGCCAGTCAGCCTCAACCAGCGTGCCGTCCATGCCGTGCGCTTTTGCCGTCGTGCTCATTGCCGGTGCATCCTTTCCTCTGATCGAGGGACTTAGAAAGTGTAATGCGCCGAGAGCCGCACCGTCGTGGGCGCGCCCAGGTGGATAAATGTGTCGCCGTAACTGGCACCGGTATCTTTCCAATAGCGCTTGTCGGTGATGTTATCCGCATAGAGCCGCAGAGTGACGCGGCCCTGCTCGCCGCCGGGCGTGTAGCGCGCGCCCATGTTGAACAGGTTGTAGCCGGGCACGGTCACCAGATCGTCGCGCGTCGCTTCCTTTCGGCCGGTGTAGCCCCATCCCGGCATCAGGTGCAATCCGCTGGTGTGGGGCAGCAGGAGATCCGCAAATATGGCAGTGCGCAGGTGCGGCACGTTGAGGACCTGCTTGTTATCGAAGGCCGGTGTGCCGGTATTGTCTGAAATAGCCCGAATCGCCGCCGCCGAAGCCGTCAGGCGCAGCCATGAGGCCGCCTTGCCTTCTGCGTTCACCTCGACGCCATCGTGGGTCTCGTGGCCGTCGGATTCAAAGCACAGATCGTCCGGATTCACGTTGCTGGTGCAAAAGCTGTCGGCTGCCTGGATCGCCCTGGGATAGAAAAACGGCGCACGCATATGGAAGAGCGCCGTGGTGAGCAGAATGCGCTGGCCCGGCTCGTACTTTGCGCCCACTTCCGCCTGGCGGGTAGTGAAGGAGGAAAGAAACTGGTTCGCGTTGTCAACCCACCAGGGTGCCTGCGGACCCAGCGAGAGCAGCACGCCGTAGTTGCCGTAGAGAGTCAGGTCCTTGAGCAGGTTGAAGGTCGCCGCGTATTGCGGCAGCCAGATTGGCTTGTCGGTGTTGAGGCCGGCGGAGTAATTATGGTCGCGCAGAGAATCGTACCGTCCGCCGGCGAGCAGCTGAATGCGGCCGGGAAGATGAATCCGGTCCTCGACCAGCGCGGCTGCCTGGTGATTGTCTTCGTAGAGCGCGCGCGGGCCAGCGGATTGTTGCGGGTCCTCGATGGGAAACACCGCGATCGGCTGGTAGATGTTCTCTGAGCCCACGTAGGTATAGACCGCTCCGTCTTGCACGGTGGAAGGCGCATTCGCCGGCGGCGCGCCGGGCTGCTGCACGCTGCGCCGGAAGAGTTCGGCCCCGGCGGCAAGGTCCTGACTGACCGGCCCGGTCTTGATGTGTCCGGTGAGCAACGCTTCGGCCTGCGCGTCGATGCGCAACTCGCCGGGATCGCGGTAGTCGTAGATGTCGTAGCCGCCGTCGGGAGCGAAAAAGTAATTCGGCGCCGTTCCGCCGCTTCCCTGGCACAAGGCTTCGTACGAGCATCCATATGCATAAACCACGTTGTCGTCGATCAGCGAATGGCTGTAACTCGCCGCGGCAAAGGCGCGCCACGCGCTCGTGAGATCGTAGTCCAGGCGCGCGCCGGTGTTGAAGGTGTCAAAGGTGTTGGGCTTGGCCCACGACTGCTCGCCGAGCATCGTCGAGGGATGAACCTGGCTGAGATCGGGCACCGTCGTTCCGCCCAGCAGTTGATAGCCGCAGACCGAACGCTCCAGCTTGTGCTGGTACTCGAAGTCGCCCTTCAAGATCGCCTTCGGGCTGATCTTCCAGTCCGCCGCGCCTGCGCCCACCGCGCGCCAGCCGTTGGCGTCGTTCACATAGCTCCCGATCTTTTCACCGGCCAGATTCAGCCGCGTACCCACCTGGCTCCGGCTGCCGAAGAGATGCCCCAGATCGACCGCGCCATACGACGATCCGCGATGATCGGTGGCCATATCCACAGCCTCGATCGTGGCCGGCCGCTTGGTGACGTAGTTGATGAGTCCGCCGCCCGAGGCCACACCGCTCTCCACACCGGCGATGCCCTTGAGAAACTCGACGCGCTCCTTGTTTTCCAGCGGCACATCCTGTTCGCCGGCGATGGTCATGCCGTTGATCTGGAGCCCCGTTGCCAGGTCGATCGTAAAGCCGCGAATCTCGAAGTCGCCGTAGTAGCCCACCGGCGCGTAATCCTCGCCGATGGACGCGTCGTTCTTCACCACGTCGGAGAGCACGCGCGCGCCCTGGTCCGTGAGCAGTTCGCGCGTCACCACCGTGGCCGAAAGCGGCGTCTCCTTCAGCGTCGCGCCGTCCAGCGTTCCCACCGCAACCGCGTCGGAGAAGTAATTGTCCTTCACTTCACCGTGCACCACGACCGTGGTGGTGACGGGTGCAATCTTCTGCGCGGGTGCGGAGGGCTGCGGCGTCTGGGCCGCGCCGGCCGGAACCGGGCTCTGCGCAAGCGCGCCCTGAGCAACGGCCAGACAGCCAGCCAGCATCGTCAGGCGCAGCAGGCCTGCAGTTGGCAAAGGATGAGATGGGACGCGGGACGTGGCGGCAGCGGCGCAACTGAGCATGATTTCCCCTTGTTTCCAAATAGATGAAACAAGAGAACTCACGCTGCGAATCGAGGAAGAAGGCCGATCGGCTTCGAAAACTTCCCACGCCGGTATTATCCGGATCGGGTTCGAGGGTATTTCTCAGCCCCACATCGTGGAGCACCCCTGTTTCAATATTTCGATTGAAACACTCCGGGCCAGGTTTGGCAAATGGGGTCGGGATCGCGCGGAGGCCGCAAATAACAGCGCAATCCGGGCAAATCGAGCGGTAGACAAGATTGAGCGGAAGCGTTGCGGTTCCACGCTCCAGCTTCGCTGCCGCCGGGCGCTGCATTTTTTGGTAAAAATGCCTCCAATTGCACAGCCGCAGGCGATACATTTGTATTGCATACAACTCTTAAAAGAGCAAAACCTCGGCCCCCCTGGGAATTTCACTCGAAAGGCGTCTTGATGGATAGTTTTTGTTCCCCTGCCCGCTTCTGTGGGCAGATCGCTTCGCGGCTTCTGCTGGTCGGTTGCCTGATTTCACTCGTCGCTGGCCGGTTGCCGGCCCAATCGACCTTCGGCGCAATTCTGGGCACCGTGCGCGACTCCAGCGGAGCGCTCGTGACCGGCGCGGAGGTGACTCTGACCGATACCGGCACCTCGGCCAGAGTCACCGTGACCACCGACGCGAGCGGGAACTACGCCTTCAAAAACATCGAGGTGGGCCGCTACGCGCTCACCTTTACCGCGCCGGGCTTTGAAAAGGAATCGCTACCCGAGATCGTACTGACTGCGCGCGAGACGCGGCGCATGGATGCGACGCTGAAGCCGGGCGCAGAGACCCAGACCGTTGTGGTCATCGAAGACTCCGAGCCCGTGATCACCACCGACGTGTCCAGCCTGGCCGAGACCAAGGTCGGCGACGAGCTTGTCGAGCTTCCTGTGGCCATCTACTCCCGGTCGACGGGTTCCACCAGCCCCATCTCCACGCTCACCACCGAGGCCGGCGTGCAGACCGACGATGGCGGCAACCTGGCCGTCATGGGCACCACGGCCGCTCTGCTCAGCGTGACCATCGACGGCATCTCCAGCGTGGGCGTCGAATACTCCGGCCCGGTCAACGAGATGTTTCCCTCCTTCAACTCGATCGAGGAGATTCGCGTCAGCGAGTCCAACAACAACGCCGAGTTCAGCGGCGTGGCCGACATCACCACCGTTTCCAAAGCCGGCACCAACCACTTTCACGGCGGCGTCTTCGAGAACATCGAGAACACGGCCCTGAATTCGGACAATACCTTCGCGCTCTCCAAGCCCAAGATCGTCATGAACGACTTTGGCGGAACGCTGGGCGGGCCGCTGGGCGGGCCGCTGCGGATTCCGCATCTCTTGCAGGCGGAAAACAAGACCTTCTTCTTTGTGAGCTACGAGGGCCTGCGGCTGCCGCGCGAAACGCCCATCCTGCTCAGCGTGCCTTCCACCGCCATGCGCAGCGGCAATCTTACCGCCTATCTGGCCGGACAGGGAGTTTCCTCCATCTATCAGCCGGACGGAGTGACGCCCATCGATCCCGCCAATGTGCCGGTGAGCGCCACCTCCGCCAGCCTGCTGCAGTACCTGATGCCCACGCCCAACTACGGCGTCGCCGGCTCCTACGCCAATAACTACCAGATCAACTTCCCTTCGCCCATCTCGGCCAACCAGGGCGATGTGCGGTTGGATCGCACCATCTCGTCCAAGCAGACGGTTTTTGCCCGCTTCAGCTACAAGAACCGCCAGGTCACCACCGCGCCCTCGGCCGCCTGCACCTTCTCCTATTGCGCCGAGGCCGGCAGCCCGCTGCAAGGGGGCTACAACACGCCCGAGATCGACGAGGGTCTCACCTTCGCCCACAACTACATCTTCTCCTCCAGCCTGATGAACGAGTTTCGCGGCGGCTTCAACGCGCAGCACACCTCGGAGACGCAGAGCTACTCCACCGCGACCCTGCTGACGCAGACCGGACTCAGCGTGCCCCAGCCGGACCTGGATTGGTCCGAAGCGCCGCAGGTGCTCATCAACGGATTCATGTCCACGGGCGCGGGCAACCCCGGAATGCAGCGCGGCCAGATCATCCAGGCCCTGGACAACGTGACCTGGACCCACCGCAACCACAGCTTCAAATTCGGCGCGGACTTCAAGCGGATCAGCGACCACGACGACAACGTCTACGGCAACTATCGCTCCGGCTGGTATGTCTTCAACGGCTCCTCGTCGGTGGGCATGGCCGTGGGCGACCCGTACACCGCATTCCTGCTGGGGCTGCCGGATTACACCGAGGTCAGCTCGACCAACAAGCCCACCATGGACGGGCTCGGCTACTCCTATGCCGGCTTCGGGCAGGACGACTGGAAGATCACGTCCAATCTCACCCTGAATCTCGGCGTGCGCTACGAACTGCACCCGCCCATCAAGGAGATTCACTCCAACACCGCCATCTTTCAGCCCGATTACAGCGCCACCGCCAACGGCCAACTGGTGAATGGCGCGGTCGTGGTGTCGAACGCCCAGGCCGAGTCCTTCGAGTCCACGCAGTTCGCCAACGCCATTGCGCCCACGCCCATCCTCACCGCCGCGCAGGCCGGCATTCCGGAGACTCTGCGCTACACCGACAAGACCGATTGGGGTCCGCGGCTGGGCTTTGCCTGGCGGCCTTTGGGCAACGACAAGACCGTCCTGCGCGGCGGCTGGGGACGCTTCATTGAGACCCCGCTGGGCTTTTCGCTGGTCTCCGGCTGGGCCGTCCACGCCAGCTACCTGGCCACGTACAACCAGGCCTACGCGGCCGACGGCGTTACGCCGCTGATCTCCTTCGCCAATCCCTTCAACACCGCGGCCGGCAGCTCCACGGGAACCGCCAACTTCGACTACGCCTTTCCCATCCACTACAAGGACCCCTCGGTACAGCAGTGGAACCTGACGCTGGAGCAGGATTTGGGCCACAGCATCGGCGTGCGGCTCTCCTATACCGGCAGCCACGGCCAGAATCTCGAGGCCATGGAAGACCTCAACCAGGTTCCGGCCAACGCCATCGGCTACTCCAACCCCGATCCCGCGCCCGCGGCCTCCGGTGCATGTATCTCCGACGGTGGAACTCTGGTCTCCGATCACCGTCCCTATCCCTGTTGGGCCGTGATTCAGAGTGTCCAGAATGCCGCCGAGAGCAACTACAACAGCGGAACGGCTGAGCTCTCGCGCCACAGCGGCAAGGGGCTCACCTTCGACGCCAGCTACACCTTCACGCGCGACCTGTCCAACGCGGGCGGCGCGACGCCCAACGCCTTCGCCGTGGCCGGCGGCAGCTTTTTGACCGACCGCTTCCATCCCGGCCTCGACTACGGCAACGTCATCTACGATCGCCGCCACCGCTTCCTGGCCACCTATCTTTACGATCTGCCTTTCGGCCAAGGGCAGCGCTGGCTGAGCACTGGCGCTCTCTTGAACCGCATCGTCGGCGACTGGCAACTGGCCGGGGTCACCGTTCTCCAGAGCGGTCCGTTCCTCACGCCCTACGAGCAGACCGTCGATCCGGCCAATACGAACATTCTCACCACGGTCGGCCAGGCGCGCCCCGATCGGTTGAGCGGCGTTTCTCTCTATGCGCCCCATCGCACCACTGCGCAGTGGCTCAATCCCGCGGCCTTCCCTTACCTCAACCTTCAAAGCGCAAGCGGCGCGGGCATCGGCCGCTTTGGCAACGCGCCCGTGGGCGGAGTCGTCGGCCCCGGCACGGATAACTTCTCTCTCTCGCTGATGAAGAACTTCGCGCTGGTCGAGAAGTCCAAGTTCCAACTCGGCGTGGAAGCGGCCAACGTCTTCAACCATCGCAACTACGAGCCACCCAACATGCAAGTGGACTCCAGCGGCTTTGGCTCCATCACCGCGCTGCAAACCGCCGAAGGCGCAGGGCCGCGCAGCTTGGAAGTGTCAGGGCGGATTACGTTCTGAGCGGCGGGCGTCCGAAGTTTTACTGGGATACAGCGCCAGTATTCCGATCCAGAAGTTGACCAGAAGCCTTTGATTCCAAAGTGCTTATCGATGATTTACAGTTTTACAGCCGAAAATCCGCGTTTTTTTGGATTGTTGGAGGGATGCAGGCTGGTAGCTTGGCGTTCGGGCGCGGTAAGGGCTTTGTATTTCATGGGTTTGCCTCCCGGCGATGCTGTCTGGCCGGCCTTCTTCTCCCTTCAAAACGTCCTGCTAAAGGCGGATGTTTTCTGAATAAATAAGTGCGCAAGAGATGGGTTGTCTCGGTGACTATACGGAAGGAAATAGCCCCCTTCGGGCCTCAAAATGCGACCTCGTTTTCACCGAGCGGCGCCCGGCATCTTGAGCGGCCTTGTTCTCTATTTCGATTATGCGCTGAGGGAGGGATATTTTATGCAAATCGCGGATGGAGGATTTTGGTATCCCAGGTCCCAAAAGCGGGACCTGGGAGCCTGGCGCCCATCTAACGCCAATTGGCATAAATGCACCAATCTAAAATGTGGTGAGATTTTGGAAAATGGTGTAAAATCTGCATATGAGGACAAATGTCACACTCGATGAAGATGTCCACCAGCTCGCATCGATCTATGCAGCTGCGAAGGGAATCACGCTGGGCGCCGCCATCGGCGAGTTGATTCGGAAGGGGGAGGCAGCGCCGCCTCCGGCGCCGGATATCCGGCGGTCGGCCAGCGGGCTTGCGATGTTTCCGCCTACCGGCAAGGTACTGACAGCGCAGATGGTCAAAGAGGCTGAAAGTGAAATCGACTAAGCCTCGATTCCTGCTCGACCTGAATGCGTTGGTGGCACTGTCGGACCATGACCACGAGCATCACCGGAGTATCCAAGAGTGGTTCATCTCCTCTGGCCATCAGGATTGGGGAGTCTGTCCGCTCACGGAGGCTGGCTTTGTGAGGGTGACAACGAATCCGGGCTACCGGCCTGCGTCCCGCACGTTTGCGCAGGCGGCAGCGGTACTGGCCGACTTTGCCGCCCATCCCGGCTACCGGTATTGGCCGATCAGGGACAGTTGGGCTGCGCTCACGGCGCCGTTTTCCGACCGGTTGTTCGGACACCAGCAGGTGACGGACGCCTATCTACTGGGGCTGGCCGTGAAAGAGGACAGCGTTCTGGTCACGTTCGATAAGGGGATCAGGTACCTGGCCGGGGCGGACTACGGCGGAAATGTGCTGGTTCTGGAGTAGTTTTTCTTCGCACGGCTTGTCTTGAGATCCGGGTAGAATTTGCCTGCGGCTGGTTTGGATTCGTGACCTCCCACCTTTGAATCAAAAGACGATTCAAGGATGGGGCGCCCGGCTCCCAACCAGTTGAAGTGGCCAGCTTCCGGATTGGCGACGATACGCCCGGAACCCGGAAATCTGGCTTGGGGTAGTATCGCTGGATATTGCTTCGCGCTGAACAAGCAGTTCCCCATTCCCCATCGACAGAGTTCTTCGCAACAGCCGGGTGTGGAAATTACTTAGTAGCAGTCGCGATCTCCGACTCCTTGGCACCCCCGACAAGCAACCAGAGCATGGCCGCAAGCTCGGCCAGAAACACCGGCTGGAAGTAGCGGAACAGAGCGTCGGTGGAATCCGGAGCGAAAAACCAGGTCACGCCGACGGCAACCCACGCAATCCCGTCCAGCAGGAGCCAGTACCCGAGCCAACGCGGCAAGAAGCGCGAGCGCACCACCAGCCCTCCAAAAGGCAGCAGCCACAGTCCCCAGAACATCTGGTTAATGCCATTCGCCTGCCCGTGCATCCTGATCAGGACTATCCCGATAGTCTCGCGTGTGTGGCTGTCGAAAGCGGCGAAGGCATCGCCACCCTTGAAGATGATCAGCGCGGCTGCGCTGAAGACCACGTTCACTAGACCTAGCGCAGAGGACACCAACACTAGAGCCAGCAGTTGCCGTGCCCGGTGGCGGTCCACGCCTTCAAAAAGGCGATAGAGCGCCAGGCTCAGCCCGATAAAGATGACCGCGCCCAGCGTCTCGGCAAACATGCCCCAGCGGTATAGGGTCTCGTGGCTGAGAACACGCGCTGCAGTTGCGCCAGCGTCGTTGTGCACCACCGTTTGCGACGGGACATAGAGCAGGTAGAACGGCCCCAGAGTGAACCCCAGGTACCAAAGGCCGGCGATACGGGCCGTCCTGTTCAGTGACGTCATGTGGACCTTCAGCATAATCGCAAGATACGTGACAACCGCAAAGAAAGTTCGGCGAAAACACTGTCCAGCCACCCGCCGATTCCAGCCGCAGTGCCGGAGGAGGCGCGAATTGAGCTTCCTGGGAGAAAATCTAGGATTTCGGTTGTATCACCGGCAAACCGTCAGTAACCAAGCAATCACTGGCGGCTTGCTCGATGCCGGGCGTCTCCTACTCCCTATCCCCCACTCCCTATTCCCTACTCACTATTTCCCTGTCCCCTCCGTCAGCGTCACAATCCGGTCGACGCCGGGGACGGTGAAGTGCTCCACTTTGCCGCTGGGCCAGTGGACTTCGATCGCATCCACAGTGGTTGCCTGGCCCAGGCCGAAGTGCGGGCGGGGATCGTTGCTGGAGAGATAACTGCCGCCGCTGAGCACATCGCCACGCTGCTTCATGCCGTTGGCGGTCACGTAGACTGTGGCGCCCACCGCGTCGCGCGGGCTTTTCGGGCCGCCCACCAGCTTGAGTTCGAGCCAGTGATTCTTGTCCGGGTTCACGTTGCGGAGCAGGACCGGATGGCCGTCCATCACGTTGATCACCGCGTCGAGCTTGCCGTCGTTGAAGAGATCGCCGACAGCCATGCCGCGGCCAGCAATGACCACCGCCAGGCCGGTTCCTTCCACCGCCGGAACAGCCTCGAACCGCTTGCCCTCGATGTTATGGAAGAGCATGGGCCGCTGCGCCCAACTGGTGCCCCAGTTGTACTTGTCCGCCTCCGGGTAGACGTGGCCGTCGGCCATCAGCAGGTCCTTCCAGCCGTCGTTGTCGTAGTCGATAAAGGCGTCGCCCCAACTGAGGAAGGGAACTGAAACTTCGGCAATGCCCAACTGGTAGCTGATGTCGGTCAGGTTGCCGTCGCCCTCGTTGCGGTAGAAGGGCTTGTAGTCGTCGGAGAAGGTGGTGTCGAAGATGGCCAGTTGGCCGTTGTTCTGGTAGTCGCCCACCGCGATGCCCATCGATGCGGTCTCGCGGCCGGCCTCGTTGAGCGCGAAGCCCGAGGCGTAGCTCACGTCCTCGAAGGTGCCGTCGCCCTTGTTCAGATACATGTAGTTGGGCGTGGAGTCGTTGCCCACCAGCAGATCGATTTTGCCGTCGTTGTTGATGTCCACAAAGACCGCGCCCAGCCCGTAGTAGCCCGGCTTGTCGGCCACGCCGGCCTTTTCGCTCACATCGGTAAAGGTTCCGTCACCGTTGTTGTGGAAGAGATGGTCCGGCTCGCCTTTGAGCCCCCTCGGTCCGCAGGCCGTTTGCTCGCCGCGGAAGGTGCAGAAGGCGTTGGTGGCTCCGCCCTCGCCGCTCACGGGCAGGTTGTTCCAGTCCCAATGGAGATAGCCGGCCACAAAGAGATCCAGGCGGCCGTCGCCGTCGTAGTCGCCCCAGGTGGCTCCGCTGGACCAGTTGCCCAACTGCACGCCGGCCTTCTCGGCCACGTCGGTAAAGGTTCCGTCGCGATTGTTGTGATAGAGCCGGTTCTTGCCCACATTGGAGACAAAAATGTCGGGCCAGCCGTCGTTGTCATAGTCGGCGATGGCCACGCCCGTGCCCCAGCGGTCGTTGGTTACGCCCGCCTGGGCCGCTACGTCGGTAAAGGTTCCGTCGTGATTGTTGCGGAAGAGCGCCGCGTGGGGGGGCGTCTCCTTGCCCGTGAGCGCATCCACGGTCGAGCCGTTCACCACGTAGATCGACAGCCAGCCGCTATGGTCATAGTCGATAAGCCCCACTCCGGAGCCCTTGGTCTCGACGATGTATTTCTTCTCCGGCGTGCCCATCTTGTGGGTCCAGTGGGTGAGGCCGGCCTTCTCCGAGATGTCTTCAAAGACGATGGGCCCGGTCTTGACGAAGCCGCCGGCGGTGATGGGCCGATGCTGCGCGTCGAGGAGCGCGGGGTGCGCCGAGTTGCCTGCCGAAGTGCCCATCGGCGCGGATTGTGCAGCGGGTGTTTCGGCCGTTTGCCCTGGGGGAAGAGCACCGGGAGCTGTGGCTTGTGCGGAAAGAAATGCGGGAACTCCCGCCGCCAGCAGTCCCAAGACAGTGGTGGTGCGCAGTGCCTCAAACATGGCAGCAAGTATACGGGGCGGGATGAGGGCAGGCATAGACCGAAAGGTGGAGCTTTGCGCGATGCCGATTGCCCGGCAGCGCGGCCGATCCGCTCACGCGCTCACTGGCCATTCCCGCGAAGAGGGAGCAAACCTGCGGCCTTTGCGCTGCCGGCCGTGGGAACTTCAACGGCAGACGCCTGCGCGGCCAGGTCGGCGACCAGCGTTACGTTGAGGACGCCGAGCATGGCCTCCTGAGCCCGCGCCCAGACCGGGTGCGCCGGGCACCAGATTTTCCTGGAGCAGGATCGCTCAGTGGCCAGGCAGACATTCAGACACAAGGGGCCGTCGATGGCCTCGATCACCTGGCGCATCGACGCCTGGCAGCCGGCGGGCAGAATGGCGAAGCCCCCGGCCTGTCCCCGCCGCGAAGAGATCAGTTTGGCCTGCGACAAGGCTTGCAGCACCTTGGAAAGGAAGCTCTCGGGAGCGCCCGTGGCCTCAGCCAGCGCGGGCAGCAAGGCGCGCCGATGGGCAGGCAGGGCGGCCAGGTGGACCATGGCACGAATGGCATAGTCGGCGGCGCGCGTCAGTTGCATCGACGAGTTGGTTTTCTTCATGGAATATCCTGACGAACTGACAACATAGCCGAAAGCGCCGAGGAATGGGAAACTCCGCCGCACTCCGGCGACACTTCCGCTCCAGGTTTTCGATCCTATTTGCAGTGAGCCGGCTGCGCAGTTGAGTTTGTCACATCAGCACGTGTTGCGCGTCACAGACCGTCTTCGGCGCAGAAGATGACTCTTATCTTTCCATCTGAATTTGGAGCAAAACAGTCCAAAATATTTCGCGGCTTCCCACCGCCCAAACCCATGTCTGCAGCCGAGGCGTGGCTTATGATGGTGAACTGGATTGGAGTGCCGGCTGGGACTGGAGGCCGGCGCATCCCGGCGCGGCGAAGGGACGTGGCCGCCCTCTTTGCAACTTGCACGTCCGCCGGAGAGTGAAAGGAATCTTCAGAACGTCATGTATCCATTTCCCGCAGTCGATCCCATTCCTTTGCCAGCTCCGATATGGTTGCTGAAGCTGCTCCATGTCGTGACTCTGGCGCTGCACTTTGTGGCCGTGGAGATGTTGCTGGGCGGACTGCTGCTTGCGGTGCTGCTCAGTCTCTTCCGCAGTTCGCCGGTCTCGCTGGTCGCCGCGCGGGCCCTGGCGCGACGGCTCACGGTGGTCATGACCTTCGTGATCAACCTCGGCGTGCCGCCGCTGCTCTTTGCGCAGGTGCTCTATGGCCGCGCACTTTACACCAGCAGCGTGCTGATCGGCCTCTACTGGATTTCGATCGTCGGCATTCTCATGCTGACCTATTGGCTGCTCTACCAGTTCCAGGCGCGGCTTCAGGCCGGGCGCTCGGCCTGGTGGGTGGGCCTCATTGCGTGGCTGCTGGCCGGCAGCGTTGCCCGGCTGCTCTCGACCAACATGACGCTGATGCTGCGCCCCGAGGTCTGGCGCGATATGTACTCCGCCTCAGCCATGGGCGCCTATCTGCCCACGGGCGACCCCACGCTGACGCCGCGCTGGCTGCTGATGATGGCCGGCGGCCTGTTCATCGGAGGGTTGTGGCTGGTGTATCTCGCGGGCCGCTCGACCTTCACTGCTGAGGAGAAGCGGTTTGTAGCCGGCCTCGGCGGCAAGGTGGCCGCGCTCTTCGGGGTGGTTTATCTGGCCGCCGGAGTGTGGGCCGCCAGCGTGCAGCCGGAGGTGGTCAAGGCCGGTCTTGCCGGGCACTCTGGCTATCCGCTCTACAAGTTTGCCGGATTTGCCGGTTACGGCTGGCTGGCGCTGGTCGCGGTGGCCGTTCTGCTGGGAGCCATCGCCGGATTCGGCAAGCGCGCGACCGGCCTGCTGAGCTGGGCCGCGGTGCTCGTTGCCGTGCTGGTTGAGATTCTGTTTACCGTCTACCGCGACGGCGTGCGCGACCTGACCCTTCTCAGCAAAGGCTACGACGTGTGGCAGCGGGCCGTGGCCACCAACTGGTGGGTGGTGGGACTGTTCCTGGTTCTCTTTGTGGCCGGCCTGGGCGTGATCGGATGGCTCGTGTCCGTGGTGGCGCGCGCAAGCAAAACGATGGAGGGCGCGGCCTGACGGCCCGCGATGTGAGGTCTATGAACGAAGAGACGAATTCTGGAATCATCGTCCCGGAACATCTGGAGCCTGGCGAGATCAGAACGCGGCGCGCCTTTCTGGCGGCGGCCGGAGCCGCCGGCCTGGCGTATACCGCGGCCCTGGCTTATCCGATCTACCGCTATCTGGCCTCTCCGGAGGAGATGGCGCTGAGCGCCACGGCGGTCACCGAGGTCACGCTCAAGGACGCGCAAAAGCTGCCGCTGGGCGCGGTGCTGATGTTCAAGTTCGGCACTGCTCCGGCCATGCTGATCCATCACGAGGACGGCCGCTGGATTGCGATGACCGCGGTCTGCACGCATCTGGGCTGCACGGTGCAATATGAGCCGCAGGCCGACCGCATCCACTGCGCCTGCCACGGCGGAGTTTACAACCCCTACACCGGCGCCAACGTCAGCGGCCCGCCGCCCAAGCCGCTCACCCTCTTCAAAGCGGTCAAGAACGACACCGGCGTGGAAGTCTCGCGCGCGTAACGCAAAAAGGATAAGAAGGCATGACTTCAAAGACCGATGCAATTTACGACTGGGTCGATGAGCGCCTGGGATTGAGCGAACTCGCCGCCTTTGCACGCCACAAGACCGTCCCCGTCCACTCCCAATCCTTCTGGTACTACTGGGGCGGCATTTCGCTCTTCCTCTTCCTGGTGCAGTGCTTCACCGGCGTGCTGCTGCTGGTCTATTACCGGCCGGGCGCCGAGGCCTACGAGAGTGTTCGCCAGATCACTTTCGTGATGCACTTCGGCTGGCTCATCCGTTCGGCGCACGCCTGGTCCGCCAACCTGATGATCTTCTCCATTCTGGTGCACATGTTCTCGGTCTTCTTCATGAAGGCCTACCGCAAGCCGCGCGAATTCGGTTGGCTGAGCGGCATGGCGCTGCTGGGCATCGCCTCGGTCTTCGGCTTCTCCGGCTACCTGCTGCCCATGGACGAACTGAGCTACTTTGCCACCAAGGTCGGGTTGCAGATTCCGGCGGCGATTCCATGGATCGGGCCGGCAATCGCCAATATGCTGCGCGGCGGCCCGGACGTGAGCGAATTTACGGTGCAGCGCTTCTTTGCCCTGCACGTGGTGGTGCTGCCGGCCATCTTCCTGCCGCTGCTCGGCTTTCATCTGTGGCTGGTGCAGCGCCATGGCAACGCCGTGCCGCCGTCGGTTGAAGCCCTGCCGCCCTCCGAGCGCAAAGCCATGCCCTTCCTGCCCAACTTCCTGCGCAAGGATTTGGCCATGTGGCTCATCTCGCTCAACATTCTGGCGCTGCTGGCCTCGGTCTTTCCCTGGGCGCTGGGAAAACCATACGACTCGCTGGCGCCAGCGCCCATCGGCATTCATCCCGAGTGGTACTTCATGAGCCCCTTCGAGATGCTCAAGATGCTGGGCGCGGTGCTGCCCGGCGAGATCGGCGAGATTGCGGGAATTCTGCTCTTCACCGTCGGCATCGCGCTGTGGGTTTTGATTCCGTTCTACGACACGAGCAAGGAACAAGGCCGGCGCGGACGCGCGGCCCACTACTTCGGTCTGCTGGCAGTTTTCGCGCTGCTGGTCACCACGGTCATCGGCTATTGGACGATCCGGTAATGCAGTGAACAGTGGACAGTGGACAGTGAACAGTGAACAGGGTGATGCAATGACGACAACGGCCGTTCAATCGTTCCGCGACCTGCAGGTCTGGCAAAGGTCGATGGAACTGACGCTTGCAATCTATCGTCTCAGTCAGCTCTTCCCTCGTGAAGAGGTCTTCGGACTCACTGCTCAGCTCCGACGCTCTGCCGTTTCGATTCCAAGCAACATAGCAGAGGGTCAGGGACGACTGAACACACGCGAGTTCAAGCAGTTCCTCGGTATCGCTCGCGGCTCGAACTGCGAACTGCAAACCCAACTGGAAATCGCCCGCGGACTCGGCCTTGGCGATCCCCAGCTTCTCGACCAAGCTGAGAGTCTCTCCCATGAGGTTGGCAAAATGATCTTCACGATTCTGAGGAAGCTCCAAACCTGAACCGGCGATAGCCGCTCATTTTTCACTGTCTACTGTTCACTGCCCACTGTCCACTGGAGTCAACGATGAACTATCCATTCTGGAACATTCCCTATCTCGGCTCGGGCTGGGTGATCGGCATCATCGCCATCTTCCACGTCATGATCTCGCAGTTTGCCGTGGGCGGCGGGCTCTATCTGCCGCTGGCCGAGCGCAAGGCTCTGCGCGAGGGCCGCGCCGACTGGCTGGAACAACTGGCCAGCTACTCGAAGTTCTTCCTGATCCTGACCGGCGTCTTCGGCACCATCTCCGGCGTGGGCATCTGGTTCGCCATCGGATTGACCCATCCCGAGGCCACTAGCACGCTGATCCACAACTTCGTCTTCGGCTGGGCCATGGAGTGGGTCTTCTTCCTCGTCGAGCTGAGCACCATCGCGGTCTACTACTACACCTGGAACCGCATCGACGCCAAGCTGCACCTGAAGGTGGGCTGGGTCTATGCCGGAGCCTCGGCCGCCACGCTCATCATCATCAACGGCATTCTCTCCTTCATGCTCACGCCGGGCGACACCTGGCTCGCCGTTGCCGGCACGGGCCAGGAAGCCAGCAAGTTCTGGAACGCCTTCTTCAATCCCACTTACTGGCCCAGCCTGTTTCTGCGCACTTGCGTCTGCTGCTCGCTGGCCGGCGTGTGGGCGCTCATCACCGCCAGCCGCATCGACGGCGACAAGCAGCCCGCGCTCAAGTCCAGCATGGTCAAGTGGAGCGTCAAGTGGCTGGTGCCGTCTTTCGTGGCCATGCCCTTCCTCATGATCTGGTACTACATGATGGTTCCCGCCTCGCAGCAGGCTCTGCTCACCCTGGGCATCGATACCATCAATGCCGGCACCTTCTCCACGGTCACGCGCATGGCGCTGATCATCATCGTCACTTCGGCCACCATCATCGGGGTCGCCTACTTCCTGGCCTACCGCAATCCGCTGGACTTCAACCTTTCGCACGCGATCGCCGTGCTGATGCTGGCGCTGATCGCCACCGGCGCGGGCGAGTACTCGCGCGAGATGCTGCGCAAGCCCTACGTCATCGGCCGCTGGATGTACTCGAACGGCGTGCGCGTTCCGTATGTCGCCCGCATCAACACCGAGGGCTATCTGGCGCATACGAATTGGGTCTGGCACGGGGCAGGGAACACACCGGCGTCGAGCTACTCGCGCGGCGAAGCCATCTTCCGCGGAGAGTGCGGCTCCTGCCACACGCTCTCGGGTTACCGTCCGCTGGCTCAACTGCTGGCCGGCCGCGACCGCGCCAACATCGGCAGCTTCATTACCATGTTGCACGACTACAAATCCGACTCGCCTTACCGCCGCTTCATGCCGCCCATGGTGGGGACCAAGCAGGACGTTGACGATCTGGCCGACTACTTGAATGCGCAGGTCAATCCGCCCGCGTCTGCGGCAAAGAAGCCGGTGCTGACCGCGCAGAAATAGTTTGTTCGCTCCGTCCGAAGTCAGCAGCAAAGGCCCGCATCGCGCGGGTCTTTGCTGCGATGGGCAGACGGAATCGCGTTCCGTGATAGATTTGGAAGGTTTGGAAATCGGGCCCCGCTTCATCGAGCCATCACGAGAAAGCGAACCGCCATCATGAACAAACTGCCGCAAAACATTCTGGATTGCATCGGCAACACCACTCTTTTGGCCTTGCGCAAGATCGTGCCGCAGAACGGCGCGCGCATTCTGCTGAAGATTGAAAGCGAGAATCCCACCGGCAGCATGAAAGACCGCATGGCGCTGGCCATGATCGAAGCGCCGGAGGCCGATGGCCGTCTTGCGGCGGGCGGTCCGGTCGTCGAATACACCGGCGGCAGCACCGGCGTCTCGCTGTCCCTCGTCTGCGCGGTGAAGGGCCATCCGCTGCACATCGTCACTTCAGACGCCTTCGCCAAAGAAAAGCTCCTGCACATGCAGGCCTTTGGCGCGAGGCTGCAAATCGTTCCCAGCGAGAGCGGGCGCATGACGGAAAAACTCACCAAAGACATGATCGAAGCCGCGCGCATCGTCGCGGAGGATACGGGAGCCTACTGGACCGATCAGATGAACAATCGGGACCAGTTTGCCGCCTATCGCAAATTGGCAGAGGAGGTCTGGGATCAGACAGATGGCAAGGTCGATGGCTTCGTTCAGAGCGTGGGCACCGCGGCGTCTCTGCGCGGCACCGGGGAAGCCTTGCGCCGCCTGAACGGTCAGATCGGAATCGTTGCCGTCGAGCCCGCTGAATCCGCGGTTCTGTCGGGCGGCCCGTCGGGCGCTCACAAGATCGATGGCATCGGAGCGGGTTATGTGGTGCCGCTCTGGCAGCCGGAGATCGCCAACGGCATCGAACGGGTCTCAACGGAAGAGGCCAAGGCCATGGCGATGCGGCTGGCCAGAGAAGAAGGTCTTTTTGCGGGCACATCCACCGGCGCCAACGTCATCGCCGCTCTGCGCCTGGCAGAGCAACTGGGACCCGGTGCGACCGTCGTCACTATCCTGTGCGATACCGGGATGAAATACCTGAGCAAGTGAAGCCGGGTGCTACTCCTCGCCCAGTTCGTACGGAATCCCATACCGCCCGATCTGGATCAGCGCCTTGTCGCCCGGAGGCCAGATGCGCAGGCTCGAAACGCGGCTGGAGCCAGCGATGAAATGCGCGTCCGTGGTGCCCACTAGAGTGCCCGTCGCGGCCTCGTGGAAGTGCACGCTCAGCACCTCGCCCGTGTGCTCGTAGCCGAAAACATACTCGCCGGGCTTGAGGGCGACGCCGCCGATCCGCACCGGCGCCTGCACGATCAGATAGTGCGAATACTTGCCGTTGGCCGAGTAGCCGGCCGTGATGAGCAGCACGCCGGCAATGAAATGTCCCCGGCTGTTCACAATGCCCGAGGCGGTGCGCATCTCGGTCTCGATGTGTTCCTTCTCCACCGGAGCCCGCGCCGGCAAGAGCGACGCCAGCTCCGCATCGCTGGCCTGCCGCCAAACCGGTCCCTTCTTCGCCTCCGCCAGCGGAGACAAAAGCGCCAGCAGAACTCCGCAACAAAGTACTCGTTTCATCCGTTCATAAGTCATGGTTTTGGCTTTCTCAGCGATTCGAGTGGAACAATGCCGCGCTGGATGGCGGCCGTGGCGGCCTGCGTGCGGTCGGTCACGCCCAGCTTGCCCAGCAGGCTGTTGATGTGCGTCTTCACCGTGGCCTCCGAGATTTCAAGCTCGGTAGCGATCTCCTTGTTGCTCTTGCCGTGCACAATCTGCTCCAGCACGTCGAACTCGCGCGGCGTCAGCTCCTCGGTGCCCATGCGCTCGGCCAGCCGCTGCGCAATCGCCGCGGGAATGTGCGATTTGCCGGCGTGAACCGTGCGGATGGTCGCAATCAGCTCCTCGGTGGTCATGCCCTTCAGCAGGTAAGCCCGCGCGCCGGCCTGCAAGGCGCGATAGATGTCTTCGTCGCCGTCGTAGGTGGTGAGCACAATGACCCGCGCCTGCGGTGATTCCATGCGGATGCGCTGGATCACGTCCACTCCGCCCATCCGCGGCAGGCGCAGATCCATCAAGGTAATATCCGGCTGGTGCTTGCGGAACTGGGCAATGGCCTCCACGCCGTCCGCGGCTTCGCCCACCACTTCAAGGCCTTCCACCACGTTGAGCAGGGCCACCAGCCCCTGGCGCACCACGTGGTGGTCTTCCACAACCAGCACGCGAATCGATTCCTTTGTCACCGTTGCTCCCTCATTGCCTCTTTTGTTTCTCTCGGCGCCGCTGCCTTCAGCCGCACCGTGGTTCCCGCTCCCGGCTCGCTCGAAACTTCGAGCCGGCCGTCGATGGCCGCCGCCCGCTCCCGCATTCCGGTCAATCCGTAATGGCCCGGTGTGGATTCCGCTTCGCTGCCCGCGGCAAACCCGCGCCCGTCGTCGCGCACTTCCAGCGCAACCTCGCCTGGCCCGTACTCCAACTGCACAAACAGGTTCTTCGCTCCGGCGTGCTTGTTCACATTATGGATGGCCTCCTGGCCGATGCGCAGAATTTCCCGCTCCGTGCCCGGAGGCAGAGGCCGATAAGCGCCAAAGATGCTGAATTTCGATTTACAGCCGTGTCCTCCCGCGCCTTCCACCATGCGCCGCAACCTCACCGGCAGCGTGGTTTCGTTCGAGTCCTGCGAGCGCAGCGCCCAGATGGATTGGCGCGCGTCGGCCAGTCCCTCGCGCACGGTGCCGCGGGTCAGATCGAGATGCTTGGCCGCGGCCTCCACCTTGCGCTGGCGCAGCAGTTCGGCCAGCACCTCCAACTGTACCGAGATGCCCACGTAGCCCTGGGCCAGCGTGTCGTGAATCTCGCGGGCTATGCGGTTGCGCTCGCCCAGCACCGCGCGGAACTCGCTTTCGGCCGCGCGCAGGCGGCGCCGCAGCAGCAGCAGAACCAGTCCGGCGGCGGCCATCAGCAGCAGAGCGTAGAACCACACGGTTTGATAGAAATGCGGCCGCAACTCGAAGGTCAGCGCCGCGCCCTCGGTGTTCCATAAGCCGTCGTTGTTGGCCGCCTGCACGCGGAAGGTGTAGCGGCCCGGCGGAATGTTGGTGTAGTAGGCCGTGCGCCGCGACCCGGCTTCGGTCCAGCCCCTGTCGAAGCCCTCCAGCATAAAGCGGTAGCGCACCTTCTGCGGCGCGGTAAAACTCAGCCCGGCGTAGTCGAACTCGAAGTGCACATGCCCAGCCGAAATCTTCAACCAGGCGGCTGCCCCACGCAGTGGTTGGGAGACGTCGTCCACGGCAAAGCGCTCCAGCGCCACCGGCGGCGGAACGGCGTTCACCGGAAAGTGCGCCGCATCCACTTCGACCAAACCTTTGGGCGTGGCAAACCAGAGGTGCCCGTCGCGGGAGCGCCAGGCCGAAGGATGGCTGTTGGTGGCCGTCTCGCGGCTGCGCAGCCCGTCGGCCGTACCGAACTCGATCCAGTGCGAGCAGCCGCCCGACATGTCGCAGTCGCAGCGCGCGATGCCATCGCCCGTGGCGAACCAGAGATGATTCTGCCCGTCGTCGAGAATGGCGTGGATGGTCGTCCGGTCCAGCCCGTTGTGCGTCACCGGGGAGAAATGCCGGCCATCCCACAGGTTCCAACCATGGTCCTGTGTGCCGATGAGCAGGGTTCCATTGCCGCGGGCCAGGAGCGCCGTGATCACGTTGCTCGACAGCCCGTTGGCGGTGGTGTAATTGGCGACTTTGCCCGCGTGCAGTCGCGAGAGGCCGGCCAAGGTGGCGATCCACAGGTCGCCGGCCGAGTCGCGGGCCATGGCGCCTACCAGGTCGCTGCCCAGGCCGCTGGCCTGCGTATAGGTCTCCATGCGCGCCGGTGCGTGCCCGCCGGCGGGTCCGCCCGTCCAGTGCAGGAGCCCGCGCCGCGTGCCCACCCACAGCGAGCCGTCGGCGTCGGCCAGCAGCGAGCGGATAAAGTCGTCGGGTAGGCCGTCGGCGGAAGTAAAGGAAGCGAGGGCGCCGCGGCGAATGCGGTTCAATCCGTCCGGCGTGCCCACCCACAGGTCGCCGTTGGGCGCTGCGGCCAGCGACAGAATCACGTCGCTGAGCAGGCCGTTGCGCACCGAGTAGCTCTTCGCGGCGCCGCCTGCGCCGCCTCGGCGCAAGGCGTTGAGGCCGCTGCCGCTGGTGCCCACCCACAAGGTTCCGGCCTGGTCCTCGACCACGCTGGTCGTGCCGTCGGAAGAGAGGCCCTCGCGCGCGCCGATGGTGTGGAAGCGCTGATCGCGCAGGATGTGAACTCCTTCGGTCTCGGTTCCCACCCACAGATTGCCCTCGCGGTCTTCCATCAGCGTCAGCACCGACGCCGAAGCCAGCGGATCGGTGACCGGAAGCCGTTGCAGCTTGCCGTCTGCCCAACGAGCCAGCCCGCCATTGGTGCCGATCCACAAGGCGCCCTCGCGGTCGGCAAGGACCACTTGAATTCGGCTTCCAGGTAGTTCCTTACCGACGGCCAGATTCGTCTTCGACCTCCCCGCCGCGTTCACTATCAGCAATCCGCTTTTGCTCCCGAGAGCGGATTGTCGATCGGCCAATTCTGCAACAAACTCGAACGCGTCCTGAGGAAGCCCCGCGACCGGGGCACGCAGGTTCCAGTCGTTCCCTGCATTTGGGCCCGGGTCCAACCATGTGCCACTCTGCCCGTCCTTTGTAACGCTCGTAATCATTGTCCCGGGCTGCCAGATGCTTTTTGCCCTGAATTGCTCTCCATACTGCCTCGCCAGTCCCGAATCCGCATAAGCCCATAGCGCGCCGTCGCTCGCCTCCACGAGCGCACGAATTCCATTCCCTGGCAGGCCATTTGCTGTGGTGAAGGCGGTGACTGCGCCATCTTTCCAGCGGGCGAGCCCGTCGCTGGTGCCAATCCAGAGGGAGCCGTCGCGGGCTGCGAGAAGGCAGCGCACGTCGTTCCCGGGCAGCGCGGGAGTGGAATTGCGATCGAAGATGGCAAAGCCGGTGCCGTCGAAGCGCACCAGCCCCACCTCGGTTCCCAGCCAGATAAATCCGTCCTGGGTCTGGACCAGCGCCTGCACGGTGTTCTGCGGCAGCCCGTTCTCCATCACCCACGCCTGGCGGCCATAGCTGGCCAGCGGCGTCGAGGGCTCCAGCGCCAGGCCCGTGAGTGCGCACACCAGCAGAGGTGCGGCCAAAAGCCAGCGGACGGCCGGGCGTAGACGAGCGAAGCTGTGTGGAGAGGGCAAGCGCCGGCCGGCCTTGCCCGATGGATTCCGCGAGTTGGTTTGAATTCGGGCCACGGGAGCGGGCGGATCGCCTCTCAAACAAACTCCAACCTGCGCAAAAAGCCGCACACCTGCCCATTCATTGGGAAAACACAGGAATGCACGGCGGCGCAACCAGACTACAGCACTTCATCCTATGCCAGTCTCCACCTATTGATGGAGGCCAGACTCACTCGAATGGCTCAAGACATGCATCCTGGCTGTCGATACTCTGTACATGCCTCTTGAAAATGTCTCCTGAACTGGCCTTCAGACTTTGACTTTCGGGTGGCTGCCTCTTTCGATGGGCAGCCGCTCGATTCCTTTTTCAGGGCTGCTTTCTTTCCGACTCCTGCAACCTGCCCGAGTTACCCTTTCCCAACCGCCGTCAGGATCGTTGTCGCCCGGTTTTTCACAAAGGTGACGGTCCAGTGTCTCCCGTCCTGGTCGTAGCTCACCGTGCGGTCGCCCTCTTTCTCGCCGTCGGGGTGCATCTTTTGGCCGATCGCCATGCGGGTCTCCAACTCGCTCATCCCCTGCTTTACCTGATGGGCGTCGATGGCGGCCCACACGTCCTGCGGCCAGTGGGCATAAATGACGTGCGGATCGTCGTAGAAGAAGAGCAGATCGGTGTAATAGGCCTCCTCGTGGCCCTCCATATAGCCAATGGGCGTGGCGAAGAGGTTCGCGCCGCCGGGTAGCGCAAAGACCGCGAAGGCCTGGCGGCTGCCATGCTCCACGCTGTCATCCACCTTGGCCGGCACGGCGGCTTTCACGATCTTCTTCACCTCCATCCGCTGGGCCGCGGGAATCAGCCCCGCGCGCCGGTCAAACTCCACCTTGCCGCCCGCATAGGGAAAGTAGGGCATGGTGTAGCCGTTCTTCATCCACACCGTCGTCCCCTCCAGTCGCTGGGTGTCGTCAAAGTGCTGCGGAAAGAATTCACGGAGCACCACCAGATCGTCCTTGCTCAGCGTCTCGCCCGCGCCGGCGTTCCGGCCCTGGACGCCGGGCTCCTGGCGATGCCTCCACACGGTGAACAAGTAGATGGAGCCGATAGCCAGTGTAAGCAGGGTGGGAACAAGAATCTTCTGCCAGGTCTTCATGCATTCTCCTTTGGATACGGCCCCGAACGATTAGAACAAATCTGCGCGCATTTGGAACCATTCTCCGTGCCCCATCCTTGCGAGTTTTTTCTGTCGCAAGGGTGCGATACCGCGAGTCATTTGCCCGCCGCGCCTTTCGTTGCGGCGGCCAGCTTGCTGCGCGGGCGCAAGGCCGTCGAGGTGAGTTCGTCGATGTGGCGCAGGCCGGGGAAGAGACCCATCCACAGTCCGGCCACGGCCAGCGCGCCCACTCCGCCAATGACCGTTGCCCGCACCGCTCCCCACCACTGCGCCGTCAGCCCGCTCTCAAACGCGCCCAGTTCGTTGGAGGCGCCAATGAACAGCGAGTTCACGGCGCTCACCCGGCCGCGCATCTCGGGCGGCGTGGCCAGTTGCAGCAGCGAGCCGCGAACGATGACGCTGATCATGTCTGCTCCGCCGGCCACGGCCAGCGCAGCCAGCGACAGAACCAGGCTGCGCGAAAGGCCGAAGACCACCGTAGCCGCGCCGAAGATGGCCACGCAGGCAAAGAGGCGCACTCCGGCCCGGCGGCGAAACGGAAAACGCGCCATCAGCAGCGACACCGTCAGCGCTCCAGCCGCCGGAGCCGCGCGCAGCAGGCCCAGCCCCCGCGGTCCCTGGTGCAAAATGTCGTGGGCAAATATCGGCATCAGCGCGGTCGCTCCGCCCAGCAGCACCACAAACAGGTCCAAGGAAGAGGCTCCCAGCAGCAGCGGCGAGCGGCGCACATATTGGAAGCCGGCCAGAATCACCTTGAGCGACGCGGCGCGGTGCTCCATGCGGCCCGGCCTCACATGCAGGCTGCCCACCAGCGCCAGAAACCAGGCCAGCGTGCCCAGGGTGAAGAGATACACAATCCCCGCGCCCTGCAACTCCGCGTCGGGCAGATAACGCGCCAGGGGCAGCGTGAAGAGCAGCCCGCCCAGCGCCGGGCCGGTGATGTTGGCGAACTGGAAGATGGCGCCGCCCCAGGTGACGGCGTTGACAAAGTGCGCCTCGGGAACCAGATGCGGAATCAGCGCCGAACTGGCCGGCCCAGAAAAGGCGCGCGCCGTTCCCATAAAGAACAGCACCGCATAGATCGGATAGACCGTCTGCAAGCCCGCGCGGGTCAGCAGCAACAGCGCCGCGGTGCACAGCATCTGCAGGCCATAGCAAACCAGGATGACTTGGCGCCGGTCGAAGCGGTCGGCCGCGTGGCCCGCCGGCAGCAGAAACAGCAATCCCGGCAAAAAGAGCGCCAGACCGGTAAATCCCAGGTCGAGCGGGCGATGGGTGATGGAATAGACCTGCCAGGCGACCGCAACCGCCTGCGCCTCGGCTCCCAGAACCGCCGCCACGCGCGCCAACTGATACCGCCTGAAGTCGCGGAAGGCAAATGCTTCCATGCCGCGCCGCGGTGGTTTTGGGGGAAGTGGCATCATCTCTGCCCCTAGGTTATACCGCCCTCCGGCACGGATTCTGAAACACGGCCGCGCGCCGGACTATCCTGAAGAATGGAGCCCGGCACCCAATCCGGCCGTTCGGAGCCCAGTCCGCTGGCTGCCGTTGCCGTTGCTCTGTGCGGCGTCTGTGCCTTCCTTGAGCTCTATTGCACCCAGCCGCTGCTGCCGCTGCTGGCGCGTCTCTTTCATGCCTCCAAGACCGGCGTGGGAATGACGGTTTCTGCGGCCACGCTGGGCGTGGCCCTGTCGGCGCCCATCTTTGGCGCGCTTACTGAGCGGCTGGCCCGCAAGCGGGTGATTGTGGCTTCGCTGGTCGGCATCAGCGTGCCCACGCTCTTGGCCGCTACCTCCACTTCGCTTGCGCAACTCATCGTCTGGCGCTTTCTTCAGGGCATTCTGGTGCCCGGCATCATTGCCGTGGTCATCACCTACATTGGAGAAGAGTGGCCGCCCGAGCGCGTCGCCCTCATCATGAGCTTCTACGTCAGCGGAACGGCGCTGGGCGGCTTCGTCGGCCGGGTTTCCAGCGGCATTCTGGCCGACCGCTTCAGTTGGCGGGTCAGTTTTCTGGTGTTGGGCACGGCGGCGCTGGCCGGCGCCGGTCTGGTGGCCGCCTGGCTGCCGCGCGGCCGCCGCCGCCCGCCCGCGCCGGCTATTTCGGCGGAAGAATTGACCTTCCTCTACCAGGTGCAGGGACTTTTCCGCAATCGCCGGCTGGTAGCCACCTTTGCCGTCGGCTTCAATGTGCTGTTTTCGCTGGTGGGCGTTTTCACCTGGATCACCTTTCACCTCAGCGCCGCGCCGTTTCTGCTTTCTACCACCGCGCTGAGTTCGCTCTTCTTCGTCTACCTGGTTGGCCTGGTCGTCACTCCGGCCGCCGGCTTTCTCATCACCAAGGTGGGACTGCGCGCGGGCATTGCCGGCGCCATCCTGTGCTCGATGACCGGCGTTCTGCTCACGCTGGCGCCGTCGCTCGCGGTGGTCATCGTGGGGCTGGCGCTGCTCTCCTCCGGGGTATTCATTGCGCAAACGGCCTCCAGCTCGCATCTGCGCGTGGCCGCTCCGGCCGGAGCGCGGGTGACGGCGGCGGGGCTTTACGTCACCTGCTACTACCTGGGCGGAACGGCTGCAGGGGTGGTTCCAGGAGCCTTCTGGGCGCTGGGCAAGTGGCCTGCCTGCGTGGGTTTCATTGTGGCCATGCAGGCCGCGGCGCTGGCCATTGCCCTGGTGGGTTGGCGAACGCCCAGGGCTGCCTAACCCCTCGGAACCGGAATCCATGAACCCCAACGGCGGCAACTGGAATCTAAAGAACCGTATGCAGATTTGAGAGACTCCACGCCCTTTCAAAGCAAGAACCTAAGGTCCCTGTAACGCCGAGTTTCCCCGGCCCAAGAAAACAACTGAACTGAAGGAGCAGACTTTTGCCCGAGTTGCAGCCCCCATCGCCGGCCCGTGCCGGCGCCGGCACCACCCTCACCAATCCGCAACCCGGCCTCTCCGCGCCCTGGAAGCCCAGGGTCAATCCCTGGCTCATTGCCATGACCGTTGCCCTGGCGGCCTTCATGGAGGTGCTCGACACCTCGATCGCCAACGTGGCCCTGCCCCACATCGCCGGTTCGCTCGGCGCCAGCACCAACGAAGGCACCTGGGTGCTGACCAGCTACCTGGTGGCCAACGCCATCGTCCTGCCCATTGGTGGATGGGCCTCCAGCGTCATCGGCCGGCGCAATTTCTTCGTGCTCTGCATCGTTATCTTCACCGTCTCCAGCTTTCTTTGCGGAGCGGCTCCGTCGCTGCCCCTGCTGCTCGTCTTCCGCATTCTCCAGGGAGCCGGCGGCGGCGGCATGCAGCCCATGGCCCAGGCCATCATGGCCGACTCGTTCGAGCCGCAAAAGCGCGGCCAGGCCTTTGCCCTCTACGGCCTCGTCGCCGTTCTCGCGCCCTCCATCGGCCCCACACTGGGCGGCTGGATCACCGACAACTTCTCTTGGCGCTGGATCTTCTTCATCAACATTCCGGTGGGCATTCTGGCCTTTATCCTGGTCAGCCGCCTGGTGGAAGACCCGCCCTGGATCAAGGCCGACCGCTCCCGCCTGCGCCACATGGATTACCTTGGCCTCGGTTTCCTCACCGTCGCCATGGGCGGGCTCCAGATCATGCTCGACAAAGGCGAAGAAAACGACTGGTTCTCTTCCGGCTTCATCCGCTTCTTCGCCTTCCTGTTTGTCTTCGGCATCGTGGGCCTCATCCTTTGGGAATGGAACCACAAAAACCCTCTCATCAACCTCAAGCTCTTCCGTTTCAAGAACTTCGCCATCTGCTGCTTCCTGATGGCGCTGGTCGGCGGCGTGCTCAACGCCAACACCGTTCTGCAGCCGCAGTTCATGCAGCAGTTGCTGGGCTGGACGGCCACCATCTCCGGCATGGCCCTCACCGCCGGCGGCATTGTTTTGCTCTTCGTCATGCCCATGGCCGGCTATGCCACCGGCAAGGTGGCCGCGCGCTGGCTCACGGTGGTCGGCTTCATCCTCTTTGTCGTTTCGTTCCGCTATGCGGCCATGGTCACCACCCTGAACATGACCTTTGCCTCCGCCTCCTGGCTGCGCGTCGTCCAGATGATCCCCATCCCTTTCTGCTTCATCTCCATCACCACGGCGGCCTATGTGGGCATGCCCAAGGAGCAGAGCAACCAGGTTGCCGGCCTCATCAACTTCGTGCGCAACATCGGCGGAAGCATCCTCATCGCCCTCACCAATGCCCAGGTGACCAGCCGCGCCTCCTGGCACCAGCAGCATTTGCAAAGCGCCATGAGCTCGGCCTCGATCGCCTTCCAGCAGCAGACGCAGGCGCTCACCGGTTTCTTCGGCGGAAGCTTCGGCCCGGCCAACGGTAAGGGAATGGCGCTGGCTTCCGTCTACAATCAGCTCAACATGCAGGCCCAGATGCAGGGCTACCAGGACGTTTACATGGAACTCTCCTGGATGTCCGTCTGCCTGGTTGCGCTGGCCTTCATGCTCAGCAAGAACAAGCCCGGCGCCGGAGCGGGCGGCTCCGCAATGCACTGAGGAGCGGCGCGGAGCGAACAAATCTTGCATCCCGATGACCGTTTCGGGATGCGGCTGTCCGGTCCCGCACCGAAGGCCTCGCGATGCGCAGCCCGGTGTTTCTCCGGTGGTCCATGGCGCTATTTTGGGCCTATAATGCGTGGCAGAAATTCATTCGACTGCATGATGCCTGTTCCCGACACCTGCAACTGAGGAGCCTGCTATGTTGAAGCCAGTTCTTGTCTTTTTCGCGGCAATCCTGTTTGCGTTCACTTCCACACCCACTTCCGGAGGGCTGGCCCAGGAGGCTGCTCCAACGCCGGCGCCGGCGCCCGCGCCCTCCGGCATCAAGAATCCCGTGAGACCGACCGCCGAGTCGCAGGCCAAGGCCAAAAAGCTGTATGCAGTCGACTGCGCGATGTGCCACGGGGACAACGGCAATGGCAAGACCGATCTGGCCAACGACATGCAGTTGAAGCTTTCGGACTGGACCGATCCCAAGTCGCTGGCCGGCAAGTCGGACCAGGATCTTTTCGACGCCATCCGCAAGGGCAAGGACAAGATGCCGCCCGAGGCGGAGGGCCGCGCCAAGAACGACGAAGTGTGGAACCTTGTCCTTTACATTCGCGCCATGGCCAAGGGAGAAGCGTCTCCAGCGCCCGCCCCAGCACCCGCGCCAACCAACTAGGCTTCATCAAAACAGCGAGGATTCGATTCCGGGGGGCCAGACAGCCCCTCGGACCGGCTCACAGAGTTCGCCAGCCTCCTGATTCCTACCCCCTGCTTTCCGTTCATCCTCCCAAACCCACCTTCCATCCGCTTTCCCGGCCCTTCGTCGGAAACCCCGCGACCGTCCGTTCTCGTCCATCTACCTTGCCAACAGAACGAGAAACTCTGGAAAGGGAACGAACCCCATGAATCAACCGAATCCAATGGGCGATATCGTCCGGGTCGAAGCCGTCAGTCGAAGGTTCCCCCTGGACCACAGCTTTGTGAGCGCGCTCGACAGCGTCGATCTCCGCGTCGCCGCCGGCGAGTTTCTAGCCATTGCCGGTCCCAGCGGCAGCGGCAAGTCCACCCTGCTGAACCTGATCGGCTGCATCGACAAGCCAACCAGCGGTGGAATTCAGGTGGGCGGCGTGGCCACATCGACGCTGACCCCCAGCCGCATGACCGCGCTGCGCCGCGAAAAGATCGGCTTCGTCTTCCAGACCTTCAATCTCATTCCCGTCTTCACGGCCGCCGAGAACGTCGAGTTTCCGCTGCTCGTCCAGGGCATCGGCGCCGGCGAGCGCCGTCAGCGTGTCGCCGCGGCTCTTGACAGCGTCGGCCTCTCGGCCCGAGCCAATCACCGCCCCGATCTGCTCTCCGGCGGCGAACGCCAGCGTGTTGCCGTGGCCCGCGCCATCGTGCACCGGCCCGCGTTGGTGCTGGCCGACGAACCCACCGCCAACCTGGATACGCACAACGCCACGCAACTCATCGACCTGATGCGCGACCTCAACCGCAGCCTCGGTCTCACCTTCATCTTCTCCACCCACGATGCCCGGCTGCTGGAGCACACTCCGCGCATCGTCCGGCTGTGCGACGGCCAAATCGAGTCCGACACCCGCTCCGAAGGAGGCAGCCGTGGGTAAGTTCCTTCTTCTCGCCTTTCGCAACGTCTTCCGCAATCGCCGGCGCACCATCATGACCCTGTGCATGGTGGGCGGAGGCGTCGCCGGACTGCTGCTGGCCGGCGGATACTTCGCCTTCATGACGCACGGGCTGCGCGAGAGCACCATCAACGACGGCCTCGGCCATTTGCAGATCTTCACCGCCGACCACTTCCGCCGCGACGAAACCCGCGTGCTCGATACGGGCATCGAGAACTGGCGTCAGGTGGCCGCGACGGTCAGTTCGGCCGAGCACGTGCGCGGCGTGGCGCCGCGCATCGACTTTTACGGCATGGTCTCCAACGGAACCAAGGCCGCGGGCTTCATGGGCAGCGCCGTCGATCCGGATGCCGAAAAGAGCCTTGGATTCGTCACCCGCGTCGTGGCGGGACGCGATCTGGACGCCAAGCCCGCGGGCGAAGTCGAGGCGCTGATCGGCGTTGGCCTGGCCAAGTCGATGAACGTCGGCGTCGGCGATGGGCTGACGCTGCTGGCCATGACCTCGGACGGCGCGCTGAACGGCGTCGATGTCCAGATCGTGGGCCTGGTCAACTCCGGCGTGGCGGAATTGGATGCGCGCTATCTGCGCATCACGCTGCCCGCGGCCCAGCGCCTGCTGCAAAGCGATCGCGTCACCAACCTGGTGGTCGGCCTGGATTCCACGGACAATACCGATCGCGCCTACGCGGAGCTGATTCCGCGCCTGCGCGGCCTGCCGCAGGAGATGACGCTCAAGAAATGGATCGACCTGGCCACCTATTACAAGCAGGTTTCCACCATGTTCAACGGCATCTTCCTCTTCATGGGCGTGATCGTCTTCTTTATGGTGCTCATGTCCAGCGTGAATACGCTGCTGATGGCCATGCTCGAACGCACCCGCGAAATCGGCACCATGCTGGCCATGGGCACGCCGCGCCTGTGGATCGTGGCGCTCTTCATGCTGGAAGCCACGCTGCTGGGCGCGATGGGCGCCATCGCCGGAGTCGTGGGAGGCAATCTGCTCGGCGTGCTGCTGAACTCTTCTGGCCTGCACATGCCGCCACCGCCCGGCTACACCGTAGCCATTCCCTTTAAGGTTCTCCACGTGCCTGCGCTGATGATCGGCTCCTCGATCCTGGTGATCGTCTCGCTGGCGCTCGCATCCATCGTTCCGGCGGTCCGCGCATCGCGGCTGCAAATTGCGGAGGCACTGGCCCATGTCTAGCATCAACTGCGTACTGCGCACATTTCTGCTGCTCTTCCTCATGGGCTTCCTGCTCACCTGCGTGCTGGTGGCCCGCGCCGCAACGCCCGACGCTGAAGCCCTACTGAAGCGTTCTGATATGTACCGCAACGGCTGGCCCTCGTATGTGCTCAAGGTGAAGATCACCAGCTACGAGGCGGGCAAGGCGGACGAGGAGAGGCTCTACGAGGTCTCGCAAAAGGGAACCGAGAAGACCTACGTCGAGTTTCTCAGCCCCCGCGAGAAAGGTCAGCACCTGCTGATGCTGGGCGACGATATGTGGGTTTACCTGCCCGATACCAGCCGTCCCGTCCGCATCACGCCGCTCGAACGGCTCTCCGGCGACGCCTCGAACGGCGACGTGGCTCGCACCAACTACTCGGTCGATTACACGCCGGTCTATCTGCGCACCGAGAAGGTGGGAACGGAAGACTGTTACGTGCTCAACCTCACCGCCAAGCGCAAGGGGGCAACCTATCAGCGCATCCTCTATTGGCTGCGGGTGGAAGATGCGCGCCCGGTGCGCGCCGAGTTCTACCTGACCAGCGGCAAGCACATCAAATCCGCCACCTTCGACGAGTATGCCTCCGTTGCCGGACGCAGCCAGCTTCGCCGCCTGACGCTCTACGACGAGATTCGCCATAACTCCCACAGCGTTCTGGAATACTCCGGCATCGCGCCGCGCGAATTGCCCGACAAGCTCTTTTACCAGGGACGCACCGACCGCTTTTGATCTGCCTGCGCGATTCCGGCAACTGTTCACATACGGACAGCCGGTTTCGATTCCGAACTTTCCGCGGGAATTCGGCGTAAGACCTTTCAGGGTTAAGTCGCTCCCCGCCAACGGTCGTCCGGCCGCGCGATTTGGCCGCAGGAATGCACCCTCAAACTGGAAATCCATCGCGAAAGGAAACTCAGAGAATGAAGACCCGCTTCAATTGCAAACGATTTGCCGTTTACACGTTGTTCTGCTCCGCCCTGCTGGCGCTCTCCGCCGGATGGCTTGCGGCACAAACACCGGCAGCGCCCTCACCCGCTCCCGCTGAAGCTACAGCCACGCTCACCGTCCACATCGTGGGAATTCGCAATGCGAAAGGAAAGATTGGCATTGTGCTCTTCCGGGATGGAAAGGGCTTTCCATCCGACATCTCAAACGCCGTTGCAATGAAGCAGGTTGACATCGATCCTCAAACCCTCACCGCCAAGATTGTCTTCGAGAAGCTTCCCCAAGGGGTCTACGCGGCAGCCGTGCTCCACGACGAAAACCTGACGGGCAAGATGGAGTTCGATCCCCAGGGGGTTCCGCTGAGCGGCTACGGCATCTCGAACAATCCCGACACCACCCAGGGTCCGCCGACGCCCGACGACGCGAAATTCACCGTGGATAAGCCCGAAGCTGCCATCGACATCAAGATGGTGTATTGGCAATAAAGGCCGGGGGCCGGATTTCAACAGTGCCTTTCAACACATTCAACAAGGGGAATGGAACTCGATGAAGCACCGGCTCCTCATTTCGGCAATCCTCGCCGCGGCATCCTGGCAATCGGTGGCCCAGGCTGCCGCGCTCCAGGACGCGCCGGCTCAGGATGCTCCCGCTCAAGAGAGCCGCTACGACTTCCGCTATACCTTCACCGCCATCGACGATGCAACCTTCGATAGCAGCCTCAAGGCGCCGCTGCCGGAGCAGGCCAGCCAGTTGCTCAACGATCCAACGGTCACCCTGTTGCAGAATCAACTGCTGCTTGAGCCCACCTTCGCCCTGCGCTACCGCTCCCGGTGGAGCATCGCATCCAGCGTGGTGGGCCTCGCCGAAAGTTTTCACGGCCTCTCGGCCGCGGAGTTCGATGTGCCCGCCGGCGACACCGCCGCGTCGCAAGCGCTGAACGCCGCGCTCGAGCCCTTCACCGGCGCGCGCACTCAGTTGCGCGTGAAAGAGGCCTATGCCGGTCTCTCCGCCGGCGATTTCGATTTCATGCTGGGCCGCCGCATGGTGCGCTGGGGCACGGGCTATGCCTTCACGGCCGCCGGCGTTCTTGACCCGCCGCGCATTCCCACCAATCCCACCGACCGGCTGAATCTGAACGAAGGCCGCGACATGGTGAAGGCCGACTGGGTGCATGGCCCTCATGCGCTCACGCTCGCCTGGTCCTCCGCCGCGCTGGCCCCCGCCGCGGCCAACCTGCATGACACCACCGCCTTCCGGTATAACGTTCTGGTGCATGGATTCGACACCGCGCTGATCGCCGGCGACGACCGCGGCGGAGACGCATTTGGCGCGCTGGCCTTTACGCGCGTCTTCGGCCAGGCATGGGAACTGCACGGCGAGGCGGCCTGGCGGGAGCACGAGGCCGTCCTCCTGGGCGGCAAGTACACCACCAAATCCGGCATCACCTTCATCGGCGAGTTCTATGCGCCGCCGAACATCGCTTACTATCGGGACATGGGCGTATCGCCTCTGGCCGGGCGGCAAAACTATCTCTTCATCGACGCGGGAAAGAACCGTCTGCGCGAGCGGCCCGGCTGGAAAGAGTGGGACCTGGGCACCTACGCGGTCGCCAACCTCAACGACCGCAGTTATACCGCCATCTTCGACGCCAACCGCAGATTCGGCAGCCGCTTCTCTTCTTATATGCATCTGGAAGTTCCAGCCGGAAACAGGAGATCGGAGTATGGCCAGACTCCTTACGCCGCGGCGACTTCAGTGGGGGTTCGTTTTCAGCTATGATTTGCGGAACCGATCCTGCGATGACCAAACTTTCTGCAAGCGGCGGCCCATCCGGCCGTTACACCACCCATATTCTGCGGGCGCTGTTGATTGCGGCCGGCGTTGCTCTCCTGTGCCTCGCGCTCTTTCTTTCCACGGGCCGCATCCGGCTGTCGCAGATGGGCACGGAACTGGCCATTGCCTTCGCTTACTCCGTTTCCATCGCGCTGCCCTCGATGTTTCTGCTGAATTGGATGGGGCAACACTATACCGAACGATTCCCGCGCCTCATCTATCTCTTCCATGCGCTTGCCCTGCTCGGAACCGGCTCCTTTGGAACCCTCGCTACCGGCCTGTTCATGCAAGCCATAGGCATTGTTCCGCGCAGCGCATATTGGCCGGTCTTCCGGTCGAACTTTCCCATCGGCATTGTGATCACCCTCGTGGTCGGACTCACCATCACCTCGTATGAGACGCTGCGCTACAAGTTCCAGGCCGCAACGCTCGAATTGCGCACCCAGGAGGTCGAACGGGAGCGCGCCTACAAGCTGCTGGCCGAGGCCCGGCTCTCTTCGCTCGAGTCCCGCATCCATCCGCACTTTCTCTTCAACACCCTCAACTCCATCGCCGCGCTCATTCCCTCCGACCCGATGCGCGCCGAAGACACGGTGGGCAAGCTCGCCTCGCTGCTCCGCTTTTCGCTCAATGCCCATCGCAGCGGCCTGGTGCCGCTCGGCCAGGAACTCAAGATCGTGCGCGACTATCTCGAGATCGAGAAAACCCGCTTCGGCGCGCGCCTCCGCTATGAAATCGCGGTCCCTGAAGCGCTCGACGACGTGAAGGTGCCCCCGCTGGCGCTCCAGTCCCTGGTCGAGAATGTGGTCAAGCATGTGGTTGCTCAGCGCGCGCAGGGAGCCGCAATTCAAATCGCAGGCGCGCGCGAGGCCGGCCGCATCCGGCTGGAAGTGCTCGACGATGGGCCCGGCTTCCGGCTCGACGCCATCACGCCCGAACATGGCTTGGGCAATCTCGTGGCGCGCCTCGAACTGCTCTATGGCAGCGCCGGTCAGCTTGAAGTCGCGCGCGCAGGCGAAAAGACAGCCGTCCGCCTGTCTTTTCCCGCATAAGGATGACTCCGATGGATGCCGTTCCGCTTCGCGCCTATCTCGTGGATGACGAACCGCTCGCGATCGAGCGCCTCACGCGGCTGCTGGCCAGCTTCGACGGCCTTTCCATCGTGGGCAGCGCCACCGACCCCGCGCAAGCCCTCGACGCCCTCAACCGCGAGCCGGCCGATGTGCTCTTCCTGGATATTCAAATGCCGGGCATGAACGGCTTTGAGCTGCTCGCGCGCCTGGCGGAGCAGCCCTTCGTCATCTTTACCACCGCCTACGACGAATATGCGCTCAAAGCCTTCGAGGTCAACTCGATCGACTACCTGGTCAAGCCCATCGAGACCGGGCAGTTGGCCCGCGCCCTCAAGAAGCTGGACCGCCTGCGCCCCATCGCCAAGCCGGAGTGGCAGCGCGTTCCCGATCTGCCCGCGCTGCTCCAGCAACTGGCCGCCTCGCTGCGCGGCCCGCAGTCCGATTATCCGCGCCGCATCGCCTCGCGGGTTGGCGAGCGCATCTCGTTTCTCGACCTGGATGCCGTGACGCATTTTGTAGCCCAGGACAAGCTCACCTATGCGGTCGTCGACGGCCATCGCCACTGCGTCGATCAGACGATTGCCGAGTTGGAGCGGCGGCTCGATCCCGCCCGGTTCCTGCGCATTCACCGCTCTGCCCTGGTCAATGTGGACTGGATCCAGGAGGTGAACTCCTGGTTCGCAGGGAAGGTGGTTCTCTCGCTCAAGGATGCCCCGCACACGCAGATTCCTGTGGCGCGCGACCGCGTGCGCAGTTTGAAATCGCGATTGGGAATTTGACGGGGTTGTTTCTTCAGAGCCGGCGGACGATCAAGCCACGGACCGGAGCGCATCCTCGGCCCAGGCTACGGCCTCGGCAAAGCACATGAGCAACCTTTCCTGGTCCAGCCCATAGGCGTCAACGATCCCGTCGCAGGCTTCCCAATCCCCGTTCTCGTGGCGTTCCAGCCATTGCAGCAGAATGCGCTCGGCGTTGAATTCGCCTTCCAGCGCCTGGCGAATCTCATCGCGCAGCGGCAGCGAGGGGGTAAGCGTCTCCATGGGCATACGCAACATGGCGGGCAGCAGGCTGAGCATGCCCAGCAGGTATTGCTCGGTGGGGTCAAGCGCGCGAATCCCGGCGGCCAGTTCGCAGAATCGCCCGCGCACAAAAGCCATGCGAAGGATTTCCACAGGCTGATCGGCATTCAATTCGCTGGTGATCGCCAGCAGGGCGATGCGGCGGAAGGTATCCTCGCCCACCACGAACAGCGCCGACTCGATGGACCTGACCTCCTGGCGCACCGCATACATCGGCGAGTTGACCAGGCGCAGCAGCCGGTAGGTCAGCGAGGTATCGCGCTTCAACAGCCGGCTCAGCTTGCGAAAATCGATCGCGTCGCCCTTCAGCAGCTCCAGAATTCCGATGTGGGAGAGCTTGTTGGAGGGAACCTTGCGGTTCTTGAGCAGGACCGGGCGGCAGAAATAGTATCCCTGAAAGAATGCGAAGCCCTCCTCGCGGGCCTGCTTGTAGTCCTCCTGCGTCTCCACCTTCTCCGCCACCAGCGCCACGGTGACTCCGCGCAACTGCCTGCGAAGCTCCTGGCGCATCGCCGCGTCGGCCTGCGTGAAATCCACTTTGATGTAGTCGGCCAGGCGCACCAGGGGCTCGAACTGCGGCTTCCAGATGAAGTCGTCCAGCGCCAGCCGGAAACCGGATGCCTTCAGCTTGCGGCAGGCCTCGATCAGGCTGGGCGTGGGCTCCAGCGTTTCCAGTATCTCCAGCACCGTCATGCTGGCCGGCAGAACGTCCACCATGCGCTCAATCAGCGATTCGTTGGTGCAGTTCACAAAGCCCGGCAATCCGCCGGTCAACTTCTCCAGCCCGAACAGAACCGTGTTGTCGAGCATGGTGCGGGTGGCCAGGTTGCCATCTCCGCTGAAGAACGGGTCCGTCCCGTTGCGGAAGAGCAGTTCGTATCCATGCACCCGGGCGTGGAGGTCCATAATCGGCTGGCGGGCCACATAGCGCACTCCGCCCGCGACCTCCGGCAGGGAACCCTCGGCACTCCTCAACGGCATTTCGAGTGGCGCAATGCGGACCATCGTATTCCTCTTATCGGACGGTCGTGCCCCAGGGTTTGCATGATTCCCACTTATTTGTGAACTTGGTCCCCATTCCCAAAATGGGACTCACCCGCCCATGAACATCCCGCCGTTCACATCCAACACATGTCCCGTGATATACGATGCCGCGTCCGAGGCCAAAAACGCCACCGCCTGCGCAATATCCCCGTCCGTTCCGGGCCGGCCCAGCGGAATTTGCGTCATCATGGCGGTCCGCAGCTTCTCGTCGAGCACGGCCGTCATGGGCGTCTCGATATACCCTGGCGCCACCGCGTTCACCGTGATGCCCCGCGAAGCCACCTCGCGGGCCATCGACCGGGTGAGCCCGATCAGCCCGGCCTTGCTGGCCGCATAATTCACCTGGCCGGCCTGGCCCGTGCGCCCTACCACGCTGGAAATATTGACGATACGCCCCCAGCGGTTCTTCAGCATGGGCCGCAGCAGCGCCTGGGTCAGCAGAAACGCCCCGGTCAGGTTGGTCGCCAGCACATCGTCCCAGTCTGCCCGCTTCATGGCCATCATCAGCGCGTCGCGGGTGATGCCGGCGTTGTTCACCAGGATTTCCACCTTGCCGAAGCGCTCGATGGCCGCTTTGGCCCCGGCCTTGATCGACTCCTCGCTCGCCACATCGAGCGGAATCGCCGCCGCCTGGCCGCCGGCGGCTTCAATCTCCACCACTGCCTCAGCGAGCTTGACCTCATTCCGCGCCGCCAGCACCACCGTGGCACCGGCTCGCGCCAGTTCCAGCGCGCACGCCCGTCCGATTCCCTGCGAAGCGCCCGTCACCAGCGCAATTCTTCCGTGCAAATTCCCCATATCTCCCTTTTCAACCCCGCGCGAATCCGCCGCGGCGTCTTTCCGTCCCTCATTATAAGTGGAAAAAACTCAAGCTCTTACAGCTCCCGCGGAGTCTCAGGAAACGGGAGCGGAATAGCTGGAGGCTGGAATCCGCCTTTCATCCCAAAGGCGTCACAGCCACCGTCACCGGTCCGGTCGCCAGCGCCGGCCGCACCAGCTCCGCCGGCCAGATGTAAACCGCCAGCCTTCGCGAGTAGTGCAGCACAGGTTCCTGGTCCGGCAGCCGGATTCCGATCGCGGAAGGCAGGTCGTTCTGCTCGATCTCCGCCTCCGCCTCTTCCAGCGGCCAGGAAACATGATGGATGTTGGCCCTGATCGGCTGTCCCGCCCGGTTGCTGGTAAACAGGCAATAGCGCTCGGTAAGGAAATACTCCAGTGTCCCGCTACGGTTTTCAGCCAGCTTCCGGGTTGGTCCCAAGCCCCGGTAGCGCGCCTGGAAGAGCACCGGCTGAGCCGAAAATCGTCTCCGGCTGTAGAACGAGAACTCGCGCTCCGACCTCTGCTCGATCCGCATCTCGGCCCAGTGGTAGGGCAGGTGATAGAAGATGCGCGCCACGGCTACCGCCAGCAGATTGCTGGCATCCAGCGAGAAGCAATAGATGCCCGGCGTTCCCGTGAATTGGTCGCGGACGTAGGTGCGCAAATTCAGGTCGGGAAAGCTGCGCGCTCCCGGAACCGGAGGCACGCCGCGGATCTTGATCCGGTCCAGCCAGAAGGGCACGATTCCCAGCCACGCGGAGCCCTGAAACGTGTCCACCTGCAACCCGTCGGGCAAGAGCGCCGCCATTTGCCCCACCGGAACCGGCCAGTGCGCGAACAGCAAATCGTTCCAGCGCTGGGTCATTGCCCAGCGGCCCGACGGCAAAGGCCGCGGCCTGTGCGATGTGCGAACCAAATACTCCAGCATGGCCTTCTCCCGCTTGGCCCGGTTGCTTCCGCGCCTCCGCTTCCACAGTGCACGAAAGGTTACCGAATCCCGAAAACCTGCGCCCGCACCCCAATGACGTATTCTGTTCGCGAGCCTACACCAATGTCCAGTGAAACTTTTGTTCCCCCCTGCGCCCGAAACCAAACCGAAGTTTTCGCCATTCACGGCGCCGATCCCGAGGTCCTGGCCTACGCCATGGCCAAGTATTCGCGCTCTGCGCTCTCCATGCGCGAGTCGCTTCGCGAAATCAGCACCCAGCGCGCCGAGCAATTCCTGAATACATTCTATTTCCAATATGGGCATCGCTCCATCGCCGACCTGGCCCACATCGCCATGTCCATCGAGCGTCTGAGCCTGCTGGCTGCCGTCGTGCTGGTCGACGAGCAGAGGTGGGATGGTCAGGAGCGATCCACACGCTACCAGAACTTTCTCAAATCCGGCTGGTTCTTTCCCGATTTCGGCCCTGCCGTTGAAGAGGGAAAGCTCTACGCCGGCACTGTGGAGAATCTCTTCGCCGCCTACCAGCGGACCACCGCGGCAGTTCTCGAAGCCCTTCGCCGGCGCGTGCCCTGCCCCGAGACGATGAAGCCGGAGACCTACGAGCGCACCCTCAAAGCTCGCGCCTTCGACGTGGCTCGCTACCTGCTCCCTCTGGCCACCAATACCTCGCTGGGTCAGATCGTGAACGCCCGCACTCTCGAGACCCAGGTCTCGCGTCTGCTCTCCAATCCCGTCGCCGAGGTCCGCGACCTGGGCCTGAAGCTGCGCGAAGCCGCCACCGGACCGGCCTGGAACGTGTACGGCCAGGCCGGCGCCATTTTCGTAGAAAAACTCGCCGCTCCCGGCAATTCATCGCCCACGTTCAATTCTGAACTAGCCGCCGAAGCTGCTCAACTGCTCACCCGCGAGGTCTTTACCGCGCCCACGCTGGTCAAGTACGCCCAGCCCAACGACTACCTGATCCGGGCCCAGGCAGAGCTCACTCAGGCCGCTGCCGAAATTCTGGCTGGCCTACCCATCGCCGCCTCGCCGGTCGTGGACCTAGTCGAGCGCACCGAATCCCTCGAAGTTGAGCTGGCCGCCACGCTCCTCTACTCAGCCAGCCACCACCCCTATCGCCAGATTCGCGATCTCGTCGCCACGTTGCCCGCAGCTCGCATCAATGAAATCATCGAACTTGGCCTGCGCCACCGCGGCAAGCACGACGAAGCCCTGCGCGCCTTCCACGCCGGAGCCGCTCTGCGCTTCGACATTCTTATGGACATCGGCGGCTTTCGCGACATGCACCGCCATCGCCGCTGCGTGCAGATTATCCAGCCCTTCACCGCGCTCCACGGCTACGAGACTCCGGCCTCCGGCGACCTGGCCGGTGGCGCCGATATCCTCACCGAAGCCGGCGTTCTGGCCGAGTACCAATCGGCCGTCGAGAAAGCTCACGCCGCGAGCGCGCAAATCGCCGCCAGCCATGCTCCCGAGGCCGCGCAATCCGCTCTTTACCTGCTGCCGCTGGCCACGCGCATCCGCAGCCTCTTCAAGATGGACTTTGCCGAAGCGCAGTACATCTCGGAGCTACGCAGCGGCCCGGCCGGCCACTTCAGTTATCGCCGCGTCGCCTGGGAGATGTTTTTGGCCCTCCAGCGCCAGCACCCATCGCTGGCAAAGCACATCCGCGTAACCGACTTCACCCAGCCGATCGACATTCTGCAGCGATAACTATCGCCGAGGAGCGTCCGGCAGAAGTTCACAGATTGAGAAGCACGGAGCCAGCGGTGAGGGCCGCCGGCCTCACGGCTCCCGGATCGCGGTCTTTGCCTGGAAGAGCGCTACGCGGGCGCCGAGTTCCGCGGCCAACTGCGTCTTTCCCTGCTGGCCGGCAAGATCGGTGGCACGCTGCTCCACATCCTGCGCCCTGGCGAAGTCGCCGGATGCGGCATAGGCCGCGGCCAGCGTGCCCAGCGCTCCCGGATCGTGCTCCGCGGTGAGCTGCGCGGCGTGCTCGGCCAATCCAACGGCTTCGCTTGCATTGCGCAGCGCGGCGTCGGAACTGGTAGCCAGGAACCACGCCGTGTCGTTCAGCAGTTGCACATTGTCCGGCTCTTTCTTGAGCGCCTCCCGCAGATGCGCCAGTCCCTCCGCCGCCTGGCCTTTCTTCACGAGCGCCATGCCCAGATCGTGATGCGCCGCCGCGAAATTCGGATTAACACCAAGCGCGTTGTTGTACTGCTCGACCGCCTGGTCGAGCCGGCCTTGCGCGGCCAGCGCCCGTCCCAGGTTGTTGTAGGCCAGGGCGTAGCCAGGATTCTCCTCGATCGCCAGCCGGTACTGCTCGATGGCCGCGTTCCATTGCCCCAGGCGCGCCAGCGCGATGCCCAGGTTGTTGCGGGCCTCGGGATACTCGGCCTTGGCGGCGATCGCCTTGCGGTATTCGGCGATCGCGTCCTCGGTCCTGCCGGCCATGGCCAGCGTCAGCCCGTAGCTGTCGTGCACGCGCGCGTCGCCCGGACTCATGGCGATGGCCTTGATCCACTCCGGAATCGCCGCCGCGTACTCGCCTTTCTTCGCCAACTCGCCGGCCACGTCGAATTGCTTGTAGAAGTCCACCGCCGGCGTGTCGATGTGCTCGATCTCGTTCGGCGCCATGTTGACAAACTCGGGAATATTCACCGCGCGGTTGGCGGCCGTCGAGTTCTCGATGAGAATCGCCGGCGTATCGTTGCCGCTCTCGTCGATATGGGTCAAGAACATCTGCGTGTAGGGCGACCGGCTCTTCGACGAGAAGACCAGCCAGCGGCCGTTGGGCGAGAAGCTGTGCCAGGAGTTCATCAGCGGCGTATTGCAGTTCATCCGCCGCGCCTGCCCGCCCGCGGCCGGAACGATGTAGAGCTTGCCGTCGGGCCGCATCAGTTGGCCGTTCTTCGCCTGCACAAAGACAAGCCACTTGCCGTCGGGAGAAATCTTCGGGAAGCTGTTGCTCATCCCGTTGTTTGAAGCGCCCAGGATGGGCTCCGGCTTGCCCCCTCGGCCGTTGTTGAAGGGAATGCGGTAAAGGTCGTAGTGAATCTGGACTTCCTTGGGATCGTTGGCGTATTCGGCCATCTTCCCGTCCGCGGGATAGGAGTCCTTGGCCTCCGCGCGCGAAAACACCAGGTACTTGCCGTCCGGGCTCCAGACGGCGTTCGACTGCACATAGCGCGGATCGTCGGCGCCGGGCAGCGGACGCAACTTTTTGGCGTCCCGGTCGTACCAGACCAGAATTCCGCGCGTGGGATAGAAAACCTGAAGGAAGCGGTAATCCTTGAAGTTGGCCACGTAGTAGAACTGCGAGCTCTTGGTTCCCGGCGGCCGGATCGTCGTGACCACGTGGCGGCCGTCGGGCGACACCTGCGACATGAATCCGACGCGAACCGGGCTGCTCGATTCGGTGGGGAACGAGGACCACGAGAGCATGTCCTCGTTGCGAATCGTCATCTGTTTCGCCACCGGCACCATCGCGTACAGGCCCTTGTCGTTTCCCGGCCCATCCATGTCCAGGCCCAGCGTCTTGCCGTTGGCTGCGAAGGAGTGGCAATTGGCGCAGGAGTGCAGGTCGGTCATCACGATATGGCTGCCATTGTCGGCCACGCTGCGCATTCGCCACTCGATCAGGGGAATCGCGGCCGGAGCCAGCGGCTTGATCACGCCCTTTTCCGCGTCCGACGGCATCAGTGGCACATCGCGATAGAAGATCGGCGCGCCTACCGGATCGGCGGAGACGTGCATCCGCATGGTTCCGAGCGAAACCGGCGCACTCTTGCTGGCGGCCGAAAAGCCGCGGATGGCGATGGTGACCGCGCCCGCTCCGGCCTGCTTCTTGATCGCCGCCCAGGTGGCCGCATCGGGCTTCCAGGTGTGCGCGGCGGCCTGCTCCGGCGTCAGCTCAGGCAGTTTGTTGGTGTTGGAGATGCAGCGCGGATCGATCGCGCCCACCTGCATCCGTTCGCCTTTCGACGCCAAGTGAAGGGCCGCCGAACCATTCGCGAACGAAACGTCGATCTGCCAGGACTCCGCATTCGCCGCCGGGTCGCGCCAAAGAAAGGTGGGCGCCACCATATCCGGCGGAAAGACCGACCCGTTGAGCGGATAGTCGATGGAGATTTGATCGGTTGTGTGACCCGCATGGACCACCGCCATGCCCAGCCCGGCCAGCAGAGCGGCTCCCAGCAGAGATGCGCATCCGGCGGCCACGAAAAGGCCAAACGCCGAAAAAACCGGCCGGTAAACCCGGGAGGGGGAAGAATTCACAGCTTTGGATGATGCGCGTCGTTGAGTCTCAGCCATCTCAGCGCCCATTATTCAACTTTTTCTGCTTCATCGTCCATGGATAGACGGCCGTGCCAACGATCTAAAGAGCTTAGAAGCGAGGGATGCGGGGCTGAGTTGCAGCCCGCCTTCGCCGCGCCAGTCCCCGCTGCGCTACCATAAAGACAGGATTGGGGCCAAGCATGTTCGTTGTCGTCTGGCAGTTCGAGATTGCCGAAGAGAAAGTCGCCGCCTTTGAGGCCGCCTATTCGTCCGAGGGCACATGGGCCCAGCTCTTCCGCACCTCACCCAACTATCTGGGAACAGAGCTGTTGCGCGACGCCTACATCGCCGGCAACTACCTCACCATCGACCGCTGGGCCAGCGAAGAGGCCTTCCGCGCTTTCCGCAAAGACCACGACGCCGACTACGAGACCATCGATCGCGCCTGCGACGAGCTGACCAGCCGCGAAACCCGCATTGGCGCCTACACTGTTTGAGCCGGGCGCGGCTCGGACCTTCATTGCGGAATCTTTTCGCCGATAGTATCATCAAAGCTGCAGAGGTCGAGAAAATGCCTTCTATCACCAAACCGATCATCTAGCCTGCCCTGAGTCTTCATCGGAAGAAGAGGATGGTTCCCCTATACCGCCTCGCTCTTGATCAGGGTCTCCAGTTTCTCTTTGTGCGCCGACCCCAACTGGCTCAGGTCTCCTCCTGTAAGCAGTTCCTTCCTTATTCCCTTCTGCAGTTGTGCAAATCCTCCGTCCAGTGTGACAGTGCTTTTGAAGTCGTCTATGCCGCTGGTGAGCGCCTGGACCGCCTCGGTACTGAACTGCTCTGCGGCCTCCGTCTGATTTTGGCCAGCGGCGCGGCCAGCCAGCATGGCAAGGAAGCACCCGAGGTTCAGATAGATGTCGGGGAGGTACTTTTCCCGGTGCAAGCTTGAGATCTTGCTCCGCAGACCCACCAGCCGCCGGGATACGGCTACCGCACCGGCGATATCTCCCCCGTAGAAACGCGCCAGCGCCTGATTGTAGTAGGCTCCCGCGTCCACCTGGTCGCCCGTCCCCTTGCTGATGGCTTCGGCGAAATCCGATTCCGCCGACTGCAGCAGGTGCTTCAGCCGGGTGTCATCGACGGGCGGAGCGATTTTGGAAAGCCGCTCGTAGCGCGAGAGATAGATCGCCCCACGCAGGCGAAATCCGCCCATGCTGTCGGGGCTCAGCTCAATCGACTTGGAAGCATAGGAGAGCGCGCGAACGTAGTCCGGCTCGCTCAAATCCGGGGAAGTGTTGTGACGGCTCACGTAGAAGCGGGCGAAGGCGCCGTAGATGGAGACGAGCCGGGCACGCACGGAGGGAGACCGGTCCAGCGCAAACACTGAAAGCGCCGCTATGGTGGCTTCGTTATTCAGGATCTCCTGGCGTTCCTCCTCGTTGAGCGCCCGGAAGGAATCGTCGTCATTCCAATCGGCCTCGGAAGGCATGCGCAGTTCCATTTCGCGCATCAGCCGCTGCACGCGTTCATCCAACCGGCTCACCGCGGGAAAATCCCGCTCGATCTCCTCCTCGATCTTCTCGATCTTCTTCTCGATTCCCCCCTCGATCTCCTCAATCTTCTTGCGGAAGTTCTCAATCTCTCCCTTGGCTTCTTCGCGGGCATACTTCACCGTGAAAAACGCGGTGATTCCCAGGATCACCGAATAGACGCCGACCAGCGTGATCAGCTTGTCGAGCAGTTCCTTTGCACCATCCGTCTTCTCGTCGATCCGTTCGTTGGCGTTTTTCCGGTCGGCGTCGATGCGCTCCTCAAGATCCTTTTTTGCGTCGTCGAACCGGGTTTCGATTGCGTCGCGCGCCGCGGAGGAACCTGGCTGCTTCGGTGGTTGGCTGGCGGACTCCGGCTTGGCAGCCTTTGGGACAGAATCCGATGGATGGGAATCGGTGGTGCCGAAGACCCAGGGCCGGGCTGCGATCAGGGTGATCGCTGCGATCGACAACAGCAACCCGGCGCAGAGAAGAAACAACCCGCGCTCCACAACTTTGTGCGTCCAAAAGGTCTTCCGTTGCTTGCCAAAATCCTCGCTCATCGGCTTATCCGACCCCCTAATCTACAGAGGATTATGCACCTTGGCTCCGTCCTCGCAAAAGCAGATTCCCTTGCATCGTTGCAACTCCCGTCTGCCTCTGGGCGCCTCCACAGCCCAGGGGCCTGCACGATCGTGAGCCGTCTGATCTATGTCCTCTGAAGCGGGATGGATTGGCCGTGCCTGGCCGTAGCTCCTTGGCCTCTTGACTCCGAACTCTGGCTGTCGGCGGCGCATCCCGCGGTATTCTCCATCTCTTCGCCATTTTTTTCTGTCTTTGTCTCTCCAGCCCTGCTACAATCCCATCGAAATCCAATTCAAGCCGCCCCGCGTTTCCTCAAGAGAAATCAGCAGATGCGCCGGGCGAGCATTCTCAGGAGACCTCCCAATGGCTATCGCCGACGACCGTTCCAAAGCCGTAGAACTTGCCCTTGCGCAGATCGAAAAACAGTTTGGCAAGGGGTCGATCGTGCGGCTCGGGTCCAAAGAGGCGCTGGTGCCGATTGCGGTGATCTCCACCGGCTCCATCAGCTTTGACGCGGCCCTGGGCGTGGGCGGAATCCCGCGCGGCCGCGTCACTGAGGTCTACGGCCCGGAGTCCTCGGGCAAGACCACCATCACCTTGCAGATCATCGCCGAGGCCCAGAAGCTGGGCGGCCTGGCCGCATTTGTCGATGCCGAGCACGCCCTCGACCCCGCCTATGCGCGCAAACTGGGCGTGGATATCGACAACCTGCTGGTTTCGCAGCCCGATAGCGGTGAACAGGCCCTCGAAATCACCGAGGCGCTGGTGCGCTCCGGAGCCGTCGATGTGCTGGTGGTGGATTCGGTCGCGGCGCTGGTGCCCCAGGCCGAGCTGGACGGCGAAATGGGCGACTCCCACGTCGGCTTGCAGGCGCGGCTCATGTCCCAGGCCCTGCGCAAGCTCACCGGCACAGTCTCGAAATCGCGCACCGCGCTGATCTTCATCAACCAAATCCGCGAAAAGATCGGCGTCATGTTCGGCAATCCCGAGACCACCACCGGCGGCCGGGCGCTGAAGTTCTACTCCTCGGTGCGCGTGGATATCCGCCGCATCGCCGCCATCAAGGAGGGCGACGCGGTCACGGGCAACCGGACCAAGGTGAAGATCGTCAAGAACAAGGTCGCCGCGCCCTTCCGCGAGGCCGAGTTCGATATCCTCTACGGCGAGGGCATCAGCCGCGAGGGCGACGTGCTGGATCTGGCCGTGGCCAACAACATCGTGGAGAAGTCCGGCGCCTGGTACAGCTACGCGGGCGAACGCATCGGCCAGGGCCGCGAAAACACCCGCACCTTCCTCAAGGAAAACAAGGACATCTTCAACAAGATGGACGCCGAACTGCGCAAGAAGCTGAACATCGGCGCATACGTCAAGGCCGACGTGCCCGAGGTGCCGGCCGCCGGTCCCGCCGAAGCCAAGGAGGCCGTCCGCGGGCGCAAGGGATAAAGGGCTGGATAAGTTGTATGCATTCCCAGATTTCAGAATAGAGACTTGGAGCAATTAGAATTCGTGACTGATTTGCAGCCTCGAGAGATGCTCACTCACCCGCGAAGACCGGAGAACGATGCCCGAGATGGAACGGAACTTCTTTGAAGCAATCGGCCTAGCAGATGCAGAGCGGGTCCACTCGCAAGTGCTCGCATGGCTCTTTGAATCTAGGGCGTGTTCACACTATTTTGTTATAATTGGAGTTAATGGAGATCACGGCCGAGCAGTACAAAAAGATCAAGGATAGCCTGCCGATTCAGCGTGGGAATGTGAAGCTGCAGAACCTCGA
>JBEKTO010000030.1:0-48371 GCA_049515995.1 Occallatibacter sp. | reverse complement strand
CGGCGCATCCCTCTTCGCTGGAGAAACGCTTCTCCAACTCAAGCAACGTCCTAGGATAATCCTCGTCCACAAACCAAAACACTACCGGTTGCGGTTGGTGGCGTCAAGTAAATAGCTAGATTTTTCAATATTGCAAGGTGTATAGGAGGTATTTGTGATACCTCGGATTTCAGAGTTTTCAGGCATGAGTCGCGCAACTCCGGATATACGCGAAGGAGATGAGAGAGTGCAACATGTGCAAGGGTAGTGCCCTCGTTCACTATGAACTCCTGTATCAATTCAGAGGTTTGTATCTCATTGATGCTTGCTGGTCTATTAGCGATATCCGTACGTCTATGAATATAGGAACATGCCTTGCGAACCCAGAATGGCATGTCGCTGCACGCGGCACCAATGAGGTCAGCTGCATCTGCAGAAAACATAAGGCCAGCCGATTTTGAAATCTTCTTGATCATCGCTCGTGTGGCAGGCCGGTCAAGGGGGCTCAAATACTCTTCTGGGATAAAGGCTAACGCCGCGTTTTCGACATGGTTGATAGTCTCCGCAGTGAACCACTTGACGGAAACGCCCCCAACCATGACAGAGATGGTATTTCCAGATCGGACTGCTTCTTGGTAAACCGACCGGAAATTCCTCCAGAATTTATTGAACCCGTCCTTCCAATACTCTGAGGTCGGACTGCCCGGAGTTATGTAATCTACCTCGTCGATGAAGATGATTACGGGTTTTTGTGCACTCCGAACGCTACTGAGTAGTGTCTTTGTTGCTTCCGTTATTGTCTGCCGGGCGATGGGCTCTGATACTACGGAATATCCGTCTTCGATGCGGAGGGCAGATGCAGAACTAATTGCCTCGCCAATTGCAGTAAGAAGTTTCTCTGCGGTCAGACTCCAAATCTCATCCCTGGAGCAGTCAATAAAGATACAGTAGCAGTTATGATGTTTTCGGCATTCCTGGATTACGCGGTTAATTACAGAGGTTTTGCCAATTTTTCGAATGCCGAGACATGCTCGTATCTGGCCTGTTTGTAATTTGCGTGCTAAATCTAGGGCCTCGTTTCTCCGCCAAAAAAATTCTCATCATCGCTGACAGGGCCGGTCACATCAAATGGATCGTGGCTAAATAGCTCATAGCACAACTGCTTAAGAAGCTCGTCGGAAGTAGATGGCAGCTTGCCGTAGTAAACGGGAAGAACTGCGAGCCCAACGCTTCGTCCCCATCGCGTGAGCTTGCTGTTCCCCTCGGCGTCTTTATGCACGATGATTGCCACCGTTGGTTCAAGTCGCCCTGCGCTTTCAGCGATCAGTTCGCTTGCGATCTTTACAGTGCGCTGTTGCTGCTCGTGAAATGATGTGAAGAGCGTGAGAATCTCCCGATCTACAGCGAGAGCTGTGGCAAGCCTCCGCGTAGGTTTAGCAAAGAGATATGCATAAATGCCCCTCTCCCGCGTCGTATATTGAGGATCGTGAGGCGCGAGCGTGGCAATTCCGTCAAATGCATTGCGGGTACGATCAACCATACTGACAAGCTGTTTGGTGGGGTCTTCGCGTTTTTCATCGAGCATAGCCAAATATTCTATCCGCAATCTCGGGCCAAGGAAACAAAATCCTGCGCTATGAGAGCTAGCGTCCAAACGAGATGATTCTCGCAAGTCGCCTTCCCGACTGCTTTTCGGTTTCTGGCGGCTCCGGGCGGTTGACCGCTAACCCGCAAACCGCCCCACCCACGCCCTACCGCATTTTCGTCCGCTCGTACAGCCCTTCCAGCGCATCGCAGGCCGTGCGCACGCCATCCTCGCGGTTCACCCCCTGCGCCACTGCGACCGCCCGGCGGGCAAAGACCGGCTTCTCCAGCATCGCTTTCAGCTTGCGCGCGACCCGCACCGGCGTGTAATACGCGCGCTGGATGACCCGCGCCACCTTCAGCCGCCGCACCCGCCTGCCGTTGTCCGGCTGGTCGTGGGAGTAGGGCATGATGAGCATCGGCTTGCCCGCGCGCAGGCATTGCGCCGTGGTGCCCACGCCGCCCTGGTGCACCACCAGCGCCGCGCGCGGAAACAGCGCGGAAAAGGGCGCGTACTCGGCCACGCAGATCGACTCGGGCAGCGCGGCCCGTGGCCGGTTGCGCGGGTCCGAGCCGATGAGCAGCACCGCGCGAATGCCCAACTTGATGGCCGCCCGCGCCGAGTACTCGTAGAAGCGCCCGGCGGCCAGCACCGCCGCCGAACCCAGCGTAAACACCACCGGCGGCTCGCTCGCGGCCAGAAACTTTTCCAGATTCTCTGGCAGCGCCTGGTTGCCGGCGTCCGCGTCGTAGTAGCAGAAGCCGGTGATCAGCGCGTTCTCTGGCCAGTCCTTCTGCTCCGTGCCCAGCACCCGCGAAAACAGCGCCAGCACCAGGTAGGGCGAGTGCTTGGCGTCGAAGAGGGGATTCCTGCCCCTGGGCAGACCCAGTTCCTGGCGCAGATCGTAGATCGGCTGCGGCCACTTGCGGCTCACAAGCCGCGCCAGCCGCTTGATGGCCCGCCCCATGCCCGGCACCGTCTTGTCGGCCCGCGCCAGCCTGGGATACATGGGCAGCACCGGCGGGTCGAAGGCGGAGAAGAACGAGAGCGGCGCCAGCACGTAGCTGGCCCAGGGAATCCCCGTGACCTCGGCCACCAGCGGCCCGGCATAGTTCAGCTCGCCCAGCAGCAGCAGATCGGCGCGCTCGGGCTGCGTGGCCGCGTCCAGCAGATCGTCGTAGGTCTGGCGCAGCACGGGAAGGAGGAAATCCCGCAATCCCCGCTCCGTGCCCTTCTTCACGTCGTAGATCATCTCCGCCATGAGCGTGTTTTCCGGGTCGATGTCCGGGCGCACGGCGTGGAATTCCAGCCCCAGCGGCACGATCTTGGGCGCGAAGACCGCCGGCACGGCCATCACCGGCACGTGCCCGCGCCGCTTGAGTTCCAGTGCAATGGCGATGAGTGGATTGATGTCGCCGAAGGTCCCAATATTCGAGAGAATGATGCGCAAAAGACCGTTCCTCAGGCGGCTAACCCCGCCGTTATGAGGGTAATGCATCGGGGGCCGGGCACGGTTCCCGCCCAGCTCATTTCTTCATGCTGCGTTCGGCGCGCCTCCAACCGCAAAATGATATTCTTGCCGGGTTCGCCACCCTCAGGGAGATTCCGATGCCAACCGGCCGCAGCTTTCGCTTTTTCACCCGTCTCCGCGTCGCCGCGGCCCTGCTCTGCGGCCTGCTTGCCGCACCGGCTCTCCTCGCCGCGCAGCAGCCCTACCACATCGTTGACCGCTGGAAGCTCGGCGGCGAGGGCGGGTGGGATTATCTGCTGGCCGATCCCCCGGCGCACCGCCTCTATTTGACGCGCGGCGCCCAGGTGCAGGTTGTCGATACCCAGACCGGCAAGCTGATCGGCTCGATCGCCGGTCTCCATGGCACTCACGGCATCGCTCTCGACACCGCCGGCAACTTTGGCTACATCTCCGACGGCGGCGGCAACGCGGTGGTCGTCTTCGACCGCGCCACTCTGGCCATAGTGGCCACCATCCCCGCCGGAACCAATCCCGACGGCATCGTCTTCGAGCCGGCCACGCAAACCGTCTGGGCCTTCAACGGCCGCAGCAAGGACGTCACCGTGATCGACGCCGCCACGTGGAAAGCCGGGGCCCCCGGCGACGGGTCGATGTCGCCGGGGTGGAAGGTCGTGGCCACCATCCCCCTGCCCGGCAAGCCCGAGTTTCCCGCCGTCGACGGCAAGGGAACGGTCTTCGACAACATCGAGGACAAGAGCGAGATCGTCCGCCTCGACGCGCGCACCTTGAAGCTCACCGCCGAGTGGTCCATCGCCGGCTGCGACGGCCCCAGCGGCCTGGCCTTCGACACGGCCGGCGCGCGGCTCTTCCCCGTCTGCGGCGGCAAAAAGATGGCCGCGATCGACTCCAACACCGGCAAGGTGCTGGCCAATCCCGCCATCGGCGACGGTCCCGACGCGGCCGGCTGGGACGCGGCCCACAAACTGGCCTTCGCCTCCAGCGGCGACGGAATCCTGTCTGTCATCGATACCGCCGCCGCGGGCTATCCCACCGTCGAAAGTCTCCCCACCCAGCGCGGCGCACGCACCATGGCCTACGACTCCGCCGCCGACCGCATTTACCTGGTCACCGCCGACTTCGGCCCGCGTCCCGACCCCACGCCCGCCAACCCGCGCCCGCGTCCAACCGTGATTCCCGGCAGCTTTGTCGTGATCGTCGTCGGCCGCTAGGGCGGTTCTCCCATACATATACCCTAGGCGGCTTTTTGCAAGGTGGCTTTTTCTTAAGGAAAAAGCCACTCGGCAGCATGGCTTCGGAGTATAGCAATGGGAGAACCGCCGTAGCCACTCAATCCGGGTGCCCCACCCGCGCGGCGTCTTTCCTTTCGCCGCCAGGGCGGGTTCACTTCACTGTCCACTGTTCACTGGCCTCATCATGAAGATTCTCGTCGCCATTCTCGTCATCGTTCTCGTCGCCGCCTCGCTCTTTGCCGACTACAAATGGCGCCAATGGATGGCCGCCCGCCGCCGCGACCGCCAATAGCTCGCGACTTTCCCGCTTCTCTCCCGTTACAATCACCTGTAGGGAGCCGTCCAATCGACATGTTTCGCCTCTTACGTCTCGCCCTTTCTGTCTCCGCTCGCCGCAACCGCGCCGGCCTGTTCCTCGGCCTCGCCTCCGCCGCGCTTCTTCTGGCCCCAGCCGCCAGTGTCCATGCCCAGTTTGGCGCGCCGCCCCGCGGAACCCAGGTCAAGGACCCAGCCGCCCTCAAGCCGCCCGCCGGCGCCCGCGTGGCCATCGTCGAATTTGAAGACATGGAGTGCCCCGACTGCGCCAACGCCAACCCGGTGCTCAAGCAGGCCGCGGCCACCTACAAGATTCCCTGGGTGCGCCACGACTTCCCGCTCGCCTTCCACGCCTGGAGCATGAACGCGGCCATCAACGCCCGCTGGTTCGACGCGGCCAAGGGCAAGGCCATCGGCGACGAATATCGCGACCAGGTCTTCGCCAACCAGATCTCCATCACCAGTCCCGACGTGCTGCGCCAGTTCACGCAGAAGTTCGCGCAGAGCCACGGCATCGCCCTGCCCTTTGCCATCGACCCGCAAGGCAAGCTCATCGCCGAGGTCAAGGCCGACTACGCCCTCGGCCAGCGCATCGGCATCGAGCACACCCCCACCATCTGGGTGGTCACCGCCAACTCCAAGGGCGCGCCCTTCATCGAGATCGTGGACCGCAGCAAGCTCTACCAGCTCATCGACCAGGCCCTGGCCGACACCCGCTCCGCCGCTCCCGCCGTCAAAAAGGCCGCCGGCAAGTAAGCCTCGCATCCAGCCTCAAAAGCAAACGGCGCATCCCCAGCGGATGCGCCGTCCTCGTCTGAAATCAAATCTTCCTCGGGCTCAATCCCCGGTTTGAATCTGTACCAGCACCGGCGTCTCGGCGCCTTGTCCGCCCGGAGAAACCGTCGTGGGCTGCGGCGCGCGCCAGTGGTCGATAAAGCTGATCCGGTGCACGCAGCCGATGGTACAGTTGGGCGAGCAACTCTTGGCCGTCAAAAACTCCCGCTTCACATCCGCCGTGGTGTACTCGCCCAGCGGCACGCCCGGATAGCCGCGCTGCTGCGAGCAGTAATGCACCAGCCCGTCCTCGCAAATGTAGAGGTACCGCGAGCCCGCCCGGCAGCGCCAGTCGTTCGGCCGCCCCTGCACAATCGCCTCCTGGAACTTGTCGAAGCGTGAGTAGTTGCTCTTCTTCCGATTGGTCATCTCGAAGTAGACCCGAGCCTCATCCTCCAGCAGCGGTTTCAGTTGCCCGCTGCCGTCGTGGATGATCCCGATCGTCGATTCAAACCCCAGCGCCAGCGCCCGCTTGCCAATCACCAGCGCGTCGTTGGGATTCTTGAAGCCCCCGCCCACCACCGAGTTGATGTTCACGTGGAATTCGGCGTACTGCGACAGCATTTGCAGTTTCTTGTCCAGAACCTTCAGGCTCTTCATCGACACATCGTCCGGCTCCAGATTGTCGATGCTGATCTGCATGTGGTCCAGGCCGGCGCGGTTCAGCCGCTCGATCCGCTCCACGTTCAGCAGGTAGCCGTTGGTGATCATGCCGGCAATCGCGCCCGTGCGGCGGATGCGGCGGATGATCTCGTCCAGGTGCGGATGCGTCAGCGGCTCGCCGCCGCTGATGCCAACCATGGCCGTTCCCAGGCGTCCCAGGTGGTCGATGCGCCGGACCATCTCTTCCAGCGGCACAGGCTCCGACACCTTGTCGTACTCGTTGCAGTAGCCGCACGACAAATTGCAGAACCGTGCCGGCACAATCTGCGCCAGCACCGGGTGTCCTGTATGCGCCAGCGCGCGGCCCACCATCGCCAACTCGCGCACCTTCCGCGTTGCCGCCACCCACCGCCCGCGCACCGTCGATCTCCGGGAAATCGCCATCTCTCTTATTGAATCACACCGCGGGGCGAGCCTTCTCCAGCAAGGTCGCCCAATCTTCCCGGTGCGGTGCTCAGCTTCCACACGGTTGGTCAAAATATCGTTGATGCGGGTCAGGTGGCCTTCGCCCTTGGCGCAGCCAACCGAGCGCCTGCGGATCGAGGCGGACGCTCACCAACCCCTTGGCACCGCTACGCAGTGTGGGATTGACGCCGCCCCGCCGTTCTCCCGGAGGGAGAAAATGAAAATAGCCCCGGGTGGAGCGCAGCGCAACCCGGGGTAGCCATCCCCGCGTCCCCCGCCGTCCCGTAGGGCCGGCGTGACTCAGCCCCACACATACCGCGGATCGTATTCAATGCGATGCAACTTCAAAATGGCGACGAACTCGGCCTGGAAATCGCGCTTTCGATGGTGCTCCTGCTGGCCGGCTATATACGCCACCGTGGCATCCACCTGAGAACATCCAACCGTGAATGCCCCGTAACCCTCCTGCCATTCAAACCCGGTCAGCCCGCAGCTCTCGTGCAACCGTCGCGACGATCCGCTCTTGATCTTCCGCATCGCCTCGGCAATAGACAGAGACGACGGCAGAGACAGCAAAAGATGGACGTGGTCGTCCGTCCCACCCGTCGCGAGGGCCTTCATCTCGTTTTCTCGCGCAATCCCTCCCAGGTACGCCCACAGCCTCTCCTGCAACTCGGGCGCAATGGCTCGTTGGCGTTCCTTGGTGGAGAAAACACAATGAAACAGTGAGGAACAATACGTGTGCGCCATAGAAAATTGTCTCCCGCCGCGGCTTAGGGAAACTGTTCCGTCAGCTTCGCGCGGCCCTTGAGACAAGCTTAGTTCCGATTGCCAGGCAGGCGGGTGGCGCATCTGCCCAGGGCAATTGCAGGAACGGCGCCGTCGCCGTCACCAGGATTCGACCCGCACAAGAAAGCCGCCGCCGAAGGCGTCTGCCCCACCGCAGGTGGTTTGCAGAATATTTCCTCCGTTGGCGCACAATAGTAGATAGCAAGCGATTGCCAAGCCGCCGGGGGCGCCAACCCCCCGGACTGTGCGTCGGCACGATTTCTTTTGCATCGCGTTTTTGGCTGTGAAACTGTGAAGCCGAAATTAAATAACGTAGAATCAGTCGATTCCATCGACCATCGCGCCAAAATTCACAGAAACGCAGAAGCGGTGAACCTGTGAAACCGTGGGCCCGCCTCTCGCCGCCCGCGCCGCCCTCCTTCCAAATCATCGAATCCGCGAACGTTTTGCCCGCTCGGATGCTCTTTACTAGGGAGTGATGCTGAACGCGCTTTCCATCGCGAGCGGGGACGAGGCAGTGCCGGAAGACGCCGGGGAAGGCGCGCGGCAGTCGTTCGCCTTGCTGGTCGAGCGGCAGTCGCATCTGGTTTATCGCATCGCCCTGGCCGTGGTGCGCAACCCGGACGATGCCGAAGATGTGGCCCAGGAGACCTTTCTCGAGCTTTACCGGGGAAACCGCTGGGAGCTGATCGAGGACGAGCGCGGGTACCTGGCGCGGGTGGCCTGGCGGATGGCGGTGCGGCGCCATGGCGCGCGAAAGCGGGCGCAGGAACACGAACTTCCGCCGCAGCTCGTCTCGCCCGATGCCGGTCCCGAGACGCTGGCGATGGATGCGGAGCTGGAAGCCTGGCTGCACGGCGCCATCGACCTTCTACCGGAGAAGCTGCGCCAGCCGCTGGCCCTGGCCGCGCTGGGCGAGTTGAAGCTGGTGGAAGTCGCCCAAATCCTCGGCCTGCCCGAGGGGACGGTGCGACGGCGGATTCACACCGCGCGCCAGACGCTGCGGCTCAAGTTGCAACGGAAGAAAGGAGGAAGAGGATGATCGAGATGCCCGAAAACCGGTCCGATCCCATCGACGCTTTGCTGGACCGCGCCCTGGCCAGTTACACTCCGGCAGCGTCGCGCCCAGGCCTGGAAAGCCGGATCGAGGCGCGCCTGGACGCCGCTTCTCCCGCACCGCGCCGCGCTTTCAGCCTGTGGCTGATTCCGGCCGCTGCGCTGGCTGCGGCTGTGGTGCTGGGCGCCGTGCTGCTCCATTTCCGCGCTCCGTCCGCCCCGCCAAACCATGCCCAGGTCCATCCGGCGGCGAGCCTTCCCGCTCCGGCCGTTCCCTGGCTGCTCGCAACCGCTCCGCCCTCCCGGCCGGCGCAGGCTTCTCACGCTGCTGTTGCGTCCCAGCCCACCCAAAGCCAGTTGATCGCGCAATTGCTGGCAAAAGATCCTGAGGCCATCGCCTCTCTGGCCCAAGCCGAAGACGAGCAGGACAAGCCCATCGCGGTTCAACCCATTCACGACGATCCGCTGACGATCGAACCCATTCAGATCCCGCCGATCGACGACAACCCCGGCGCCCCAACCGGCGCAACCAAGGAGACCCAATGACCCAAACCCGCCTTACTCTTGCCGCACTGCTCAGCCTTGCGCTGGCTCCCTGCCTGGCCATGGCCCAGGGCGAGAACTCCACCCAAGCGCCCAAGCCACCCTCCCAGGCTTACGAACTCACGGTCACGGTCAAAGAGTCGGAAGGCGGGAAGGCCTTGGTGGACAAGACCTACACGATCACCATTCTTGCCAACGACTCGACGTACAACTACGAGCACCTGCGCGATGGCGACCACGTCTCATGGAAGAACGATAAAGGGGAGATGCTCGGCGACAACATTGGTACCAATGTGGACGTGAATCACCCTACGCAGCAAGGCGACAAGCTGATTCTGGAGCTGAAGGTCAGCAACACCCTTCTGTTGGGAAAGGGCGAGAGCGAATCGAGGCCGCAAGAACACGACTGGATCGTCTCGATTATGGCCGTTCTGGTTCCCGGCAAGCCGGCGGTCGTCTACTCCACCACCGATACTGTGGCTGCGCACAAGGTCGAGATTCAGGCCACGGCCAAGCTGCTCGGCGCCAAGTAACGCTCAGAAACAGCAAGGGCGCCAACCGGCAAATCCGGCGGCGCCCTTTGCAGGATGCAAAGGCTGCAGATCAGATGTGGTCGCCGAAGCCCAGCGCCTTCATCTCTTCCATCTGGCGCTTCAACTGCTCCATCTGCCGCCGCTGTTGCTCATCGAATGTTGGCGGAAGCACTTGAATCGTCTGCATCTGCTGCCTCATCTGCTCCAGATGATCCCCGTTCAGCTTGAACTGCTCCGGCAGGTTCCCGCGTAGCTCATCCGCCTGTTGCTTCAACGCGTCCATCTGTTTCGGATCGAGCTTGAACTGCTCCGGCTTGAAGTTCTTGCGCATCTCTTCCATCTGCTGCTTGAGCAGGTCGAGCTGCTGATGGCCGTTCTGAAGGCTCTGGGCCGCAAGGTTGTCGCGCATCGTTTCGGCCAGCTTGCGGAACTCCTCGGCTTGCTGCGGACTGATTTCGAATTGCTCCAGTCCGCGCGCCTGATCGCGCAGGGCTTGCGCCGCGGCTTCATCGTCCCAGGCAAACTGCTGGGCCAAATCTGGGCCGGGCTCCTCGGCAATCTCAGCCATCGCTGGGCAATCGCCGGCCGGGAAGATATCCTCTTCGTCCAACTCGCTCTTGTGCTTTGAATCCACCTGGAGGGTGAGCGTCTGCTGCTTTTTGTCGCGCAGGACGGTCACCTGCACCGGCTTGCCCTGGTTGGCGCGCAGCGCGCGGTCCCAGCCGGCGAGATTCGTCACCGGCTCGGAGCCCACTTTGAGAATCACGTCGAAGGCCTTGAGTCCGGCCACGGCGGCCTCGCTCTTGCGCGCCACCTGCTTCACCATCAGCCCGTTGGGCACGCCCAGATACTCAGCCATCTGCGAGGTCAGCGGCTCAACCAGCGCGCCCACATTCAGGCTGCTGCCAAAGAAGGGCATGTGGAAGCCGCCCGGCAGCGACCCGTCGCCTCCGCCCGCAAGGATGCCCATCCCCGAACCCTGCGCAAAGACATCGCCGCCGTTGCCCAGTTTGTTCCAGACGTCGTGCTCCATGGCCCGGCGATCGACAAGCGCCACCGCCATCGTTTGCACGTTGCCGTCACGGCTGATCTCGATGCTCACCTTGCGGCCGGGAGGGATCTCCTTCAACATGCGCCGCAACTGCTCTGCGCCCTCCACGTTCTGCCCGTTCAGTTGCAGGACAACGTCGTTGACCTTCAACCCGATCTGCCCGGCCGGTGCGTCGTGGTCGATCAGCGTGATCACCGCGCCGCGCACCTCCTTGAGCTTCAGGTTTTGCGCCTTCTCCGTGTCCACGTCCGCCAGGTCCACGCCCAGGTAGCCCTGGGAGGACGAGTGCATGAGGAGCGGGCTGGGCTGCTGCAAGAGCCCGGTGAGCGGCGCGATCTGCCCATGTGCCCCAGGCGGAGCCATCGCCACGCCCATTCCCAGCACCACGGCAAAACCAAGACGGCAAGACAGGAGACTGTGATACGGCCTCAAAAAGTGCTTCATCTCTTCTTCTCCCTGTTTCTTCTGTTCCGGCTCGCACTCTTTCTTGCTGGCGCGATCGCCGGAGGGCAAAGCATCGCTACTGAATCTCCGGCACCCGGCTCAAGACTTCCCTGGAGACGGTGCGGATATGAGGATTCTGGTCCGAGTTGGCGACCGTGTGCAGCACCTGCCGCACGCTGGTATCGGCCTCCACGGGCTCCAGGATGTTAATGGCCGCGGTGCGAATCCGCGGGTCGCCGTCGTTCAGCAGCGCCTCCAGCACTGCATTGCGCACCCGCACATCCTCGGCCACGTAGGGCTCCAGGCCCTCTAGCGCCTTTTCGCGCACTCCCGCGTTCTTGTCATAGCGCAGGGCCACCATCAGCGCATCGCGAATGCCCGCCGCCTGGCAACCGCGCCCGGCGCGGCACTCGGCCGCCAGAAGACCCACCGAGTCGTCCCGCACCCCGGCAGAGGCTGAGTTTTGCGAAGCCACCATCAGCAATTGCCGGATCGCCGGGTCGTCCAGCGAGCCTTGAAGCCGCTGCGGCACCACCTGGTTGTAGCGCACTTCAACCATCTGGCTGTTAGGCTGGCGGACAATGCTCGAGATGTTGGCAATCTCGGCCGGCGCCGGCGTTCCCGTCTCCGTTACTTGAGCCGGTTGCGGCTGCACTCTCGAGGTTTGGGCTGCCGCGGCGGCGTGCGCCGTGCGATTCTGGGCAATCTCATATCCGCCCAGGCTACCCGCTCCGGCTCCGGCAACGAGCAACAGACAGGCTGCCACGGGCGCGGCCTGCAAGCTGGCAAAATTGTTTGTGATTCGCTGGCCCAGCCGCTCATACCAGCGCCTGGGCGGAAGGGCATCCAGGGCCTCATCCAGCCGCAGCCGCGCGCGCGCCACCAGATTGGCTCCCGGTTCTTCCACCGGAAGCGCTCCGGCAAGCACCTTCAGCGCCAGCAGTTGCTCCCGCTCCGTGTTGCAATCCGGGCAGCCTGCCATGTGCCGCTCCAGTTCATGCATCTGCTCGTCGGGCAACTCCCCATATGCCGCCGCCACGATCCGCTCGTGTGCCAGTTCGCAATTCATCGCTACGTCCTTCCAGCCTCAAAAAACCTGCACTTGGCCCCAAAAATCCGCATCCCCTCAGGGGATTGCACGGAGCACCCTACCGCAACTCCGCCAACTGTGCTCTCAACTTCTTTGTCGCCCGGAAGAGCGTGTTCTTGGCGGTCTCTTCCGTGGTGTTCAGCATTTCTCCGATGGTGCGCAGGCGGAGTCCCTGATAGTGTTTCAGTTCAAAAACCATCCGCTCCCGCGGCGTCAGCTTGTCCAGCGCCGTTTGAATCTTCTCGCCCAGCAGCTTGCGGTCCAGCTCCTTGGCCGGGTTTGAAAACGACCGGTCGTCGGAAACCGAAGCCAGCAAGTCGATCTCGTCCCCGGAGCGGTCCACGATCACTGCGTGGTCCTCGCGGCGGGTCTTGCGGCGCCGGAGCTGGTCCAGGCAGAGATTGGTCACAATCCGGTAAATCCACGTATAAAACGAGCACTCGAAGCGGAAATTCCCAATGTACCGGTAGGCCTTCAAGAAGGCTTCCTGGTAAATATCCTCCGCATCGTGCTCCGAACCGGTCAGGTGCAGCGCCAGGCGCAGCACCTGGTGCTCATACTGCCGCACCAGCGCGTCGAACGCCGCCCGCGAACCCGACTGCGCCTCGCGGATCAGTTCCATCTCCGGCGCGCGCGCCTGCATGCGCTCTTGCACGCTCTTCTGCCCGTTCATTGCCGTGGTCGCAGCCATACCTGGGGAGGATTGTACCCTCCGCACGGCTGGCCAGGCCAAAGCTCCCGGAACTGAGACCGGGGAAGAAGGGAAGATCACCGCATCCGTTGCCATCGTTCTCTGCTCCGGGGGATAGGAAAATGTCCGCACCGAAATAGACGCGAAATGGCGCTTTTGGTGAGCCAAGGGCCTGGCGCGGCTGCGTGGGATGTGTCCCAACCCGGTACACTGGAAAGCGATGAATGGAAATCTCTTCGACGCTCCCGACTCCGCTGCCGATGCGGCCGGCGAGTGGTTCACCGCCCATTGCGACGGCGGCTCGCGCGGCAATCCCGGCCCCTCCGGCTACGGAGCGGTGGTCGAGGACAGCAAAGGCCGCGTGGTAGCCCAACTGAGCGAGTTCCTCGGCATCCAGACCAACAACTACGCCGAATACCACGGGCTGCTGGGCGTGCTGAACTGGGCCATCGAGCACAACGTGAAGCGCCTGCGCGTGGTCTCCGACTCCGAGCTGATGGTCAAGCAGATGCAGGGCAAGTACTCGGTGAAAAGCCCGGTGCTGAAGCCGCTGTACGAAGAGGCAAGGAAGCGGTCGCGCCGCATGGAGAGTTTCGAGATGCGCCATACCCTGCGCGGCGGGAACAAGGAAGCCGACCGGCTGGCCAACGAAGCGATGGACAAAGGGATGGGGAAGGCCGCAGGCGGGGTTAGCGGAGCGAGCGGGGTTAGCACGGCGGCAGCACGGCCGTATGGGAAGCTGGTTACCACTCCCATACCGCGGCCTGCCCAGACGCCTCCCGCCAAACCCACGCGCTAAACCCTCGAAGGCTATGTGAAAGACGGCGTCGTTCACCTGCTGGAAGGCGAACTCCCCGACGGCATCTTCGTGAAAATCATCCGCGAATAGCGCGAATCCGCTCCGTGCCCCATCCTTTCCGCTTTCTTCTGCGGAAAGGGTGGGAATGCAAAAAAGCCTGCCAGCGCGCTAACTACGCTTTCTCACACCTTCCGCCCCAGATCGTTCCGCCACGCGTGGCCGCCGCGTTCGAGCAGGTGGTCGGAGCACTCGGGGCCCCAACTCCCGGCAAAGTAATTCGGGAAGACTTCGGGCTGCTTGGCGGCCCAAGCGTCGAGGATCGGCGTGTACAGCGCCCAGTTGGTCTCTACGCCATCGCGGTGCGAGAAGAGGGTCTGATCGCCCAGCATGGCGTCCAGCAGCAGCCGCTCGTAGCCGTTGGCGCTCGATTTGCCGAAGGCCGCTTCGTAGTCGAAGTCCATGTTGACCGGACAGACGGCCATCTCTGGCGTGGTGGGCACTTTGGCGCCGAAGCGCAACGCGATGCCCTCGTCGGGCTGGATGCGGATGGTCAGCAGGTTGGGCTGAATCACCGAGCAGGCCGAGCTGGCCGCGATGCGGTCGAAGATCAGCAGCGGCGGCTGCTTGAACTGGATGGTGATCTCGGTGGCGCGCTTCTTGAGCCGCTTGCCGGCGCGCAGATAGAACGGAACCCCCGCCCAGCGCCAGTTCTCGATCTCCAGCCGCACCGCGGCATAGGTCTCGGTGCCCGAATTGGGATTGACCCGCTCCTCGTCGCGATAGCCTATGACGTGCTGGCCGTCCACCAGCCCCGGCCCGTACTGGCCGCGCACCGCGTTCAGGATTGGAATCGACGGAATCGCGCGCCACACCTTCAGCTTTTCCCGCCGCACGCTCTCCGACTCAAAGCTCGAAGGCGGTTCCAAGGCGACAAGACTCAGTAACTCCATCATGTGGTTCTGCACTACGTCGCGCAACGCGCCGGCCTTCTCATAGAACGGCCCGCGTCCCTCAATGCCCAGCGTTTCGGCGGCGGTAATCTGCACGTGATCGATGTAATTCCGGTTCCAGATGGGCTCGAAGATGCCGTTGGCAAAGCGGAAAACCAAAAGGTTCTGGACCGTCTCCTTGCCCAGGTAGTGGTCGATGCGGAAGACCTGGTTCTCGTGGAAGACGGCGTTCACCTGGTGATTCAGTTCGCGCGCCGAGTCCAGATCGTGCCCGAAGGGCTTCTCGATGACGACCGCCGCAACCCCATGCTCCGGCTGCGCCATCTGCTGCGCGCCCAGGTTCTCGACGATCCCGGCAAAGAACTCAGGCGCCGTGGCCAGATAGAAGAGCCGGTTGCCGCCGATCTTCTTTTCCTTGTCGATGCGGTCCAGTTCGGCCTTCAGCCCGGCGTAGTCCGAGGGATCGTCGAACTTGAGGGGAAAGTAGCTGATGTTGCCCACAAAACGATCCAGCTTGGGGTCGTTCGCATCCACATCGCCAAATTCGATGATGCCCGCGCGCATATCCGCCGCGAACTCATCGCCCAGCGGCCGGCGCGCCACGCCGACGATGGAGAAGTTCTGCGGCAGCAGACCCGCCTGCTCCAGGTGAAAGAGCGCCGGCAGCAGCTTGCGCTTGGTCAGGTCGCCCGAGGCGCCAAAGATCACCAGAATCCCCGCATCGGGAATTCTCTCCTTGCCCTTGGGAACCTGGGATAGATCCTCCGGGCGTACGCTCATCTGTATCGTCGTCATTGCTTGCTCGCCTCCTGCTCGCTGACTCGCTGACCCCTGATCTCTGACAACTAGTCTTTCTTCACCGCGTGTCCGCCAAACTCGTTGCGCATGATCGCCAGCATCCGGTCGGTAAAGTTGTTCTGCTCGCGCGAGCGGATGCGGCGCATCAGCGACTCGGTAATCACCGGCGCGGAAACATTCAGGTCGATGGCTTCGATGACCGTCCAGCGGCCCTCGCCGGAGTCCTCGACAAAGGCCTCGAGCCCCTCCAGCGTGGGATTCCTGCCCAGCGCGTCGGAGGTGAGATCGAGCAGCCAACTGCGCACCACGCTGCCGTAGCGCCAGATTTCGGCGATCTGCGGCAGGTTCAGGCCCAGCTCTTCCTTCTTTTCCAGGATGGTAAACCCCTCGGCATAGGCCTGCATCATGCCGTACTCGATGCCGTTGTGGATCATCTTGACAAAGTGACCCGCGCCGCCCGGACCCACATGGCCCCAGCCATTGTCCGGCGCCGGAGCCAGCGTTTCGAAGATGGGCCGCAGATATTCGACCGGCTCCGCGTCGCCGCCGATCATCATGCTGTAGCCCTCCTTGAGTCCCCACACGCCGCCGGAGGTGCCCACATCCACAAACTCGAAGCCTTGCGCGGTAACTTCCCTATGGCGGCGCATCGAGTCCTTGTAATTCGAGTTGCCGCCGTCGATGAGAATGTCGCCGGGATTCAGGAGCGGTTCCAGTTTGGCAATGGTCTCGTCGACCGGCTTGCCCTGCGGCACCATGATCCAGATGGCCCTCCGGCCTTTCAAATTCTGGGCGAGATCGTCGAGAGTTGACACGCCCACATTGCCCGCTACCGTCAGCCGCGCCACCGCATCGGCGTTGAAATCGAAGCCCACCACCTGGTGGCCGCCCAATCGCAGCCGCTCCGCCATGTTGCCGCCCATTTTGCCCAGGCCAATCAGTCCCAGTTGCATAGCGCCTCCAGTCCCGGTTGTTTATAAAACGCCAAAACTCTCCAACTCGCGCCGCAGGCCGTCCGCTCCCTCGAATTGAATGGCTTTCATTCCGGCTGCCGCGGCGGCGGTCACATTTTCGATCCGGTCGTCGATGAACAAGATCCGCTCCGGCGGCTTGCCCAGAATATCCAGCGCCCTCGAGTAGATCGCCGGCTCCGGCTTGCGCAGGCCCAGGTAGCAGGAAGTGAGCGCAACGCTCAGCAGGTTGCGCAGGCCGAAGTGTCTGAAGCGGTAGTCGTTGGTCTCCCGCGCCTCGTTGTTGAGCGCGCCCAACATGCACTTATGGGATGCGGCAAGCTCGCCAAGGATTCCCAAGGCCCCATTGGGCAAGAGCTTGGACAGGGTAAGCATGAAGGCGAAAAAATCCTCGTGAGAGAAGCTGCGTGGCTCGTAGAAGACGGTCGCGTCCAGGTAGGCCTCGATTGGGATTGCGCCCCGCTCCCAGGTGTCGTATGTCGCAAGGTTCCTGGCTTCGAAGTCGGCGAGATCGAGATGGAAATGCTCCATCGCAGCCGCGCGCTCGCGGTGGTCCCAGCCGTTGGTGAGCAGGACCCCGCCCACATCGAAGAGAATCACGTCGAAGGGGAACATCGGCGCCTTTCAGTATGCGTTTGGTGCGATGAATGCTTGATGAAGCTATCGATTGAGCCGGCAAGTGCGGACCTCCCCGCGCATCGCCGGCCGGCGGAAAATCCGCGCGGTCCTATGCCGGATTCGCTCCGCCGTCACCGCATTGATACTTGGCCTCGATGGCCAGCACTTTATTGAACCGCCGCACGTAGCGCTCCTCCGTGGCGATGAATTTGGCGCCGATGAAGGCGTTCACGCACTCGAATGCCAGCGCCGGGCCGATGATGCGCGCGCCCAGCACGATGACATTCATCTCGTCGTGCTCCACACCCTGGTGCGCGGAGTAGGTGTCGTGGCACATGCCGGCGCGAATGCCCGGAATCTTGTTGGCCGCTACGCACACGCCCACTCCCGAGCCGCAGATGAGAATGCCGCGCGGCGCATCGCCCCGTTTCAGCGCCAGGCCAACTTTCTCGGCGAAATCGGGATAGTCCGAGGGCTCGGTGTTGTAGGCTCCCAGGTCAACCACCTCGTGGCCGGCCTTGGCCAGATAGGCGCGCACTTCCTCTTTCAGAGGAAATCCTGCGTGGTCGGAAGCGATGACGAGTTTCACAATGCGTCCTTTCGGAACAGAGGTCAGTTGTCAGTCATCAGCGATCAGTCTCCGGCGGATGAACCATCTGGAGCCTCGATCCCGATCGCTGAATTTTCAGAAACTGACAACTGAATACTGACAACTGTTTTTACTTCACCAGCTTCTTCGCCTTGGCCGCCACGTTCTCGGCGCCAAATCCGAGCTCAGCCAGCACCTTCGGTCCCGGCGCGGAAGCTCCAAAGCGGTCCAGGCCGATCACGTCGCCGTCCAGGCCCACGTACTTCCACCAACCCAGCGTGGCTCCGGCCTCGACCGCCAGCTTGGGCACGCCCGCTGGCAGCACGCTGGCCTTGTACTCCGCCGTCTGCTCCTCGAAGAGCTTCCAGCTCGGGAAGCTGACCACCCGCGCCCGGATGCCTTCGACCGCCAGCAGCTTTGCGGCCTCCAGAGCGGGCCAGACCTCTGCGCCAGTGCCGATCAACACCACCTGCGGGTTCGCCGTATCTTCCAGCACGTATGCGCCCTTGCTTACCCCGGCGTACGCATCATGCGCGGCCGGATCGATGACGGGAAGGTCCTGCCGGCTGAGTGCAAAGAAGCTCGGGCCCTTGCGTTCCAGGGCCAGTTTCCAGGCTGCGGCCGTTTCGTTGGCATCCGCCGGACGGAAATCGGTGAGTCCGGGCACTGCGCGCAGCGCCATCAGATGCTCGATGGGCTGGTGCGTTGGTCCGTCCTCGCCCAGGGCGATGGAGTCGTGGGTAAAAATGAACAGCGAGTGTACCTGCATCAGCGCCGCCAGCCGGATGGCCGGTTTGCAGTAGTCGGAAAACACAAAGAAGGTCGACCCGAAGGGAATCAGCCCGCCGTGGGCCGCGATTCCGTTGACTGCCGCGCACATGCCAAATTCGCGCACGCCAAAGAAGACGTTGCGGCCAGCCGGGTCAATGTGGAAGTTCGCGCCCGGCTTGAAGATCGTCTTGGTGGAGGCAGTCAGGTCGGCCGCGCCGCCAAAAAGCTCCGGAACCTGCTCCGCGATGGCGTTCAGGATGACTCCGCCGGCGTTGCGCGTGGCCTGCGCCTTGCCCGACGCAAAGCTGGGAATCGCCTTCTCCCATCCGGCTTTGAGTACACCGTTCTGGGTGCGTTCAAACTCTGCCGCCAGCTCGGGATTCGCCGCCGCATAGCCGGCGAAGAGCGCCTTCCATGCGGTTTCAAGGCCGGCGCCGCGCTCCTGGGCCTTGCGCCAATTGGCCAAAGCGTCTTCGGGTATGAAGAAGCTCTGGTCCTCGGGAAAGCCGAAGAACTTCTTGGTCGCCGCCACGGCTTCCGTGCCCAGCGGTTCGCCGTGGGATTTATTCGAGCCCGCCTTGGGGCTGCCGTAGCCGATGATCGTCCGCACCGCGATGATGGAAGGCTTGCCGGTCTCGGCTTTGGCCGCTTCGATGGCCGCTTCGATGGCCGCAAGGTCGTTGCCGTCGGCCACCCGCTGCACGTGCCAGTGGTAGGCCTCGAAGCGTTCCAGCGCGTCCTCGGTGTAGCTCAGTTCGGTTGGTCCGTCCAGCGAGATCAAATTGTCGTCGTAAAGAAAGATCAGCTTGCCCAGGCCCAGCGTTCCGGCCAGCGATGCTGCCTCGTGGGAGACGCCCTCCATCAGGTCGCCGTCGCCCAGCAGGGCGTAGGTGTGGTGATCCACCACCGCGAAACCGGGGCGATTGTAAACCGCAGCCAGGTGCTTTTCCGCGATCGCCATGCCCACCGCCATCGCGATTCCCTGGCCCAGCGGGCCGGTGGTCACTTCAACGCCGTCGGTGTCGCCGCGCTCGGGATGGCCCGGCGTTCTCGAGTGCCACTGGCGAAAGCTCTTCAGGTCGTCGAGCGTCAGGTGGTATCCGGAGAGAAACAGCGTGGAATAGAGCAGAGCGGAGGCGTGCCCGTTCGAGAGCACGAACCGGTCCCGGTCCGCCCACTTGGCGTGCGCCGGATTGTGCTTCATCAGCTTGTGAAACAGCAGGTAGGCGATGGGCGCGCAGCCCAGCGGAGCGCCCGGGTGGCCGCTCTTGGCCTTCTCCACCGTGTCGACGGCAAGCAGACGCAAAGTGTCGATGGACAATTGGTCGAGAGAGAGTTCCGCGAGGCTGGAGGTCATAATGGTCTGTGCGAGTTCCTTTCGTTGAGCCGAATGCACCAGTAAACCCATTTACTCGGTTATGTTTTATTCCTTGCTGTCACTCGGTGCCGGTCTTCACTTCCACATTGTACCCAAGCCAGCGGCCCAGCTCCGGCCAATGCAGAGTCCAGGATAGTCCGCCGCTGTCAAGGTGCGTGGCGATATCCGCGCTGAATCCGGCGCTGCCCAGGCTGCGACTGAGCGTGGAGTGCGTCGTTTGCCATCCATCCGCGCTCCACACCAGTTCGAAACGGTTTTCGTCCAGGATGCGCAGCGTTTGGCCCGCGGCAATTCGCTGGATCGGCCGGCGCAGGCTGTAGATCTCCAGGTCCGGCCGCGTCTTCCGTTCGCCTTCCGGCGCGCAATACCGCTCATAGACCGGGTCGATGCGGTCGAAGACCTTGCCGTCCAGGGCCGAGCGCAGCAGCTTCAGATATTCGGCGTGCGCCCAGACCAGCGGCACCGCCGATCCCGCCGGATGCCCCAGCCGCAGGCCGCAATCCGGCCGGTCGGCCTCGTCCCATACCTGCTCGGGCAGCAACTGGCCGCAGGTGGCAAAGCGCTCATACGTCTCGATCAGCGGGGCAATCTCCTTGCCGGCCGCCAGCTCATAGTGGGCGCGCTCGCCGGTCAGCAGCGGCCACACGCGGCCCTTTCCCCAACCCTGGTAGGGTCCGCCATCCGGCCGTTGCCCGTAGCCGTCCCAGTTGTAGCGCAGCCAGCCGGGCCCCTGCGGCAAGCCGCGCTTCAGCACCGCATCCACCACCGCCAGCAAATCCACAATCAACGGATCGTCGGCCCGGCGCACTCCGTAGCGCACCAGCTCCAGGAATCCCGCGTCCACAATCTCCCCTGCTTCAAACTCATAGCGCGTGCCCGGAGGCCGGTTCGAGAGCCGGATCGTCTCCGATCCGCAGCTTTCGCAGGCATAGGCCGCGCCCTTCTCCGGGGGACGGATGCGCATATAGTGCCGCGTAATCGACGGGTGCAGCACGCCCTCGTTGGTCACCGTCCAGTCCTCGAGATGGTGCTCGATCCAGTCGGCGAACTCCTCAAAGAACACCGCCTGCTCGGTCGACTCTTGGGCGCGAGCCATCTCGGCCGCGCAGATCAGCCCGGCGATGACTGCCGCAAGCGTCGAGGGCGAGTAGCCGGCATTCTCCTCCCAGCGCTCCTGGTGGGTGATGGGTGCGTGGCGCACCAGGTAACCGGCCGCCCGCTCCACAAACGGGAAGATCTCCAGGATGCTCAGCACATCGGCCTTCCACAGCCGCCAGGCCAGCATCAGCGGAAATGCCACCTCGTCCAGTTGTTCGCCGCTCCAATAAGGCGTTCCATCGATCCAGAAGTTCTGGGCGAAGCCGCCGTTCGGCTGCTGTGTGCAGGCCAGGTAAACCAGCGCACGCCGCGCCGTTTCCGTCCTGCCGCAGGCCAAGAGAGCCGTGGCCGTCTGCACCATGTCGCGGGTCCAGACCAGGTGATAGCCTCCCAGATCGTCGTCGCCCTTCACCTGCCCCCAGGGAATCGACGCCGAAGCCACAAAGGCTCCTGAAAATGTCTTGTCCTCGTGCGCCAGCAGCAGATTGTGGCTGGTCTGCATCAGCTTGCCGCCATCGGCCGCCTTGGCCGCCAGCCATTCCGGATTGGCCGCGCGCTGCCACTGCTCGATGAACCGGCTGCGATGCTGCTCGAAGGGCGTTGCCAGAGAACTGATGGTCTTCTGCGCCGCGGTGTGGTGGCCCTCGCCGATCCCGAAGGCCAGGGTGAACTCCCGCGCGCCCTGCAAATCCAGCTCTCCCATCATCGCAACGTTGCCGTTTGTGGCCGAGCCGAACTCCCAATCCATGCGGAAACCGTCCATCAGGTCGCGCCAGCCGTCGCTCGCGCCCACAAACCCGCAACTGACCCGCGAAAAGCCGCAACTGGCCACCATCGCCAGCGACCACTTGTCCTTCCACGCCATGAGCACCTTGTGCCCGGCAATGTCTACCGCCCGTGCAGAGTTGCCCGCCCCGCCGCCATCCAGATGAGGCGCCAGCAGCGCATACACCTTCAGCCGCGGCAACAGATCCTCATGCCCCTCCAGCCGCACGTGGGTCAGCACCACCGAGTGATGCGGGTCGCAGATGATCTCTTTGGTCAGGCTGTAACGGCCTTCGGGATCGCGATTCACATACCGCACCCCGAGCGTCTCCGGATGGATGTACTCGAAGGTCGAGAGCAGGTTGCGCTTCTCTTCGTGGACGAACGTCTCTCCGTCCGTCACGAGGAACTCCATGTCCCGCACCTGCGCCCGGTCGATGGTGGGGTGATAAATCTCGTTCAGGATTCCGTGCGAACAGGTGAACCATACGCGACTGGAGGCCGAGTAGGCCGTTCCGACGGCATCCTTCACGCTCGAGGTCCAGCGCGGCTTCATGCCCGGCGCGCCAAAAGCCTCGCCTTGCTGCTCAAGCCAACGGTATTGAAGCCCATCGCTCATCGTGCATGCCACTTTTCGGATCGGTAATTTTCGAGGACCTCGCAAGATTGGGGAAGCCGCGCGCCGCCATCCTCTCTATCGATGTTCAGCGGGCCGGTAAAGTTTCTTTGCCGGGCGCAAATCCCATCGCGGCGGAGAGTGGCCCGATCTCTGATCTCTGAGCACTGATCTTTGTTTGGCAACTTTCCCGAACCCTGCCCGCCGCGTTCGGCATCCATCTGTATGTACGGCCCTGCTGCCGCATGTGACCTTTTGGATTCACAGCCCGCCCGCAAGCCTTGTCTTTTGCAGCTCAAAGCCGGGCTCAACACCTCACAGTACAATCCAAACGGAGGAGATTTCCCCTATGGCTTACGAACTCGCACCGCTTCCCTACGACTACGCCGCCCTTGAACCGTTCATCGACACCGAGACGATGAAGATCCACCACGACAAGCACCACCAGGCCTACGTCAACAACCTGAATGCCGCACTAGCCAACCATCCCGATTTGGCCGCCAAGTCTGTAGACGACCTGGTGCGCGACCTGGCTCAGGTCCCCGAAGAGATCCGCACCGCAGTCCGCAACAACGGCGGAGGCCACGCCAACCACGCGGCCTTCTGGCATCTGATGGGCCCTGTCGGCTCGGCCAACGTGGGTGGAGCGCCCTCCGGCCCCATCGCCGCCCAGATCGCGGCCGATTTCGGCGATTTTGAAGCCTTCAAGAAGATCTTCAACGAGACCACCGCCAAGCAGTTCGGCTCCGGTTGGGGCTGGCTGGTCTATACCGGCGGCAAGCTCAAAGTCGTCAGCACAGCGAACCAGGAGTCGCCCCTCACCCAGGGCCTCTATCCCATCCTGTTCAACGACATTTGGGAGCACGCCTACTATCTCAAGTACCAGAACCGCCGCCCGGACTACCTGGCAGCCTGGTGGAATGTCGTTAACTGGGTCGAGGTCAATCGCCGCTTTGCCATCGCCAAAGGGTGAAAAGCAGTTGCCCGTGATCAGTCATCAGTGGTCAGGGAAAATCCGGCTGGCTGCGCGCCTGTTCTTAATCAGGGAACGAACGAGAGCGGGCACAGGCGGCAATAGACCGCTGATGACCGATCGCTGATGGCTATCCCTCACAACTCTTTCCTGTTTCCCGTGTCTAAGCCTTCAGGAACCATGAAGAGACTTGTGCGCGATTTCGTCTTTCTTGCTCTGGCTGGGCTCTTTGCCTTGATTCCACCACCAGCCTCCGCCCAGTCCGGCAGCTTCATCGTCACGCAGCATGGCCACGCTGTGGGAACCGCCAGCTTCACCTTCACGTCCACTCCGCACGGCTACAGCTCCACCGCGGTTGTCCGCATCGCCATGCAGGGCCTGGACTACGCGCTCTCCAAGACCGAGCTGCTTTCCGCCGCCAACCACCTGCGCCACGTTCAGTTGAGCGCCACGGTCAACAATCAGGCGGTCACCGTGACCGGCGCGCCCGACGCGGCCCAGATTCTACTGAACATCTCGGCCAACGGCCGTAGTTCCACCACCCGTCTGGCTGCGCATCCGGCCGCCGTTTTCGTGCCCGACTTCGACCCTGGTGCTCTCGAAACCCTGCTGGCCCTCGCCGTGAACCAGAACAACCGGGATCTCTGGGCCATCGTGCCCAAGCAGTCCGGCTCCATCGAGCCCATCCAGCTAGCCACTTACGCCGACGAGCAGGGAACCCTCAACGGCAAGCCCGTCGCCGTCCACCACCTCGTCGCCACCATCGCCGGCGCCGCGACCCACCTCTTCTCCGGTCCGGAAAACCAGCTTCTTCAGGCCGAACTCCCGCAGCAAGGTTTCGCACTGGTGCGCAAAGGCTTTGTCCTTACCCCGCCCGCCAATCCCGGCGCGCCGCCTGCCGAGTAGAGGTTTTCCTGAGCACGGATCTCTGTTCTCAGGCGGCCTTGCCCGCCGCTACACCCGAAGCCCACGCCCACTGGAAGTTGAACCCTCCCAGGTGCCCGGTCACATCCACGACCTCACCAATAAAGAACAGCCCCGGAACGGTCCGCGCCTCCATCGTTCGCGCCTGCAACCCGGCCGTATCTACACCGCCGGCCGTCACCTCGGCCTTCTCGAAGCCTTCCGTCCCGGCCGGATGAAACGGGAACCGGCGCAGGCCCAGTTCGCAGGCCTCCAAAGCCGCATTGGACCAGCCCTTCGGACCGGCGACTTCGGCCAAATAGCTGGCCAGCCGCTGCGGCAGCACCGCGCGCAACGCCTGCCTGAGCGCCGGCAGATCCCGCCGCGCTCCTGGCTGCTTCAAGGCTCCCAAAAGTTCCGCCTGGACGGCCAGCCCCGGCGCAAAATCCAAAGTCAATGGTTCGCCCGGCCTCCAATAGGAAGATGCCTGCAAAACCGCCGGCCCACTCAGCCCGCGATGGGTCACCAGCATCTTTTCCCTGAATTTTGCCCCGCCAGACTGAGCCACAACCTCCGCCGCAACCCCGGCCAACTCCGTCCAGTGCGCCTCTTCGCCGCCCAGCACGAGCGGCACCAGCGCCGGCCGCGGGTCGATCACCGCCAAGCCGAACTGCCGCGCCAAATCGTACCCCAGCCCGGTTGCTCCCAGCCTGGGAATCGACAGGCCGCCGGCCGCCACCACCAGCGTCTCAGATCGGAACTCGCCCAGCGAACAGGCCACGCGAAAGCCGCTACCCACTTTTTCAACCGCGATCCCGTGCGCGTTCAGAAAAAGCTCGACACCGCCTTTTTCACATTCGGCCAGCAGAGAATCTAGAATGGCTCGCGCCGATCCATCGCAGAAGAGTTGTCCCAGGGTCTTCTCATGCCAGGCGATGCCGTACCGCTCCACCAACTCGATGAAGTGCCGCGGCTGGTAAAGCGCCAGCGCCGACTTGGCAAAGTGTTTGTTTTCCGAGAGAAAGTTGTTGGGGCCGCAGTGCAGATTGGTGAAATTGCACCGCCCGCCGCCGGAGACGAGGATCTTCCGTCCCGGTTGGCCGTTGTGCTCCAGCAGCAGAACCCGCCGTCCGCGCTGGCCGGCCGTTGCCGCACACATCAGCCCCGCCGCTCCGGCGCCAAGGACGATGACATCGAATTGGCGCGGGACGGCGGGCATGGGCTCAGTTCAGAATAGCCGTACGAGGGATCTCCGAGCGCCGCTCCACGTGGGAACGCCAGTTGGATCGCTTGGCCGATCTGCTGGCTGAGACGGACGAAGGCCGTTAGGCGGTGGTCGATTGGAGACGAATGACCGCTGCCCCCTGTCTTTACATGCCGTCGTCGCGGAACATGGGATGCGGAATCAGGCGGCGATAGTCTTCCTGGTGGGCATTGTCCAGGCAGGCCTCGATGATCTTCTTGCCGAGCGGATCGAGGTCCGGAACCAGGAACTGCTTCAACTCCTGGGCAAAGAACTCGCGCCACTGGCGTGCGCCTTCGTCGTAGACGTCTCTGCCACCCTGAATCTGTTCTTCGACGCGCAAAAACACCGGCGGAATCATCGAGCCTTCCACCCTCAACTGGTTCGGAATGTATCCCAGCAGCGGGCAGATCGCCTCCCGCACCTGTTCGCGGGCAAACTTGGCGCTGCCTCGCCGGGCCAGGTACTCGCGGGCAATCCACTCCGACATGAAGCCCACCTTCCAGGCTCCGATATGCTGGTTTGGAATCAGCACATAGCGCGTCTCGGGCGTATCTAAAATCTGCTTCAGCAGCAGGTTAGCCTGGTCCACGCGACGGCCGGTGGCGAATGCCCAATACGAGCCGACGCCCTCCGACTGCATCCCTGTGTTCTTTTGTGTCTGGATGCTGGGGTTGGCATGGCCGCGCGGAGCCACCAGCCTCCATAGCCAGGCCAGGGCCGGGCTGAGCACATGAAGCATCGCCAGAATGCCGTAGAGCTGCCTGTCGCGATGGGTCGGAGGGCAACGTACACCAAAGCTGCGCACGTCCACACGCTGCGGCCCGACCAGGATGTCTTCGACCATCCTACGGGGCAGAATCACCCGCGGATTGGGGCAGAGCTTGCCTGGCGCGTCTTCCACGTGCTCCCAAGTCAGGCAGGTCCCGCCCGGCACGATGTAGTGGTTGAGAAAAACCAGCGGCTCGGGCGGATCGATGCACAGACGTTCAAGATTGGGCGCGGTGCCGTAGCTGTGAATGTGGTCCACGCGCACGAACCAGCCATTTTCGGCATCGGCCACGGTCAGCCGCTTACTGTTGCCCTGGATCTTCGGATGCGCACATGCCATATCGTCAGCGATCGGCCGCAGGTGGCAGGCTTCGGGCAGGTTCAGCGTGCGTTCCTCGCCGGTGACCACGTTCTTGCCCAGCAGCAGGCGCCCATCCTCCATGCGGTGGATGTGCTCGGTCATTTCGCTTTTGCCGCCGCCCGAGGCGCCCTCGTGCATGAGGATCAACTGGTTCTCATATGGCGTAACCACGGCCACCGCAGAGCAGTGGTTGGTGATCCAGCCCTCCCGCTCGCCAATATCCAGCAGCATCGAGTAGACGCCCTTCTTGGCGCTCGGTCCCGGATAGAGGTTGTAGGCGAAGATCTCCTGGTGCGTGGCCGTGCGCTCATGCACCACCACCTGCCGCCCGCCAAAATGCGTGTGCCGGAAGGGCGGAGCCACAAACAGCACGCCGCCGGTAATCTTGAACCCCGCCGGAACCTGGCTGCGGGGAATCATGCCCTGCAAATCCGCCAGCGCAGCGGCAAAAAACGCCGCCTGGCGTGGCACAATCAACAGCGCTCCATACTCCAGCGCATCCGACCCCGCATAAAACGGCATGGCTACAAGCTCTTGCGACTTGAGCCAATCCAGCGTCTGCTGGCGGGTCTTGTCGAAGGGCTCGCCAAATCGCTGCTCATAGGTCGGCTTATCGGTGGGCAGCAGGTCACCGATCACCATCGCGTCGGGATCGCGGCGGCGCATGGCCGGATCGGGGAAGTTAATGGCCAGGCCGTTGCGCGCTTTGGTAATGACCGCCTCGGTCACGCGGCCCGATCCCGGCACCTGAAAGACGGTCTCATACTGCCCGTGGTCGTCGCGGTTGCCCAGCGTCCAGTCGGTTTCGCCCGTAGCCCGGCCCAGTGCCCAATCCAGCAGTTGCTGGCGGGTTTCCGGCGTTTGCACCAAAGGCGCCGCGCTCAACACCTCGCGCACGGATGCGGGCAGTTCCAAATCTGCCCAACAAGCTTGAAAATCGACAAGAACGCCATTCGCCGCTTCGGTGGTCATGTTTTTCTCGCTTTCCTGGGGGGAGGGTAGGCACTCAAATCAGGCAAAAAGCAAAAAAGTGCACACCTTTTTTATCTCATCCACTGTCACACCTGGCAGTGCGTTGCATCACATGATGGGAAATCGCTCTTGAACCAACCTGAGCGCTTCTTCCGCCGTCCCGACCGTCCCTTCCAACTGCGCATCTTCGGCAGCCCGCAGCATCTGCTTGAACCCGGCCCCTGGCTTGTACCCTGCCGCAATCAGCTCCCGCCCGGTAATCAGCGGCCTCGGGCGCACCACATCCTCGGGCATCGCCGCGTAGCGCTGGCGCACAAACTCCCAGTGGTCCAGGTTGCCGCTTCCGGCCAGGCAGTCCATGCGGTGCAGCGCCAAGTGCTGGTCAAAGCTTTCCAGCCGGAAGAATCGCTTCAGCGTCGAGGCTTTCATCCGCTGCGCATCGGCAAAGCGCATGTGGTTCTCGATCAGCGCAAGAATCTGTTCCGTTTCGTCGTTTGAGAAGCGGAATCGCCGGCAAATCTCCGCCCCCATGGCCACGCCGATTTCCACGTGCCCGTCGAAGCGAATCCGGTCCGGCGCCCGGCGGAAGGTGGGCGGCTTGCCCACATCGTGGAGCAGCGCGCCCCAGGCCAAAGTCAGCGGGTAGCCGGCCTCTAGCTGGTCAAGCAGCAACAGCGTATGCGTCCAGACATCGCCCTCGGGATGGAACTGCGGCGGCTGTTCTACGCCTTTCATCTTCGCCAATTCGGGCAGCACTTCGGCCAGCAGACCGGTGCCGTCCAGCAGTTCGAAGGCTCGGCGCGCGTGCCCCTCGGTGAGCATCTTGGTCAGCTCGTCACGCACCCGTTCGCGGCTCACCGCGGCGGTCTTTGCCGCCAGCCGGCGCATCGCGGCAGCCGTCTGCGCCTCCAATACGAAGCCGAACCGTGCGGCGAAGCGCACCCCGCGCAGCATCCGCAGATGGTCTTCCTCGAAGCGCAGCTCCGGCCGCCCGATGGCCCGCACCATGCCGGCTTCCAGGTCCGCCAACCCGCCCACATGGTCGATCACCGCCGACCTGAGATCGTCCGCGCCCTGTAGCGGATCCAGCAGCAGCCCGTTGATGGTGAAGTCGCGCCGCAACACATCCTCCTCGGCGCTCTTTGTGTACTTGACCGCATCCGGATGACGCCCATCGGAATACGCCCCATCCGAGCGGAAGGTTGCTACCTCGGTGACTTCATAAAGCGGTTTCTCTCGTTCGGCTTCGGCCGCGCAAGCGGCGTCTGCCCCATCGCAGGTGGCTACCAGCACGACGCCAAAGTGTGCGCCCACAGCAAAGGTGCGCGGAAACAGCCCCAGCACCACATCCGGCGTGGCTGAAGTCGCCACATCATAATCTTTCGGTTCGCGGCCCAGGAGCAGGTCGCGCACGCAGCCTCCGGCGAGATACGCTTCATATCCCGCCGCGCGCAGCTCTCTCAAGATGTGCAAAGCCGCTTCGAATTGGCGCGTTGCCGGCAACATGGCTTGGTTTGAGAGTAATCCGTCCGATGCCCAACATTCGAGCCCGCTAAACTATATGAATGAGCACGCGCGGCCTCATCCTCGGCATCGAATCCTCCTGCGACGAGACGGCCGCTTCCGTCGTCGAGCGCGGCTCGCGCACGCTTTCCTCGGTTGTGGCCTCGCAGATCGCCACCCACGCCCGCTACGGTGGGGTGGTTCCCGAACTGGCCAGCCGCGAGCATCTCCGCGCCATTGTCCCCGTTGTCCGCGGCGCCCTGGCCCAGGCGGGGATCACCCTGGCCGATCTGGATGCCATCGCCGTGACCTCCGGGCCAGGGCTGGCCGGTGCGCTGCTGGTGGGTATTACCTACGCCAAGGCGCTGGCCTTTGCCCAGGGGCTGCCGCTGATCGCCATTAACCACCTGGAAGGCCATATCCACGCGGTGCTGCTGCACGAGCGGGAAGCCGAAACGCAGGCCCTTCGACTCGCTGCGCTCGCTCAGGATGACAGCCATGAGGTAGGTGTGAATGAGGAGCCGGCGCTGGCGCTGGTCGTCTCCGGCGGGCACACCCACCTCTATCTCTGCTGCCCGGCCCACGGAGCCTGGAGCTACTCGCTGATCGGCCGTACTCTCGACGACGCCGCCGGCGAAGCCTACGACAAAGTTTCCAAGCTGCTCGGTTTCGGGTATCCAGGAGGTCCCTGGATCGACGCTCTCGCCGTTCACGGCAACCCCCTCGCCGTGCCCTTTGCCTTTTCGCAGATCAAGACCAAGCTGCATCTGGCCGGCAAGGCGCCGCGCACCAAGGCCGCCCGCACCGCGCCCATCGCCAACCTCGATCCGCATTTTCTCTTCTCGTTTTCAGGTATCAAGACCGCCGTCCTCCGTTACGTCGAACTCCACAACCTGCGCCCGGAAGCCCAGGCCCGCGCCGCGCGGCTCTTCCCGCCGCAAAGCAGTCATCCCGAGCGGAGCGAAGCGGAGTCGAAGGACCTGCGTTTCCCGGCCGCGCCCCCGAAAACCAAAGAAGAGGCCCTGGCCTTGTGTCCCCAACAGACCCTCGACCTGATCGCCAGCTTTCAGCACGCGGTGGTCGGCGACCTGATGAAGAAGACCTTCGCCGCTCAGGAATCTCTCGGCGCCCGGCGCATTCTCGTTACCGGCGGAGTAGCCGCCAACCGCGAACTGCGCGCTCGTTTCAGCGCCGAAGCCGCACGGCGCGGGCTGCGCATCGCCTTTCCCACGCTTTCTCTTTCGACCGACAACGCGGCCATGATCGCCGCCGCCGCCTGGCCCCGCTTCCAGGCCGGTGAATTCGCTGCCGCTTCGCTCTCCGCCGATCCTTCGCTTGCGCTGGGCAGGTGAGGGCGTAAGCTGCCGCAGGTCGGGAATGCGGCAGAGCGACAGCCAGTTCCTTCGCAAGAGATTTCTAATCTTTCGCTCACTTTAGTCCGCCCTTCGTTGCCTCTTTGATGGGGGGAAGCGGCGGGCTGGGTGGGGCGAACCAAAATCTCGCTTTGCCAAGAACTTTGTTTTCATAGAGTTAAATGAGGATTCGCATTTGGCCCGGCAAATGCTGTGTCGCAGTGCGGGAAACGGGCAGAAACCCGATTTAAACCCTGGGGTTACGAATCCCAGCGTTTGACCGATAAGGATCTCAGCACAGAGGTAGAGACATGGCGAGTCAAGCTCTCACACATCGCGAAATTGAAACCTTGCAGGCCACCCTGCTTGCGGACGTGTATGCCGGTGCGATATCGGCGCCTTGCGTGTACGAGGCCCGGGATTTCGCCAATGAAGCGGAATCCCTGTTTGTATCCGATGCGGAAGGTCCCAAGTTTCTGAAGGGCGCCATCGTGGCCTTTGGCCTGGAAGCGACGGGCGCGCTCATGCTCTACGGCGTTTGGCAGCTCTGGCACATTCTGCGCTAGCCGGACCGAAGGCCGGTTTGGAAGCGTAGGGCAGGCTGCCCCACAGCCTGCCGTTACGCCGTGCTCCTTTCCCCGGAGCCTCGCCTCGCACCCGCCGGCGCACGGATTCCCAATCTTCGATCCCTGTCTTGTTACAATCGAAAAGGCCGAAAGCCCGCCAATTTCAACAGCCTTTTCGAGCAAGTATGAGCAAGAAGTCCGACCGATGACCCTCCGCCTCTTCAACACCCTTACGGGACAACTGGACGAACTGGTCCCCGCCGACGGCAAAGCGCTACGCATGTACGCCTGCGGGCCGACGGTCTACGATTTTGGCCACATCGGCAACTTTCGTACTTTCCTTGAGGTAGACGTTCTCCGCCGCACCCTGAAGCTGCTCGGAATCCCTGTCCGCCACGTCATGAACATCACCGACGTGGACGACAGGATCATCCGCAACGCCGCTGCCGCGGGCATCTCCATCGGCGACTACACCGCGCCTTACGTGCAGGCATTTTTCGAGGATCTGGAATCTCTTCGCATCGAGCGCCCGGAGCAGATTGCCCGCGCCACCGAGCACATTCCGCGCATGGTGGAGCTGGTCGAGAAGCTGGCCGCGGCGGGCGCTGCCTACCAAGCCGAGGACGGGTCATGGTATTTCCGCCTGGCGGCGTTTCCGGAGTATGGCAAGCTTAGTAAAAAAGACTTGTCCGGCATGGAAGACGGCGCCCGCGTGGACGTGGACGAGTACGAGAAGGACTCGGCCCGCGACTTTGCGCTGTGGAAGGCGGCCAAGCCCGGCGAGACCTCGTGGGAGACAGCGATCGGCCGCGGCCGGCCTGGCTGGCACATCGAGTGCTCAGCCATGGCGATGGAATACCTGGGCGAGAGCTTCGACCTGCACGCCGGCGGCGAAGACCTGATGTTTCCGCATCACGAAAACGAGATTGCGCAAAGCGAGAGCGTAACTCATAAGCCCTTAGCGCGGCATTGGATGCATGTGCGCTTCCTGCTGGTGGACGGGCGCAAGATGTCGAAGAGCGAGGGCAACTTCTATACCCTGCGCGACCTGCTGCTGAAGGGCTACAAGGCTTCGGCGATCCGGCTGGCGCTGATCTCGGTGCCTTACCGGCATCAGCTCAACTTCACCTTCGACGGATTAATCGAAGCCACCAACGCCATCGAGCGGCTGCGAACCTTCCACCAGCGGCTTACGCAGGGGAGCTTCGCGGCTGGCGAGAATCCGGCACTGCAAGAGGCTGCTCGCAAGGCGCAGGCCGAGTATATGGCGGCGCTCGAGAACGATCTGAACACCGCCGAAGCCCGTGCGCCCATCTTCGACCTGATCCGCGCGGCAAATACGGCCATCGACCGGGGCGAACTGCTGGCTGGCGACCGGGATGCGATACTGACCGTGCTGGCCAGCTTCGACGCGGTCTTCGACGTGATCGAGGACCGGGATGCCGAGCCCACGCGGCGCGCCGTGGAGTGGGCCGAACGGGCAGGCCGGATGGCCGAAGTGGCTCCCGAACTGCTGGCCCGCCAAGGCTTGACCGATGAGGCCATCGACGCTCTGGTTGCCGAGCGCACCACGGCCAAGAAGCAGCGCAACTTTGCCCGCGCCGACCAGCTTCGCAACGAACTGGCGGAGAAGGGCATTACGATTGAGGATTCGAAAGACGGCGCGCGCTGGAAGCGGAAGTAGTTTCCTTTCCTTGAAACCAGTATCAGGAGATCCCCATGGAAGCCAACGAAGCCCAGGAATTGCAGGAACACGCGGAACACGCCGAGCACGAGCAGACGCTGCGACCAGTCGCCTTGACCATGACCGTGCTGGCCGTGCTGGTGGCCGTGGTCACCGTGCTGGGTCACCGCGCCCACACCGAGGCCGTTCTCGATCAGAACAAGGCCACCGATATGTGGGGCGAATACCAGGCGCAGAAGACCCGTTCCTACAATGCGGACCTGAGCATCAATCTGATGAAGGTTTTGCCGCTCACGGACAAGGACGCCGCGAAGAAAATCGTGGAGGACTATCGCAAGCACCAGGCCGAATGGACGGAGAAAACCACCGAGGAGTTCAAGGAAGCCAAGGCGCTGGAGACCGAGGTGAAACAGGCGGAGGCTCACGCCGTCTGCTTCGACCTGGGCGAGGCATTGCTGGAGATCGGCCTAGTCATCACCTCGGTGACCCTGCTTACCCGCAAGCGCGCCTATTGGTATCTGGGCATGGCCTTCTCTCTGGGCGGCATCGTGTCGGCGCTTTGGGTGCTGTTTCTCAAGTAAAGCGTAGCAATTGCCCGGTTTGCCGGCTGCGTCCATGAGAGTTCTTCCGCAGCCCGCCGGGCCGTTCTTCCATTGTGGTAGACTGGCGGCCATTATGAACGTTCGACTGCTTTCCGCGATTGTCGTGTCTTGTTGCGCTCCGCTTCTGGCCCAGACCCAGGCCCCCGCCGCCGCGTCCGCTGCCGCTTCCGCCACTTCTGCAGGCGCGACCCAGACTCACTCCAACGAGATCGGCTTCACTTACAGCATTCCGGCCGACTGGGAGGTTGTGGACGCCCAGCCGGCGTTGCCGGCCATGAAAGAGCGGCAGACGCAGAGCGCAACCACAGAGGAAGAAAAGAAAGGGATTGCCTGCGTCCAGGTGGCGCTGACGGCGCGCCACGGAAATCCTGCCTCGGTGATGGTGGTTGTGGCTCTGCCCTTCGACTGTTTCGGCCAGACAATGACCGACAAAGACCTTCCCGGCTTTGCCTCGGGCGCCTCGGAGGGTTTGAAGAAGAGCTTCGACATCACCAATCCGCTCCACGCCTCGTATTCGCTGGGCACCCACAGCATGTGGGTCGAGCGCGCCGCCGGCAGCCTGATCGGCCATCCCGAGGTCAAGTTCACGGTGGAAACGGTTTGCAGCATTCTGAAAAAAGGAGCCGTCTGCTGGATGGCCATGCTGGCCGACGATGCAGCGCTCCAGATCTTCGAGCACGGCACGGTCACGCTGGACGGAGAAGCGCCCGCCGCGCTGGTTTCGGCTGCGGCCTTTGTGACAAAGCCCTCGTAGGCCGGCTCGTCAGCGCCAGGATCACTCTGCTGGAATCTGCTCCAACTCCTCGACAGGCCGCGGCTTGCCTTTGGTCTTTACCTGAGCGGTGGTGAGCAGAAAGACGGCCACCACAATGCCGGCCATGCCGGCGAATTCCGCGCCAGCCAGCCGCTCGTGAAGCAGAAAGACGCCGAGCAGCACCGCAACCAGCGGATTCACATAGGCGTAGGACGAGACCTTGGCCACGGGAACGTGTTTGATGAGATAGATGAAGCCAGTGTAGCCCAGCAGCGAGCCGCCGGTGATGAGATAGGCCAGCGACCCAACCGACGCAGCGTTCACGTGGAACTGGGGCCATTGGCCGAGGGCCGTGCCCAGGCCGGTACTGAAGACGCCCGCGGCCAGCATCTGCCAGGCGGCGGCGACAAAGGTGTTCACCGGCAGCCGCGCGCGCCGGGACAAGATGCTGCCCACGGTCCAGGAGAGCGCGCCGGCCAGCAGCGCGGCGATGGCCCACAGAAGCGCGGGATCGCCGGCCAGGCCGCCGTGCAGCGAGGGCCAGAGCAATGCGGCCAGGCCGCCAAAGCCGAGCACAATGCCCAGCCATCCGCGCGCCGGCAAAGGCTCGCCGCCGGGCAGAAGCATCTCAATGAGCGCCACATAGAGCGGAACCGCTGCCTGTGCGAGGGAAGCCATGCCGCTGGGAACGGTCCGCTCGGCGTAGACGAGGCCCACGTTGCCGCCGCCCAGCAGCAGCAAGCCGATCAAGCTGAGCATCAGCATGGTTTTCGGCGGCCACGCCAGGCGCAGTCCGCGCCAGCGGCACCAGGCCAGCAGAATCGCGCCCGCGACGAGAAACCGTATCCCGGCCAGCAGCAGCGCCGGCATCTCGGCCACTCCAATGCGAATGGCCGTATAAGTCGATCCCCAGAAAAAGTAGACACTGGCAAAGGCCAACATAATGGAGGCGGTGGTGGCTGCCTTGCGTTCCGGATGAGCCGGTTGGAGGGTCGAGTTCGCCATGGAGATGATTCCATCCTAATCCGAGCAGTCCGCGGCCGCTTCCTGCTTCTTGCCACAGCTTCACCGCTTCACAGATTCACCGTTTCTGTGAGGTTCTCAGAAACGGTCTTTTATTTTGAACGGTTTAGGTGCGGTTTCACAGTTTCACAGGCAAAAATGTGCACCGTCTTTTTTCAGGCTTGCGGATTTCGGGACAAAAAGACGTACGTCAGCAGGTCAGCGAACTGGAGGAGTTGCGATTGGTCTGTGTGGCTTTTCCGGCCGATGAGGGATTTTGCTCGTCCGACTTCTATCTATAATTGTGCGCCAACAGAGGGAATTATTCTGCAAACCCCTGCGCTGGGGCTGACTGCCTTCGGCGTGGAAAGCGATCTGAAGGGCGGGAAACCCATGTTTTGTGCCGGGTTAGGGCTTGTGGCCGCCTATCCCTCGCTGGAAAGAAGCGAAGGATGGGAGGCCCGGCAAAAGGGAATTGGGAGAATGCGAATCTTCCCAGGTCCGAGAGTCCGGAGCTGAGGCACCCGCACTTGGCCTTACAGAGATTGCGCAGCACTCTCACTGCGAGTTGCGATGCGAAGATCAGGACCGTCAGACCAGATCGCCGGTGGTGTTGGCTGGCGGTTCCGTGCCGCACCAGCGAGAGCGCATCTCCTGGCGAAATTTCTCGCGCTCCTCGGGCGTCATCCGCTCCCAGTGTTCGGGCGATCGCCGGCACGATTTGGAGTGGTCGGGGCCATGAGCGCCAAATCCTCCGAACAACATGCGGCAGAGGACCAGCAGTCCGAGAGCTTGCCAGAAGGTGATGAGCCGCCATCCGAACAACGCGGGCAGCAGCCAATTCCACAGATACATCACCACTTCGCCGCAGATCGCGACGAGAACCGCGATCGCGAGCGGCGCTGCAAAGAAGATCCACTTGTTTCTCTTGATCCAGTTGTCTTTCATCTTGTTTTCCTCATTTCCCCAAAAACTCGTCGTGGATGCTCAGCAACCGGTGGCGGAGATGAAGCACCGCGTAGCGCTTGCGCGCCAGGAGCGTGTTGACGTTTACGCCGCTTTCTGCCGACAACTGCTTGAAACTGCGCCCTTCCAGTTCGTGTGCAATGAAGACTTCACGCTGCTCGGCGGGGAGTTCACCAAGCGCCCGGTCCAACTCATCGAGAAGCGCATTGCGGACGTAGAGCGCTTCAGGCCCGGCATCGCCCGATGGCAAAAGATCTTCGATGCGCAGCAGCTCGCCATCTTCATCCTCGGCCGCCGCGCCGGAAAAGCTCTCGGGCTTCTTCTTGCGGAAGAGGTCCGCGATGCGATTGCGCGCCACGCGAAAGAGCCAGCCAGTCACGTAGTCAATCGGCATGAGCAGGCGATGGGCTGCAACGAGTTCGTAGAAGACTTCCTGGAGAAGATCTTCCACGTCGGCTTCGTTGGGCACCCGCTTGCGGATGAAGTTACGCAGCCGGGACCGTTCTTCCGCGATGACTTCGGCGACTTGGCGGTCTTGTTCGATCATCGTGGCAATGTCCATCGGCTCATCCATCCACTCCTGTAGACGGACAGCGATTGCGAATATTGTAGAGATTCGAATGCGCGAAACGAGGGCGCGCGCCCGCCAGGGCAATCGCATTTGAAATTCAAGCAGGAAATGAAGGGAGTATGCTTTCAAAAAATGCGTAAAAACTCAATTGCAAGCGGCCTTGTAACAGGGCACGACTTTAGCCGTGCCGCAAAAGCGCCCCAAAAACGATTCGGCTTTAGCCGCGGCGGAAGTACGATGGCTGAAAGCAAATACCGCAGGGGCTAAAGCCCAACACTTCTGCTGTTTCTTCGGCACGACTAAAGTCGTGCCCTGTTGCAAAACCTTTCCGGACAAATGTTTTCCGCAATCTGATTAGCTCATTACCTGCAACGATCCAAATGCGATTGCCCTGGTACGCCCGCGGTCCCGCTATACAGCGGAATTGAAAGTGTTCTATGCTCTCGCCAGCGGGGGTTCTCATGCAAACGCGCGCTGCCAAAGGATCGCTGTTTCTGCCAGCCACCAATCGCTGGTCGCGGTCGCGCGCGCGGATTATCTGCCCACGGATGCATCTGCGCGTGCTGCCCACCCGCACTCGACCCAGCCTCTTCGCCGGCGATTAGCAACCTGCCTGGCAAATATCCTCGCATCTTTTTCTCGCCCCAGCAGGCGAGCGGAACTGACCGATCCCAGCGGTCGAGTTATCCCACGAGTGCAGTGAACAATCCCAGCGGCAGAACGGCGGGGATGCTTCGGCAAGCTGGGAGCAACCGCAGGTCCCCTTCGACTACGCTCAGGGCAGGCTTTCGACTCCGTTTGGCGCCCAGCCACCCCAGCGGGCACAAATCGCCCGCCGGGGGCCCCGGCCGCGCGCCAAACTCCGCTCAGGATGACAGCTTTTTTAGGAGACAGGAAGATGACCAAGCAAGAGCTTCATGCGCAGTATGGGCCGAAACTTGTTTGTCCGCTGCCGGGACCGAAGGCATGGGCCGCGGTCGAGGCCGACGAGCGGCTGATCTCGCCCAGCTATACCCGTTCTTATCCATTGGTTGCCAAGCGCGGGCGCGGCATCCGCGTGGAAGACGTGGACGGCAACGAGTTTCTCGACTTTGCCGCCGGCATTGCCGTTGCCTCCACCGGCCACTGCCACCCCGAGGTGGTTGCGGCCATCCAGAAGCAGGCCGCCGAATTGCTCCACATCTCCGGAACCGATTTTTACGACGAACATCTGACGGATCTGGCCGACAGGCTCTCCGCGATTGCTCCGATGCCCGGCCCGCACAAGTTCTTCTATGGCAACTCCGGCACCGAAGCGATCGAATGTGCGCTCAAGCTGGCCCGCTACCATACAGGCCGGCAACAGATCATCTCGTTTTTCGGCGCCTTCCACGGGCGCACCATGGGCGCGCTGTCGCTGACCGGCTCCAAACCGCAGCAGAAGCGCCGGTTCTCGCCGTTGGTTCCGGGCGTGACCCACATCGGCTATCCCTATGCCTATCGCGGCTGCACAGGCGGTGCGGAGGAGGAGGAAGCTTTCAGCATGGGCTGCGCACGGTATATCGAAGAGAAGCTCTTCAAGACCATCCTCGCGCCCGAAGAGGTTGCGGCTGTCTTTATCGAGCCGATCCAGGGCGAGGGCGGCTACGTGGTGGCGCCGGACAACTTTTTGCGCGAGCTGCGCGCGATCTGCACGCGTCACGGGATTCTGCTGGTGGTGGACGAGGTGCAGAGCGGCGCGGGCCGCACCGGCAAGTGGTGGGCGATCGAGCACTCCGGCGTGGAACCGGATATCGTCTGCATGGCCAAGGGGATTGCCAGCGGGATGCCGCTGGGCGTGTGCATGAGCCGCGCGGAGATCATGGACTGGGCGCCTGGCTCGCACGCTTCGACCTTCGGCGGCAATCCGGTTTCGATCGCCGCAGCGCTGGCGACGCTGGACATTATCGAGCGCGAGGCGATGGGCAACGCGGCCAAGGTCGGCGAATTCATGCTGGAGCGGCTGCGCGGCTGGGTGAAGAGTCACCCGCTGGTGGGCGACGTGAGAGGCCGCGGGCTGATGATCGGCATCGAGCTGGTGAAGGACAAGGCGACGCGCGAACCGGCTACCGCGCTGCGCAACCGGCTGGAGACGCTGGCCTTCGAACGCGGGCTGATGGTGCTGGGCTGCGGCGAATCCACGCTGAGGCTTTCGCCGCCGCTGGTGGTGGGCGCGGAGGAAGCGACCGTCGCTCTCGACATCCTGGAAGAATCGCTGACGCTGGTGGAAAAGGAGCACGAGCAGGCCTGCGCGCTGGCGGCTGCGGCGGCGTGAAGGGGCTTTTTCAACTCCGCGCACTGCAAGCTGTGCTTCCGGTCCGGCTTTCGCGGCGCAGATTTGCGCGTTTCGCCGATCGAGATGAGAATGGTTTGCCATGGAATGGCTGGCGGAGATGCGGATCGGCTGGATTGAGCGCGCTCTGGACGGGTTGAAGCGGGCGGCGCGACGGCGCGCAAGGCCGGAAAGCCTGCCCGCGCACCTGGCCACCGGAATCGACGGCGAAGACGCGGCCTTCTTTTATCTGCGGCGCAAGGGCTATACCGTGGCGGCGCGACGCTGGTCGTCGGGCGAAATAGCCGGCGACATCGATCTGATCGCCTGGCAGGGTCCGATGCTGTGTTTTGTTGAAGTGAAGACGCGCACGGCGCGCGACGCCACGCCCGCCGAGGCTGCCGTCGACTCGCACAAACGCCATACGCTGCGCCGGCTGGCACGACAGTATGTGCGCCAGTTGCCCCAGGAGACGGCCCCGCCGGTGCGCTTCGATGTGCTCAGCGTGTATCTGGTGCCGGGAGAGAAGAAGGAATTTGCGCATTTTGAAGGCGCCTTTGGCTGGAGCGAGCGGAGGGATGGGGATTGGCGGTAAAGGAACAGGCCGGCCTGCTTTCGACCCTCCAAAGACCTGCTATGCGATGCAATATGACCAAGTTGGTCACATTATGGTAGAGTATGCCCATGCGGACTGCCAAGATCAGCGAATTGAAGGCCAAACTCAGCGCGCATATCGAATTCGTCAAAAACGGCGAGGAAGTGCTGATTCTTGATCGGAATACGCCCGTGGCCCGGTTGGTCTCGGTCGGGCCGGCCATGGATGCAGACGAGCGCAGACGCCGTCTCATCTCTAAAGGCGTCATCACGCCAGCTCGCGACCCGGAGAACCGCGGCGGTTTCCTGCCGGTCCCAGCAGGAGACCGGATTATTTCACAGGAAGTGATGGATCAAATCTGGGAAGAAGAGCGGGAAGACCGGTGCTGAAGCCCCGTGCATTTTGGGATACAAGCGTATTGGTTCCGCTTTGCGTGAGCCAAACTCCGAGTGCGCGTTCCCACCGGTTTTTTGGCAAATATCTGGTAACGGTGTGGTGGGCCACGCCAGTAGAGATGACCAGCGCCTTTGTCCGTCTCCTACGAAGGCAGGAGATTTCTTCTTTGACCTATGCGCAAGCCCTGCGCCAAGCCGACGGACTCGCGAACCTCTGGGACGTGATCAAGCCATCGGAGAAGCTTGCACTCGATGCCCGCACGCTGCTGGAGCGTTATCCATTGCGGGCGGCGGACGCCTTGCAGCTTGCGGCAGCGCTGGCGTGGTGCGAAGGCAAACCGAAGGGCAATGTATTCTTGACGTTCGACCGGCGATTGGGTGAAGCGGCGGGACAGGCTGGATTCACCTTGGAATAAATCGGCATTATCCCTGCGCGTCCTCGAACTCTTCGCGCCAGGCCATCTGAATGGCTTCAAGGCGCGACTCGTTGGACTTGGCCGGATCGTCGGCGAAGTTTTGCAACTCCGTGACGTAGCGGTGCAGATCGGTGAAGCGCACCGTCAAAGGATCGAGGTCAGGGAACTTCTCCTGCAATTGAATGCCGATCTCTTCGGCGTCGGTCCAGTGAATCTCGCGCGGCATGAGGCTCCTTCGGTATGGGACTGTGTGGTATCCCACCCTAGCCGCAAAAAACAAAGACGCGGCGAAGATGGGGCACCCAGATTGAGTGCTTACTTGGTCTCGGCCAGGGTGAGCGGCTTGCCCTCGGCGACGTAGTTGCGGTTCCACTTGGGAATCTCGACCGTGTAGTCGCCGGGGCCGGTGATGACGGCCTGGCAGCCGAGACGCGAGTTCAACTGCTGATCGGCGGCCATGTCGAGGCGGTCCAACTCGTCGTCGTCGGCCGGGGTAAGGCCGCGCTCGCCCTCCTTGATCCACACGTGGCAGGTGGAGCAGGCGCAGACGCCGCCGCAGGCGTGGTCGAGAAAGATGCCGTTGTTCTCCGCCACATCGAGAAAGGACATGGGCTTGCCGTGATGCTCGTAGGGCAGCGTGCCATATTCAAACTCGACCGTGCGGCCCTCGGGAAGAAAGGTGACGCGCACGAGTTTCTCGGCAGGAATTGCGGAGGGCGTGCTGGGCGGATTCTGACTCACAAGGGTGTCTCCAAACTGCATTCAGGTCGCGGCGGGTGGTATCTTCCGCACCGATCTGCGCGCTGACCGGTGGTTCTTGCAATCCATCTTGTAGATGTTCACGGCCCCTACTCCGATTCGCCCCCCACCTCATATTGCGTCGTCTTTCCGTCGGGGAAGATGATCTCATAGCGTCGCTCGTACTTCCCGCCCTGAATCGGCTTATCCTCGGTAATACGCGCCCGATAGTCACCCACCGGCAACGCCCAGGGCACTGAGCCAAGTGCGATTAACTGATACTTCTTTCCATCGATGACAACCCGCAGGACCTGCCGTTGCTGCATACCAGAGCCCTGCTGCTCCGAAGAACTCACGTGCACGTTGATCGGATACTCCTTCGCAGGTTCCTTCTGCGCAATGCTCACAAGAGAAGCAGAAAGAAGAAAAGCAATACAGAGAAGAGATTTCATCCCAGTTTCCTCCAGATCGCATCATTGTACACATACAACCGGGAGCGGAGCCGAACGATCGCTTCTGCCGGAAGAGGGACTATTTGAACTCCGCCGGGGCCATGGCATGGGGCGCGGTGACTTGGTCGCCCAGTTCCTCGCCGGCCGCATCCATGGTCTTGCCGCGGATGGCGGTGGTGACGGCGGCCTCCATCATCAATTCGGCAAAGCGCCGCGTGGTCAAATCCAGCGCCAGCGTTCTATTGCGAATGGCGGCTGCGTCCTGGCCCAGTTTGGCGGCGGCCAGCCGGTCGCGCGCCCCGGCAATCGCCGCCTGCTCCTCGCCGGTCAACTGCTTCCACGCCTCACTTTGCGGAGCGCGATCGACGGCGGCGAGAATCGTTTCCGCCTCGTTGCGGGCCTCGATGAGCAGGCGCTTGGCAAAGTCCTCTTCGGCGTGATCGAAGGAGTCGAGAATCATGCTTTCGACCTGCTCGTCGGTGAGGCCGTAGGTTGCTTTTACCTCGATCTGCGCCGCCAGTCCGCTGCGCTGCTCGCGCGCGGACACGTGCAAGATGCCGTCGGCATCGATGAGGAACTTGACCTCGATACGCGGCAGGCCGGCGCTCATGGGCGGAATGCCTTTCAGGTCAAAACGCGCCAGGGAGCGACAGTCGGCGGCCAGCTCGCGCTCGCCCTGCACCACATGAATGGCCACGTTGGTCTGGCCGTCTACTCCTGTTGTGAAGTGCTCGGTGGCCGAGGCGGGAATGGTGGAGTTGCGCTGGATGATGCGCGCCACGGTGCCGCCGAGGGCCTCGATGCCGAGCGAGAGCGGGGTCACGTCCAGCAGCAGCATCTCTTCGGTGGATTTCGAGGCGCCGGCCAGAATGTCGGCCTGCACCGCCGCGCCCAGCGCCACCACCTCGTCGGGATTCAGCTCGATATGCGGCTTTTTGCCGCGCGCCGCGAGATGGAAGAGATCGTCGACCAGTTGGCGCACGGCGGGAATGCGCGTGGAGCCGCCCACTAGCACCACTTCGTCGATCTGCTCGGGCGTGATGCCGGCGTCGGCGATAGCCTGCTTGCAAGGGCCGGCGGTGCGTTCCAGGATCGGCTCGATAAGCAACTCGAAGACCGCGCGGGGAATTTCGCGCTGATAGCGGTCGCCGTTGGGCAGTTCGATGTCGAAGCTCGCAACCGGCTCGGTGGACAGGGCGATCTTGGCGTCGATGGCGGCCTTGCGGACCGCTTGCACGGCGCTTGGATGCAGGCGCAAATCGACTCCGTGCTCGGCGTGAATCTCGTCCAGGGCAATGGCCAGCAGCAGATTGTCGATATCGTCGCCGCCCAGGTGCGTGTCGCCGTTGGTGGACTGCACCTCGAAGATGCCGTCGCGCAGCTTGAGGATGGAGATGTCGAAGGTGCCGCCGCCCAGGTCGTAAACGGCGATGGTGCCTTCCTTGGCGCGATCGAGGCCATAGGCCAGCGCGGCCGCGGTGGGCTCGTTGACCAGGCGAAGCACTTCAAGTCCGGCCATGCGGCCCGCATCCTTGGTGGCCTGGCGCTGCGCGTCGTTGAAGTAGGCGGGCACGGTGATGACGGCCTGCGTGACCGGCGCGCCGAAGAAGCGCTCGGCGTTGCGCTTGAGCTGGCGGAGAATGTAGGCCGATATCTCCGGTGGCGTGAACTTGAGTTCGCCCAAACGAATCCTCGGAACTTCACCCTCTTCCACATCTTCCGCAAGCCGGAAGGGAAAGAGCTTGAGCTCGTCCTGAATCTCCTGGAGGCCGCGGCCCATGAGCCGCTTGACGGAGTAGATGACCCGCTCCGGGGTCTCGATGAGCGCACGGCGCGCGGTGTTGCCCACAGTGACCGTGGGCCGGCCGCCGCCCGCCGGAACCGGGTCGAGCGCCACCACCGACGGCACCAGATTCGAGCCGTCCACGCCGGGAATGACCACCGGCGCATCGCCCTGCATATATGCGACCAGGGAATTGGTGGTTCCCAGGTCGATTCCAACTACGCGTCCTTCCGCCATGCTCTCTTTTAGGCCCCCAAAACTTCGTTCACGTCGCGAACCAGATTGCTGAGGTAGCGGCGCCGGTCGAGCTGCGCCACCATCGTCTTTTGCACGGCCAGGCGCGCGGACTTATCGCCTTCATCCCACGCTCTCCACTGGACGCGCAGATCCCGGTCCACCGCTTCCAGCAGGCCGTCAAACTTTCTCTTGGCTTCAATCAGACCCGCTTCGAGCGCAGGATCGTTTTCGCCCATCTTGCGGGCCATGCGCATCTCTTCCAACTGCATGTTCAGGTCGAAGACCTCTTCAAGAAGGTCGGGAGGAACGCGCGAAGGGTCTTTTCTGGCTTTCCCGCTGTACTCCTCGCCAAACTCCGCGCCTTCCAGCTTGAGCAGATATTCGGTGCGGCGGAGCGGGTCCTTGAGGGTGCGATAGGCGTCGTTGAGCAGCGCGGTATCGGCCAGGCTCCATTGCCGCTCGTTCTCGCCGGCGCGTGCAAACCGGTCGGGATGCACCTTGCGGCTGAGGCGGTGAAATTCGTGCTCCACCGCGGAGAGATCGATTTGAAACGCGCGCTCCAAGCCGAGGACCTGAAAGAAATCGCCGCCCGGAGGAGGCTGAATCTTGCTGCAATGCGGGCAAAAGAGCGTGGAGTCGTTGTGGCCGATCGAACAGGACCAACAGGCAATGGGAACCGCGGTATCGAGGACTTTCAACATAGTTTGAACTCTTGCAAAACGGTTAAGCCGGCCCCACCACATCAAAACAAAAAAACAGCCACTCCGGGCGACGCGCAGCGGAGTCGAAGGACCTGCGGCCGCTCTTGCTTCTTTCCGGTTTTATTCCATCGGACTGGAACAATCCCCGTTACGACGAGAAGGACGAACCGCAGCCGCAGGAGCGCGCGGAATTCGGATTGATGAAGTTGAATCCCTGGCGCATCAGCGTCTCTTCGTAATCCAGCGTCATGCCGTGGAGATAGAGGAACGACTTGGGATCGACGAAGACCCGCACGCCGTCGAACTCGTAGATGCGGTCGCGCTCGCGCGGCTGGGTATCGAACTTGATCGAGTACGAGAGCCCCGAGCAGCCGCCGCCCATCACGCCTAGGCGCAGCCCGCCCTCCTCGGGCGAGATGCCTTCCTTGGCCATGGCCGCGCGGATGCGCTTGATGGCGCGTTCGGTCACTTGCAGGCCACCCGCGGGCACCTGCGCCACCTGCGTTGGGGCCAACTGCGGCTGCGCCGCGAGAACTTCCTGCCGTGGAGGATCTCCAATTGTCACGATGTTCGACATGATCGCCTTCTTATTGCGCCGCTGCTACGGTTGCGGTCTCAGCCGTCACCGCATTGCCATTTTTCTTCTTCCAGTCGCCGATGGCCGCGCGAATCGCGTCCTCGGCCAGCACCGAGCAGTGAATCTTGACCGGCGGCAGCGAGAGCTCCTTCACAATGTCGGTGTTCTTGATGGCCAGTGCGTCGTCGACGGTGCGGCCCTTGATCCATTCGGTGGCCAGCGAAGAGCTGGCGATGGCCGAGCCGCAGCCGAAGGTCTTGAACTTGGCTTCTTCGATGACCTGCGTCTCGGGGTTCACGCGAATCTGCAAGCGCATGACGTCGCCGCACTCCGGCGCGCCCACCAGCCCCGTGCCGACCTCGGTCGAACTCTTGTCCAGTTGGCCCACATTGCGCGGGTTGTTGTAGTGGTCGATTACCTTGTCGCTGTATGCCATGTGTTGCTCCTTCTGCGGGGGGAAGCCGCGTTTTCAGTGAACAGTGGACAGTGAACAGTGAGCAGTGAGCAGTGAACAGTGCCGATGAACCTGGGACTGATCACTGACAACTAGCTTTTAGTGCGCCGCCCATTGAATCTTGGTCAGATCGATGCCTTCCTGCACCATCTCGTAGAGCGGCGAAAGCTTGCGCAGATGCTTCACGATGTCGATGACCTTGGCGGCCACGTAGTCCACCTCGGCCTGGGTGTTGAAGCGGCCCAGCCCGAAGCGGATGGAGCTGTGGGCTACATCGTCGCCGAGGCCCAGAGCTTTCAATACATAGGAGGGCTCGAGGGTGGCCGAGGTGCAGGCCGAACCGCTGGAGACCGCAATGTCGTTGATGCCCATCAGCAGCGACTCGCCCTCGACATAGACGAAGCTCACGTTCAGATTGCCGGGCAGCCGGTGCTCCATGGAGCCGTTGACGTGGATATAGTCCAGTTCCGACTCCAGCTTGTTCTTGAGCCGGTCGCGCAGGCCTTGCAGACGGCGGCCCTCTTCCTGCATTTCTGCCTGGGCCAACTCGCAGGCCTTGCCGAGGCCCACGATGCCGGGCACGTTCAATGTGCCGGACCTCATGCCGCGCTCGTGGCCGCCGCCGTCGATCTGCGCCGCGATCTGCACGCGCGGGTTGCGCCGGCGAACGTAGAGCGCGCCCACACCCTTGGGGCCATAAATCTTGTGTCCGGAGAGCGAGAGCACGTCGATGTTGTCGGCGATCACGTCGACCGGGACCTTGCCCACCGCCTGCACCGCGTCGGTATGGAAGATTACGCCCTTCTCATGACAGAGCTTGCCGATTTCGGCGATGGGCTGGAGCACGCCGATTTCGTTGTTGGCCGCCATGATGGAAACCAGGATGGTCTTGTCGTCCATGGCGCGCTTCAGGTCTTCGAGATCGATGAGCCCGTCGGCCTTTACCGGCAGATAGGTGACGCGGTATCCATGCTTCTCCAGGCGCTTGCAGGTGTCCAGCACGGCCTTGTGCTCGGTGACCTGCGTGATGATGTGGTTGCCGCGCTCGCGGTACATCTCAGCGATGCCCTTGATGGCCAGGTTGTTGGATTCGGTGGCGCCGGAGGTGAAGATGATCTCCTTGGCGGTGGCGCCGATGAGCCGCGCAATCTGCTCGCGCGCCGTCTCCACGGCCTGCTCCGCTTCCCACCCGAAGGAGTGGTTGCGGCTGGCGGCGTTGCCGAACTTGGTTGTGAAGTAGGGCATCATCGCCTCAAGAACCCGCGGGTCCAGCGGGCTGGTGGCGTGATTGTCCATGTAAATCGGCAGAGTTACGCCTGCCGGCACTTCTACTTGGCTGGCAACTGTGTTCATCCCGATCTCCATTATGATGAGTGCTCTGCTCCGCTCGGCGCGGAGGAAAAACTTTCGTTAAAGTGTCAGTTCCACGAGCCCTTGCGTTTCGCGAACGCGTGCCGCGGGCACTTCGTGCTCCGCCAAATCCTGAATGCTGATGCTCTTCAGCACTCCGGCGATGGTTTCGTTCACCCGCGCCAGAGGCTCCTTGATGGTGCAACTTGGGGTCAACTCACAGCCCGTCTTGCCTTTGCTGCAGGAGGTGATAAAAAACGGGCCGTCGATGGCGTGAATCACCTCGTAGGCCGAAATGGAGCGCGCCTCGCGGGCCAGCGCGTAGCCGCCGTTCATGCCGGCATGGGAGCGCAGCAAGCCGTGCTTGGTGAGCAACTGCAGAATCTTGGCCAGCAGTTGCGCGGGAATTCCGTAGGCGTCGGCAACGTCCTTGGCGCTCAGCGCGGGCATCTCGGGGTGCTCGGCGAGGTACTTGAGCGCCATCAATCCGTAGTCCGCTTTTTTGGTGAGCTTGAGCATTCGATATCCGACTTCTTCGGTCCGCATTCAGTATACGACCGTTTCTGTCGGGATTTCAAGCCTGGGGGAGAAATCGTGCCGGGCCGCGGCAAGAAATCTTCAGGGCGAACAAGAAGATTCAACAAATATCCGTTCCAAATTATCAAAAAGACCGATACAATCTGGCGGAAAGAGTAGTTTTTCCAACCGATCCCGAACCAATGGCAACCATCTGCAAGCACCCCAGGGTACGCATCGTTTCCCGGCACGAAGACACCGAATATGTCGAGTGCCTGGAGTGTGGCGAGGTCTTCGACTCCGAAGAGTTCCGCGATATGGAGATTGAAGAAACCGCTGAGACGGAGGGCGTTCCGGACGAGCTCTGAGTAGCTATCCCGCCTTACCGTGTACCGTGGCCGTTGGTTCCCGCGCCCACCCGTCTGGACGCGATCCATGCGTAATGGAGGCCCGAGACCACGGTCAGCAGCATCGTGAGATCCAGGGCGAGCAAGCGGAAGTCCGCTACCCATTGGGCCGCGACGAGTTGGTGGAACAGCACGGCGGCCACCGCGGCCACCTGGGCGAGGGTGTTGGCCTTGCCGAAGATGCTGGGGCTGAACTCGCGCCTGCCCACCGCCGCGTAAAGAATGGCGGCCACCACCAAGATGCCCACATCCCTGCCGAAGACGAGCACGGTCACGAGCGTCGGAATCAGTCCCTTATGCATCAGCACCAGGAAGAGCGTGCTCAGAAGCAGTTTGTCGGCCACCGGGTCGAGGTACTCGCCCAGCGTGGAGCGCTGCTTGAGCAGGCGGGCCAGGGCGCCATCGAGCGCATCCGTTAAGCCGGCGGCCACGAAGAGGCCAAAGCTGAGGGCGTAGTGGTCGTCCAGGATGGCCGCGACCAGAAACGGGGCCAGGCAGATGCGCAACAGCGTGAGCAGATTTGGCGCGGTGCGGAATGGACTCAATGGTGTACTCGGGACGTCGGCCATGGCAGATTTCGTGCGTCGTGCGAAGTGTTCAGCGCTCCAGCCGGACCGCATCCCGGAACCGACCCAAGGAGGTGCACCCCAACGTCCAACGCGCCAGAGGCCACGCCGCTTCATTGAAGTCGCGCGGCAGGACTCCGCGGCTGAGTGGAGTGCTTCGTTAGTCAACGATGGTACAGCATGGCGGATACGGCAGCCTATCTTTCCCCGCAGCGCCGATCCTGATAGACTGACAATATTGTTTTGCAGGCGCGTAGCTCAGTTGGTTAGAGCGCTTCCTTGACACGGAAGAGGTCGCTGGTTCGAATCCAGTCGTGCCTACCATTTAATTCTTTTAGAATCAATGGTATTGATTGCATCCTCCACTCCCTGCTCCACTCCATTTCACCCAGGAATTACCCAAAGCCTATTGAATTGCGTTTCCAGATGCTCCGAAGATGGCGTCCACCATCATCTGTTGAGCCGCCATCAGCTCGTCTGTGTCCGTCTGTGTGTACCGGCTGAGCGTAAAAGCGGCGTTGCTCTGCCGGAGGGTGGTTTGCGCCGTTTTGGGGTCAACCTTCTTCTTGGTCGTCAGGAAACTGGACAGGCTGTGGCGGAACTGATGGAACCCGAACCG
>JBEKTO010000029.1:0-48978 GCA_049515995.1 Occallatibacter sp. | reverse complement strand
GCGACCTCAGCTGAACTACGACGCCGCCGAACGATAGGTGAAGAAATAGCTGACTGGTTCATGCCTCCAGTCAATCACCTTCATGCCCACATGAAAAGGATGGCCTTGCTCGGAGCGATACGGGCGATCTCCTGGGCGTGCGCCCGGTTGCGAACCCTCGGAACCAGGGCTGCGAATTCGTCCCCGCCCAGCCGCGCCAGCATATCGTGAGGACGAAGCTGCCGTTTCATGCGCAGCGCTACCTCCTGCAGATACAGGTCGCCGGCCTGGTGCCCATACATGTCGTTCACTTGTTTGAAGTCGTCGAGGTCGATGTAGATCAGCCCGAAGATCGCGGCCTGCTCGCGCGCCTCTTCAATGAGCGCGTTGAGATGCTTGTCCAGGGAAAAGCGGTTGTGGATGTCGGTGAGCAGATCGAACTCCGAGCGCCGCCGCAGATCGGTGTAGAGGCGCCGGGTCTCGATGGCGAGCGTGGCCAGTCCAGCGCCCATTGTGAGCGCCTCCGGCTCGTTGGCGCTGGCTTTGGCGAGCGGGTCGAGCGCGGCGAAGAGCGTGCCCAGCGGCGTCCCGGAACGGGCGGGAATCTCTTCCTGGACGATGCGCAGGCCCTGCGTTTGCGGCGGGCAATTCCCCAGCCGTGCTCCATCCGCGATCTGGCACCAGCAGGCTGCGCCATGGAGCTTGAATGACACCAGTTCTGAGATCCCTTCGATCACCTCAGCCAGGGGGCGGGAGCCGTTGATGTCCTCCAGAATGCGGCTGCGTCGCTGCTCGATGTAGGCCGATGCGGCGGTTTGGCGGCGCATCTTGCGCTCGATGGACCAGCCTCTGACGCCTATGCCGAAGACAACGACAAGCAACAGGCCGACGATGAGAATGAGGTTGCGTACGTTCAGCAGCGAGGGCTGGGCGACCACCGCGATATCGTCGAAGGTGCGCAGCAGGATGTTGAAGGGAACCTGTCCGTCGAATGGGTTGGAGTCGGCGAGGATGCAGATGCCGGTGACGCGGACTCTGGAGCCCAGCGGGACCTGCCTCATCGGCGGAGGAGAGTCTCCGTGCGGAAGGCGGTAGATCGCGGTGAACAGTTTATCGCCGACCCGCAGAATATACTCGTCCTGGGAACCCTCCCGGACCTCCGTGACGACTTGGCCCTCGATAGAGACCAGGTCGAACAGATAAGCGCTCGATGAGAGTTGCTGCCAGGTTACCGGTTTGGGCGGAACGGGCGCTTGCACGCCGTTGTCCTGGATTTCGGCGCGGGTCAGGGTCAAAAAGCCATCGTGCACATCGGGAAAGCCGATTGCATCCGCAACATCGCCGACCTGCATCGGGACGCGCGTCCGGGTTGTGATCCATAGACTCTTGGCGCCGTCTTGAAGCGCAATTGCCGAGCCTGGCTGGTAATAGGTGATGCTTCCGTGCACTCGTATTCTCTCAGTGAGAACACGCATATGATAGCTGCCGAGAACTTCGCCCATGTTTGTGACCGGGATGGACCAGAGATTGGCATCGGCGCGCTTGAGTACCTTTACATTTGCCAGGGACGGAACGTAGATCTGAACTCCGGTCTGCTGCATCTTACCGTCGAAACTTCCCGCGGCGACCCCGGTGACCTCAACTTCCGCATCCAGGAGGTTCTTGACCGCATTCTCGTCGTCGCTCTCGATGAATACCTCGATGTACCCGCCCTCGGTAAGCAACTGCAGGCGAATCGAATGCGAAGGGTCATTCACCCCCAGGTCGACGGCTCGGGCCACGCCATGCGCGCTAACCAGCAGGCAATCGTACTTGGCGCGGATCAGATTATCGAAGGTGGCGGGAATGGCTTTGGGCACTTCGCCGTGCCGGAGCACGGTGATGTCGTGGCTCTCCGCATCGGCGCTAAAGTCGGACCGCGTCGTGCCCCGCACCAGGACACGGTCGCCGGGAACCAGCTTTGCGTCGGTCGTGGCCTTCACATAGATGGCCTCGCCACCGTCCTGCACAAACAGCGTTCCTATATCGCTCCGGCGATAAGTGACCGTGGCTTCGAAGGCGACCGGCAGTCGCTTGTCGGCTTCGGCGTTGCTGAGCGCATGAATGGCGTGCAGGGTGGTCAGGGGTGCGGGCGGCGCTGCCCACACAGCCGAGGCCCAGCCTAGGATGATCGCGAAGCTAAGGATGCATCTCTTCATCGGGCAGATTTCCACGGCGCAGCGTGAGTCTCATCTGCTCCCAAACTGAGCCTATCGGCAGGAATTGCGAGATAAATCACTCCGGCGTCAACAAAGAGCATAAACCTTTGAGGTGCGGTGGAGATGGATGCAAGCTTTGGCGCGAGTGGCATGGAGCGCCTGGCGAGGGCCGTGGAACAAAGAGAGACGCCACACCGCATGGCCACCGGGCTGCGGCAACCTTCGGACCGGCTTCATCGACTGTCGGCATCTATCTGGAGAGTGCATAACTCCCGCTGTCGTGCCGAAACATCTGTCGTCCATGATTCAGCGAGCGATTGCCGGCGCGAATTCTGTTAGAGACGGTCTTTCGATGCGAATCCGGAATTCTGTTGTTCGGCCGGTATCTGCCCGTTTTGCTTCTTGGCGTTTTTTGCGGCGTACATGGCGGTGTCGGCGGCGCTTAGCAGGCTGTCCCTGGTGACGCCGTCCTCTGGGTAGATGGCGAAGCCCACGCTCGCCGAACCGGGCATCGCCTGGCCCTCCAGCTCGAACGGTTCGTCGAAGCAGCGCTCCAGCCGCTGCGCGATCTCCTCGACCTCCGCGCGATTGCGCACCACGGGCACCAGGGCTGCAAATTCATCGCCGCCCTGCCGCGCCAACTGGTCGCGGGTGCGCAACTGCCGCTTCATGCGCAGCGCGACCTCGCGCAGGTAAAGGTCGCCGATGCCGTGTCCGTACAGGTCGTTCACCTGTTTGAAGTCGTCGAGGTCGATGTAGATCAGTCCGAAGATTCCAGCCTTCTTGCGCGCCTCGTCGATCAGCGAGTCGAGATTCCTGTCCAGGGAGAAGCGGTTCTGGACGTCGGTGAGCTGGTCGAACTCCGAGCGGTGCAGCAGGTCGGCATTCAGCCGGCGGGTTTCGATGGCCAGCGCCACCAGCCGCGCGCCCACCGACAACACGCCAACCTCATCGGCCGCCGGATCGGCGTCTGTGGGCAGTGCCACAAAGATTGCGCCCAGCAGCGAACCGGCGCGCGTCGGAATCTCCTGCCGGATCACGCGCACGCCTTCGGTCGCTGGTGCGGGCTTGCCCAGCCTGGCGCCATCGGCGATCTCGCACCAGCAGGGAGCGCCCTCGAGACCGAACGAGACCAGTTCCGCGATCTGCTCGATGATTTCAGCCAGGGGACGCGTGCCGTTGATGTCCTCGAGAATCTGGCTCCGCTGGCCTTCCAGCAGAGCGCTCCGCCGTTGCAGCCATGCCTCCGCCTCGGTCCGGGCTGCGAGCGCTTTGGTCTTCCGGCTCACCTCGCGCTCCGCGCTCCAGCCCCACGCGGCCATTCCCGCCAGCCCCACGAAGAGCACGGCGACCAGGACAATCAAGTTGCGAATCGACATCCACGAGGGGTTGGCGATCACCGAGATATCGTCAAACGAGCGCAGCAGGATATCGGACGCCACCGGGCCGTTGAATGGATCGGAGCTGTAGAACATGCTGATTCCGGTCACGCGCACCTTGGCGCCAACCGGAACCTGTTTCATCGCAGGAAGCCGAGGATCGGTGGCCGCGCCCGGATGGCGGAAGATGGCGGAGAAGAGGTGGCCGTTGGAGGTCAGCACATATTCGTCCTGCGCTTCTTCCCTGGCCTGCATCACGACCCGTCCCTCGACTGAGACCAGGTTGAATGCGTTGTCGCCCATGCCCAGCTCCCACCAGTCCACGGGCAGCGGTTGGATGGGCGCCTGCACCTGGGTATCCCGGACCTCGCCGTGGGTCAAGGCCAGGTAACCGCTGCGGACTTCGGGAAAGCCGGAGGCATCCGCCAGGTCGCCCACGCGCAAGGGAAGGTAGGTCATGGTCATGATCCACATGCTCTTGGCGCCACTCTGCAGCACCACGGCAGAGCCGGGCCTGTAGTACGTAATCGTTCCCTGAACCTGGACTCTCTGCGAGAAATCGCGCACATGATAGCTGCCCAGCACATCCTCCATGGGCGTCATGGGCAGGGAAGCGGGAGTTGCGCCGGCACGCTTCAGAATTTTCACATCCGCGAGGCTTTGCACATCGAGGATAGTGCCGGTCTGTTGCATCTTCTGGTCGAATTTGGCGCTGGAAACTCCGGCAATCTCCACTTCCGAGTCCAGCAAGTCTTTCAGGGCGCTCTCATCGCCGCTGTTGACCGCCGCGTCGATCGTTCCGCCATCGATGAGCACTTGCAGGTAGATATTGCGCTTTCCCGCGCTTGGAACCATATCCGCGGCGCGGACCAGCCCATGCACAGCGACGCGCATGGCGTCCGCTCGAGCGCTGACCAACTGCTGAAACGTGGCGGGCACGGCTGCGCGAACAGGGCCGTGGCGGAGCAGGGTCACCTTTGCGTCGGCAATGTTGGGGCGAAAGCTGTTTTGCGTTTTTCCCTCGACCAGAACCCGGTCTCCTGGAAGCAGCTTGGCTCCGGGCTTGTAGAGGACGTAGATGGCGACGCTGCCATCCTGCACGAAGAGGTCGATGTCGTAGTCGCGATAGTAGGTGACCGTGGCCTCAAAAGCGACGGGGATTCCATGGCTGGCTTCGGCGTTGCTCAGGGCGTGAATGGCGCGCAGGGAGGTGAGTGTAGCTGGCTCGGCTGCCCATGCGGCAAAGGTCCATCCAGGAAGCAGGACCAACGCGGCAATGAGCCTCTTCATCATGGGCGCTCTGGAGAGCAAACACTTTGCTCTGATCCCCAAGAGTATATATCGGCAGAAGCGGCGCTTGAGCCGTGGAATGGGACGGAGTCCTGACGCATTGTCTATTCGCGAGCCGCGGCCTCGGTATCTTCATTCTGCTGCTCGGCCGGGGCGCCCTTTTTGTCGTTCTTCTCTCCGTACATGGCGGCGTCGGCGGCGCTCAGCAGCCTGTGCTTGGTCGCGCCGTCCTCCGGATACATCGCAATGCCCACGCTCGCCGAACCATTCAGGACGAATCCCTCGGCGGCAAACGGCTCGTCGAAGCAGCGCTCCAGCCGCTGCGCGATCTCCTCGACTTCGGCGCGGCTCCGCACCACGGGCACCAGAGCCGCAAACTCGTCGCCGCCCAGCCTTGCCAGCATGTCGCGAGGACGAAGCTGCCGCTTCATGCGCAGCGTGACTTCCTGAAGGTACATGTCTCCGATCTGGTGGCCGTAGATGTCGTTCACTTGCTTGAACTCATCCAGGTCGATATAGATCAATCCGAAGATTCCTGCCTTCTGGCGCGCTTCGGCAATCTGCGCATCCAGATGCGCTTCCAGTGAGAAGCGGTTGTGCGTGTCGGTCAGCAGATCGAACTCCGAGCGGTGACGCAGATCGGAGAAGAGGCGCCGGGATTCGATGGCCAGCGTGGCCAGGCGTGCTCCCACTGAGAGCGCCTCCGCCTCGTCAGGGGAGGGCGGCGCTTCCGGATCGAAGCCGGCAAAAAGCCTGCCCGGCGCCGGCCCTGAGCGGGCATGAACCTCTTCGCGGAGAACGCGCAGCCGGTCCGCTTCCGCCGGGTAATTCCCCAGCCGGGCGCCATCCGTCACCTCGCACCAGCACGGCGCGCCACCGAGCATGAAGGTGACCATCTCGGTGATTTCTTCAAGAATCTCTGCCAGGGGCCGCGAGCCGTTGATGTCCTCGAGGACGCGGCTGCGCCTCCGTTCCAGAGCGGCCTCGGCTTCAATGCGGCTCGCAATGGCTCGCGTCTGCCCATGTACCTTTCTCATCAGAACCGCGCCCCAGGCGCCCACCGCAATCACCGCCAGAAGAAGCAGGATGACCATGCGGGCAAGGTTGCGAATGCTCAGCCAGGAGGGCTTGGCGACGACGGTAATATCGTCGAATGAAGGCAGCAGAATATCGAAGGACGCCTTGCCCGAGAAGAGAATGGTGTCTTGGAGAATGCAGATGCCCGTGACGCGAACTCTTGACCCCAGCGGCACCTGCTTCATGGCAGGAACCGAGAGTTGGCTGATTGCGTCGGGATGATGAAAGATGGCGGAGAACAGTTGTCCGTCGGCGCTCAGGACATATTCGTCCTGCGAGGCCGCACGGACCTCCGTGACCACCTGGCCCTCGATGGAGACCAGATCGTAGTGGTGATTGCCCGCCGTTTCCGCGCCGGCCAGTTGTTGCCAGGTCACCTTGAGCGGCGCGACGGGCGCTTGTGTCAGAGTGTCCTGAACCTCCGCGTGGGTCAGAATCGGCGATCCGCTGGCCACATCGGGAATTCCCGTCGCGTCGACCAGCTCGCCGATCCGCAGCGGTTTGTCGGCCAGGCTTTTCACCCACAGGCTCTCCGCGCCGTTCTGGAGCACAATGGCCGATCCTGGCCGATAATAGCCGGGCTGATAATACGTGATGGTCCCCCGTACCCTGACTCTCGGCGTAAGAGCGTGAACATGATAGCCGGTGAGCAGCTTGTCCATCGGCGTGATCGGGAGGGACCATGGGCTGGCGCTGGCCCGTTTCAGAATCTTCACGTCCGATAGCGCATAGACGCGAACCACGATTCCGGTCTGATGCCACTTGCCGTCGTATTCTCCGCCGGCTGCTCCCGTGACCTCGACATCGGCGTCCAGAAGGTTCTTCAGGGCGTTCTCGTCCTGGCTGTTTACGATCACGTTGACGTAGCCGCCGTCGGTAAGCAACTCCAGGTACGAAACCCGCAACGTGCGTGTGATCGGGTTGCGCACATCCGGGCGCAGGACAAGATTGGCGGCGCGCACTTTGCCTCGAACAGTAACCAGAATGCAATCGCGCCGTCCGCTCATCAACTCGGCGAAGCCGGCCGGGACAGCTTTGGGCGGGACGCCGTGCCGAAGAAGAGTGATGCTGTTGCTCACCACGTCGGGCCGAAACTCCGCGTTCGTGACTCCCCGGATCAGAACCCGGTCGCCGGGGACGAACGCGGCGCCCACCGGAGCAAAAACAAAGATGGCCTGGCCATCGTCCTGCGCAAAGAGATAGCGGAATCCGGGAGCGAAATAGGTAACTGTGGCCTCGAAAGCTACAGGCAGTTCAAGGTTGGCTTCGGCCTTGCTGAGATCGTTGATCGCGCGCACGCTTGTGAGCGGGGCTGGCGTCGCTGCCCATGCAGCCGAAACGCATCCTAGAACGATTGCGAAAACGGTAATCGGTTTCTTCATCGGATAAAATCCGGCAAACTCGATGTTATCTCTTCTGACTGGAACAATTCCTTTCGGCAAACAAATACAATGAAACATCCCAAAGTTAGGGGATGTTTCTGATGCAAGAGTGTCACCTTTGAGGGGTATGGCGTCTCCCGGAAGGGTGAACCGCGAAGCCCATTCGCTCAAGTCATCGAGAGTCCCGGCGGGCTGCGGCCGGCAACGAGCGTCAAAAAGGCAAGGCTTTCCTGCAAACGCCATGAGACGGCAGTTTCTTATGCGCGTTCTACCGGCGCCAGCTCGGCATTCAGCCTATCGGCAAATGAACGCTTCTTGTTCTTCGCCGCGTACATGGCGGCGTCGGCTGCGCTGAGCAGGCTGTCCTTGGTGGTGCCGTCCTCTGGGTAGAGGGCAATGCCCACGCTCGCCGCTCCTTGCAGCGTGTACCCTTCCACGGCAAACGGGTCGTCGAAGCAGCGTTCCAGCCGCTGAGCGATCTCCTTCACATCCACAAGGCTGTGCAGCACCGGAACCAGAACGGCAAATTCGTCGCCGCCCACCCGCGCCAGCGTGTCGTGGGAGCGAAGTTGCCGCTTCATCCTCAGAGCCACGTCCTGCAGATACAGATCGCCGATGCGGTGTCCGTAGAGGTCGTTGATCTGTTTGAACTTATCCAGATCGATATAGATCAGGCCGAAGACGCTGCCCTTCTCCCGCGCCTCGGCGATCAGGGCGTCCAGATGCTCGTCCAGTGAAAAGCGGTTGTGGATGTCGGTGAGCAAATCGAACTCCGAGCGGTGCCGCAGATCGGAGTAGAGGCGGCGGGTCTCGATCGCCAGAGTGGCCAGTCCAGCGGCCATCTCGAGGGTTTCTGACTCCAAGGGCTGCGCTTTGGTCAGCGGATCGAAGGCGGCAAAGAGGGTGCCGAGCGCTGGCCCGGAGCGGGCGGGAATCTCGCGGCTTGCCGTGCGCAGGCCGGACAGGTTTCGCGGGCAGTTGCCCAGCTTTGCCCCATCGGCGATCTGGCACCAGCAAGCCGCGCCCTTCAGTCTGAAGGAGACCAGTTCCGTGATCTCTTCTACGATCTCCGCCAGCGGGCGGGAGCCGTTGATGTCTTCCAGGATGTGCCGGCGTCGGCGCTCGATGTAAGCCAGCTCGGTGGTGTGCCGCCGCGTCTTGTGTTCGATTGCCCAGCCTCTTGCTCCCACGGCAACCACCACCGCGAGCAGAAAGCAGACCATGAGGATAAGGTTGCGGACAGTCAGCAACGAGGGCCGGGCAAGCACCGCAATGTCGCCCGGAGTCCGCATGAGAATATCGAACGGAACATCGCCCCGGTAGGGATTGGAGTTATCGAGAATGCAGATGCCGGAGACACGGACCTGGGAACCGACCGGGATCGGATTCATGGGGATTGGCTGCAATCCCGATACATCCGGATGGCGGTAGATGGCGGAGAAAACCCGACCATCGGCGAGCAGAACGTACTCGTCCTGTGAATTCTCCCGAGCTTCCATCACCACCTGCCCCTGGATGGAGACCAGATCGAAGATATGCTTGCTTGATGTGAGTTCGCTCCCGGTTTCCAGTTGGGGCGCGATGGGAGCGTAGACCGGGCTCTCCTGGATTTCGCCGCCGCTGAGGGTCAGAAAGCCTTCATGCACATCGGGGAAGCCGGTGACGTCGGCCAGCTCGCCGACACGCAGTGGCTTCTCGAAGACGGTCGCAATCCAAAGGCTCTTTGTGCCGTTCTGCAGAACCAGGGCCGAACCGGGCTGGTAGTAGGTGATGGTTCCGTGGACCCGGATTCTGCGGCTTTCATTCATCACGCGATAATTGCCGACAATGCCGTCCATCGGCGTCAGAGGCAGCGACCAGGGGCTTGTGCTGGCGCGCTTGAGAATCTTGACGTCGGCAATGGAGGGCACGGAAAGACCGATTCCCGTCGGCTGCATCTTGCCGTCGAACCGTGCCGAGGCGACTCCGGCGATCTCGACCTCTGCGTCCAGCAAGCCATTGAGAACGCTCCCATCGTCGCTGTCCACGTAGGTATCGATGGTGCCTCCGTCCACGATCAACACAAGGTGCGAGTCGTTGTGGTCGGCGTTCAATCCCAGATCGGCGCTTTGCACCACGCCGCGGACGCTGACCCGCACGCCATCGTGCTCGAAGCGCATCAGTTCGTCGAAGGTGGCTGGGACAGGGGCGGGCATCGCGCCGTGACGGAGGACGGTCACGCTCTCGGCAAGGACAATGGGGCGGAAGCTGTCTTGCGCCTTTCCCCGCACCAGAACCCGATCGCCGGGAGCCAGCACGACATCCTTTGCCCAAACATAAAGCCCCTCGCTGCCATCTTCCACAAACAGCGTGGTCTCATGTGCGCGCCTGTACGTGACGGTCGCTTCGAAGGCGACGGCCGGCTCTTTGACGGCATCCGCGTGACTGAGAGCGTGAACCGCATGCAGCGTGGTGAGAGCGGCGGGCGGCGCTGCCCAGGCGGCCGAGGCGCAGGCGAAAATGATCGGGATGGTGGGAATCAGCCGCTTCATTGGGCAGAACCAATCGTTCAACGCTTGTTTCTTCGGGCGCTCAAACCATTTATCGGCAAGAATTCGCCCATCCATCATCGCGCGCTGAGGAACAAAGCTGGAAAAGGAGCGTGTGGCCGCGGTTCTCTCTGGCCGCAATCCTGCTTCTGTGAGAATCTGCCGCGGTGCGCCTGGGCATCGATTCAGCAAAGCGGCGCCGCGCGTGGCGGGATTGGAGACAGCCAGGGCCGTTCTCGGCTGGAGCGAAACCAGAGTGGCCGTGCCAGAAGGCATGACGCCGCGTGGCTTCTTCCTCAAGAAGAAGCCACCTCGAATACCCTCAACTGGGGCATAGCTGCTCTGGTTTCGCTCTAAGCGCGGTTCCTGCGCGTCAGTCGGGATTCTGCAATTCGGCCGATAGTACCCCTGTCTGGTGCCGGAAGTGTTTTGAAACGTACATGGCGGCGTCGGCGGCGCTGAGGAGGCTGTCTTTGGTTGTGCCATCCTCCGGGTAGAGGGCATAGCCCACGCTCGCCGAACCGTGCAGGACCTGGCCATCGATGGCAAACGCCGCGTCAAAGCTGCGCTCCAGCCGTTGGGCAATCTCCTCGACATCCGCGCGGTTCCGTACCACCGGGACCAGCGCGGCAAATTCGTCGCCGCCCAGCCGCGCCAGCATGTCGTGGCTGCGAAGTTGCCGCTTCATGCGCAGCGCCACCTCCTGGAGATATGCGTCTCCAACCTGGTGCCCATAGAGGTCGTTTACCTGTTTGAACTCGTCGAGGTCGATGTAGATCAACCCGAAGATGCCGGCCTTCTGGTGCGCTTCTTCAATCTGGGCGTCCAGGTACTTGTCCAGGGAGAAGCGGTTGTGAATGTCGGTGAGCAGGTCGTACTCCGAGCGCCGCCGCAGATCCGTGTAGAGACGGCGGGTTTCGATGGCCAAAGTGGCCAGCCGCGCTCCCACTGAGAGTGCTTCCTTCTCGTGGGCGGCGGGCCGGCTTCCCAGACTGAAGGCGGCGGAGATCGTGCCCAGCGGCGAACCGGAGCGGGCGGCAATTTCCTCGCGGACGATGCGCAGCTTCTCCGCCTCCGGCGGAATATTCCCCAACCGCGCCCCATCGGTGACTTCGCACCAGCAGGGAGCGCTATCCAGACGGGAAGAGACGACTTCTGTGATCTGCTCGATAATCTCGGCCAGCGGCCGCGCTCCGTTGATGTCTTCGAGGATGCGGCTGCGCCGCCGCTCCAGGGCGGCTTCGGCTTCGACGCGCGCGGCCAATGCCGTCGTCTGGCGGCGCACCTTCCGATCGAGGGTCCAGCCTTTGGCCCCCACGGCGAAGACAACCGCAATCAACAAGGCGACGAGGATGACCAGGTTGCGGACGGTCAGCCACGATGGTTGCGCAATCACCGTAATATCGCTGAACGAACGCAGCAGGATATTGAAGGGAACCTCTTCGCCGGGGTTCACGGAATGGGCGTCCACAACCACGCAGATTCCGGTGATGCGCACTTTCGCCCCCGTTGGGACTTGCGCCATCTGCGGAAGCGCGCCGCCGGCGTAGGGATGGCGGTAGACAGCCGTGAACAGCCGGCCGTCGGAGGCCAGAACGTACTCGTCCTGCGAGGCCTCGCGGACCTCCGTCACAACTTGCCCTTCGATGGAGACCAGATCGTTCTGATGCCCATCCGGTCTGTTGTTGCTCCAGTAGGCCAGTTGCCGCCATGTGGCCGGCTGCGGCGTCACGGGCGCTTGAATCTGGCTGTCCTTGATTTCGCCGTCCGTCAGGGTCAGCAAACGGTCGTGTGCGTCGGGAAAACCGGTCGCGTCCGCCCGGTCGCCGATCTGCAACGGCTCCAGGGTATGGGTCGCAATCCACAGGCTCTTGGCGCCGTCCTGCAGCACGATGGCCGATCCCGGCTGGTAATAGGTGATCGTCCCATGCACCAGCACCCGCGGCGTCAGATCGCGCATATGGTACCGGACCAGAACCTGATCCATGGGCGTGACCGGGAGGGACCATGGACTGGCGCTGGCATGTTTGAGAACCTTTACGTCCGCCAGGCTCGAAACGTAGAGCACGACCCCGGTCTGCTGCATCTTGTTGTCGAACTTGCCCGCGGCGACGCCGGTGATTTCCACCTCGGCATCCATCAGGTCCTGGAGCGCGCGGTCATCGTCGGTGTCTACGTTCGCCTCGAAATGGCCGCCTTCGGCAAGCAACTGCAGGCGTGCGCTGCGCACCAGATTTGTCGAGCCGCTCGCCAGCACGTCCGCGGCGCGGACCACGGCATGAACGGTGACCAGTTGAGAGTCGAACTGGGCGCGAATCAACTCTTCGAAGGTAGCGGGAATTGGCTTGAGCGGGACATCGTGGTGGAGCAGGGTGATGCTGCTGGCCACCACCAGCGGCCGGAAGCTGTGTTGCGTCTTTCCCACAATCCGCACGCGGTCGCCCACAGCCAACTGGGCCGTCGTGGGAGGCCGTACATAGATGGCGGCGTCCCCGTCTTGCACAAAGAGCAGGCTCTCGTACCCGCGGGAGTAGTTGACCGTGGCTTCAAAGTCGACGGGCAGTCCCTTGCGGGCTTCTTCGTTGCTGAGGACATGAATGGCATGCAAGGTGGTGAGAGGGGTGTCCGGTGCTGCCAAGGCAGTCGAGGACCATCCGAGAATCATCGCGAACGCTACAATCCAACTCTTCATCGGAGAAAATCTTTCACCCCGGCGCCGCTCGGGCTCAATTTCGCAGTTCCTGTTTTCAAGGCGCGTTGTGAAACGCGAAGTATAAATCATTCCGGCCTGAAGTCCGGTTTCTGTTGCCCGGCCGGTATTTGCCCGTTTAGCTTCTTGATGTGCTTGGCCACGTACATGGCGGCGTCGGCTGCGCTCAGCAGGCTGTCCTTCGTGTCGCCATCCTCTGGGTAAATGGCGACGCCTACGCTTGCCGTGCCCTGCAAGACAGCCCCCTCGACGGCAAAAGGCTTGTCGAAGCTGCTTTCCAGCCGCTGGACGATCTCCTGCGCGTCCGCGCGATTGCGCACCATCGGAACCAGCACGGCAAATTCGTCGCCGCCCAGCCGCGCCAGCAGATCGTGGCTGCGAAGCTGCCGCTTCATGCGCAGCGCCACTTCCTGTAGATATTGGTCTCCCACCTGGTGCCCGTAGAGATCGTTCACCTGTTTGAACTCATCCAGATCGATGTAGATCAATCCAAAGATGCCGGCCTTCAGCCGCGCCTCGTCGATCAGTCCTTCCAGGTGCTTCTCCAGCGAGAACCGGTTGTGGATGTCGGTCAGGAGATCGAACTCCGAGCGGTGCAGCAGATCGGAGTAAAGCCGCCGGGTCTCGATGGCCAGCGTGGCCAGTCGCGTTCCCGCTGAGAGCGCCTCCGGCTCGGAGGACGCCGGCTGCGTGAGCGGATCGAGTCCCGCATAGAGCGTTCCCAGCGCCGGTCCTGTGCGCGCCGGAATCTCTTCCCGAATGATGCGCAAACCGCTGGCGACAGGCGGGTGATTCCCCAGCCGCGCTCCGTCGGCGATCTCGCACCAGGAGGGCGCGCCATTGAGCCAGAAGGAGACCATCTCCGTAATCTGTTCGATGATCTCCGCCAGCGGTCGCGATCCGTTGATGTCCTCCAGGATGCGGCTGCGCCGCTGTTCCAGTTGGGCCATCCGCCGCTCCAGCGCGGCTTCCGCTTCAATCCGCTTTGCCAGGGCCGCCGTTTGCCGGCGTACTTTTCTGTCCAGCGTCCAGCCCCAGGCGCTCACCGCAATCACCAGCAGCAGCAGCACGCTGACGATGCGGACGAGGTTGGTGATGTTCAGCCACGAGGGCTCCGCGATGACGGCCATATCGCTGGGGGAACGCAGCAGAATATTGAACGGCACATTGCGGTCGAACGGATTGGAATCTTCCAGCACGCAGATGCCGCTGACGCGCACCTTGGAGCCCACTGGAATCTGCCTCATCGGCGAAAGCGCGTCCGAGCCGTCCGGATGACGGTAAATGGCGGAGAACAGATGTCCATCGGCCATCAGCACATACTCGTCCTGCCCGAACTCCCGGATTCCCGTCACCACCTGTCCTTCGGTCGAAACCAGGTCGAAAACCCGGTTGCTCCGCACCAGCTGCCGCCAGGTCGCTGGACTCGGCATGATCGGGGCCGGCACTTGGCTATCCAGAATCTCGCCCTGGGTCAGCGCCAGAAAGCCGTCGTGGACGTCGGCAAAGCCGATGGCGTCCGCCAGGTCGCCGATGTGCAGCGGCGCGATGCTCTGCGTCATGATCCACATGCTCTTCGAGCCGCTCTGAAGCACAACCGCCAAACCGGGCTGGTAGTAGGTGATGGTGCCGTGGATTCTGACTCTCTGGGTGCGATTCTCCACGTGGTAGCTGGCAAGAATCCGGTCCATGGGCGTCACGGGAAGGGTCCACGGACTGGCGCTGGCGCGTTTGATCACCTTCACGTCCGCCAGCGAGGAGACATGCATCAGAATCCCCTTCTGCTGCATCTTCCCGTCGAACAATCCGCCCGCGATCCCCGTAATCTCCACCTCGGCGTCCAGCATGTCTTTCAGCGGAGCCGGATCGTTGGAGTCCACGGTGGCTTCAATGTAGCCTCCGTCAGCGATCACTTGCAGCCGGGTGGTGCGCTGACTTCCAGTGAGAATGACGTCGGCGGCGCGGACCACGCCGCGAACGGTGACCAGCATCGCGTCGTGCTGTGCGCGGATCATGTCGTCGAACGTCGACGGGAGCGCTTTAGGCACGGTGCCGTGATGAAGCACGGTAATGCTGTCGGCATTCACAGAAGGGTGAAAGCTCGCTTGCGTGATCCCTTTCACCAGGACGCGGTCGCCAGGAGCCAGATAGATTTCTGTTCTTGGCCGAATATAGATGGCCACGTCGCCATCCTGAACGAAAATAGTCCTCTCAAACCCCCGGCAGTAGGTCACGGTCGCTTCAAAGGCGACGGGCAGAGATTGGCCGGCTTCCTCGTTGCTCAGCGCATGGATCGCTTGCAGGGTAGTCACCGCGCCAGGCGTTGCTGCCCAGCAGGCCGAGGCACACCCGATCATGATCGCGAACGCTGGCGCCAACCTCTTCATCGACGAATTCCAACCTAACCGGTGATACGCTGTCTGGCTTATTCAATTACCTATCGACAGAACCTACCACGTGATTCACTCCAACCCAAACAAAAAGAAGGCTCCATACACACGCGCGTAACACCCAAAATCTAAGTGCAATTATCTTACTCTTCCCGGAATCTGGTTTAATAGCCATTTTGGGTGATGGCAGATTCACATTGCCACGCCAAAAGCGCCGCTGGACGCCCTTCCGGCCTGTTTTCCGTCCCGCGCTCACGCAGGCACACAAAACCTGCGTCGGCCTTCATCGCAAGGAGCTTCGTCATGCCGAATCGTTCCGGGATTTCCACAGCCGCGTCAACCTTCCCGCACAGCGGCACGCAGGCTCGGCCCACGCGCCGCATCCGCATCATCGGCGTCCCGCTGGATATGGGCGCCAGCCGCCGCGGTGTCGACATGGGACCCTCCGCCATGCGCGTCGCCGGACTCGCGCCACGGCTTGAAGCCCTGGGCCATCAGGTGACCGACGGGGGCAACATCCGCGTCGAGATCGCCGAGACCCAGACCTCCGGCAACGAAAGCGCGCGCTATTTGAACGAGATCGCCGAAACCTGCGCGCGTACCGCCGAATCCGTGATGAAAACGCTGGAAGAGGGCATGACGCCCCTGTTGCTGGGAGGCGACCACTCGCTGGCGGCCGGCTCGGTCTCCGGCGCGGCCGAGTTCTATCGCCGCAGAAACCAGAAGATCGGCGTCCTCTGGATCGATGCCCACTCCGACATCAACACGCCCGAGACCTCTCCCTCCGGCAACGTGCACGGCATGCCGCTGGCCGCGCTGCTCGGCCTGGGGCCGGAGCCGCTCGGGAAGATCTTCGGCTACGCGCCTAAGATCGCCGCCGAAAACACCGTGCTGATCGGGGTGCGGGACATCGATGCCGCCGAGCGCGAAAATATCCGCCGCGCCGGCGTGGCCCACGTCTACACCATGCGCGACATCGACGAGCGCGGCATGAGAACAGTGATGGAAGAGGCCGTGCGCGCCGCCGGGCAGGGAACCGCCGGCTATCATGTCTCGCTCGATATGGACTGGATCGATCCCGAGGACGCTCCCGGAGTGGGTACGCCGGTGCGCGGTGGCGCCACCTACCGGGAAGCCCACCTGGCCATGGAGATTCTGGCCGACGACGGCCGCCTGCTCAGCTTTGAGATCGTCGAAGTCAACCCCATCCTCGACGAGCACAACCGCACCGCCGACCTCGCCGTCGAACTGGCCTGCTCGGCATTTGGGAAGAAGATTCTGTGAGCGGCTAGGCCAAAACAGGTAGAAGTTCACCCCGAGAAGCGGCGTATCCCTCCTGAATCTCTCTTGCCCAACTCAGAGCTGTCGCGACAGGGGAAACCGGGTTGCTGACCCGAATGGGAAAGCCATCGTAGGTTCGCCCGTCCAACTCCCGGCCAGCTTTCTTTTTTCGAACTCCGCCCCATTGTTTGAAAAAGAAAGGCACACCCGCTTCGTCGCACTGATCTCGAATCGAGGTAACCCACTCCCTTTTCAAGGGCCTGGCGCCGTGACCACTCTCTCCGCCCACGATGACCCATTGGATGCCCTTCAAGTTCAAGCGCCCCAACCCCTCGAGCAGCGGCTCCACGGAAAGGAACCTCACCTTGGCGGGCGACTTCTGCAGGTCGCGAAGGCGCGGAAGACCATGCTCTTTGTTTTCAATGCTGACACCCCACCAGATGTGCGGATTCTTCGCAGCAAAGCGCAAACGCCCACTCAAGAGGCTTGCCATGCGGGCTGAGCGCTTCGTGAGGATCTGGTAGGTATGCCACTCGGCCTTCACCATCACCCTGGCAACTGCCTCGATGTATTCGTCCGGAACGCCGTCGTGAAAAAGGTCGCTCATGGAGTTCACAAAAATCATCTTGGGGGTCTGCCAGCGCAATGGTTCGGCCAGTTTTTCCGGAACCAGGCGCAGGTCGAAGCCTTGTTCGTAGGGGTGGCCCGGCACGCCGCGAAACCGCTCTGCAAACACCTCGGCGTAGCAGTGCTTGCAGCCGGGGCTGATCTTCGTGCAACCGCGTACCGGGTTCCAGGTTGCGTCCGTCCATTCGATTGTGGAGTGCTCGGCCATTTTAAACCGCCCCGCGATCCTTGTATTTGGCGAAGATGTCTTTCACGATTTTGTCTGCGGTTGGCTGTTGAGCTGCAAAGAAGAGAAAATAGACAACCGCCCCTTTGCTATTGCGCATCGGCATTGGCCTTGGAACATGCTTGAAGCCTGCGACCTTCTTGAGCCGGTCGCGAAATGCCTCTGCAACCGCTTCGTTGGAAGCCTTCTCCTGCATCTCTTCAAATAGGCCCGGGATGGTCTGATAAGCCGCGTCCTCCCATGAATTGTCTCCCCAGAACTTTGTCATTCGCTCTCGTTGAACATCAGAGACTCGTTCTGAGTTGTGCCAAAGAACGTTCATGTTCATATCCATGACGGGGAAATTCAGAAAGATCTCGATGACTTTTGACTCGCCTGCCTTCAGGATCGTTTCCCAGTTTAGGTGCAGTCCGTAGGGGTCAAGAATACAAAGCGCCCGTTGGCGGCTCGCATAGCTGATTCTTGGAAATACCTGGTTAATGAGAACGTCATTACAGTCCCCGTGGTGCACACAAACGTTTGTGCGGCCGGCCGATAGCCTTTTCAGTTCCGCAGCGCGCGCGCCGTCAATATCGACGAAGTGGAGAAAATCGAATGGGGGCTCGACCCCAAGAGCTCGCATCGGACTTCCATCAATCATCCTATCGGAACCCTTTGCCTTGTGGTGCCCTGCACCGGCGAAGCCATCGATGTAGATTGGGCGCAACTGGTGGGACAAGAGGATTCGATTGTAGGGCGTGGCGTATTCCTCAAGAATCGAGAGCTTTACCTCTGACCAATAGCCAATTTCGTCGATCTTCAAGTCTGAGCTCATGTCGCAGAAAGTTTCGCTCTTTATTCACCCTTCCGTCAAGCGAACAATTCGCTCATGCCGAGGCGGTAATCCGGGTGAGCAACAGTCTGGTCACTAAGCCCAACTAGAATTGAAGATGAAATGGCAAAAAAACTACGGGTTGGCATTGTTTTTGGCGGGCGCAGCGGCGAGCATGAGGTTTCGCTCCTCTCGGCCGCTTCGGTTTTGAAGGCGATCGATCGCCGCAAATTCGACGTGGTGCCCATCGGCATCAACAAGTCCGGACACTGGCTCACCGCCGGGGCCGCGCAGGGGCTGTTGGAGGGCACGGGAGCGGATGCGGCCCGCCTGCCTGCTTCCACCACTGCAAAAAATCCGAAAAAACTCCGCGCCGGCGACCCGGCGGCCACTCCCGGCGCGCGCGTACTGGCCCAGGGCCAGCCCACGCTGCTCGCTCCCGAGCCGGAAGAGCCTGCCAAAGCCGAATCGCTCGCTCCCGGCGGTCACTCGGCTCTCGACAGCCACGCGGCGCTGGGCGGCCAGTCGCTCGACGTGGTCTTTCCGGTGTTGCACGGCACCTTCGGCGAAGACGGCACCATCCAGGGTCTCTTCGAGCTGGCCGGCATCGCCTATGTCGGTTCCGGCGTGCTCGGTTCGTCGGCGGGCATGGACAAGGACGTGATGAAGCGCCTCTTCGCCAACGCCAAATTGCCCATCGTCAAGCACGTTACCCTGCTCCGGGCCGAGTGGGAGAAGTCGCCGCGCAAGGCCATCGCCCAGGTTGAAGCGGCGCTCAAGTATCCGGTTTTTGTGAAGCCGGCGAACCTCGGCTCCTCGGTGGGCATCAGCAAGGTGCACGACCGCAAGGAACTGGGCCCGGCCCTGCGGCTGGCCGCCCGGTACGACCGCAAGCTGGTCGTGGAGGCCGGCGTAGGCGGCAAAAAGGCCAAGGCGTGCGAACTCGAAGTCGCCGTTCTGGGCAACGACGACCCCAAGGCCAGCGTGGTGGGTGAAATCGTTCCCGGCAAGGAGTTCTACGACTACGAGGCCAAGTATCTCTGCGAGGGCTCGGTGCCGGTGATTCCGGCCAAACTCACCCGCGCCGAAACAAAGCAGATTCAGGAGATGGCCGTCGCCGCCTTCCGCGCCTGCGACCTTTCCGGACTCGCCCGTGTGGACTTCCTGATGGAGCCTGACGGCAAGCGCCGCATCTTTGTGAACGAGGTGAACACCCTGCCCGGCTTTACCCGCATCAGCATGTACCCCAAGCTGTGGGAAGCCTCGGGGCTGCCCTACAAGGACCTCATCACCCGTCTGATCGAACTGGCTCTCGAACGCCACGCCGAGAAGAGCCGGACGACCTATAGCCGCGAAGAGTAGCGAAAAAGTGGTCGGTGATCAGGGATCGATAGCCAGTTTCCAAGGTCGCAATGACGGGAGCGGCCGGTATGGCCTGGGAACCGCCAACCTGCCTCCGGTGTCTAAAGAAAAAGCAGGCTGGCATGGCGATCGTTCTGTCGCCGAACAAGCGCATCTGCTCACTGACCACGAACTACTTGCCTTTTGCCGTATCCTGATTCCGAGGAAGATCTCCCATGACTCTGCTCGACGCTCCTGTTTTTGACGAAGCTCGCGACCGGCGCCGCCGCCTGATTCTTTCCAGCGCCGGCGGGTTGCTGCTGGTGCTGTTTGTCGGCTGGTGGCTGATGGCCGGCCGTCCGGTCGACTGGCCTTGGAACTGGAACAGCCATCTGACGGGCCGCTCGGCCGTGAACCGGTTTCTCGCAGCCGTGGAAAAGAACGACCTGCCCGCGGCCTATGGCATCTGGACGCACGACAAGGACTGGCAACAGCATCCGGCACAGGGTGGCGCCTACCCGTTTTCGCGCTTCCAGGACGACTGGAGTTCGACCAGCCCCGACAACGAATACGGCGCCATTCAAAGCCACAAGATTGTTGCGGCGCGCATGTATGGCAATGTGTTGATGGTGGCCGTGCTGATCAACGGGCGCAAGAGCAAGGCGCTTAATCTGGACTACGATCCCAAGACCCACTCGCTGAATTTCTCGCCGCCGGGCGTGGAACTGTACCTGGGACCGTAGACGCGGACGGTCGGCAAGTCCGCGGAATTTGTGGTTGGAATGGATTCTTTGGCCTCCATTCGCTCCCCGATCGGGATCGAGCGCATGGGGGCCATCGGCTTTTTCCAGGCATCGGGAAGTGCTTCCGCGGACCCCGCACCTCTACTTTGCATCGAATACGCCAGGAGAACACCATGTCCCAGAGCACCCATGATCGAGCCGCGGAACTTCACAACCTGGCAGCCCACGCCCACGCTTCCGCCGCTGTCGCCCACGGCAAAGCAGATCGTCTGACCGCGCACGAACTCAGCAAAAAGGCGCATGAACTTTCTCAAGACGCCCACAAGCTCTCTGAAGAACTCGCCGAAGAAACGGAAAACCCTCCCAAGTCGTAAGCAGGAAGAAGCTCGAGAGCGGGAGCCCGTGGGTTATCCGCCCGAAACCTCTCCGCCTTTGAGTTCCGTCAGCGTCTTTTCCAGGCTGGCCGCATCTTCCACATTCAGAGCCTTCTGCGCCGGGTCGATCTGGCGCAGAAGCCCGCAGAGCACTTTGCCCGGTCCCACCTCGATAAACAACTCCGCGCCGGCGCCCTTGAGCGCCTCCACGCACTCCACCCAGCGCACCGCGCCGGTCACCTGGCGGATGAGAGCGTCGCGCGCGGCCGCGGCGGTCGAAACCAGGCCGCCGGTCACGTTGGCTGCGACCGGGATGCGGGGATCGGCCAGCCTCAGGCTTCTCAGCACGCGCTCGACCTCCTCCTGCGCCGGCTGCATCAGGGCGCAATGGAAGGGCGCGCTCACCGGGAGCATCACGGCGCGGCGGGCGCCTTTGGCCTTGGCCAGTGCCGCGACTTTTTCCACGGCAGCCAACGCTCCCGAGATCACCGTCTGGCCGGGCGAGTTCAGATTGGCCGCGGCCACCGTCAGACCGGTCTCGGCAGCGGCTTCCTGGCATGCTTCAACAACCAGGGCCGGGTCCAGCGAGAGCACCGCGGCCATGGCGCCCTGGCCGGCCGGAACGGCCAACTGCATGGCCCGGCCGCGAGCCTTCACGGCGCGCGCCGCGTCGGCAAAGCCGAGCGTTCCTGCGGCCACGTGGGCCGTCCACTCGCCCAGCGAGTGCCCGGCAGCCAGCGCCGGCTCCACGCCGTGCTGGACCAGCACGCGCCACGCTGCCACGCTCGTGGTCAGAATTGCGGGCTGGGTGTTCTCGGTCAGCCGCAGCTCTTCCTCCGGACCCTCGAAGATCAGCTTCGAGAGCGGGAAGCCAAGAGCTTCGTCGGCTTCGGCAAAGGTCTGTGCGGCGATGGGAAAGCGTTCGGCGAGTTCGCGGCCCATGCCAACGGCCTGCGAACCCTGCCCGGGAAAGAGAAAAGCAATTTTGGTGGACATTCCAGAGAGGATTGTAACCTTTTACCCCTGCCGCCAGAAGCTGCTTCTGGGCGCCGGAACAGGTCTCAGTTCCACCGCTTCTTGTCGTTCTGGTCGTCGTCGATCTGTTTGCCCTTGCCGTCGAAGTGGATGGTGCGCCCCTGCGAGCGCATGTACACCTCGAACTTGCGGGCGGCGCGGCGCCGCTTCCAGCGGTAATAGCGGTTGCGCACCGCGTACCATTTCTCGCTGAACGCAAAACTCACGCCCCGCCGCGGGGCCAGGCGGACGAAGAGCATGCCGGCCAGCGCACCGCCCAACTGGGCAAAGGCGTACATCTTCTGCTGTCCGAAGAGCATGGCGATCGAGATGAGCACGTAGATGGCCACCAGGTAGCGTGCCTTGATGCCGATGGGGAGGGGAAAAAGCATAAACTGAACGTCGCCGTAGAGCGAGCCGATAGCCACCAGCAAGCCGAAGATGCCGCCCATGCAGCCGTAGAGCGGAATCTCATCGAGCGAATAGCCCAGCGTCGAGCTGGCGGCGTAGATCGCGGTTGCGGCAGCCGCCGTTCCCAGCACGGATGCGGCGTAGAGGCCCGTGATCCACGTCGAATCGTGATAATTCTCGAGAAATCCGGCCACGAACCACAGCGAGAGCAGCTCGAACAGGGTTCCGAGGAGCCCCAGATGAATCAGACTGTAGGTAAAGGGCTGCCAAAGCCAGCCGTGCAAAAAGGCGCTGGGAAGAAAGCCGAAGCGGAAGCTGAACGGAATTGCTGAGTTCGGAAACGCCAACTGCGCCAGGAGCAACGCAAAAAAGGCGAAGAGGTTCCAGAGCACGAGCCGGCGCGTGGCGCCGCTGAAGTCGGGGAAGGCAAACGGGCTGGCGCCGATTCTGGGCATGGCAGTCAACAGGGTAAACCGTGGAGCAGGCAAGTGTCATGGTTCTGCAAGAGCAACCCGGCCTGCACGCGCCCAGAGTGGTCTCGATGCTCTGCGGCGCCCGGTTCGGTTCCGCTATGGAACCGTCTTCAGACCGCGGTTTCTGGCTGCGCCGCTTTCAATAAAGTTGCACCGCCGGCGGGAAATCGGAGTCTATTCTCCACGAGGAGGAGTTCCGGCCGCTGCCGCGTTTTCCACCCCTTGACCGGAGGCCGTGTTCTCCCTAAAACTAGGCGTGTCGTACCGGAAGGTACCGCCATCCTGCAATACGAAATGCTCTGGAAAGAGAGGAGGCTGCCATGACGAGCTGCCCTGAATGCGAGAATGAACTAGACATTGAATTGGACGAAGTGGAAGAAGGCGATGTGGTTGCCTGTGCGGAATGCGGAACGGAGTACGAGATCGTTGGCGTGGAACCGCTCGAACTGACGCGCGTAGACGACGACCTGGACGAGGAAGACGACCTGTTCGAAGAGGAGGAAGAGTGAGGTTTAGCCGTACGAAATTGCTGTCCGGGCTGGCGTTTGCCGCCCTGGCGGCAGGTGTGGTTCCCATGGCGCTGCAGGGCGGTCCAAACGGATTGGGTCTTGGGCCGGCCGTGGCGCAGGCGCAGAACCTGGGCCAGCGCGCCGTAACCGGCAGCGTGGTGGACGCGAATTCCACCCCGATAGCCGGCGCCACGGTCTTCCTCAAGGAATTGAAGACCAAGGCCATCCGCAGCTATACCACCTCCGCCAAGGGCAGATTCCGCTTTGCCCAGGTAAATATGGCGGATGACTACGAGATTTGGGCGGAAATTGGCGGAAAGAGAAGCGCCACCAAGACCGTCAGCTCCTGGGACGCCCGCACGGAATTCGAGTGCGAGTTGAAGATGAAGTAGGAAAAGGCTCACGGCATCGCGCAGATGCCGTGAGGTGTTTCATCCCTCCAGCTTTTTCGCCACCAGCTCGTTGAGCAGCGCCGGATTGGCCTGCCCCTTCGACGCCCGCATCACCTGACCCACAAAAAATCCAGCCACGGTCTTCTTGCCGGCGCGGTACTGCTCCACCTGTTTGGGGTTGGCGGCGATGACCTCGTCGATCAGGGCCTCGATCGCGGAAACATCGGTAAGCTGCTGGGGCTTCTCCCGCTCGTAGACGGCGGCGAAGTCCTCGCCCTTCTCAAAGCACACATCGAAGAGCTGCTTGAGCTGCTTGGAGCTGATCTTGCCCTCGTCCAGCAGATCGGCGGCCTGCACAATGCCGGCCATCGAGACGGGCGACTGCTCCTGTTCGAGATTCAGCGCCTTCAGCCGTCCGCCCACCTCGCTCAACAGCACATTGGCCACGCGCCGCGGGTTGCGTGCGGTCTTCGCCGCGGCCTCGAAACGGTCCGCGAACTCGCGCGAAGCGGTCAGCGTTGCGGCGTCCTGCTTGTTCAGCTCGTACTCGGCGATCATGCGAGCGCGGCGCGCTTCGGGCAGTTCGGGCAGCTTCTTCCGCGTCGCGGCCAAAAACTCGGCGGAAACGATCAGCGGCGGCAAATCCGGCTCGGGAAAATAGCGGTAGTCGTGCGCCTGCTCCTTCGACCGCATCGAGTAGGTGCGGCCCTCGTCCGCGTTCCACAGCCGGCTCTCCTGCATCACGCGCCCGCCCGCCTCGATCACCTCGATCTGGCGTTCGATCTCGTACTCCAGCGCCGCGCGGACAAAACGGAAGCTGTTCACGTTCTTCACTTCGGCCTTGGTCCCGAATTGCGGCGCGCCCTTCAGACGCACGCTCACATTCGCATCGCAGCGCAGCGAACCCTCCTCCATGTTGCAGTCGGAGACGCCGCAGTAGAGCAGAATTTCTTTCAGCTTGGTCAGGTATTCCCAGGCCTCGTCCGGCGTGCGGATGTCGGGCTCGCTCACGATCTCGGCCAGCGGCGTCCCACAGCGGTTCAGGTCGATGTAGGTGCGCGTCGCGGAGTCGCCAAAGCCGTCGTGGATGCTCTTGCCGGCGTCGTCTTCCATATGCAGGCGGGTAATGCCGATCCGCTTCGTCCCGCCCTCCGCCGTGGGCACCTCAATCCACCCGTTTTCGGCCAGCGGCTTGTCGAACTGCGAAATCTGGTAGCCCTTGGGCAGGTCGGGATAGAAGTAGTTTTTGCGCGCGAAGATCGAGCGCTCCCGCACCTCGCAGTTGATGGCCAGCGAGGCCAGCGTGGCAAACTCCACCGCCTTGGCGTTCAGCACCGGCAAGGCTCCGGGCAGCCCCAGGCACACCGGACAGACGTTGGTGTTGGGTGCCGAACCGAATCGGTTGGCGCAACTGCAAAAGGCCTTGGTTGCGGTGAGCAGTTGCACGTGGACCTCGAGTCCGATCACGGGCTCGTACTTGGCCAGAACTTCCGGTGAAAGCGCGGCTGCGGGCATATCTGAATTTTAGCGCGAAGCAGCAAGCCCTGTGCGTAGATGGCCGAATGGTGAAGGCTCCTCAAAATCAACAAACAACCGGGAAGTAGTTTCCTGCAACTCGGTCTAGGCATGTCCTCTTGGAGTTTTTTCGTGTAATACAATTGCTTCCGAAGTTCAGTCGGTTGCATTGGGTGACACGAATATGAAGGTCACCGTGACTAAAGGCCGCTCGGAGGCTAAGAATGCCGGTTCCTGACTATCAAACATTGATGCTCCCGCTTCTGCGCCTGACTGCGGACAGTCAAGAGCACACTTTGGCGCAAGCTGTAGAGGTATTAGCTCAGCAATTCGATCTGAGTGAGGCCGAGAGAAATGAAATGCTGCCGAGCGGCGGCCAACTGAAGATATTTAATCGGATTGGCTGGGCGAGATCATATATGGCTAAAGCGGGACTTCTTGAGGCTGTTGGTCGTGGAAGATTCAAGATTACGCCCCGCGGAGTTGCACTCTTGAAGACCAAGCCTGTAAAAATCGACGTGAATTTGCTGAATCAGTATCCCGAATTCGTCGAATTTCGTACGGGGACGGCTTCCGTGAAATCTATCTCCGAGAGCAAAAACGGAGCGGAACTGAACGTAGCACAGGAAACTCCACAAGAGTTGCTCGAAAGTAGCTATCAAACACTCCACCGTCAAATTGCAGAGGACCTGTTAGAAAAGATATCCAAATCATCACCCCGCTTCTTTGAGAAGTTGGTGGTTGATCTCCTCGTGGCCATGGGATATGGAGGATCAAGAAAAGACGCAGGCCAGGCAATCGGAAAGTCGGGAGATGACGGCATTGATGGAATCATCAAAGAGGATCGCCTTGGACTCGACGCAGTGTATGTTCAAGCCAAAAGATGGAAGGCAACGGTCGGAAGGCCAGACGTTCAGTCCTTTGCAGGTAGTTTGGAAGGGCATCGGGCCCGCAAAGGGGTCTTTATTACAACTTCCCAGTTCTCAGGTGATGCAAAGGAATACGTGAATCGGATTGAGAAGAAGATCATCCTCATTGACGGCGAGCTACTTTCAAGCCTTTGTATTGAGTTCGGAATCGGCGTCGAACCGGTGATCGCCTATACAATTCACCGAATTGATGTCGATTATTTTGAGGAAGAATGAGGTGCCTCCACAGGACAACTTCCGAAAAGTGGAGGGAAACGCCCTGAGTTGAACTCAGGGCGTAAACGCGGAATCTTCACCGGAGGGGGAAGCTTCACCGGCGCTTTGGCTCTAGGCCGGAAGTAGTCTCGAAAACGCTTCGGGCCACCGTATCTAGAACTCCCAATTGGTAGAACGTATCCCATAAGCCGCCCCCAACGATTATCCCCTTGCTTTGCAATCAGAGTGCCTTACTCCGCCGGATCCTCCGCCGTGAACGGCGAGCAGCAGGGCTTCTCCGTGGCGTGAAAGTTCATCAGCTCCAGCCGTATCCCGTCCGGATCGTACATGTTGAACTGGCCCTTGCCGTCCTTGCCCATCTGCGTATGTCCGTCGTTGACCACCCCAGTCAGCCGGTTGCCGTCCTTGAGGGTCTTATAGGCCGCGTCCACTGAGTATTCGCCGATCGAGAGGTGGTCGAGCACGCCCAGCTGATGCTGCGAGATGTTGGCCGGAATGCCCGATCCCGACGGGCCGCTGGTCAGCATGTATTCCAGCCAGTCGTGGCCGTCCGGAGCCTGTTGGCTCACCCAGTCGATCTTTCCCTCCTGCATCCCGCCAAACCAGTAGGGGCGGAATCCCAGCAGATCGCGATAAAACGTATCCTCGACGGCCCGGCTGCGCACCAGGAATCCGGCGTGAATGATGTGGTGGCCGATCGCGTTGGGCGCGATCACGGTTTTGGGCAGCCGCGGCGGCTGGACAAACTCCACCTTGTTGCCTTCGGGGTCGAGTACGGTGAACCAACTGCTCCCGTCCGCGCCCTTTTCCACTTTCGATGGCGTCTTCCATGCCTTGGCGGCCAAGTACCTGCGCAGCCCCTCGGCGTCCTCGGTATTCCAGGCCGTGTGGTCCAGCCGATTGATGCCCGCGCCCGGCGGCAGCGGCAGCACTTCAATAAATTGCGTATCGCTGAGAGCGTAGCGCGCGCCCTTGGGATCCTCGGGATCGGGCAGTTTGGCCGCGCCCACGGTCTCGCGATAGAAGCGGTCGGTGGCCGCGGCATCCGAGGTGTAGACGGCCAGGTGCGAGATGCCGGTAATCTTGGGCCGCGCAAGCGGTTTGTCCGGCATTTGAGCGGCGGCGGGGAGGAAAAAGGCAACGAGAAATGCGGCAGCAAGGACTCTGGAATTCATTCAACACCTCAAGGAGTATCGCGGGATCACGATAAATCGATTGTCGGCCGGTTGCAAACCCGGGTCGTCCCATTTCGGCACAAACTTCGCTCATGGCGGTCAGAATCGTTGAAACCTCTGCAATCTTCCGTGCGTATTCTCTCCTATAGGCGATGCTGTCCGGTCATTCCCCAATCGGCAATCTCGCAATCTTCTCTCGCGATCGAGAGACGAGGAGAAAGCGAAATGGCGGAACGCGTATGCCCCTGGTGGCTCGGCTACCTGATGGCCAGCCCCCTGCGGCGATGGCGGATGCAAAACCCCAAAGATATGCTGGCTCCCTATATCCGCGAGGGCATGACGGTGCTGGAGCCGGGGCCGGGGATGGGCTTTTTCACCCTCCCGCTGGCGCAGATGACCGGCCCCAACGGGCGCATCGTCGCCGTGGATATTCAACCCGAAATGTTAGAAAGCCTGCGCCGCAGGGCGCTCAAGGCGGGCCTTCTGCCGCGCATTGAAACCCGCCTGGCGCACGCCGATTCCATGCGCATCGACGACCTCAAGGACACCGTGGACTTTGTCCTGGCCTTTGCCATGGTGCATGAGGTGCCTTCCGCCGAGGTGTTCTTCCGCGAAGTCGCCTCCACGCTCCGGCCGGGCGCTTTGCTGCTTCTGGTTGAGCCCGCGGGCCACGTAAAGCCCGATAAATTCGAGAGCGAACTCGAGGCCGCGCAGAAGGCGGGACTCGATCCGGTGCGCCGTCCTTCCATGCGCCGCAGCCTGGCCGCGGTTTTGCGCAAGATTTAGTTGGGGCAAGGCCCGGCATCGGGCTTCTACAATGCCTCCATGCGCAGAAACGATTCCTCCGTTCCGATCGCCGCGTTCGTTCTCGCGGTCTGCTGCCTCGGCTCGCCTGTCTTAGCCCAGAGCGCGCTTCCCGCCGCCTCCGCGGAAGATCGCGCCCTGGCGCGCGAAATCTTCAAGCAACTCATCGAGATCAACACCACCGACACGCCTCTGGGCAATGTCACCGCCGCGACCGCCGCCATGCAGAAGCGGTTTCTCGATGCCGGCTTTCCGCCCGAGGATGTGCATCTGCTGGGGCCCGACCTGCGCAAGCAGAATCTCGTCGTCCGCCTGCGCGCCGCCGGCCCTGCCACGGAGAAGCCCGTGCTCTTTCTCTGCCACATGGACGTCGTCCAGGCGCTGCGTTCAGACTGGCACACCGATCCCTTCCAGTTTGTCGAGCAGGACGGCTACTACTACGGCCGCGGCACGCAGGACATGAAAAACTCCGATGCCGCGCTGGTGGCGACCTTTCTGCGCCTTCACCGCGAGGGCTACAAGCCAAACCGCGACCTGATCCTGGCCCTCACCGCCGACGAGGAAGGCGGAAAATTCAACGGAGCCAGTTGGCTGGTGCGGCAGCATCGCGAGCTGGTCGACGCGGCCTTCGTCATCAACCCCGACGCGGGCGGCGTGGAGCTGAATCATGGCCATGCGGTGGTCGCCGACGTCGAGGCAACCGAGAAGGTCTACTCCGACTTCCAGATCGCGGCCCTCGATCGCGGCGGCCATAGCTCGCTTCCCCGGCCCGACAATGCCATCTATGAGCTGACGGCCGCGTTGAACAAGCTGGCCGTCTACACATTTCCCTTCGAGATGAACGAGGTCACGCGCACCTACTTCAAGAATCTTGCGGCGCGGGAATCCGGTCAGGCTGCGGCGGATATGCGCGCCATCCTGGCCACGCCTCCCGCTCCGGCCGCCGCCGCGCGCCTCAGCGCCGAGCCCAGCTTCAACGCCAACTTCCGCACCACCTGCGTGGCCACGCGGCTGATGGCCGGCCACGCTAACAACGCCCTGCCTCAATCCGCCCAGGCCAACGTCAACTGCCGCATCTTTCCCGGCCACTCGCCCGAAGAGATTCGCCAGCAGTTGATTGCCCTCTTCGCCGATCCCAAACTGACCGTGAAGTACGTCTCCGACGCCGGCGAACTCTCCGATACCGCGCCCGAGCGTAAAGCCATGGTCCCGCCCGCTCCTATTAAAGAGGTCTTTGAACCGTTGACCCGGCTGACGCAAACCCTCTGGCCGGGCGTGCCCGTGACCCCGGTGATGGAGAACGGCGCCAGCGATTCCATCTATTTCGCGCAGGCCGGCATTCCCAGCTACGGCTACTCGGCCATCGCCCTCGAGCGCGACGACGACCGCGCCCACGGTCAGGACGAGCGCCTGCCCGTGGACTCATTCTGGAAGTCGCTGGACTTCTTCTATTCCTTCCTGAAGGCGGTCGGCGGGGAGTAATCGTTCGCCTGAATCCCGTCTGCGGCTCCTCAACTGAAGTTCTCCTCAGCCGATTTCACCGGCGCAATCAAGCCGCGGGCTGAATGCGCCCTAACCGCTCCCAACGAATGCGAGTCTAATGATGTAGAGGCGGCCCGCGCTGGGCTGCCGGCGGCAACGCCGTGAGAGGGGCAATTCGCATGAGGAATCTGGGTAGAGCGATGGGGATGGTTGCCGTGGCGCTGCTGCTGTCGGCGGCGGCCTTTGCGCAGCAGGAGAATCGTACCGGCCAGGGACAGGCTGTGGTCACCGTTCTCGCCAAAGCGCACAGCGAGTTGGCTCCCAAGATCTCTCAGCAGGATTTGAGCGTCAAGACCAACGGGAAAGACTCCAACGTGACCGGCTGGCTGCCGCTGCGCGCCCCGGACGACAACCTGGAACTGGTGCTGCTGATCGACAGTTCGGCGCGCAATCTCGGCGCCCAGTTCAAAGAAATCGAACAATTCGTTCAGAGCCTGCCCGCGCATACCAAGATCGCCATCGGCTACATGGAAAATGGACGCGCGGCTCTGGCCGGCCCGTTGTCGGCGGATCGCGCGCAAGTCTTGCGCGGCCTTCATCTGCCCTCCGGCCAGTCCAGCGCCAGTCCGTACTTCTGCCTCTCCGACCTGGCCAAACACTGGCCCTCCGGGGATCGAGCCGCGCGCCACGAGGTGCTGCTGGTCACCAACGGCGTCGATCCCTACAACCCGCGCTACGATCCGGACGATTCCTACGTCCAGTCTGCTATTGCCGACTCCGTTCGCGCCGGACTGGTGGTTTACTCGATCTTCTGGGACAGCCAGAACGGCGCCGGCCTCTCTTCGAGTGAAACCGCCAACGGTGGCCAGAGCCTGCTGGTCCTGGTCAGCCAGGCCACCGGCGGCAAGTGCTACGGGATGCCAACCAGCAGTCCGGTCTCCTTGCAGCCCTATCTGGACGATCTCGCCCGCCGTCTCGACAACCAGTACGAGCTCAGCTTCTCCGCCCATCTTGACCGCAAGCCCGCAATCGAAACCCTCAAGCTCAAAGTGAACGGTTTCGCGGCGGAAATCGACGCTCCGCAGGAGGTCTTTGTCGATCGTGCCGGCGCGGCCGCAGAGTAGGTATTGCGCAAAGAATATCCGCGCCGCGTTTTGCAGAAAATATCCCTCCGTTGGCGCACAATTGAAATAGAGAGGACGGGTGAGCAGCAATGCCGCGCCCGCGTTCTCCGCCGCTGGCCCGGATTTCCCCCAAGCCCTGCCGGCCTTCAATTCTTTTCGGTCGCGTTTTTGGCTGTGAAACTGTGAAAACGCACCTAACTCAAGCAGAATCAAGGGTCATTTTGGAGAACCTCACAGATTCACAGGGTGCGTGAAACGGTGAATCCGTGCTCGCCGCCGCCCTTTTTCAAGACCCTGAATGCCGAACGCCCCGGATCTCGCTATCGAGATTCGGGGCGTTCCGTATCCATTCCTTTTGCGGCTATCGGTACGATTCGTCGCGGTGAATGACAAACTCCGGATAAGCGCCGCCGCCCAGTTCGTGCAGGTCCATGCCGATGCGCTCGCCGTCCGGGTCCACGCGGAAGGGAAGCACGCGGTTGAGCAGCCAGAAAAGCAGATAGACCACCGGCAGCACCAGTCCCAGCAGCGCGGAGATGCCCACCAGTTGAGCTACCAGTTGCCCGGCTTGCGGCGCAAACACGCCCACGGCCAAAAGTCCCCACAGCCCGCCCGCTGCGTGCACCGTGATGGCGCCCGAGGGGTCGTCGATGGAGAGAGCGAGTTCCAGCAGTTCGACCAGCAGCGGAGTGATGATGCCGGCCACGACGCCGGTGAAGATCGCCTCGAGCGGCGTCACCAGTCCCGCGCAGGCGCTGGAGGCAACCAGTCCGGCCATCCAGCCGTTGGCGCACAGGCTGGCGTCGGGCTTGCCGAAGCGGATATGGGTCACGGTGAAGGTGGCCATGATGGCCCCGGAGGCGGAGAGCAGGGTGTTGACCGCGGTCACCGGCAGCGCGGACAGGGGCGCATGGAGCCAGAGAACCGCGCCGGCGACGTTCCATGCCAGCCAGCCGACCAGGGCCAGCAGACAGCCGAAGAGCACATAGACGGCGTTGTGGCCGGGCAATGCGGTCGAAAGGCCTTCCTTGGGAAATTTACCCTTGCGCGGTCCGGCGATCCAGACCACCGCCAGGGCGCTCAGGCCGCCGAGCACGTTGACCGTGGCCGCGCCGCCGCCGTCCAGGAAGCCCGCGCCCAGGCCGAAGTTGACGCCCAGTTGGGCCAGCCATCCGCCGCCCCAGATCCAATGCGCCACGAGCGGAAAGACGATTGCCGCCATCACCGCCGCTGCAGCGCAGCCGGCCGTCAGCCGCCAGCGGTCCGCACCTGAACCCCAAGGCAGCATGGCCGCCAGCGCCACGGCCAGAAACTCGAAGCAAAGCGCAAGCTGCGTCTGCGGTAGCGCCGAACTGAAACCGCCCAGCAGCAGCGGTGCGGCTCCCAGCCAGTTCCAGCTCTGGCCGGCGAGTTGAAACGTGTGGCCCGCGCCGCCGGCTGCGCCAACCCAGGTGGCGCCGATCAGCGCAAAGACCATGGCGGTCACGGCCAGAATGGCCACGTTGCCCAGCAGCGATTGCGCCGCCGAGCGGGAGCGTCCCAGTCCGGCGTTGATGAGCGCCACGCCGGCGATGGCCAACGGAGCCAGCATGAGGAGGGCGAGAGTGAGGGCGAAGGTAGCTTCAGAGAAGGGCAGAGCGGCTTGCGTGAGCAGAGGAGTCATGAGAGTTTCTCTCCACGCGCTTCCATGTGTCCGCGCACCGCAACGGCCAGTCCCAGTCCTTCCACCGCCAGCCCGCACAGGACAAAAGCTGTGCGTGGGGCCGGGGCGGGAAACAGCAGAACCGCGGCAATCGAGAGAAAGAACCCGGCTGGCATCGCCAGCAATCCGGCATATTTCATGCTCTCTTCCCTTTCAGGCATCGGGATGGACGGCCGCCCTCCGGACATCGCGTCCGCATGTGCACATGATTTTTCTCTGAGGGCAACCGGTTGCGACGCCTTTATGAATTCTAAAGCATCTGCTTGTTACCATCGGGAGACGCGCACCGGATGCCGCCCCTTCCGCCTCCGCTGCGCAGGGGTCTGTCCCTTGCCGGCTTTCCGGCTTTTCCCCAAGATCGACGGAGGTCCTATTCATGAATGCTCTTGACCGCTTGGTATCGAATCCGGTGGGCGCGTTTGCCGTTCTCACCCTGGCCGCCTTTCTTGAGGCCCATGGGGACTCGTTTTTCCAGGTTGGTCTCCACCGTTCGGCGGGAGTCGGCCGGGTGCTGCCGTTTGTCTTCGGTGCGGTGATTCTGGCTCTGTACGGAATGGTGGTGAACGTGCCGCGCTGGGACTTCGGCAAATTGCTCGGCGTCTACGTGGTGCTCTTCTTCGTGATGGCGCAGGTGCTGAACAAGGTGCGCTTCGGCCAGTGGCCCACGCCACCTGTCTACGTCGGTGGAGGATTGATTGTGGTCGGTGGGCTGGTGATCGCCTTCTGGAAGGGATGAAGGTTTTTTTACGCGAGTGGTGCACTGTGGAATCGGCGTGATAGTTTGGTGCCAATATCCCAGCTTCTGGTACGCACGGCGCCAGAGGCACGGGAGTTTGTTCCCCTCCCCCAGACTTATCACAAATAGATTTCTTTTCAAGAGATTGCGAAACGGCGCGAATGCAACTCTTTTGAAATTTCGGTGGTCAAATACTGTTGCGGGAAAGGATTTGGCTGCTATATTGGTTTTTCGGGGTTCTCTGCCTCACAGGTGAGTTGTATCCAAGAAAAAAACTTGCACACAACTTATGTGACCGTCGGCACAGCGGACACATCCAAAGAATGAAGCCGCACAGGGAAAGCATTCATGGCGCAGATATTTGATCGCAGTTCCAATGGCCTGGCTCGCATGAGCCTTGTCCTGTCGGGGCTGATCGTGATCGCCTTGGGGGTCACGCTGGACCAGTTGCAGCGTTCGCCCTGGGTGACGCGGCAGGGCCAGCGCCCGGACCAGCCGGTTCCCTTCAGCCACAAGCATCACGTGCAGGGACTGGGCATTCAATGCCAGTACTGCCACGTCACGGTGGAGAAGTCCAGCTACGCCGGCATCCCGCCCACCAAGACCTGCATGAACTGCCATGCGCAGATATGGACCAACGCCCAACTGCTGGAGCCGGTGCGTGCAAGCTGGGCCAGCGGCCAGTCCCTGGTTTGGACCAAGGTCCACGACCTGCCCGATTTTGTTTATTTCAGCCATGAGATTCATGTGAACAAGGGGCTTGGCTGTTCCAGTTGCCACGGCCGCGTGGACCAGATGCCGCTGATGTATGCGCAGAACACGCTGCAGATGGAGTGGTGCCTCGACTGCCATCGCAATCCGGCCAAGAATCTGCGGCCCACCAGCGAGATCTACAACATGGCGTGGGAGAATCCGGCCGCGGATCGCCCGGTATGGTGCTCGGTGGGCGAGGTCAAGACAGGCGTGCCCACGGCCCAAAGTGTGAACTGCGTGACGAAAGATCCGGCGCAGGGAAGCGTGGATGTAGCTTTGCTCGAGTTGCCTCAGACCAACGCCCAAGGGCTGCCGTCTGATGGGCTCGCGGCTGCGTTGCCGGTTACGCCGGTCTACAAGAAGTTCACCAGCCAGGATGAACTCGGGAGCTTTCTGGTGGATCACTACAAGATTCGCACCCCCAAGGACCTGACCAGTTGCGAGGTCTGCCATCGATGAGCGGACGGATGAACGAAAAAACGAAGACGACCTGTGCCCATGTGGTGGGAGAGATCCGCTCTGCAACAGGGCACGAATTCGATCATGCGGCAAGTTCTGTAAAAGGGCACGACTTTAGTCGTGCCGCCAGCAATCAAAAATCGGCGGGGGCTTTAGCCCCTGAGGGAAGTCTTCAGCCCTCGGAAACGATCGCCGCCCCGGCCGCGCCCATGACCCTTGCCCAGGTCCGCGAGAAGTTGAAAGCCGTGAAGGGCAAGAAATATTGGCGTTCAATCGATGAACTGGCCAATACGGCGGAGTTTCAGGCGGCGGTCGAGCGGGAGTTTCCCGGTTCGGCGCAGGAGTGGATTGACCCGGTCTCGCGCCGCGGCTTTATGAAGCTGATGGGCGCTTCGCTGGCGCTGGCCGGCCTCGCCGGCTGCACCAAGCAGCCCGACGAGCCAATCTATCCCTACGTCAAGGCGCCGGAAGATTTGATCCTGGGCAAGCCGATGTACTTTGCCACGGCGCACCCGTTCGTGACCGGCGCGGTGCCGCTGTTGGTCAAGAGCGACCAGTTCCGCCCCATCAAGATCGACGGCAATCCCGAGCATCCTTATAATCAGGGCTCGTCGGATCCGTTTACACAGGCGACTCTGCTGGATCTCTACGATCCTGACCGCTCGCAGCATGTGACTTTCAAGGGAGAGAATCGCGAGTGGGCGGAGTTTGCCGTCGAGTTTCGCAACAAGGTTGCCAGCACCAAGGACGGCGCCGGCATCTACTTTCTCAGCGAGACGATCACTGCGCCCACGCTGGCGCGGCAGTGGAAAGAGGCGCAGGCGAAGTACCCCAAGGCAACGCTGGTGCAGTACGACCCAGCGATTGCGGGAACTGCGCTCGCCGATGGGCTGAGTGGTCAATATGATTTGGCCGAAGCGGATGTGATTGTTTCGCTCGACGCTGACTTCTTGTCTGGCGCTGCGTTTCCGGGTTTTCATAAGTTAGTGCGCCAGTATGCGGAGCGGCGGAAGAACCCTGAAAAGTTGAACCGGCTTTATGCGATTGAGAGCACGCCGACCACAACGGGGTTGAAGGCTGAGCATCGCCTCGGCTTGCGCGTCAGCGAGATTCCGGCCTTTGCGGCGGAGTTGGCGAAGGCCATTGGCATCGAGGTCCTTCCGGTTCCATCGGTCGCATGGACCGATGAGCAGAAGAAGTTTCTCGCCGCGCTGGCCAAGGACCTGAAAGCGCACGCAGGCAAGTGCGTGGTGATTCCGGGACTGTATCAAGATCCGACGGTTGCCAATCATGCGCTCGTCATCAATGAAGTGCTGGGCAACTCTGGCAAGACGGTTTCCTATCCGGCGCGTTTGAGTGCTCTTTCGTCGAATCAGACTGCGGAGCTGAAGTCGCTGGTTGCGGATCTGAATGAGGGCAAGGTGGATTGGCTGGTGATTCTGAATGCCAATCCGATCTACGCCGCGCCCGCCGATCTGGAGTTTGCTACGGCCTTCGAAAAAGCAAAGACGGTTGCGCACCTTGGGTCGCACGTTGATGAGACAGGGCAGATTTCTCACTGGCATATTCCGGCAGCACATTTTCTGGAGTCGTGGTCGGACACGCGCGCGTATGACGGCACAGTCTCGATCGTGCAGCCGCTGATCGATCCGCTCTATGGCGGCAAGACGGCACACCACATCTTTCAGACGCTTTTGAATGAACCGGGGTTGAGTCCGTACGACGCTGTGCGCGAAACGTGGAAGCCAGTCATCAAAGACGATTTCGAGGCGGGCTGGCGCAAGGCTCTGCATCAGGGCTGGATTGATGGGACTGCGTACCCTGTGGTTCCGAGGGTGGCGATCGAGTCGCTGGGCGCGGTTCCCGCGCCATCATCGAAGGATTCGCTGGAGATCATCTTCCGCCCCGACCTGAATATCTACGATGGCCGCTGGTCCAACGTGGGCTGGCTCCAGGAGCTGCCCAAGCCGGTGACCAACCTGAGTTGGGACAATGCGGCGCTGGTTTCAGGCGCGACGCTCACCAAGCTGGGCCTGGAAGAAGACGACATTATCGAGCTGACGGTGAACGGCCGCAAAGTCAAAGCGCCGGTGATTGTGGCGCCGGGGCATCCGGATAACTCCGTCACGGTTCATCTGGGTTATGGCCGCTCGTTTGCGGGGCGCGTAGGTTCGGGCGCGGGCTTCAACGCGTATCTGATTCGAATGATGGACGCCCCGTTCTACGCCACGGGGTCGATCAGGAAAGTGGAAGGCAAGTGGGGCACCGCCATTACCAAGAGCCACTTCCAGGATCACAGACCAAAGCTCTTTGGCGGGCAGGGTAACGGCAATAACTCGCTGGAAGCCGACGAAGCGATCAGCGAGCGCGGCATCATTCGCTACGCCACGCTGGCTGAGTTCAAGGCCAACCCTGGATTTGCGAACGAAGGCGAGACCCACACCAAGACCGACAAGGACAACACGCTCTTCCCCAACTGGGAGTACAAGGAAAATGCCTGGGGCATGTCCATCGACATGAACAGTTGCACGGGCTGCAACGCGTGCATCGTGAGCTGTTATGCCGAGAACAATATCCCCGTGGTGGGCAAGCAGCAGGTGAGGATTGGCCGCAATATGCAATGGCTGCGCGTCGATACTTACTTCGAGGGCGACCTGGCCGCGCCGCGCGCGCACTTTCAGCCGATGGCCTGCCAGCACTGCGAGAACGCGCCCTGCGAGCAGGTTTGCCCGGTGGGCGCAACGGTGCATACGCCCGAAGGGCTGAACGCGATGGTCTACAACCGCTGCGTGGGCACGCGCTACTGCTCGAATAACTGCCCCTACAAGGTACGGCGCTTCAACTTCCTGCTCTACTCCGACTACGAGACCGAAAGCCTGAAGCTGATGCGCAACCCTGACGTCAGCGTGCGTTCGCGCGGCGTGATGGAAAAGTGCAGCTACTGCGTGCAGCGCATCTCGGCGGCGAAGATCGAGGCCGACAAGGAGAATCGCGCAGTGCGCGACGGCGAGATCGTGACGGCCTGCCAGCAGGCCTGCCCGGCCTCTGCCATCACCTTTGGCAACATCAACGACAAGCAGAGCCGTGTGGCCAAGCTGCAGGCCGACGAGCGCAGTTACCAGGTGCTTGCCGATCAAAATACGCGTCCGCGGACGAAGTATGTGGCCGCGGTGTTGAATCCGAATCAGGAACTGGAAGCTGCGCCGGTGGAACACGCGCCGGTGAAGGGTTGAGAGGCTCGAAGCCACGATGGCAAACGGCGACCTGAAACCGAAAGATCCAACTCTCATCGCGGGGACCGACCCAGCGACGGGAGAATACCGGGTCATTGCGCCGGGACAGACCTTCAAGTCGGTTACCGAAAAAATAGCGCGCATCGTGCTCACGCCCGATACGCCGCTGGGCTGGTTTGCCATCTTCGGGGTGGGTGGCGCGCTGGCCACCATGCTCATGGTGGCGCTAACCTGGCTCTTCCTCAAGGGCGTGGGCATCTGGGGCATCACGCAGCCCGTGGCCTGGGGCTTTGCCATCATCAACTTTGTCTGGTGGATCGGCATCGGCCACGCCGGCACGCTGATCTCGGCCATTCTGCTCCTCTTCAAGCAGGGCTGGCGCAACTCGATCAACCGCTTTGCCGAGGCCATGACGATCTTTGCCGTGGTCTGCGCCGGCATGTTTCCCCTGATTCACGTCGGACGCCCCTGGCTGGCCTACTGGATGCTGCCGGTTCCCCTCACCATGAACGTGTGGCCGCAGTTCCGCTCGCCGCTGATGTGGGACGTGTTCGCGGTTTCCACCTACGCAACGATTTCGGTGGTCTTCTGGTACATCGGGATGGTGCCGGACTTCGGCACCATGCGCGACCGCTCGCACAACAAATTGGCCCAATATCTGTACGGTCTGGCTTCCCTGGGCTGGCGCGGTTCGGTGCGCCACTGGGCGCGCTACGAGACGGCCTCGCTGCTGCTGGCCGGCCTGGCCACGCCGCTGGTGCTCTCGGTCCACACGGTCATCAGCTTCGACTTCGCCGTGGCCGTGCTGCCGGGCTGGCACACCACCATCTTTCCGCCTTACTTTGTGGCCGGCGCCATCTATTCCGGCTTTGCCATGGTGCTCACGCTGGCCATTCCGCTGCGCAAGTTCTATCACCTGGAGGGGCTGGTCACCGAGCGGCATATCGACAATATGGGCAAGGTGATGCTGGCGACAGGCTTCATCGTGGCCTACGGGTACGGCATGGAAGTCTTCATGGCCTGGTACTCGGCCTCGCACTGGGAAGCCTTCATGATGTGGAACCGCATGTTCGGGCCCATGGGCTGGTCGTATTGGGTGTTGATTACCTGCAACCTGGCCATTCCGCTGACGACACTTTGGTCGCGCAAGCTGCGCACCTCGATCCCGTTCATGTTCTTCATCTCCATCGTGGTCAATACAGGCATGTGGTTTGAGCGCTTCGTCATTGTGGTCACCAGCCTCTACCGCGACTTTCTGCCCTCGTCGTGGGGAACCTACCGCGCGACCAAGTGGGACTACATGATCTATGTGGGAACGCTGGGATTGTTCACGGCGCTGTTCCTGTTGTTCGTGCGCTTCCTGCCCATGATTCCCATGTCTGAAATCCGCATGATGCTGCCGGGGGCCAAGATCACGCCCAAGGCTGAAGCGGAGGTTGCTGACTGATGCCCCCACGCGAAGGGACCTACGGCCTGTTGGCCGAATTCGATACGCCGGGCGACCTGGTGAGGGCCGCGCGGCAGGCGCGCCAGGATGGCTGGCGGCGGCTGGATTGCTACACGCCCTATCCGGTAGAGGAAGCGGCCGAGGCCATCGGCTTCCACCGCGACAAGGTGCCGCTGCTCACGCTGATTGGCGGGTTGATGGGCTTGACGGCGATGTTTCTGTTTGAGACCTGGGTCTCAGTGTGGGCCTACCCGTTGAACATCGCCGGGCGACCGCTGTACTCGTGGCCGGCCTTCATTGTGCCCGCCTATGAGTGGACGATCTTGTGGGCGGGGCTTTCGGCGGCCTTCGGCATGTTGGCGCTGAACGGACTGCCGGCGCTCTATCATCCGCTCTTCAACGCGCCCAACTTCCGCGATGGGGCAACGACGGACAAGTTTTTCCTGTGCCTGGAGGCATTGGACCCCAAATTCGATTTGGTGGAAGCGAAGGCGTATTTGGAGCGCTTCAAGCCCGTCTCTGTAGTGGAGGTGGAGTACTGATGCAAGCGAACCACCTCAATCCGAATGCGTGGCTTCCCACCCTTTCGCCAGAAAAAAGGCGAAAGGATGGGGCACGGGGATTCCTGCCGCTCAGGCCGATTGCCGCCGCAGTGAGCATGGCTGCGTTGTTGCTTGCTGCCGGCTGTCGCCAGGACATGCACGACCAGCCCAAGATCATCTCGCAGCGGGGATCGGAAATGTTTGCCGATCATCGCGGAGCGCGTCCGCAGGTTGCCAACACCGTAGCCCGCGGCCAGTTGCGCGAAGACAGCTACTTCTATACCGGGGTGGTCCAGGGCGCGAACGGCTATCGCGAGGAAAAGAACGAGATGCCCTTCCCGGTGACGCTGGAAGTGCTCAGGCGCGGCCAGGAGCGCTTCAACATCTACTGCTCGCCCTGCCACTCGCGGGTCGGCAACGGGCTGGGCGCGATCGTGGAGCGCGGCTACAAGCCGGCGGCCAATCTGCACGACCAGGTGCGCCTGTCGCAGCCCATCTCGCACTACTTTTACGTGATGACGCACGGCTATGGCGCGATGCCGGACTACTCGGCGCAGTTGACGCCCGTGGATCGCTGGGCGGTGGCGGCATATGTGCGCGCTCTGCAACTGAGCCAGGCGGCCACGGTCAAGGACGTGCCCGCGGGCGTTCAAGTGAAAGACCTGAAGGCCGTGGCGCGAGAAAACCACCTGCCCGAGGGCTTTGCCGAGCCGTGGGCGCTGCCTTCCACCGCGATCCAGGCGTATCCGCACGATCTGAAACAGGGAAATCCGGCATTGGCTCCGGCCAATCCGGCCGACCCCGCCATCAAGATTCCCGCAAGCAAACCGGCCCCCGCGGCCGCGAAGTAAGAACTCAGGACGAACGGAATGGCTCACGAGACGCACGCCAACACGCTTCCCGCCGATCTGGGCGCCCCGGCATTTGTGGACGCCTGGAAGACGCGCGCGCTGGCCATCGGGTTGGTCTTCTCGGTCATCGCCGCCGGGCTGGCCGCCGCGGATAAGTCGATCGACCACGTGCTGCGCGCCTGGCTGCTGGGCACGATGCTCGCCTTCGGTTTCTCGGTGGGCGGGCTGGCTCTGCTCATGGTGCAGTACGTGACGGGCGGCAAATGGGGCCTTCTCCTGCGCCGGCCTCTCGAGGCCATGAGCCGCACGCTGCCGCTGGTCTTTGCTTATTGGGTGGTCGTCGCCCTGTACATGAAGAAGCTGTACCTGTGGGCCGCGGTGGACGATGTGACTGCGGCGCTGAAATCGGGATGGATCAACGAGGCGCAGGCGCACGCCATCGAGTTCAAGCGGCCGATGCTCAACCCGAGCGCTTTCGTGTGGGTGAGCCTGCTGTGCTTCGCCATCTGGGGTTACTACACCTGGCGCCTCAACCAATTGGGACTTCAACGGGATGCGGCTTCCCCCGCGACCACGCCCGAGTGGATCAAGCGATTTGAGAACATCAGCGGTCCCGGCATCGTGGTGTACGCCGTCACGATGACGGCCGCTGTCATCTACTGGGTCATGTCGCTTGATCCTACGTGGTATTCGTCGGTCTACGGGCTGCTCTTCCTGGTCGGCCAGGGATACATGGTGCTGGCATTCGGCATCATCGTTGCGGTTTCGCTTTCAAAGGGCGAGCCATTCCACACCATCCTGCGCCAGACCGAGCAGCACGACCTGGGTAAGTTCACCTTCGCTTTTGTGATGCTGAACATCTACCTCGCCTTCTCGCAGTTCCTCATCATCTGGTCGGGCAATCTCCCAGAAGAGATTCCGTGGTATCTGGACCGCTTCATGGGCGGTTGGGGCGTCATCATCACGCTCGATTTCATCTTCCACTGGTTGATTCCCTTCACGCTGCTGCTGTCGAGAGATTTGAAGCGGAACAAGAAGCGGCTGGTGCGGGTGTGCCAGTGGATGGTCTTCGCCCGGGCCTTCGATCTGTTCTGGCTCATCGAGCCGAACTTCAAGGATGCCGCGCGCAACCTTCATTTCAGTTGGGGAATTCTCGAATATGTCGCGGTGCCGGTGGCGATGGTGGCCTTCTGGGTTGCCTACTTCTGCACCCGTTTGAAGACCCGTCCGCTGGTTCAAACCAACGATCCGCATCTGGCGGAGATTCTGGAGCCTGAACATGCCAACGCATGAGCATGACGATCGAGACCCGGGCCGTAACGGACCGGAGAAGATCGACACATCCCACGGCTACGAGCGGTCCGACGTTCGCGCCTCGGGCATTGTCGTCTTCCTGACGGCGCTGGCTGTCTTCGTTGCCGTGGTCGGAGCTTTGTCGTATGGCATCGGCAAGTTCATCAACACGCGCATGGCCAGGGAGGACGGACCGAAGAGCAAGTGGGCCGCGCCGGTGGATGTGCGGCCGCTGGGCAACATGCCCTCCAGCCCGGAGCTGAAGGACAAGATGGATGAGCTGACGCAGCGCTTCCCCACGCCGCGGCTGCAGACCGACGATGGCAACCAGGAGATCGCCGATCTGCACGCCAAAGAGGACCTGCTGCTGGAGCACTACAGTTGGGCCGACCGGGAGCAAGGCAAAGTGAGAATTCCGATCGAGCGCGCCATGGCGTTGATTGCGCAGAGCGGGCTGCCAGTGGCGCCCCAGGTGGAACATGCGCCGCTGATGACCGGCGATCGCGCGCCGGTGGTGACTTTGCCGCTGACCAATGGGTTTGCGCGCACCGGGTTTGAGCAGGACGAGGCACAGGCGATCGGGACGCGGCGTCCGGAGCAGCAGAAGTAGAGATTTCTGAACGCTGCGCCGGAAACAGCAAGTAAAGGAAAGAAGGAATCATGCAAGATGCGGGCACAATCCGGAGAAGTTGGCGCAACGCGGCCCTCGCTGCGGCTGCCACGGTGGGCCTGGGTCTTTCTGTGTTTTGTCCGGTGGCGCTGGCGCAGGTCTCAGGATATGGCGAAAAAATGATGGGGCCGGTCAACGACAAGCCGCCTTCGATCCTGAGCAAGGTGGGCATCGAGCAGAAGCTGAACCAGCAATTGCCGCTCTCGCTGACTTTTACCGACGACCAGGGCAAGCAGGTGCAACTGGCCAGCTACTTTGGCAAGCGGCCGGCGATTCTGGCGCTGGTGTACTACCAGTGCCCCATGCTCTGCTCGGAGGAACTGAACGGGCTGACGGGCGCATTGCAGATGGTTAATTTCGTTCCCGGCAAAGACTTCGACGTGATTGTGGTGAGCATCGATCCCAGCGAGGGAACGGAGCTGGCCGCGGCCAAGAAGCGCACTTATCTGAAGCGCTACGGCCACGCGGATACCGCGGATGGATGGCACTTCATGACCGGAACGCAGGCCAATATCGACGCTCTGACCAAGGCGGTCGGATTCGGCTACGTGAAGCTCCCAACGCCGGACGGCAAGCAGACCCAGTTTGCTCACGCCAGTTCGATTCAGATTGTGACGCCGGAGGGCAAGCTGGCCCAGTACTACATGGGCGTGGAGTACTCGCCGAAGGATTTGCGGCTGGGGCTGGTCGAGGCCTCGGCCAACCGCATTGGCTCGCCGGTAGACAACATACTGACCTACTGCTATCACTACGATCCTCAAACCAACAAGCACTCGCTGATTGTGGCGCGGGTGGTTCAGTTGGGCGGACTTGTAACGGTCTTCACGCTGGGCGGATTCATGCTGGTGATGTTTCGCCGGGACGCCCGCAATGACAACCCGCCAGGCGCAGGAAAAACTGGAACAGGATCATCGGGGACAGACACAAAGGTGAACGGATAACGGAATGTCGCATATCAGTCCAGTAATCTGGCAGTTTCTCGTCAAGTGGTTGACGAACTCCGCGCTGTTTCCGCCGGAGGCGTCGCGGCTTGCGCCTCAGATGGACGCGCTGCTCTTCTTCCTGATTCTGGTGAGCCTGATCGGGCTGACCATTGTGGTCCTTCTGGTGGTCAGTTTCTCGATTCTCTACAGCAAGAAGCGGCATCCGGTTGCGGTGCAGGTGGAGGGTTCCACCCTGCTTGAAGCCACGTGGACCATCATTCCGCTGGGTCTGTTCCTGGTGATGTTCGTGTGGGGCGCGCTGATTTATTTCCGCGTCTTCACGCCGCCGGCCAACGCCATGAACATTTACGTGGTGGGAAAGCAGTGGATGTGGAAGGCCGAGCATCCGGGCGGGCAGCACGAGATCAACTCGCTGCATGTGCCGATGGGCAAGGCCGTCCAGTTGACGCTGATTTCGCAGGATGTCTTTCACAGCTTTTCCATTCCCGCGTTCCGCGTGAAGCGCGAGGCGATTCCCGGCCGCTACACCACGGTCTGGTTTGAAGCCACGGTGCCGGGAACCTATCACCTGTTCTGCACCCAGTACTGCGGAACCAATCACTCGCAGATGATCGGCGATGTGGTGGTGATGACGCCCGAGGACTACAGGAAGTGGCTGGCCGAGTCCACCAGCGGCATGTCGCTGGCGCAGAACGGAGAGCGGCTCTTCGCCAGCCTGAGCTGCGCTGCCTGCCACAATGCCCGGCCGGATGCGCGCGGCCCTTCGCTGGCCAATGTCTACGGCTCCAAACTGACGCTTTCAAACGGAGGGGCGGTGACCGCGGACGACGCGTACCTGCGCGAGGCGATTCTGAATCCCTCGCAGCATGTAACCCAGGGCTATGCGCCCATCATGCCCACTTATCAGGGGCAAATCAGCGAGGAGGGCGTGATCGCGCTGCTTGAGTACATCAAGAACCTCAACTCCGACTACCGCGTCCAGCAGACGCTGACCACCACTGATCTGCTGCCGGAGAGCGAAGGCAAGGCTGCGCCGGCGGCGCAAAAGTCCGCTGGGCAAGGGCCCGCCACGCAAGGGAAGGTGAAGCCATGAGCAGCAGCGCCACAATCGTCCGTCTTCCCGACCAATCCACGGCCAGGATTCCCAAGCTGAACTACCTCAGCAAGGAGAACGGAATCCTGAGCTGGCTGCTGACCGGCGACCACAAGCGGATTGCGATTCTTTACCTGATCTCGATCACATTCTTCTTCTTCATCGGCGGGGCTCTGGCCGGGCTCATTCGCCTGGAGTTGCTGACGCCGCAGTCCGATCTGATGGCCACCGACACCTATAACAAGGTGTTCACCATGCACGGCATCATCATGATCTTTTTCTTTCTGGTGCCCTCGGTGCCGGCCACGCTGGGCAACTTCTTCATCCCCATGATGCTGGGCGCCAAGGATCTGGCGCTGCCCAAAGTCAACCTGCTGAGCTGGTACCTGTATATGGGCGCCGGCATCCTGGCGCTTTACACCATGATGACCGGCGGCGTGGATACCGGATGGACCTTTACCACGCCGCTTTCCACGCACTATGTGAACACCAACGTGCTCACCACCGGCCTGGCGGTCTTCATCGCCGGATTCAGTTCCATCTTTACCGGTTTGAACTTCATCGTGACCATCCACAAAATGCGCGCGCCGGGTATGACCTGGTTCCGGATGCCGCTCTTTGTGTGGGCCCACTACGCGGCCAGCATCCTCATGGTGCTGGGCACGCCGGTGCTGGCCATCGCCATTGTGCTGGTCGCTCTGGAGCGCACCATCGGCATCGGCGTCTTCGATCCCACCAAGGGCGGCGATCCACTGCTCTTCCAGCATCTGTTCTGGTTCTACTCGCACCCCGCCGTCTACATCATGATTCTGCCCGGCATGGGTGTGATCTCCGAGGTGATCTCGACCTTCAGCCGCAAGCGGGTATTCGGCTATACGGCGGTGGCTTTCTCGTCGGTGGCGATCGCGGTTTTCGGTTTCTTCGTCTGGGCCCACCATATGTTCATCATGGGCATTTCAAACTATTCCACGCTGGTGTTTTCGCTGCTCACCATGCTGGTTGCGGTGCCCTCGGCCATCAAGATTTTCAACTGGACCTTCACTCTCTATAAAGGGTCCATTACCTTTGAGACGCCGATGCTCTATGCCTTCGGTTTCATGGGGCTGTTTACCATCGGCGGCATGACCGGCGTCTTCCTCGGCACCTCGGGAACCGACATCCACCTAACGGAGACGTATTTCATCGTGGCGCACTTCCACTTTGTCATGGTGGGCGGCATGTTGATGGCTTTTCTGGCCGGCATCCACTTCTGGTGGCCCAAGATGACCGGACGCATGTATCCGGAGAAGATCTCGCAATTGGCGGCGGTGGTCACCTTTATCGGCTTCAACCTGACCTTCTTCCCGCAGTTCATTCTGGGGACGCTGGGCATGCCGCGGCGCTATGCGTCGTATCCGCCTGAGTTCCAGATACTCAATGTCTTCTCGACGGCCGGCGCCTCGATTCTGGGTGTGGGCTATCTGCTGCCGGTGCTCTACCTCACCTGGTCTCTGAAGTACGGCGAGATCGCCGGTAACAATCCCTGGCAGGCCACGGGGCTCGAATGGCAAACCCAGTCGCCGCCGCTGACCGAGAACTTTACCGAGATGCCCATCATGGATCACGAAGCCTACGACTACGAGTGGCTGGAGAACCAGCAGGCGCTCCAGAAAGAAGCGGAGGTGACCAGTGCCGGATAGCACAGCGATCGCACATGGCGCGCCAGACGCAGCCGAGCACACTCATGGTGAGCACCCGCCTTATCTGCGCCATCACTTCAATTCAGTCGAGCAGCAGGCGGATGCCTCCAACTTTGCCATGTGGCTCTTCCTGCTCACTGAAGTCATGTTCTTCGGCGGACTGTTTACCGCTTACCTGATCTACCGCAACTGGTACTACGCGGCCTTTGTCGCCGCTTCCCACCAGTTGAATGTGGTTTGGGGCACTCTGAATACGCTGGTGCTGATTATCTCCAGCTTCACCATGGCCATGGGCGTGTGGTGCGCGGAGACGCGGCGCCGGCGCGGGCTGGTGCTCTGCCTCACGCTCACCCTGATTCTCGGCCTTGGATTCCTCGGCATCAAGACTATCGAGTATTCCGAAAAGATTGAAAAGCACCATGTTCCCGGCTTCCACTACAGCTTGCAGTCGTTTCTCGATCCGGATTCAGACGAGGCAGCGAAGGCCGCGGGCGACAAGCCGCTGCCGCTGGATATGGCGCGCCACACTGAGATCTATTTCTCTCTCTACTTCGCCATGACCGGCATGCACGCGCTGCACATGATCATCGGCATCGGAATCTTGGGATTCATGATCTTCCGCGCCCGGGCGGGGGCTTACACATCAGGCCATGTGACCTTTGTCGAGAACTTCGGTCTCTACTGGCACTTTGTCGACATTATCTGGATCTATCTCTTCGCGCTGCTCTATCTGATCAGCAGGCATGGGACCTAAACGCAAAAGGACATATGGCATGAGCGAACCAAACGAGCACGCGCATCACATTGTCGGCCCCAAGGTCTACGTGACGATTCTTTTTGCCCTGCTGCTGGGCACCGCGCTCACGGTGGGGGCATCGTTTGTCGACCTCGGCGCGTGGCACCTGACTTCTACACTGGTCATTTACTGGAATCCGATCGTTGCGCTGGTCATCGCTTGCTCCAAGGCGATACTGGTGGTGCTCTACTTCATGCATGTGAGATACAGCACGAGGCTGACCATGCTCACCGTCGGCGCGGGCATCTTCATGTTTCTTGCACTGGTTGGAATGACTCTATCGGACTACATCAGCCGGGCCTGGGGGCAGTGGTAGGACAAGGATCAGTTGTCAGTGGCGGATGAGCAGCGCGGTTTTGCAGGAGGGCTGCCCGGCGGCGCTATTCCGACGACCTGCCCGGCACGCTCCATCGGGCACTCCAGGGAACGAACCATTCCCCTGAACCAAGCGAACTGTGCCCGGCGAAATTCGGAGCCGCCGGCGCCAGGCTCTTGTCAACGCTTCTTGATGCCTCCTGAAGCCAGGGGGGGTTGTACAGAACGCGTTCTCCCGTTCCAGACCAGCGACACACAATACGGCCTGCACCGGATTGCCACGCTGTTTTCATCGAGACCTCCGCTCTGCATCTGGCGTTTGCGACAGGTTACGAAGAGAAATGCCCGATCTCTCTAGAAAGACATAATAGTCTTGTGGCCGTTCCCTGAGACGCAGAATTCCGGGCGCGATTCATCGGATCGTTCGTGCCCACACTTGGCCTGAAATGAAACTGCGTATCCCAGAACCGGTCCTGAACGTGTCGAGAGATCTCGATGCTGAGAGCTGGGATCATTGCAGTCACCGCCCCGAGGTGAATTTGATGCCCGACGCCCCGCAGATGCCTGAAGAGCTTGGCCGGCTGGCCAGCCAGCCCCGCGTCCTGGTGCGCCGTGCCGGCGTACCCCGCAAAGGCGGCCGATGCGTCGTCTACTGGATGCAGCGGGCGATGCGTATCGAGGACAATCCTGCGCTCGACGTGGCCATCGAGGCGGGAAACCTGCTGGGATTGCCGGTAGTGGTGTATTTCTCGGTAATTACCAACTATCCCCATGCCAATCTGCGCCATTACCACTTCATGGCGCAGGGGCTGCGGGATGTGGCCGAGAACGCCGCTGAGCGCGGGATAGGGTTTGTGGTCCGACGGCCTCCGGATAACTCGCTGGAGGCATTTCTTGAAGAGGTGGAAGCTGCGCTGCTGATCGGCGATGAAAACCCGTGCCGTGAGCCGGAACGCTGGCGCAAAGCGCTTGCGGCGAGGCTCAGGCTGCCCTACTGGACGGTCGACGCCGACGTGGTTGTGCCGTCCCGTATCTTCGGTCGCAGTTTTGTGTTGCTGCACCACTTCCGCCCGCATCTGAAGGCGCAATTGCCCAGGTACCTTATCGCCGCGGAGAAGATTGCGCCGCATCACGAGTGGAAGCCGTGGAAAGCCCCTCCGGGGTTTTCCCTTTCGGAGGATATTTCCGCGGGACTTACGAAGCTGGAACGTACCGTGCAGCCGGTGGACAGCTTTACCGGGGGTGCGCGCTCCGCGGTTCGGCGTCTCAGGGAGTTTGTCGACCAGGACCTTGCGAGCTACGAGGAGACCCGCAACCACCCCGAAACGAAGGGAACCAGCCGCTTGTCGCCGTATCTGCACTTTGGCCACATCGGGCCGCTCACCATTGCATTGGCGGTCGAAGAGGCCGTGAAACAGGGCAAGGCAACGGCTGGCGTCCGCGAACGGTTTCTCGATCAGTTGATCGGCTGGCGGGAGCTTTCGGTGCTGTTTGTGCGCCACGAGCCGAACTACGACAACTGGGAGTGCGCAGCGTCCTGGGCACGCAAGACGCTGATCGAACACGCAGGCGACCCGCGGCCTCATCGCTACAGCCTGAAGCAACTAGAGGGCGGAGAAACCGCAGACGAGCTTTGGAACGCGGCCCAGCGAGAGATGGTCCAGACCGGCTGGATGCACAACTATATGCGCATGTACTGGGCCAAGAAGATCCTGGAATGGGCGCCGGACCCGGCCACGGCCTTCGATTGGGCGGTGATGCTGAACGACAAGTATCAGTTGGACGGGCGCGACCCGAACGGCTACGCGGGCATTGCGTGGGCCATCGTGGGCCGGCATGACCGCCCCTGGTTCAACCGTCCGATTTTCGGGCTGGTGCGGACCATGACGGCCGCTTCAACGGGGAAGAAGTTCGACGCAGAGGAGTACATTCGTCAGCACGGCGGCCGGGAGGAGAAGCTGTTGCTCTAGGAACTTGTTGAAATTCCCTCGTTGTGGGCTCGTTCCTTGGGAATTTGCTCTTTCATCTGCTTGAATTTGGTTTGAATCGGGCGATTGGCCAGTGTTGATGAGGGTTTTCCGCACC
>JBEKTO010000028.1:0-98579 GCA_049515995.1 Occallatibacter sp. | reverse complement strand
CACTCACTGAATGCGCTACGAAGGGTACTTTTCAGCGTTTTTCGATGCTTCTCAGTTCATTTAAGTTATTGATATTGAACATTTTAATCGCTTTAGGAAACTGCTGCTCTATCCACCTGAGCTACGGGGCCACGTTTAGGATCAATGACTTGCGAGATGCGAGGAATTCGTCAGCCCGCCTTTGGATCGCTCGAACGCTGAACAGCTTCATTCGCCGGCTACCAGCCAAGTGGCAGGGCGAAGTCGCCGAAATCGCTCTGTTTATAGGGTAGCATTCCGAAAGTACCGAGGGCCACGGCTCAGCTGGCAAGCAAATCTCCGCCTGTGGACGAATGGCGGCCAACGGAAGAAATCGCTTCGACAAGGGCGGGAGGCAGCCCTTGCCGCGCGTCTGCGACGGGACCGGCTCGTGCGGCAGGCCGCGACTCTCAGCCTGCCGTGGTTCCTAGCGGTCGGTGCAGGAGTAGCAGGGATCGCACGATGCCTGAATCAACGGAGAATCGGCCAAATCCTGCCCCAGAACCGTAAAGCGGACGGTGGCCATATTCATGAATGTAGGTGTGCGCACACGGACACGCTCCGGGATTTCCGTGCCGTTGGAGGTGATCTGGTACATCACCTCGCCGCGGGGTGCTTCAACGCGGCTGATGGCCGTTCCCGCCGGCACCTTGAAGCGCGCACCAACCGGAGGCGTGGTGTGGATGGGCCCGTCGGGCAGTGTGCTGAGCGCCTGGCGCAGAATACGGCAACTCTCTATCATCTCCAGCGTGTGAACCACAAGGCGTGCGCGCACGTCGCCCGAGCTCTCAACGGGCACATTGAATTCAAAGCGGTCGTAGGCGCAGTAGGGCGCGGAACGGCGAATATCCTGACCGATGCCGGACGCACGCGCCAGCGGTCCAACGGCGCCCATAGCCTTGGCCTGCTCCCTGGTCAAGATACCCACCCCTTTACAACGCGACTCCACTGTCCTGTCTTCGAGGAAGATGGGGATGATGGTGCGCGTGATATCGCGCTCCATGGCGTCGAGAATGTTCAAGACGGCTTGCGGATCGGCAATGTCGCGATTGACGCCGCCGATCCGGTTCATGCCATAGTTGACGCGGTTCCCGGAGATAGCCGAAAGCGCGTCCATCACCTCTTCGCGCAGGGTGAAGCAGGCCATGAAGATGGTCTTGAACCCGATGAGCTTGGCCGCTACGCCGGCCCACAGAAAGTGGGAATGCAGCCGCTCCAGTTCGGCAAGAATCACGCGAATATAGAGGGCGCGCTCCGGAGGCTGGGCCCCGTTCAGTTGTTCGACCGCCTGACAGAACGAGAGCGAATGGACATTGGAGCAAATCCCGCAGACGCGCTCCACGAGCGTAATGCCTTGCAGATAGTTGCGGCGTTCGGCCAGATACTCGATACCACGAAAGTTGAAGCCAATGTGCATCACCGCGTCGCGCACCGTTTCGCCGTCGCAAACAAGCTCCAGCTTGTAAGGCTCTTCAAGCGCTGGGTGGTAGGGACCGATGGGAATGCGGAAGCTCACTTGACGACCTCCTTGTGCAGGTTGATGCCGATCGGATCGCCTGCGCGGGTCATCAGGGGTTTGGTGTTTTCGCGCCCGATGAACTCGACGGCAAAATATTCATGCGTCTCGCGCTCCACCCAATCGGCGGCGGGACAGAGATCGGCGATGGTGGCGATGCTTTGCGATGTGGTCATGGTAATGAAAGAGAGAAGCTGGCCGTTCAAGTCCCACTGGTAGTCGAGACGTACTTCCTTGTCGGGGCGCTCCATGGCGGTAACGGCGACAAAGCGTGCCTCCAGCGACACCATATGCACAGCCCTTGCGCGCACATCCGCCGCATCCAGCGTCTTCCACCAGGAACCGTTCTTCCATTCCCAATCGCCGCCCAGGCCCAACTCCCAAAGAGTCGTCAAGAAACTGTCAGATGCCATTGTCATTGCAAATCCCCTTTTTCCGTTGGCTCAACCAGCCGCGGTTTCCGTGCCGGCTGCCGCTATGACCGGTGCAGCTTGTTTCGCTGGCTCGCTCGCCGCTGCTGTCTTATCCGCCACGGCTGCCGGCGCCGGCGCCGGACGCACCGGGCGCTTGCGCACCATATTCAAATCCTGCTTCAGTTCGCCCTGGACGCTGTAAAGCGGCGGCAGTTGCGACTCCATGCCCAGCGTGTGCGGCTTGCAGCGCTCGATGCAGCGCCCGCAGAAGGTGCATTTGCCGGGATCGTAGGACCAGCGATAGTTCTCGCCGCTCCGTGTCACCTCGATTGCGGCCGTGGGACACACATAGGCGCAAAGTCCGCAACCTACGCAGCGTTCTGCATCGTTGACGATCAGGCCGCGATACTGATTGCTCGTGCATTGGTGCTTGTGCGGCAGGCGAAACGACACCGGACCGCGGCGGAGATTTTGATAGATGAGGCGAAAGATATTCACCAGCGATACCCCATATAAATGGCTGAAGAGACGACGAGAATCGCAAGGATCCCAGCCCATTGCCAGTAGAACTTGATGGCGCGCTGCAGCGTGAAGCGCGCCGTGGCCGCCGCGATGGTGGAAAGCAGCAGCACCTCGGCAAAGGAGACCGCCACGAATGAAACGGCGTGGAACCACCAGGGGCCGGTGGCGGGCAGCACCAGCGTGGCCACGAATCCGGTAAGCGCAACCCACTCCAGTCCATGCGCCAGTTCCCACATGGCCAGCGCAGCGCCGGCATACTCGGTGAGCGGACCGGAATAAATTTCCTGCTCCGCGCTCGACGTGGAGAAGGGATTGAGCCGCAATTTGGCGGGGATGCACAACAGAATGCCGAAGACGCCGATCCAGTGGCCGGGATTCCAAGACCCGCCCGCAATATCTGCCAGACGAAACGTTCTTTCCGTCACCGCGATGGTCACAATCGAGAGCAGGAAGACCACGTTGTTGGCCACGCTCAGCACCGCCTCGCGAATGGCGCCGATTTCGCCGTAGATGGAGCCGGAGGTGAACCCGGCCAGGATGAAGCAGATCGAAGGCAGTTCGAGCAGCGCCACCAGCAGCACGGCGTCGCCGGAGAAACCCCGGCCGCCGGGAAAGACCGGCAGCATGGCGATGGCGCCAATCATCGAAAGCACTGAGAGCGCCGGCCACAGCCGCAGCAGGTCGGCCTCAATTCCATGCCGCGACGGCGTGCGCTTGCCGATGAGCTTCACGAAATCGTAAAAGGGCTGCAACAGAGGCGGACCGATGCGCCGTTGCATGAGCGCTACGGCCTTGCGCTCGCCCCACACATACAGCCAGGCGGCAGGAATCGCAAAGAGCAGCCCCGGAAACAGAAAGAAGTGAATCAATCCGGAAACGTTCATTTCTGCGGCTCTCCCTTCGTCTTTGCGGAGACTCCGCGTTCGGCCAGGATTTCCGCGGCACGCGCAATGGCATCGATGATGGCATCCGGATGGGGCGGGCAGCCGGGCACATACACATCCACCGGGATATGTTTGCTGAGCGGGCCTGCAATCACCGGACTGCCTGCAAAGACATTGCACGACGCTGGGCAGGAACCAAGTGCAACCACCGCCTTGGGTTCGCATACCTGCGAGTAGACCGTCTTCACCGCCTCCAGCGTGGTGCGCGTGACGGGGCCGGTGATGCAGAGAATGTCGGCGTGACGCGGGCTGCCCTCGAGGTGAATGCCCAACTGCTCCACGTCATAACGCGGCGAAAGACAGGTGATCAGTTCGATATCGCATCCGTTGCAACTGCCGGTATTGAGATGAAACAGAAACGGGCTCTTGCGGCGGCATTTGTTCATCAAGCGCTTGAAAAGGTTCATTGAATCCCCCGCGTCAGGGCCAGCAGCGCATCGGGCCAGAGGCCACCAGCCAGTAGAACAACGATCAAGCCCACCACCGCAAAATGGAGCGGCAGGGTTTCCGGAGTGTACTTCGTAGTGTCTTCCGCATCGCGCGGTCCCCACCAGCAGCGGGTGAAGCAAAGGACATAGGCCAGCAGCGCGAACATCGAAGAGAGGATGAAGCCGGCAAGCAGCCAATGATTCATCTCTGCCGCGGTCTGATAGAGGCGCCATCGTCCAGCAAAACCCAGCAGCGGAGGCACACCCAGCATGGCCAACATGCCGGCCAGGAAACCCGCCGCACTGACCGGGTAACGCGAGGCCAAGCCGCGAGCATCGTTAATGAGCGCGCCATCGGCTTCCGGTGCGCTCAACGAGATGAAGAGCAGCGCCTTGGCAAGCGCATGGACCGTGGCCGCAAAGAGCGCACCGCGCAGCCCCAGTTGGTTGGCCGACGCAATGCCCAACAGCAGGAAGCCCATGTCTTCGATGGTCGAGAGCGCGAGCAGCCGCTTGAGATTGCTTTCCGTGAGCATCAGCAGCGACGCCAAAAGCGAAGTGGCAATCGCCGCCGCAATCCACACGCCATCCGGCGACAGAAGCTCAGGATGCGCGGATGCGGTCAGATAAAACTCGCCGAAGGCCGCGATATCGACCACCGCGACAATCAGGCCCATTGCCAGTGCTGGAACGGCCTCAGCGACAGCAGGCAGCCACAGGAGCAGCGGCACGATCGCCAATTTGAGAACGAATCCGCCCAACAGCAGCGCCCGTGCCCACTCGGCGCTTCCCTGCTGCAATGCAAGCTGGCCGGCGATCAGGCTGGCTGCGGAGAGCGCTACGACAACGGAGTAGATCCATGCCGCGCGTCGCGACCCAGTATGCCAAACCAGCGCCAGAGCGAGAAATGTGGAGGCTTCCAGCAGGATCAGGCGCGGCAGTGGCTGCGTCATCCATAGAGCGGCCATCGCGGCAACTCCGCTCAGCGCCAGCAGTGGCAGCAGCCCGCGCCACGCCTTCTGTGCACCGGCGGCCACCAGCAGCGCAGCAAACGCAACGCCGCAACCAAGACCGAGCAGCACTGGAATTCTCTCAGCGCCTTCGAGTCCAGTCGATTGCGCGACAGCGGGAGCGAACCAGCGCAGCGAGCCGACGAGCGCGACGGTGAGAGCTGCGAGCAAAACGATCAGGCGCTTTTCCGCCCAGGCCATCGCGCGACCCAGCGTGGCGGAGACGGCCTGCAAGCCGCCCCACGCGCTCCGGTAAAGGCGATCGGCATCCGTGTTGCGATAGAACGGCGCCCAGTGCTTCTTCAGAATCACCGAGAACTCGCCCGCCGGAAGACGGCCGGAGCCGGAGATGGATTCGCCGCCCGTGAAGACGCTTGCTCCTCCACCACCGGTTGAGCCACCCACCAACACCACGCCGCCGCCTTCTACCGCCAGGGCGCGCGTTCTGGACATGCCAGCCATGGCGTAAACCAGAGCGCCAACGCCCGCCGAGACAACGGCCAGCATCAGACCACCGGCGGTCCACCAGGATCCGGCATTGGGCGTGAGCCCGAACCAGGAGACTTGCACCGTGGCCAGACCAAGCACCGGCAAAATCGGATTGATGATGCAATTGACGGCCAATTGCGGCGCCAGCCCCAGGACGGCGCTGCCCAGGCCAAACAAGCCGAGCGCCCAAACCATCGTCGGCGGCGACTCATGTGCGCCTTCGGTCTGCGCCGTCGTGGGCCCCAGGAAGACGGAACTTGTTGCCTTCACGCAGGAGAAGACGGTGCCCACGCTGACCACCCATGCGGCAAGCGCCGGGACCACATGTCCCGCTTGCAGCGCCGCGGTGTAAAGCAGCCACTTGCTCGCGAAGCCGCTCATGAAGGGCACGCCCATCATGCTGCCCACGCTGATCAGCCACACGATCGAGGTCTGCGGCATGCGGCGCGCCAGGCCGCCGAGCTGATTCATGTCGCGGGTTCCAGTCGCATGCTGCACGGAGCCGGCCGCAAGGAACAGCCCGCCCTTGAAGATGCTGTGATTCAGGCAATGCAGCAATGCCGCCGCTATGGCCAGCGGCGTGCCGATGCCCAGCCCGGTCACGATGTAACCGATCTGGCTGACGGTGTGGAAGGCCAACATGCGCTTCAGGTCGTGCTGCACCATGGCATAGGCCACGCCCACCACCATAGTGACCGTGCCCGTCCACATCATCACGGAACCCCAGGAGCTGGGCCACTGATTGAAGCAATGCATACGTGCGGCCAGATAAACTCCGGCCTTGACGTAGCATGCGGCATGAAGCAGCGCGCTCACCGGGGTCGGCGCATTCATGGCCTCCGGAATCCAGGTATGCAGCGGAAACTGCACCGACTTAGCCAGCAGCGCTACCAGCATGAGTGCGAAGACGCCGCCAGTGAAGGCCTGCGCCACTGCGGGATCGGTCCACAGCGCGCTGCCTGTGCGGGCATAGATGAGCAGAACCGCCGCCAGCAGTCCGTAGCCCGCGAGGTGAGTCATCAGCAGCACCTTGCGCGCGCCGGCAACCGCTTCCTTTTTCTCGTACCAGAAGCCGACCAGGCTGAAGGAGCAGAGCCCCATCGCTTCCCAGCATAGATAAAGGAAGAACAGATTGGCGCTGTACACCAGCCCCACCATGCCGCAAATGAAGGTGAGCATGAAGGCGTAGAAGCGCGTGGCGGAGCGCTCGTGGGCCATGTAGCCGATGGAGTAAAGCAATACCGCCGAACCCAGAGCCGTGCCCATCAGCGCAAACAGAAGGCTCAGCGCATCCACATGAAAGACCAGCGCCAGCGGCCCGTCCCATGCGAGAGCGCTGTAGTCGATAGGACCGCTCTGCCAGACGCGCACAAATGTGGCCACCACCGCCAGAAAGCTCGGCAGGCAGCATGCGAGCGCCAGCACACCTTTGGCGCGGGATGAGAGAAGCCGCTCCGCAAGAAGCTGCAGAATGACACCGGCCAAAAGCGGCAGTAAGGCCAGCAACACCAGAGTTTCAGAAGCGACCCTCATCGTCCCCTTTCACAGCACAGTTGCGATGTGTATCGAAACACCACGTCTCAATCACCCATTCCCCAAGATATCCGTTCAGAGACAAAGAGTCCCTCACCGCCCAGCACACACTCTCCGGGCGTCCGCACTTCCTTGAGGGAGGGCGGCTGAACCTAATTGGGTCAGCCGCCTTCCCGTTTACTGCTGGGACTTATTTGGCGAGAGCAGCTTCCTCGGCCTTCGCTTCCGCCTTGGCGGGGAGTTTGTCCTTTTCGACCTTTGTTTTCTGAGCCGAAACGGGCTTCTCCGCCGGAACATCGAAATCGATGCGATCTGTCAGTTCCACGAAGGGCCGCCCATAGAAGCTGTCGAGCAGAATCGCCTGCAACTCCTTCATGAGCGGGTAACGGGGATTGGCTCCCGTGCACTGGTCGTCAAAAGCATCGATGGAGACTGCCCTCAGCTGAGCCAGGAAATCGGCCTCGCTCACTCCCGCTTCCTGGATCGAGGCGGGAATCTCCAACTGCTTCTTCAGATCGTCCACCCACTGGATCAGGTTCGCGACCTTCTCGTCCTTGGTCGTTCCGCCTAGTCCGAGATGATCGGCAACCTCGGCATAACGGCACTTGGCCTTGGGCCTGTCGTACTGCGAGAAGGCAGCCTGCTTGGTGGGGTTGTCGTTGGCGTTGTAGCGGATCACGTTGCTGATCAGCAGCGCATTGGCCAGCCCGTGAGGCAGGTGGAACGCAGCGCCGATCTTATGGGCCATGGAGTGGCAGGCGCCCAGAAACGCATTGGCGAACGCGACGCCAGCCAAGGTTGCGGCGTTGTGCACCTTCTCGCGGGCGATCGGGTCCTTGGCGCCGTTCTTGTAAGAGGAGGGCAGATACTCCTTGAGCAGCTTGAGTGCCTGCAGAGCCTGGCCGTCGGTGAACTCGTTGGCCATGATGGACACGTAGGCTTCAAGAGCGTGAACCACCGCATCGATGCCGCCAAAGGCGGTCAACGACTTGGGCAGGTTCATCACCAGGTTGGCGTCGATGATGGCGATGTTCGGCGTCAGCTCATAGTCGGCTATCGGATACTTCTTGCCGGTCGCGTCGTCGGTCACCACGGCAAACGGAGTCACTTCGGAACCGGTGCCGGAAGTGGTCGGGATGGCGATCATCTTGGCCTTGATGCCCATCTTGGGGAACTTGTAGATGCGCTTGCGGATATCCATGAAGCGCAGCGCCAGATCCTCAAAATCGACTTCCGGGTGCTCGTACATCACCCAGGCAATCTTGGCCGCATCCATCGGCGAACCGCCGCCCAAAGCGACGATGACATCCGGCTGGAAGCCATTCATCACCTCCACGCACTTGCGGACCGTTGACAGGTTCGGATCGGCCTTCACCTGAGAAAAGACATCCACTTCCAAACCCAGCTTCTTGAGCGCGTCGATCAGATCGTCGGCATAGCCGTTGCGGAATAGAAAATCGTCTGTGACGATGAGCGCGCGCTTCTTGCCAGCGATCTCCTTCAACGCCTCCGGCACGCAACCGCGGCGGAAGTAGATGGAACTTGGCAGCTTGTGCCACAGCATGTTTTCAGCGCGTTTGGCAACGATCTTCCTATTGAGCAAGTGCTTTGGCCCCACATTCTCCGAAACTGAGTTTCCTCCCCAGCTACCGCAACCCAGCGTAAGGCTGGGCGACAGGCTGAAGTTGTAAAGATCGCCGATGCCGCCGTGCGAAGACGGCGTGTTGATAAGGATGCGCGAGGTCTTCATCTGCGCGCCGAAGTAGTTCACGCGCTCCTTCTGCTGATCCTGATCGGTATAGAGCACGGAGGTATGTCCGATGCCGCCCAGCGCAACCAGCTTGCTGGCAATCGCGACTGCGTCCTTGAAGTCCTTGGCGCGATAGAGACCGAGAATGGTGGAGAGCTTCTCGTGCGCGAACGGCTCCGCCGTGGTGGCGTCCGTCACTTCGCCGATAAGCACCTTGGTTGTGGCCGGAACGCTGATGCCCGCCAGCGCGGCAATCTTCGGCGCGGCTTGGCCGACGATCTTCGCATTCACTCCGCCGTTGACCAGAATGATCGCCCGAACCGCCTCCGTCTCCTTCTTGTTGAGGATGTATCCGCCATGACGCGAAAAGCGGTCGCGGATGGAGTCGTAGATGGCATCGACGGCAATCACTGCCTGCTCTGAGGCGCAAATGACGCCGTTGTCGAAGGTCTTCGACATCAGGATGGAAGCTACGGCGCGGGTCTGATCGGCGGTTTCGTCGATCACCACCGGCGTGTTGCCGGCGCCGACACCGATGGCCGGCGTACCGGAAGAGTACGCGGCGTGCACCATGCCCGGACCGCCCGTGGCCAGGATCAGCTTGACCGCCGAGTGGCGCATCAACTGGTTGGAGAGTTCGACCGTGGGCTCGTCGATCCACCCGATAATGTCTTCAGGAGCGCCAGCGGCTACCGCGGCCTCAAGCACGAGCCGGGCCGCAATGCAAGTACACTTGCGCGCGCGCGGGTGCGGACTGATGATGATGCCGTTGCGCGTCTTCAGGCTGATCAGCGTCTTGAAGATCGCCGTCGAAGTCGGGTTGGTGGTCGGAATAATGCCGCAGATCAGACCCACGGGCTCGGCAATGGTAATGGTGCCCGCCTCGTCGTCCTGGCTGAGAATGCCGCAGGTCTTTTCGTCCTTGTAGCTGTTGTAGATGTACTCCGAAGCAAAGTGATTCTTGATGACCTTATCTTCCACTACGCCCATGCCGGTTTCTTCCACGGCCAACTCGGCCAGAGGAATGCGGGCATCGGCGGCTGCCAGGGCAGCGTTGCGGAAAATGTGGTCGACCTGCTTTTGCGAGAAGCTGGCGAATTTCTGTTGCGCGGCTTTGACGCGATCGACAAGGGCGTCCAGTTCTTCCTTGGTGGCGACTGGATGCCTCTGCTCTTGATTTGCGGTAAGAAATGCCTCGAAATTAGTCATCGTCTCCTTATGATTCCGCGCCTGCCTTCACAGAATTGGAAAGGACTCGCGGCTGGTAGTTTTCCAAACAGCGTTGCGACACAGCTATATTTTGAACCGCAGATAAAACGCCCGTCTGTGACGGGCAACACGAAACAGAAGCGCCCGATGATTGAGAAGGAGAACTCCAATCGTGCACATTAGTTCGTATTCTCGCACTATTCTTGCAAGTTGTACCAGGGGAAGAGACCCCCAAAAACTGCCGCTCCGCCTCCCAGAAAAATGAGGCCCATTTCTGCTTCGGCAATCTGCGCGACGCCTGCATCCTCTTTGACCCTGTTTTTCTTGACCGGTGCGATCTTTCGGCGCTCTCCCTACGCACTGACCATCGGAATGCGGCAGATTCCTCTTGTAACCAAGTGTCCCGGCTGGCTGAAGACGCCGCCAGAGTTCGCGTTGACATAGCCATGTTTGGATGATATTGTGGCTATGCCACTTTATATCGGGATGCTCAGGAGCTTCTGCCGTCTCAGCCTGAGCCTGGAGGTGAAACATGACAATGTCCTTCGATTACGAAACGATTGCCAAGATGATCGATCACTCGCTGCTCAACCCTTCCCTCACCACGAACGAACTTGAAGAAGGTTGTGCGCTGGCGATTCGTTACAACGTAGCCAGCGTCTGCATCCTTCCTTACTATCTGGCCCGCTGCGCCGAGTTGTTGGCCGGCACAGGGGTCCACGCCAGCACAACCATTGGCTTTCCCCATGGCGCCCACACCACAGTCATCAAGCTGGCCGAAGCCCGCCAGGCGCTCAAGGATGGCGGCCAGGAACTGGATATGGTCATCAACATCAGCAAGGCCCGCAGCGGAGATTGGCAGTATGTGCGGAATGAGATTCAAGCTCTTGCCGAAACCATTCATGCCGGCGGAGCAAAGATCAAAGTGATCTTTGAGAATGCCTACCTCGACGATGCCGCCAAGATTCGCCTGTGTGAGATATGCGGAGAGATTGGCGTCGATTGGGTAAAGACTTCGACCGGGTACGCGCCCACCGGAGCCACTCTTCCAGATCTCGAACTGATGCGCAAGCATTCTCCGGCGCGCGTTCAGGTGAAGGCGGCGGGCGGTATTCGTGACCTGGACACACTCCTCACGGTTCGCGCCATCGGAGTCAGCCGCGTGGGTGCGACGCGCACTGCGGCCATGCTGGAGGAGTGCAGAAAGCGGCTCGGTCTCGATCCGATCGCGCCTTCCGCCGCACCGGCGCAAGTGGGGTACTAGCCGTGGCTCTTGCGGACGCTAAACGGCTCGTTCGCGAGCCCATGTATCAGCAGATGAACGATATCCTGCGCGAGTTGCTGAAGAGCGGGGAGTTCGCGGAAGGAGACCGCTTTCTGACCGAACGGCAGATCGCGGAGCGCTTCCAGGTGAGCCGGCCAACCGCCAATAAGGTCCTTGCTGGAATGGTATCGGAGGGACTGCTTGCGTTTAGAAAAGGAGTGGGCACATTTGTCCGCCCTCCGCGCCTGAACTACGACATTCAGTCCCTGGTCAGCTTTACTGAAAAAGTCAAAGCGGCCGGAAAGTTGCCCAGCACGCGCGTCCTTGAGTTCAAGCGCCTCAAGGCTTCCGAAGCAGAAAACGAAGTTCAGGAGAAATTGCAGTTGGGCGCGAATCAGGAACTGTTCGCCATCGCCAGGTTGCGGCTTGCGGATGGCGTGCCCGTCATCCTTGAAAGAAGATGGATTCCCACGGCGATCTTCCCTGGACTCACGCGGCTGCTGCTGCGCGGCTCCTTCTATGGCCTGTGCCGGAACAAGTACGGACTTGAGATTGCGGAGTCGGACCAGACCATTCGAGCGGTGAAGTTGATGGGGCACGAGGCAAAGGTGCTGGAAGCGCACAGCGGTTCGCCGGCCTTCCTGGTCTCTGCCGTGGGCTACTCGGGACCCAAAGCAGCCTGGTGGGAAAGAACTCTTTACCGGGGAGATGCGTACGAGTTCCACCGCGCGCGATCCTCTCCCGGAAGACTCATTCAGTTCTAGCTTCCCTCGTCCTCCCGTTCTGATGAGGGCATTCTTGCTTTTCCACGCCGTCTGGAATCTAATTCCGTTCGGATGAAAGAACCTGTACAGTCCGTAATTCTGCACTCTGCAATAAAGCCCGCATTGGCCGCAAAGATAACTCTGGCGCTAACCGGATTTTCTGCCGTCATTGGCCAAATCGTGCTCATGCGGGAGCTGATTGTCGTATTCAACGGCAATGAGATTTCGCTGGGAATCCTCTTGGCCACTTGGCTATTCTGGACCGCTGCCGGCAGCAGCCTGAGCAGCGGTTTTCGAGTGCGCGGCGACAACGACCGCCGGATGGCCGCCGCGCTTGAATGCCTGATGGGCGCGAGCCTGATGCCGACGATCTGGGCATTGCGCGCATCAAAGAGCATCTTCCAGACCGTGCCGGGCGAACTGGTCGGGCCGGTGCCGATGTTTCTCACATCGCTGCTGTGCCTGAGCCTGTTTTGCTTTGTCTCAGGAGCGCTCTTTGTAGCCGCAGCCCGGGTGGTCGAGACCGAGTGCTACACTTCGGCTCGCGCAGCTGTCAGTTCCGCATACTTGTTTGAAGCCGCCGGCTCCGCTTGCGGAGGAATCGTGGCGAGCATTGTCTTGCTGCGCTTTCTCGATTCCTTTCAGATCGCAACGCTCGTGGCGCTTCTGAATTTCGGTATGGCGGCTGTTCTCTTGCGGCCGATGAACCGCAAGCAGTTTGCCGTCTTCGCAGCTGTGGCGACAATGTTCGCGATTCCCCTACTGATGTTTGTTGCGCCCTCGCTCGACAGGACCGCGCAGCAGCGCTTGTGGCGCGGCTTTCACCTGCTGGAATCGCGCAACTCGATTTACGGCAACCTGACGGTCACCGAGACCGGCAACATCCGCAGCATCTATGACAACGGCGTGATCATGGCCAATGCGCCGGACGCGGAAGCCACAGAAGAAGCGGTTCACTACGCGCTTCTAGAGCACCCGGCGCCGAAGAATATCCTTCTGATCGGCGGCGGCGTGAGCGGCAGCATCGGCGAGGCGTTCAAACATCCATCCGTCGAACGAATCGACTACGTCGAACTCGACCCCGCGCTCATCGAAATGGCGCGGCAATATTTTCCTGAAGAGTCCGCGCCTCTGGTTTCGGATCCGCGAGTACACATCCACCTCGCGGATGGCCGTTTCTTTCTGAATTCGACCGGCGGCAAGTACGACGCTATCGTTCTCGATGTGCCGGACCCGCAGACCGCGCAGTTGAACCGCTTCTATACGGCCGAGTTCTTTCAGTCCGCTCGCGAACACCTCGCGCCCGGCGGACTGTTCGCCTTGCAGCTTCGCTCCTCTGAGGACACGATCAGCCCGGACCTGGCCGCGTTTCTTCGCTGCATTCACCACACCCTCAAACAGGTCTTTCCATCCGTCGCCGTCATTCCCGGCGAGACAATCCATTTCTTCGCCGCGATGCAGCCTGACGTTCTGACGGAGAATCCGCAAGTGCTGATTGATCGATTGCAGGCGCGGAAACTGAAGACACAGTATGTTCGCGAATACTTCATTCCCTACCGCATGATGCCCGACCGCATGGCGCAGATCGCCGAGCAACTGCAGCCGCTGGCTTCAACGCCGGTGAATCGCGACTTTGCTCCCATCGCCTATTCCTTCGACGTTCTGCTGTGGAGCGCGCAATTCAAGACGGGCTATTCGGATTGGTTCAGGACCGCTGCGCAAATTCCTTTCACGACGGTCCTTGGCGCGGTGTTGATTCTTTTGTTGCTGGCGGCGGTGCTGCTGGCGCTTGTGCCCGCCCACGAAAGACGTGCCCGTTCCGCGACGGCGTTTTGCACGGCTGCCTCTGGATTCACCCTGATGGCATTCCAGATTTTTCTGCTGCTGGCCTTCCAGTCCATCTATGGCTACGTGTACCACCAGCTTACGATCCTCATCGGTTTGTGCATGGCGGGCATCGCCTGCGGAAGCTGGCTGGGCATGCGGCGCATTCGCTTGAGCGATCGCGCCGCATTGAGCACCATGGCAACGACGCAATTCGCACTCGCCCTTGCAGGCCCCGCTCTGATGATTGCATTTAGCCTTCTGGCGAAGGCCTCGGGAGTGGCGACAACATGGGTCGCGGCGCAATTGGTCTTCCCCGCTCTGGCAGCGCTGACAGGAATGCTGGGCGGCTATCAGTTCCCTGTTGCCACGGAAATCTTCCTTCACGATCCTAACGGTCGGTCGAGGCTGGGCGCGCTCTACGCCATCGATCTCCTGGGCGGATGCGTGGGAGCGCTGCTGCTGAGCAGTTACCTCATTCCGGTCTTCGGGTTCTGGAAGACCGCATGGCTTCTTGCGGCGATCAATCTTGCGCCAGCGCTGCTTGCCGCGCAGGCAAGCAGAAGTGCGAAGATGATTCGTGCATGAGCACCTACGGCTTGTGTTCCCCGAAGACCGCCGCAGTAAACAGGAAGATATCTGTATCCTCATCCTTCCAGCAGTTGCGGTTCATGCCTGCCTTGGCGCAAGTTTCATCAAGGAATCTCAGCCGGTCCCACCTCTGTTCCACCGGCACCTGCGGAAGCAATAGACCCTCGTAAATGCCGTTCTTCATCAGCAAGCCATGCTCGCCTACCTTGATCTGCTCGATATCCGTAACGCGGCGCAAGGGAGACAGCACGGAGATTTCATAGTCCAGTTGCGGCAGTTCCGACGCAGAGACCGGCTCAAACCGCGGATCGCGCAGGGCGGCCAGCGTGGCCGTGTCGCGCACGGTCATGTAGAGGGGTTTCATCGCGGAGGTGTAGCCGATGCATCCCCGCAATGCTCCCGCTTTCTTCAGGGTCACAAATGCGCCGTACTCCCGATTCAGAGTTTCGCTTGCGCTGGCGGTTGGCTCATACGCCTTTCCCTCGGTAACCGCGTACTCCGCGGACTTGCGCGCCAGCGCGAGCAATTCGCTCTTTTCATTGGCGCTCAGCGAGAACGGCGTTTCCGCCGCATTTGCGCCATGAGTTTTCACAAATACGTCCGCGCTGTATCCGACTACGCGCGAGCGGTCGCCCGAGGTATCGCCGGAGTTGGCGTACTTGAGCACCATCGCCTTGTTCGCTCCCATGCGCTCGGAGGCAATCATCGCCGCTACGATGGGCGCGCCGCCGCAGGCTTCCCAAACCCGCGTCTGGAAGTTGCGCGACATGCTGTAGTAGTCCCACTCCTCAAGAGCATGAAGCGTCTTATGGTCGATCGTTTCGGCGTCGCTGTAGGGGTGATAGTGAGACAAGTCGGAACTGGCCACGATCAGCGTTTCGCCGCCTTTGCTGTCGCTCTTGATCAGCTTGGCGAGAGCAACCCCAAGCGCCCGGCTGCTCTCATAACTCTGGTCTCCCATGACGATGGGCACCAACTGGAAGTCGCCGAGCACCTTTTGCAGCCAGGGCAACTGCACTTCGAGCGCGTGTTCGCCGCCCGCGGCCGTGGGCTCGTGGCCCTGGCTGGAGAAGCGAATCGTCGGGCTCATCTTGACCAACTGCTCCGCAAAAGCCTTGTCGACCGGGACCGTTCCCAAGGGCGTTGCATAGGCTTCCCCGTCATACACCGATGTGTAGGCGAAGGCCTCATAGTGCGAGGGAGCAATCACCACCACGCGCGAATACTTATGCCCCTTCAACGCCGCGTAGGTGTAGGCAGCCACGGGACCGGAATACTGATAGCCTGCATGAGGCGCGACCACGGCGAGAATCGGATCGGTGATCGGGGGCGGCGTCGCATGGGCCAGCATGTCGTCGATCATTGCCGATAGAATCTTCGGATCGGCGGGATAAAAGGCGCCTGCGACCGCAGGTTGCCGGACCTTCGGGGAATTGGCAGCGCGAACGTGCAGCAAGGGCACGGTCGCCATCAGCGCGATAAATTGAGCAGCCAGCCAAACCATTTTCATTCTCCCTTTGGTTGTCATTGCCAAGCCTCCTCAACACCCTCATACGTGCCAAACACCGGGGATGGGGTGAGAACAAAATGGACAACTGTTCTTGCGAATCAACATCTGACCCGCGGTAAATCCAACGCGCTCCACCAGCAGTCGGCGGCACTTTGGACAATAGGTGTTTTGCGCGGGGTGGCCCGGCACGTTGCCGATGTACACGTAGTGCAAACCCTCGGCGTCGGCAATTGCCTTGGCGCGTTCCAGCGTCGGCACCGGCGTGATGGGCAGATTCTTCAGCAGATACTCGGGATGAAATTGCGTGAAGTGCAAAGGCACATCCTCGCCGAGGTTGGTCTTGATCCATGTTGCCAGGACGCGGAATTCTGCATCGCCGTCGTTGAGGCCGGGCACGACAAGATAAACGATCTCGGTCCATTTGCCCATGTTCTTGAGAGTAACCAGCGACTCCAGCACGGGTTTCAACTGGCCTGTCACCACATCCCGGTAGTAGGACTCGGAGAACGATTTGAGATCGATCTTGACCGCGTCCATCTTGCCGTAGGCGGCCTTGAGCGCCTCTTCCTGCATGTAGCCGTTGGAGACGACAATGCTGCGTATGCCGGCTTCGTGCCCAGCATCGGCCACATCCATCAGAAACTCGGCAAAGACGACCGGCTCGCTATAGGTGTAGGCGATTGTAGGGCAGTTATATTGCCTGGCCAGGTCGGCAATCCGCCGTGGAGGAGCGTACTCGGCGGGAACCTGCTCCGGACGCGACTGGGAGATATTCCAGTTCTGGCAGAACTTGCAATTCACATTGCACCCGGCGGTGGCCAGCGAGAAAGCGACCGTTCCCGGCAGATAGTGGAAGAGCGGCTTCTTCTCGATGGGATCGACGTGCGCCGCGCACACGCGCGAATGAACCAGCGAATAATATGTTCCGCCGCGATTCTCGCGCACACCGCAGTAGCCGCGTTCCTTGTCGCCCACCGTGCACCCGCGCGGGCAGAGATCGCACTTGATCTTCCGGTTCGCCAGCTTGTGGTAGAACTTCGCTTCGACGGTGAATTGCGCCTCGTCCTGCTTCTGCGCATCGGCCGCCGCGGGCATCCCCGCGGCAGGTGCGGAAAACTCGGTCAGGCCCAACGCCGCTCCCGAGGCCAGCGCGCACCTCAGGAACGAACGGCGATCGAACGGGCTTCTGTTGCCCCGCAGGACGGAACTTTCGCCTTGCTGCGTATCCAATTCAAAGGACATCTCGAACCTCCAGTTCCCGCCGCCGGCTACACCTCGACCATCGAGATTCTGCGGGGATCGTTTGTACCTAGCCGGTGCTGCGCGTCGGCCGCGGTCGCAATGTAGTTGGGCGCGCGGTCTTCAGCTTTGAGCGTCTTTAATCCCATCTCTGCTCGCTTGCGCTCGATCATCTGCCAGCCGGTATGGTCGAGCGCGACAGGGTCCTGCGCAACCAGCAGGGCATTGCACTTCCAACTGTGTTCCGGCTTGAATCCCGGCCCGCCCTCGTACAGAACCGTCGTCGCATCGCAGATCGTCAATCGCATCCGCGTGCGGATCTCCGGCAGCATGTTCAGATCGGCGATATACGGATCGCAGCCGTTGGGATGGTACTTGTTCGGGTTGTGAATGACGCCATACATGTTCTTGAGGCCGATCGTCACGCCCGCGCCGTCATGATCCTTGAGCACGGGAACATTGATGAGGACGTTGCAACGCTGGGTCAGAATCTTCGACAGCCGGCTTCCCACGCTCCCATAGGCGGCCAGATCTTCTTCATAATCGACGTGATCGGTGCCGTAGCATTGCACGCGGTTTCCGCCCATCGACAAGTGAAATCCGGCGTGCTCCATCTCCTCGCTATCGCGATCCCATACCACAATATCGCCAGCCTTGATTCCGGCCTTCTGCAACCGATCGCAAATAGCTTCCACAAGCTGCAGGTTGCTGGCCACGCCGCGCCCTCCCAGCGTATTCACCTTCAGACCCACCATCTCGCCGGGGTGGACCAGCTTCTTCCACGCCTCGATGGGATGATCCCGGTCGAAGAGAGCCTGGAGGGCCCGATCCAGGAGCGCCTCTATCCTGCGCAAATCCACCGTGGCTCCCGTGCCGCGCAGCATCGGGTCGCGCGCAACCACAACCCTGGACTTCGCGAATGGCGCACCCGGCTCTCCGGTCGCAAGCAGCCCGCCACCACCGCCCGCGCCCAAAAGCGCGGCGCCCGTGAGGCACTTCTTCAGGAAACTTCGCCGGCCGGCGTTTTGCGCTGGTTCCATGAGGCTTCTCCGGTGAGCCTGCGGCTCGCGGCGAGGACCAGTCTTCGAAGGAGAACAGTTTGGGCGGCTGAAGCAAAGCCGTCCAATCCAAGGCCATCGTCTTCAAGACGGATAATTGTCCATCGAGCGTTGTGCCGCCTCAAACAACGCTTACAGCGATCCATGCGAGGTTTCAGTGACGACCGGCACTGGTGAGACCGGTCTGCATCCGGCCGTTGCTCCGAAAGGGAAAAACGCCGCAACGATGGGATGTCAAGCCCAAAGCTATCTATTTCATTGAGAATGACTTAAGAAGCAGATGCGCCGTACGGTCCCCCCGCCGCTATCGCCATCGGAAGATGCGCAGGGAGACGGCAAAAGGCACGACGATCCACGCCAGTAAGATCCCCACCGGCGCGATCATCTGGCCCAGATTCATCCCTTGCAGCATATTTCCGCGCATGGCATCGATGGCTGCGGTCAGCGGCAGCGCCCGCACCACGGGCTGAATGACGGCGGGAAACCGCGACGCCGAAAAGAAGACTCCCGACAAGATCCACATGGGAAGCATGACCAGATTCATCAGTCCCGAGACAGCCTCCATCGTCTTCGCCCGCGAAGCCACCAGCAACCCCATGGCCGAAAATGCCAGGGAGGTGAGCACGCAGAGCAATCCCAGCTCCGCCAGCGAGCCGCGGAACGGCACTCCAAAAGCCAGCCGCGTAAAGCCTAGGAACGCCACAACCTCGATGACCAGCATCGCCAGCCGGGAGAGCAGAAACGAGACAAGATATTGCCAGCGCTTCATGGGCGAGGCCACCATGCGCTTGAGAAGTTTCTTTTGCCGGGCCTCGACGATCGAGAAGCCCAGCCCCCACATCGCCGAACCCATCAGATTCATGCCCAGCAGGCCCGGCACCACAAAGTCGATATACCGCGAGCCGGTTTCACGCACCAGCTGATTCTCAGCATGAACCGCCTCACGCCTCCCCGCCGCCGTCTGAATGGCCTGATCCGCCAGCAGCCGCGCCGACCGCGCGTCCGGGTTCGTATCGTCATACTTGTACGCCACCCCTTCGGGCCTCTGGATGGCCAGCAGCAGAATACTTCCCGTAGCCAGCGCATGGGTGCCGGCCGCTTCGTCCATCGTCGCCGCCGTCAGCCCCTTGTCCGCCGCCAGCGCCTGCGTCAGTTGCGTAGTGGTAGCGCCCACCTGCAGCACATCCGCGGGTCGGTTGCGGAAGGCAATGCCCAGCCCCACCGCCAGCAGAATCGGGAAGATGAAGATCCAGAAAATTGCCTCCGGCTCGCGCAGAATCAGCCGAAAGCGCACCAGGGTCAATTGATACAGGCTGCTCAGTTCCAGCTTATTCATCGCGCAGATTCCTTCCCGTGAGCCGTACAAAGACGTCTTCCAGCGTTGCGGAATGGGTGCGAAACTCGCTCAGATGCAGCCCCTGGGCGCGAAGCGCGGCAAAAATGCGCGGCACCGCCGTGTGCAACTCACTGACTGAAAGCTGGTGCAGTCCGTCGTCCACGCGGTGCGACTGTACGCTGGGAATCGCGGTGAGTTCGGCTGCATCTACTGCGGCGTGGCCCATCTCATCGCCGCCCGCCTCACCGGTGCTCACGGCAAACTCCACAATGTCCTCGCCGCCCACCGTGGCGATGAGTTGCTGTGGTGTGCCAAGCGCGATCACCCGTCCGTGATCCATGATCGCCACCCGGTCGCAAAGCCGCTCCGCCTCCTCCATATAGTGGGTGGTCAGGATAATGGTCCGGCCTGCCTGCTTCAGCCCGTCCACCAGATCCCACAAGTGGCGCCGCGCCTGCGGGTCGAGGCCCGTGGTCGGCTCATCCAGGAAAAGCAGCTCGGGATCGCCCACCAGCGCGCAGGCCATGGCCAGCCGCTGCTTTTGCCCGCCCGAGAGCCCGCCCACGCGCGAGTGGCGTTTCTCATCGAGCTGCGCCGTCCGGATCGATTCCTCCACCGAGATTCCCCCCTTGAAAAAGCTGCGGAAGAGCCTGAGCGTCTCTTCCACCGTCAGCTTGTCGGGAAACTGCGTCTCCTGGAGCTGAATCCCGATGCGTTGGCGCAGTTCATTGGCCCCAGTGCGCCAGTTCAGACCCAGCAGTTCTACCGTTCCCTCTTCGGGAACGGTCAGTCCCTCGCAGATTTCGATGGTCGTGGTCTTCCCCGCTCCATTCGGTCCCAGCAGCCCGAAACACTCGCCCCGCGCCACTTCCAGGTCCAGACCATCCACCGCCTGCACATCCACAAATGCCTTGCGCAGCCCGCGCAGCAGCAGCGTGGGGCCGTTCCCTTGCGATCGGCTCCCAGTAGGCTCTCCGGCGGCTGCCGCGACGGCGCTTTCTCGGCCGTCCCGCATACCCGTTCCAGCGTGTTTTGTCCCGTCCGTCATCGCCTTAGACTACCGCATTTTTCGAGCCCCCTTTGCAAAGAATCCGCGAGATTCGAACCGGACTTTTCCCCGGTTAGCGCCCGTCCGTTCCTTGCCGCCTGGCTGAACGAACCTGCAGAGGCATCGATTCCCCAAACTCGGCCGCGGCGGTTTACTATCCTGCAAGGTTGAGATGTGCCAACCGGTCAACCTCTCAACGAAAGGAAACCTTTCATGCGAATCCCTGTGGCGCTGCGCTTTGTCCTGGTTTTGATCTTGTTACTCTCCGGCATCTCGGCCCTGGCTCAATCCGCTTCGGGTTCCTACGATGCGGTCGATCCCTTCATTGGCACCGCAGGCGGCGGCAACACCTTCCCTGGCGCATCGCTGCCCTTCGGCATGGTGCAGTGGAGCCCTGACACCAACCGCGATGCCTGGTACTTTTACGGCGACAAGCAGATCCACGGATTTGGAATGACCCACATCAGCGGCGCGGGCTGCCCGCTCTATGGCGATTTCGCCGTGCTGCCTACGACCGGCGCATTGACCGTGAGCCCGGGCAAGGATTTCGCGCCTTACGCAGCCGCCTTCGACCATAGCAAAGAGGATGCCCACCCCGGCTACTACGCGGTCACTCTGGGCAACGGTATTCGCGTGGAAATCACGGTGACGGAGCGCGCCGGCATCGCACGCTTCATCTTCCCCGAAGGCGCCAGCGCGCGCCTGCTCATCAACGCCGGATCGAGCGCCAACACGCAGCCCAGCCAGAACGCAGGAAACTCCGGCCGCGACGCCTTTGGCAACCGGATCGAACTCGAAGGCGCGGACTCCTATGCCGGCTCCGTGACCGCGGGCGCTTTCTGCGGCACCCATTCGCAATACAAGCTCTACGTTGCGGGCCGTTTCAACAAACCTTTCAAGGCTTCGACGGTGTGGCAGGACGACACCGTGACCAATGGCGGCACCTCCGCACAGGGCAAGCATACGGGCGCGTGGCTGGACTTCGGCAGCGAGCATGAAGTCGTGCTCAAGGTCGGAGTATCGTTTGTCAGCGAGGCCGGCGCGCTGGCTAATCGCGATGAGGAGATTCCCGGCTGGGACCTCGAGAAAGTTCAATCGAGGGCGCGGGCTGTGTGGAGCGAACTGCTCGACCGCATCGCCGTCGAGGGCGGCACTCGGGACCAGCGCCGGATCTTCTTCACCGGCCTTTATCACTCCTTCCTCTCTCCCACGCTCTTCAGCGATGAGGACGGCAGCTACATCGGCTTCGACAACAAGGTGCATTCCCTAGCCGGATCGAAGCAGAAGGCGCAGTACGCCAACTACTCCGATTGGGATATCTATCGCAATACCGTGCAACTCCAGGCGCTCATCGACTCCGAGCGCGAGGGCGACATGATGCAGTCGCTGGTCAACGACGCAGCCCAAAGCGGTTGGCTCCCGCGCTGGCCCGCGGCCAACGATGTGACATACGTGATGGGCGGCGATTCACCCGCAGCTGTGATCGCATCGTCCTATGCTTTCGGAGCGCGCAACTTCGACGCCGAAACAGCCTTGGAATACATGGTCAAAGCCGGAACCGAAGCAGGCATCGGACCACATGGCGGGGCTGAACGTCCCTTCCTGGACGACTACCGGAAGCTCGGTTATGTGCCTTCGGAAAAAGACCGCACTTCGGCTTCGCGGACACTTGAATACGCCAACGACGACTTTGCCATTGCCCAATTCGCCAAAGCCCTTGGCCACGAAACCGAGTCCAGGGAGTTTCTCAAGCAATCGACGAACTGGCGGAATCTCTTCGACCCAACGACCGGCTGGATTCACCCTCGCCAGGGCAACGGCCTCTGGCTGCCCGGATTCGACGCCGAACGCTCGATTCCCAAGGGCAACGGCTCCGATCAACTCGGATTCGAGGAGGGGAACACCTACCAGTACACCTTCATGATTCCCTTCGACTATCCCACCCTGTTCGCCGCCATCGGCGGAGACGACAAGGTGACGCCGCGCCTGGACAAGTTTTTCCTCAAGCTCCGGTGCTGGGGCGAGCCCTGCTACAACATCGAGAACGAACCCGACTTCGTGGTGCCTTATGCCTACGTCTTCGCCGGCCAGCCGTGGAAAACGCAGGAAGTGGTCACGCGCATCGGAAAAGAAACCTTCAAGCCCACGCCCGACGGCATTCCCGGCAACGACGATCTGGGCGCAACCTCCGGCGTGTATGTGTGGGATGCGCTGGGCATTTACTCGGCTGTGCCTGGCGTGGGCGGCCTGGTGCTGGGCACTCCCATGTTCGACAAGGCGACCCTGCGCCTGGCCGGCGGGCGAACGCTTGTCGTGAGCCGTCGCGGCAACGGCATCTACGTCCAGAAGGTCACGCTCGACGGCGTCCCATACTCCAACTCCTGGCTGCCGCTCGCCAAATTGGGCTCCGCTACAACGCAACTCCAGTTCACGGTCGATGTACAACCGAACAAGGAGCGCGGCGCAGCGCTCCAGGACCGTCCGCCTTCGTTCCGCTAGAGCGTTTTCAGCTCTGGTGCATACAAAACTTTGGGTGCCCCATCCATTCCGCGTATTTTGCGGAATGGGTGGGAAAGCACAAGGTACGGGTTCAGTTGTAAACATTTGAGCTGAAAATGCTCTAACGCAGCTCGACCCTAGTCAAGGGCTTGCAAGCGCGCCTCTGCCGCCGCATCCGAACCCATCGCCCTCCCATGCTCAAGTGGCACGGCTTCAGGCCGTGCCGCAAGAGGGCTCTGTGCCGGCAGCAGCCCGTCGCCCCGCGCCGTAGGCGCAGTGGTCGTTAGCCCCGCGCTTCAGCGTGGGGATGGCGAAACCAACCATTCATCCGGAGTCCCGTAGGGACGGCGCGTCTTCGTTCTCTGGGCGCATGGGCGAAATGAATGCAAGACACAAACTCGGGCGACTCCCGAAAATGTCCAACTGGGACTGCCACTCCGGCAAAACCGGCCCTTTTTCTCCAGCCTGTTTCGCCCCAGCCGGCTAGAAAAATCAAACTTTTTTCGCCACTCCTTGCCGATAATTCACCTCGCTTGGCGCACAATGGTTCATAGAGGGTCCAGAGAGCGCCTCCGGCCCAATCCCTCCAGCATCTCCCCGGTCCGTACCCCCCACCCCCCTCCTGAAACCCGCCCTGAATTGCCGCATAAGATCAACAAAATCAACAGCTTACGCCCCATTCTCTTGTCCGAATTCATCTTATAAATCATTCATTATCAACATCTTACGGAAAGAATAATGGCGAAATTTGTGCGCGAAATCGCCCCTTTCCGGCCTTCAAGGCTCTCCCGCAAGCCTCTTTTCCCGCTCTCCTGCCCACCCTGCGGATCGCTGCGGAGCCGTTTTGCCCCCACGGGTTTCCCGCGCGTCACCGTCCGGGTAAACTGAATACATGGCGGAGATTCAGCGCAGGAAAACGGGGACGGTCAGAATCGGGCAGGTTCGTGTCGGCTGGGAGGTTCCGGTCGTCGTGCAGTCGATGACCAACACCGACACGGCGGACATTGCGGGCACCATCGAACAGGTCGAGGCTCTGGCCCTGGCGGGCTCTGAGATCGTCCGCGTCACGGTGAACAACGAAGACGCCGCGGCGGCCGTCCCGCACATCGTCGAGGGGCTCGACAAACGCGGCATCCGCGTCCCCATCGTGGGCGACTTCCACTATAACGGCCACCTGCTGCTGAAGAAGTTCCCGGCAACAGCGCGGGCGCTGGCCAAGTACCGCATCAACCCCGGCAATGTGTCGATCGGCCGCAAGGACGACGACAACTTCCGCATCATGATCGAGTGCGCCGTCGAAAACCAGAAACCGGTGCGCATCGGCGTGAACTGGGGCTCGCTGGACCAATCCCTGCTCACGCGCATGATGGACGAAAACAACCGCCAGCCGCATCCGCTGCCGGCTCGCGACGTAATGATGGAAGCCATGGTGGTCAGCGCGCTGGACTCGGCCAGAGCCGCCGAACATTACGGCCTGGGTCGCGACCAGATCATTCTCTCGGCTAAAGTAAGCGGCGTCCGCGACCTGATCGACGTTTACACCAACCTTGCCGAGCGTTGCGCCTACCCGCTCCACCTGGGCCTGACCGAAGCCGGCATGGGCGCAAAGGGCCTGATCGCCTCTACCGCCGGACTCGCGCCGCTGCTGCTGGCCGGCATTGGCGACACCATCCGCGTCAGCCTCACGCCCAAGCCCGGCGGCGACCGCACCGAAGAGGTCCTCGCCGCGCAGCAGGTCCTGCAATCGCTGGGGATTCGCAGTTTTATGCCCCAGGTCACCAGTTGTCCCGGTTGCGGCCGCACCACCAGCACCTATTTCCAGGAGTTGGCCGAGCAAATCCAGGGTTACCTGCGCACCTCCATGCCGGAATGGCGCAAGAAGTATCCCGGCGTCGAGGAACTGAAGCTGGCCGTGATGGGCTGCGTGGTCAACGGCCCCGGCGAATCGAAACATGCCAACTTGGGAATCAGTCTGCCCGGCACCTTCGAGGAGCCCAAGGCCCCGGTCTACATCGACGGCAAGTTCTCGACCACCCTCCATGGCGACACAATTGTGGCTGAGTTCAAGCAGATTCTCGATCACTACGTCGAAAGCCACTACGGACAAGGCGCAAAGAGCGCGGAGCTGGTCGGGGCAAAGTAAAAACTGATTTGCTGGCGCCTCGACGATGCTATACTTGCCACGCTCGAAGTAAGTACGATGAAAAACATCTCCGCGTTCTTTCTTTTCTTGGCGTCCATAGCCGCGTGTTTAGCGCAGCAGACGACAACCGGGACAGATACATCGATAGATCCCAAGGCCCTTTTGGCCTCCGCCGCCCCGCTCTACCGGCTGGTCGATTCTGATCGACACCCGTGGTATCTCAAAGCTACCTATCAGACATATGACGACCAAGGCAAGCCGTTCGAAGAGGGATCCTACGAATACTGGTGGGCCGCGCCTGGACGGTATCGGGCGAGTTGGAGCCGTAAAAGCGCTTCCGCATCGGTTTGGGTGAATGGGGAAGCACAGCAAGTCTTCGTCGGTCAGCCGTGGTCTGTCGATTTCACTGAAGGATTGATGGGGACGGTCTTTGTGCACCCGCTCCCGGCGCCGCAAGATATGGCCAGGTTTGCCCTCAGTTCCCTGCCCCTGAACCCGGGAGGCACTTCGCTGCGCTGCGTAAAAATCTCCCCGATACCGTCTCCCGATGGCGGGGGCTATGGGATCGCCTCTGCGCCGAGGTTTTCCGGATTGTGCATGGACCCCGCAAAGCCCATTCTTCGGATGATGATGAGCCCCTATGGAGAGGTGATTCGCTATGGACAACTGCTTCCATTTCAAGGGCAATATGTGGCCAGAGAGATTTCGTTCAGTCACGTCAATACTCGGGTGTGGGAGGCAAAAGTAGAGGAGTTAAAAGAAATCGAAGCGGACGACCCAGCGCTGATCCCTCCAGCGAAAGCAAAACCGCTCGGCGCTTCGTCGCCGCAATTCAATTACCCTGACCTTCAGTCAAAGATAGTTTTCTCTGAAGGCTCCATCGAAAAGCGGATCGATTTCTCAGAGGACTTGGCAGGGCGATTGCTTCTTGACCCGTCCCTCCGACCATCCCTTCCCTCCGGCCTGGATGCGAAGAAATACTCTCACTCCAAAGTCGCCTTCCAGGTAATTATTGACGGCACGGGGAAGATACGGTCTGCAAGAGCTACCTCCGGACCGCCGGAGTTGCAGAAGGCTGCTTTGGAATTGCTGATGCGATACGAATATCGTCCATTCCACACCAAGAATTGGCAACCCATGGAGATCGAGTCAAAAGTTACAGTGAAGTTCTAAATCTGACCACCGTTAGCCTTGCGGGGGCAGTGCCCCGAGAAACGGATTCTCAATTCGCACACCCTCCACCACCTGCCCGTGCTGCAAGTCCTCGGTCAATAGCTTTGAGCAACGGGCCTCGGCGGCAGCGGCTACGATCAGACCATCCCAAATGGAAAACCCATACTTCCTGCTTATTCCTAAAGCACGCAGGTGTATCTCGATGCTCAGGGGTCTGGGGTTCGGACAGAGAATCACAATGTTTTCGATCGCCTCTTGAACCTCCGCCCATGTAAAGCCAAGTTTGGCCCGCGCAACGGACGCAAACTCATTCAGTACCTGCACGCCGATCACTCCGCCGTCGAGTAACAACTGCCTCGCGATAGCAGTCCGGTAGTCCCCCTGGATGTTGGCGTAGACCAGAACATTCGTATCGAAGAAACGGTCTGCGCTCATTGCGCTTCCTTCTCAGGCTTCGACTCCAGGCTCGATTCGAGATTCGCCTCCTGACGACCCATTACGCTGTGTTTATAGCGGTCATAAATCTCCTCGCGATTGAACTTGTACCCGGGAGGAAGAGTCCGGGCCAGTTTGCGGATCGCCTCAATCGCCTCTTCGCGTCTACGGTCCCGCGTAACTTCAAAGGAGAACTCGCCGGTCACTTTGATCTGAGCCTCCTCGTCGGGAGAAATCCCCAGCTTCATGACCACATCGGCGGGAACACGAATGGCTATGCTGTTGCCCCATTTTGCGAACTTCACGGCGCACCTCCAGATATACATTTATATTGTATATCTACTCCTGTTTGGATAGTGCACAAATTCACTTTCCAACCCGCCCAAATCGCGTTAGCATTGCCGCAATCTTCCGCGGAGATTTCCATGTTCGCTCGCCGGCTCCTATGGCTCGTGATTCTGGCCGCGTATACGCCTGTTCCATCCTTTGCCGGCGCTCAGAAGCCCTGCGTCCCCGCCGAGGAAGCCTCCAAACTCTTCGACAAAGACGTTTGCGTCAGCGCGCATGTCTATGATGTAGTGCAACTTCCGGATGGCACACGCTTCCTCGACGTCTGCGCGCCCGAGACGCCCGATGACAAGTGCCGGTTCACCGTCATGAGCCTTTGGGAAGATCGCGACGAGGTGGGCGAACTGCGCAAATACCGCGATATGAACGTCCAGATTCGCGGGATTGTGCGGCCTATGCATGGGCGCGCCGGGATGGTGCTGAGTCATGCTCGCCAGTTTTACGGCGGACCGCCCAAGTTCAAGCCCAACCCCAAGCTGGCGCGCGGCTTCAACGCCGAGCAAAGCCGGCCGCCCATTAACGATCCCAACCTGCGCTCGCAGGGTGGGCGCCGCTCGTTCATGAACACGCGGGACCAGGAGACAAGACCGGCCAAATAGGGTTGCAGGCCTCTCATATCTAATATTCGAGAATTGGGGCGGCCGGCGCTTTGCGCGGAGCTACCAGATCGGCCCGGCCTGGCGGCGGAGTTCGTCCAGCGGGTAGCGCGTGCCGCGCCAGTCCACGCCGTTGCGGACCAGCGTGAACACCATGGAGCGCAGAAACGCAAAGAGCACAATTGCGGTGCACGGAGCAAAGAAGATGGCCAGCCAAGGCGCAACCTGGGTTATGCGGCGGTTGGCCCAATAGGCCAGGGCGATGCCGAAATAGGTGAGCAGCCCGGCGGCCAATGCCCATCCGCCGGCCGACATCGCCGCCAACGGCAAGACCGCCTGCACGGCCAGCCCCAGACAGGCGAGCAGAGCCAGCCCCACCCGGAAGCGGTAAACCGCAAAGGCGTTCTTTTCCGCCAGGTGCACAACGCCCAGCGCGCCCTGCAACCAGCGAATGCGCGCCAGCCCTGGCCCCAGGGCCACGCGCTGCGCGTACCCGGCGCGCTTGACCAGCCAGCCGAAACGCAGGTCGTCCACCACTTCCATCCGCAGCGCCTCAAAACCGCCCAGACGCTCGTAAACCTCTCTGCGAACCAGATTGAAGCCGCCCACGCCGATGAAATCCCTGGCGCGGGAGTCGGCCACCTTCCACAGGCGGATTGTCCACTGGGAGAGCACGTTCATGGCGGCCAGCATAGCGGCCTCGCCGGTTGTTTTGAGGATAAGTGTCGGCACCAGAATCAGGTGATCCGCCTTCTGCGCCAAAGCGTGGCGAAGGCCCAGTTCGAGCGCCTGGGGATGAAAGATCATGTCGCCGTCCGTAAAGAGCAGCCAGGGCGACGCAGCCTGCCGCGCGGCCACGGCCAGGGCATGAGGCTTGCCGAGCCAGCCGGCGGGCAATGTGCCGACGTGCATCACGCGTATCCGGTGCGGCCCGGCGCACCCTAGCGCCTCTGCGACGATTTCGTCCATCAATTCGCCCGTCCGGTCGGTCGAGCGGTCATTGACGGCGATGATATCCAGGCGCAGGCCGGTGGAGGCGAGCAGCGAACGCAGCGTGGCCTGAATCGACTCCTCTTCGTTGCAGGCGGGAACAATCACGGTGAGATGGGGACCTTCGCCGGCGGGCAACGGGGGCAAGGCGGCTGGGCCGATGCGGGTCAGGTCGGGCAAAGTAGGGATTCCCCGCAGAGCCGCGACGGCGCGCCAGAGCCATCCGAGCGCCAGCAGCCAACTGAGGCCGATGAAAACCTGTATGGCAAGAGTTGTCATCACCATGCAGCCAGTATCGCTGAACAATGGGTGAGCCGCACCTGCCCGATCACCCCTGTTTCGACAAGATCAAGCGCCCGGCTGCGGAGCCTCTTCGAGCGGCGGCGCGAAGCGAGACCCGAACCACAGAATGGCGCAGGAAATGACCAGGAAGATAAGAGTCACGCCGAGGCCGAGCCGCAGACTCTTTGTGTGGTCTGAGATAGCGCCGATGATCTGCGGGGAAAACGTGTCGCCGAAGAAGTGAATGCAGAACAGGTTGAACGAAATGGCTGTGGCGCGAACCGGCGCGGAGACCGAGTTCACGATGGCGGCGTTCAGCGGGCCGGTGTTCAGAAAGAGGAAGAACTCGGCGGCAAAAAGAGCCGGAATGGACCACCCGGGCGGCCCGAAGAAGACCAGCGCGCCGCACGGCAGGGTCAGGGCCACGCTCCAGAATGAAAGCAGATAAAGTGCGCGGTAGTTGGTCCGCAGCCAGCGCTGGGCGAGCCATCCGCCAACCAGGGTTCCGGCGATGCCGTCGACTACAGTGATGGCACCCACAACCACGCTGGCGTTGCCCACTGAGAGGCCTGCGTTGCGGTGCAGAAACGTGGGGACCCACGCCGAAATGCCACCCATGACAAAGGTAAGCGTCGCCAGACCCAGAGTGGCCGTAAGAAAGGCGGGATTGCGAAAAAGTCCCAGCACCGTGCTCCGGTCAGCCGTGGGCCGTACGTGGTCGCTCTGTCCCCGCTCTGGCTCGCGGCCCAGCCATCCGTACAAGGCAGCAATCGCCAGGCCGGGAATCGCGCAAAGAAAGAACGGCGCACGCCAGCCCCATAGCGTGCCCAGTTCCCCACCCGCCAGGTAGCCCAGCGCCGCGCCTACCGGAATGGCCAGGTAAAAGATGGAGAGGATGCGGTTGCGATCCCGCTCGGAATAGAAGTCGGCCAGCACGGCTGGAGCGAAAATGCCGAAAGTAGCTTCGCCCACGCCCACCAGCGCATGGCGAGCATAAAGAGTCCAGTAACTGTGGACCCAGGCCGTTCCCAGAGTGGCCAGGCTCCACAGTACCGCGCCGGCGATGATGAGCGGCTTGCGGCGGAAGCGGTCTCCCAGCCAGCCGGTCAAGGGCGCCGCCAGCATATAAAACACAAACAGCGCCGTGGTCAGCGCGCCCATCTGCTGGTCGGTCGAGTGGAACTCCCGCTGGATCAGCGGCTGCGCGCCGGGCAGGATGTAGCGGTCGATGTAGTTGAGCAGGTTGAGCCCGATGAGCAGCAGCAATGTCCCCAGAGCGGGGTTGACATGCGCGCGAAGAGGCTGGGATGAGGTAGGCACAGGAAGTCGATCCCGCAAAAGAAGCACGAGTTAACACGAATATCACAGTAGGCTATCGAAAGCCCACGGTTTTGGAGACACTTAGGCGGACGGGCGGGGCCAGCGCGCCTCGACGGTGGTTCCGATGCCGCCGCGAGGACGGAATTCGCCGTGCACTACCGCCCACACCGGATCGCAGGCCTTGACCACGTCCTCCAGCACCTGATTGACGATGTTTTCCTGAAAGATTCCCAGATTGCGATAGCAGAAGAGGTATTCTTTTAGCGATTTCAGCTCCAGGCAGCGTTCGCGGGGCATGTAGCGGATGGTGAGCACGCCGAAGTCGGGCAGGCCGGTTTTGGGGCAGACTGAAGTCAGTTCCGGATCGTCAATGGCAATCTCGTAGCCGGGGAACTGGTTTTGCCAAGTCTCGATGGCGGGAAAGGCATAGTCGAGGCCGGCCTTGGCGTGATCGTCCGTGTAGCGCGGGGTAGGGCGGGATTCCAGAGCCATATCGACATTGTACGAGTACCAGGGTTGGCTCGCCAGTTTCGTCGGCGCTGCATTTTTCTGCTTCCAAGAGCAACTTTTTGAGTCCTATATACTGACTCTGGTTAGGTGAATGGCTGAAGAGAGAAAGCAATCGGACCGGCTCCGGCTCTGGCTGTGGAGGAGTTTAGGAGTTGTTATCGTCATCGTGTTCTTCACGACGCGGTTCCTCCTGCGGGATCGCTTGCCTGTGCGCGAAGCCCAGGTGGGCCACCAGGAACTGTTGAACACGGTAAGCACCAACGGCCGCGTGGAGCCCGAGGTCAACTACGAATTTCACAGCCCCATCGCGACCACCGTCAAGGCGGTCTATGTACAGCCAGGCGACCTGGTACCGGCCGGCAAACTGTTGCTGGCGTTGGATGACATGCAGGCGAGAGCTCGTCTGGCCTCCGCCGAAAGCGGGGTCAAGGCCGCCGAAGCTGCTGTGGAAGCAGCCACCCACAACGGAACCCAGCAAGAGCGCGAGATGGCGGCTGGCGACATTGCCCGCGCGCGGCTTGACCGCGATCAGGCTCGCCGGAATTTGGACGCGCTGGTGAAACTGAGCCAGACCGGAGCAGCCTCCGCAAGCGAGGTGGCCACGACCAGGCAGCAGTTGGAGATAGCCGAGGCTAGCCTGCACACACTCGATCAGAGCGCGCACAGCCGCTACTCTGCCGCTGAGGTGGCGCGGGCGCAGGCGACTCTGACCGATGCAGAGGCCAATCTGGCCGCGGCCAGGCAGGTGGTGGCGCAGACATCGATTCATGCTCCCGTGGCCGGAACGGTCTATAGCATGAATGCCGGACGCACGGAGTTCGCCGAGGAAGGCAAGCTGTTGCTCCAGTTGGCAGACCTGCACCATGAGCGCGTACGGGCCTATTTTGACGAACCGGAGATCGGACGCCTGGCTGTTGGTCAGCAGATTCAGATCAAGTGGGACGCCAAGCCCGGCCAGGTTTGGCATGGACACATCGTCCGCACTCCCGTGACGGTGATTACCTATGGAACGCGAACGGTGGGTGAGGTGCTGGTGCAAATCGACGATGCAGGTGGCGATCTGCTCCCCGACACCAACGTGACGGTCAAAGTAACCACGTCGAGCGAACCGAATGCCTTGAGCGTGCCGCGTGAGGCCTTGCACTCCGAGAACGGAAAGCCGTACGTCTACAAGGTGATCGGCGACGGACTGGTGCGAACCCCGGTAACGACTGGAACCATCAATCTTACCCAGGCGGCCATTCTCTCCGGACTCAAGGAGGGGGATTGGGTGGCAACTGGGACAACCAACGGACAGCCCTTGCAGGAGGGCATTCCCATCAAGGTTGTGCGGTGACCCTGTCGCGCAATGGAATAAAGGGCCTTGCGGCTGGCCTGCTGGCGGCAGCCGCGGCGTGTTCGGCGTCCGCGCAGGCGCCGAGGCCGCAACTGGCGCAAGCTTTGGCCCAGTCCAACCTCGCCTTGCAAGACGGCGAGGCGGACAAGGCTCTGGCTCTTCTCAACTCCCTTCCCCTATCGGGCGTGGGCCTTGCCGAGACCCACAACCTCCAGTGCCGCGTGCGCCTCACACTGGAACAATGGGACGCCGCCGCTCGGGAGTGCCAACAAGCCGTGAATCTGGATGGGCAGAACTCCAGCGATCACCTGTGGCTGGGCCGAGCACTGGGCGAAAAGGCGGACCGGGCTTCGTTTCTGAGCGCGTATTCCTTAGCCAAACGGGTGCGCGCTGAATTCGAGGAAGCGGTCCGGTTGAATCCGCGCAGTACCGAAGCACTGGCCGATCTGGGCGAGTTTTACGAGGATGCGCCGGGAGTGGTGGGCGGCGGCTCTGACAAGGCCAAAGCTGTGGCTGCTCAATTGGATAAGCTGGATGCGGCGCGGGCCCACGAACTACGCGGCGGCATCGCCGAGCAGGACAAGGATTTTGGCACGGCCGAGCGCGAGTACAAACAGGCGATTGCTTCTGGTCCCCATCCCGGCTTCCAGTGGATGACGCTGGCCAATTTCTACCGCCGGCACGAGCGCTGGGTTGAGATGGATTCGGCGGTGCACAGCGGCATAAGTGCCGTGGAACGGGACAAACGCGCCGCGGTTGCGCTGTACGACGGAGCGTCTGTTCTGGCCAAGGCCAATCGGGAACCGGCGCTGGCAGCCAAAATGCTGGAAGATTATCTGGCCGGCCCGGTAAAAACCGAAGAGGCGCCGGCGTTTGTGGCGCACACGCGGTTGGCGCGCCTGATGGAGCAACTTGGCGACGCCGCCGGTGCACAACGGGAACGGGCAGCGGCGCTGGCCCTGGCGCATGAATACAGGCCGGCTCAGGAATCTAAACATTGACGGAAGACGCCCAGATGAAGATCGCACACAATCCGCGCCGTGCCTGGGCGCCAATCCTGCTTGGCCTGGCGCTGACGGCCGCGCCCGCGCTCGCGCCGGCACAAGTATCGTTGGCCACGGTCGTTGACTTGGCCCAGCGCAACTCGATCGCGGTGAAACTGGCCGAGACCGATGTGCAAAAGGCCCGGGCCGCTTTAGCGCAAACCCGGTATGTCTACATTCCGAATCTGGTCGTCGGTTCGACGGTCGGCACCTCCATCGGTTTTCCCACAGGACAGCCTTCCGTCGCCAACGCGTCGATGCAGTCCCTGGTATTGAGCTTCCCTCAGCGCCAGTACATCCTGGCGGCAGAAGCCGGTTTGAAGGCCGCTTCTCTCAACCTCAAGGACGCCCGCGAGCAGGTGGCGCTGGATGCCTCGACAGCCTACATCGAACTCGACACTGTGAACAGCGAGTTGGATGCCGCACATGGGCAGGAGACGCTCGCTGCCCGCCTGGTGCAGATCGAGCAACAGCGCGCGGAAGCCGGGGTCGACCCGCTGAGCGACCTCTTGCAGGCCCAGTTGACTGCAGCCCAGCTCAAGCTGAAACGTCTTCACCTGGAGACCCGCTCCGGCACTCTTGGCAAGCAACTCGCCTCGCTCACCGCGCTGCCGGTGGGCTCAATCACGCCCGATCACTCGAGTATTCCGGAGATCCCCGCGGTGAAAGCCGGCGAGCCGGTTCTCTCCACAGCCGGCATCGAGTCGGCAGGAATACTGGCCCGCTCCAAGCAACTGCAGGCCGTGGGCGATGGCCTCGCCGGACGCCGCCCCCAGTTGGGCTTCGGAGCACAATACAACCTCGACTCGGACAAGCTGAACAATTACACCGAGTACTACAAGAACTTTACTCCCAACAACTTCAGCTTCGGATTCTCGATTCAGATTCCGCTCTTCGACCTCGGCCTTCACGCCAAGGCCAAAGAGTCGGCAGCCGAGGCGCTGCGAGCCAAGGTCGAGGCGGAACAGGCCCAGCGGCAGAACGATCTCCAGATTGTGGAGCTCACCGGCAGCCTGCGCGAATTGGATGCCCTGGCGGAGATCGCAAGTTTGAAGCAGCAGATCGCCGATGAGCAGGTCAAGGCGGTAGAAGCACAATTGGAACTGGGCAACGGCGCCGGAAGCGGACCTGGCGCGCCACCGCAACTGAGCCCCAAAGCGGAAGAACTGGCGCGCATCGACGAGCGCCAGAAATTTGAAGACGCGCTCGAAGCCGGATTCGACCTGAGCAAGGCCCGGCTTAACCTGCTGCACGCACTCGGCCACATGGAAGACTGGCTGCACGAACTGCGCGCAAAATAGATCGAGAACCAGGCAGAACAGTTGAAAAACAGCAGAAATGCTAGAATTGAAGGGATGCCTATGCCTCTGAAAACCCTGTTCCTGAATCCGCCCTCGTTCGAGAACTTCGACGGTGGCGCAAGCTCGCGCTGGCCGGCAACCCGCGAGATTGAATCCTACTGGTACCCGGTGTGGCTGACCTATCCCGCCGGTATGCTCGAGGGTTCGCGCGTGCTCGACGCGTCTCCCCACCACGTCTCCGCGGAAGAAACCATTAAGATATGCAAGGACTATGAGTTCCTGGTACTGTTCACTTCCACAATAGGCTGGAAGAGCGATCAGCACCTGGCTCAGGCCATCAAGGGCGCCAATCCGTCCATTCGCATCGCCTTCGTTGGTCCACCGGTAACGACCGACCCGGAAAATGCCCTGAACGAATGCCCCGCGCTGGACTTCATCTGCCGCCGCGAGTTCGACTACTCGGTGGTCGAGTACGCCCAGGGCAAGCCGCTCAACGAGATTCTCGGCATCAGCTACAAGCTGGACGGCAAGATCGTCCACAACCCAGATCGTCCGCAGGTGGAAGATCTGGACGCGATGCCGTGGGCCACCAAGATCTACAAGCGCGATCTGGACGTGACGCGCTACAACGTGCCCTTCCTGCTGCACCCCTTCATCGCGCTCTACTCCACGCGCGGCTGCCCGGCGCAGTGCACCTTCTGCCTGTGGCCGCAAACGCTCAGCGGGCACGCCTGGCGCAAGCGCTCCACCGACGATGTGGCCGCGGAGCTGGCCTGGGCCAAACAGAACTTCCCCGATGTGAAGGAGTTCTTCTTCGACGACGACACCTTCAACATTCAAAAAGTCCGTACCATCGAGCTGTGCGAAAAGCTTAAGCCGCTCAAGCTCACCTGGAGCTGCACCTCGCGCGTGACCACCGACCGCGAGACGCTGAAGGCGATGAAAGATGCCGGATGCCGGCTGCTCATCGTGGGCTTCGAGTCGGGCGATCCGCAGATTCTTAAGAACATCAAGAAGGGCGCCACCGTTGAGCGTGCGCGCGCCTTCGCCAAGGACTGCCACGATCTGGGCCTGAGCGTCCACGGTGACTTTGTCCTGGGCCTGCCCGGCGAAACCAAGGAGTCGATCCGCAACACGATCAATTTCGCCAAGTCGCTGGATGTCGAGACCATCCAGGTCTCTATCGCCCATGCACTCCCCGGCACCGAGCTTTATGACTACGTCAAGGCCAACGGTTTCATGACGAATGCCACCTCCATGAGCGATGAAGGCGGCCACCAATTAGCGCACATCGAGTATCCTGACCTGCCTGCCGACTACGTGCTCGAAATGGTACATCGCTTCTATGACGAGTATTTCTTCCGGCCCAAGGCCGCCCTCCGCGTGGTCTGGAAAGCGATTGTGAATCGGGACGTGGCGCGTCTTTACGCCGAGGCCAAGTCCTTCCTCAAGCTGCGCGCGCAGCGAAACAAAATGGTAAAGGTGGCGCGCAGCCAACAGGCCGATCCGCCTGCTCCCGCCAGCGCTGGCGCATAGCCGCTGCCCGGATAGCTCCCATCGAGGGCGGCGCCATCGCGTCCGCCCTCCGTTCTTTTTGTATTTAGAGGAAACTCAAGATATCGATGGCTCACGAGAGACTTTTGCCGCGGCAATACATGATTCTGGGACTGGTAGCCGTCTGCGCGCCGCTGGGCGACACCTGCCTGTCGCGCGGCATGACAAAATTGCCGCCCATCTCGCTGGATCATCCCGCCACGCTCATCGCAGCGGTCTTCACGCCCTGGATCGCCTTCGGCATCGCGCTTCTCATCGGCTTCTTCGCCAGCTACCTGACCGCGCTCTCGTGGGCCGACCTCACCTATGTGCTTCCCGCCACGGCCTTCGGCAACGTGATCGTCGCGCTGCTCGCCCGCTTCTGGCTGCATGAGCCGATTTCCCTTCAGCGCTGGGCGGGCATTGTGCTCATCACCGTAGGCGTGGGTTTTGTGGCGCATGGGCCTTCGTTGACGGAGCGCCCGGCGCCAGTCGAGGCGCTGACGGACGCAGTTGAAATCGAACAGGAGCAGGCGCGATGACCATTCCCGTCCCTGCTGCACCCAACAGCTTCTGGACCGCCGCGGCCATGATCGCGGCCATCGTCCTCTGCTCCACTGCCGGCGAAGTGCTCACCGCTGCGGCCATGAAGTCCATCGGGGACCTGGACGAGATTCGCGCCCGCTCGGGCATGAAGGGCGCCATTCGCGCCGTCGTCACTTGCCCGCTCTTCTTCGCGGGCGTGAGCTTTCTGGCGCTGGCCTTCTTTTCCCTGCTGCTGGCCTTGAACCACCTGAACCTGAGCCTCGTTGCGCCGGCATCGGCCTCGCTCACGCTGGTCACCAACGCCGTCGCCGCCAAGTTCTTCCTTAAGGAAAATGTCGATCGCCGCCGCTGGACCGCCGCCGTGCTGGTCTGCATCGGTGTCTATTTCCTGGCGCACTGATAGTAGGGCTTGGAGATCGGTTTTCAGATCGCATGACGGCCGACCCGCGGTTCTTGTGCTGCGAGCCTTCCGCCGCTATAGCGGTTCTCCCATTGCTATACTCCAAAGCCATGCCACCTTGCACAGAGCTGGCAAGGGTACGTGTAGGTGAGAACCGCTCTAACGAATAAAGCGCATGATTCCCTGCGGTTTCAAGTCCGGTTCTAGAAACTCGAGCTGCTCGCCCAAGCCATGGCGGAAAAGCGCCTCGGCGGCCAGGTGCCCTGACCGCGCCCCACTCTCCATCGTCGAGGGCCAGCCGGTCGCCGTCCAGTCTCCGGCGAGGAACAGATTCGGCCACGGCGAAACGGCCGCGGGACGCGAAGCATCGATTCCCGGCGGCACGCCAAACGTGGCGCGGACTTCCTTCACCAGCGCAACCTTCTCCAGCTTGGCCTCTTTCACGCGCGGAAAGAACTCCGCCAACTCGCTGAGCGCAAGCTCGATCGCGGCCTCGCGCGGCAAAGCCGCAAAGGACTGCGTGGCGCTTACCACAAGCTCGATATAGTGCCCGCCGCGCCCAGTTTGCAGCCGCGACTGGTTATACATCCAGTGAATCTCGCGATCCAGCAGCACCGCGTGTTCAAGTTCGGTAATCTCCCGATCAAACCACAAATGCACGCTGCAGATGGGCCAGTGCTCGTGGCGTGCCAACATGGCGGCCAACTCGTCCGAACGCTCTGCGGGAGGCAGTCCCGGCAACAACTTCTGCATCGCCTCAAACGGCAGCGCCGCAATGAGAAAATCCGACGTCAACTCACCGCTGTGCGTCTGAATCGTCCACTGCGAAGTCTCCTCATCCCAGACCGCGCCCTCCACAGGCGTATTCAGGTGCATGCTGCCGCCGCGCTCGTTGAGAAACGGAGTCACACCTGCGTAGAGTTCGCTCAGCGGCACGCGGCTCATCCCCATGCTGCCCGCCCTCGCCGAATTCATGAAGAGTTCGCGGATCACCTTGGCCGCATACGGCAGCGCGATGGAGTCGATCTCCGCATTCAGCGCACTGGCAATCACCAAGCGCCAGAAGCGGTCGAGCGCACCTTTCGTTTGCTTGTGGCGCCTGAGCCATGCGCCCAAGCTTTCGGTTGAATCGCCGCGAACCGGCCGCATCAGCGCGCTGAAGGCACGGCCCAGTGCGATCTTGTCAGGTAGCGAAAAGGCATGCGCGGCCATCAGCTTCGGCAGCCCGTGCAACGGCGCGGGCAGCCACGACGGCCCGAGCAGCGAACGCTTTCCGTCCGGCTCGATCAGGTGCATCTCGCTGGTCCAGTGAATCTGGTCCGCGACGCCGATGCGCCGGTAGAAGCCGATGAGATTGGTGCAGCAACCGAAGAGCACGTGCTGGCAGTTGTCGATGACCTCACCAACGCCCGGATGCAGATAGGAGCTGGCCCGCCCGCCCAAATAACCGCGCCGCTCGACAAGCTGCACGCGCAGCCCGGCCGCGGCCAGCGCGCTGGCTGCGCTCATGCCGGCCACGCCGCCGCCGATGACGGTAACGGTCTTCTCGGGATTTTGCTGTGAACTGTTCAAGGCTTCTTCCGCTTTCAAGCAAACAGCCGCGCCCAGCCCATGCGTGCCAGGCCTACGAACAGGATTCCCAGCTTTTGCGTCATCGGTACGCTGGCCCGGCGCGAAAAGACGTCAAAATCGGCGCGCTCGATCCGCTTGAGCAATTCATGATAGATCGAGACCAGCACCCACAGCGCAGGTCTGCTTTCGCGGTCGATCAGCGGCATCAATTCCTCCGCGGATCGATAGAAATTCTCCGCGCGGCGGGCGATCTCGGCAATCAGCGCGCGTTCATAAATCGTTGGCGGCGCGCCTGCTGCGCGATGCAGCAGCGAATCCAGCGAAACCCCGTGGGCTGCCAGATCCTCCAGCGGCAGATAGACACGGTTGCGCTCCGCATCCTCGGCCACGTCGCGCAGGATATTCGTAAGCTGGAAGGCGATGCCCGTCTCCTCGGCCAGCTTCTCCGCAAGGCTGTCCCGGTAGCCGAAGATGCGGATGCAAACCAGGCCCACGACCGAGGCCACCAGGTAGCAATAGCGGTAGAGTTCCGTGAAGGTGGCGTAGGTATCGGGAGCATCGCTCTCGACCGGCTTCAGGTCCATGGTGACGCCGGCAACTAATTCGTCGAGCAGCCCAAGCGGAATGGCGAAGCGCTGCGTGGCATCGCGCACGGCAAGGAAAACCGGGTCGGCCGATTCAGCGCCCTCGCAGACGGCGCGCCACTCCGCCAGCCACGCATCCAGTCTGATGCGGCGCTCCTCGCGGGAGAAGCTCTCATCGTCTGAGAGATCGTCTGCCTGGCGCATGAAGGCATAGATGGCGCAGATGGCGTTGCGGCGCGGCGCCGGCAGCGCAACGAAAGCGTAATAGAAGTTCTTCGCTTCGCGCCTGGCAATCGTTCGGCAGGCCGCGTACGCTTCGTCCAGGGTGAGTCCGTCCAACATGACTCCGTTCAATGTAGGTTCGTGCGTCAAGCCGCCTTCTCTGTGCGCCGGCCGCGCCCAAGGCTCCAGGAGGGCAGCAGTTTGGCGCCCACGGCCCGCAGCGCAAGCTGGAGTTTGGTGCTTTTTGCAATGGCCGGCCTTGCGCTCAGTACGTCATAGTCCCGCCGCTCAATGGCCCGCAGAATCTCCAGGCCGCCGCGGCTGAAGAGATCCAGGTCCAGCGCCAGATCGCGGTTGACCATGCCGATCAGCGGAAGACCCTCTTCAAAAAGTCCTCGCGCATAATCCACCTCGAACTTGAGCAGCGCGCGAAACTCCGGGGTGGCAATGCCGTGCGCGATGGTCTCGTTGCTCACGCCGAAGCGCCGCATGTCGTCTTGCGGCAGATACACGCGTCCCCTCGCGCTGGAATCGCTGCGAACGTCCTGCCAGAAGTTTGCCAGTTGCAGCGCCGAACAGGTGGCGTCGGAAAGCCGGAATTTCTCCTCGCTTGCTTCGTCGCATGCGTACAGAACCAGCCGGCCCACCGGGTTGGCCGAATAGCGGCAGTAGCCCAGCACATCCTGGACCGAGGCGTAGCGCGTCACCGTCTGGTCCTGCCGGAAAGCCGTCAACAGATCGGCAAACGGCTCCTTGGGAATCCCGCAGGCGCGAATGGTCTCGGCCAGCGCGACAAAGACAGGATGGCGCGCACGGCCCTCGTAACAGGCATCCAACTCACGCCCCCACAAATCGAGGAGCGCCAAAGCCACGGAGCTGTCGCCCACTTCGTCGCCGAGATCGTCGGAGACGCGGCAGTAGGCGTAGATCGAGTGAAAGTGCGGGCGTAGAGCCTTGGGCAGGAACCAACTCGCGACATGGAAGTTCTCGTAGTGCGATTCGGCCAATCTCTTGCACCAGGCGCGGGCCTCGTCGAGCGTGGGCGCAACCTCGGGAATGCGATAGCCGGACGGCAGCGCGGCCCAGCCACGGTCTATCAACATTTCCTCGGGCAACATATCTTTATCCAGCGCTTCCGTTTCCGGTTTCAGGGTTGCCATCGGGTTCATCGCTTCGCCTCAGGGCACAATGGCGGTCTTGATCTCGCTGCTTCGCTTCATCAGCTTCTCAAAGACTCGGTTGAGTTCGTAAAGGTGGGCGTGACCGGTGATGAAGGCTTGCGCCTGGAACCGTCCCCCTGCGATCAATTCCAGCGCCTTGCGACAGATGGCCGGAGTGTGATGGAAGGTGGCGCGCAGCGTGATGTCGCTGTAGTGGATGCGATTGGTGTCGAGAGTCACATGGGTTCCCACGGCGCATCCGCCAAAGAAGTTCACCGTGCCGCCCTTGCGCACCAGTTCGACTGCTTCCTGCCAGGCCTCGGGCACACCCACGGCCTCGATGGCGATATCCACGCCCCGGTTCTTCGGGGTCAGCGCGCGCGTCTCGCGGATGGCCTTGCGGATGCTCGTCGTCTGCACCACGTGCGTCGCGCCCAGTTGCCGCGCCGCCTCCACCTGGCCGTCGTGCTTCACGATGGCGATGACTTCATAGCCGGCCAGCGCCGCCACATGCAAAATCATCAGCCCCAGCGGGCCGCCACCGATGATGGCCACCGTGTCGCCAGAGCGCGGACGCGAGTCCTCAAACCCGTGCACCGCGCAGGCCAGCGGCTCGGTCAGAGCCGCGTGCTCCAGCGGCACGTGGGCGGGGACGTGGAGCGTATTCTTGGCCACGATGCGGGCCGGAATGCGGATGAACTCGGCATAGGCCCCGTTGTTGAAGAGCAGGTCGTCGCACAGATTTTCCTGCCCGCGCGCGCAGAAGAAGCACTGGCCGCAAGGGGCCGAGTTGAGCGCCACCACGCGGTCTCCGGGAGCAAATCCCACCACTCCCTCGCCTGCTTCCACCACCGTCCCCGCCAACTCGTGGCCAAAGAGCGCGGGAGGCACGATCATGCGCGCATGATAGCCGCGGCGAAAGACCTTCAGATCCGTTCCACAGGTGAGCGCGGCGCCCACGCGCACAATCAATTCGCCGGACGCGGCCTCGGGGACCGGCACTCGCTCAATGCGAATATCTTCGCGGCCGTGGAGGATTGCGGCCTTCATGGTTGTCGCCATCAAGTCCCTCCTACTCTGCTCCCGCGCCGGAGACAGTCTCAATCATAATCTTCATCGAGTCGGCCTTGGGGTGCGAAGCGATTTCGATCGCCTGAACCGCCTCTTCAAGCGGAAAACGGTGCGAAATCAGTTGTGTCAAATCGAATCCCTTGCGATAGCCGCCGAAAACCAGATCGGTAACCTCGTCCAGGATCCCAAAAGAAGATGAGTACGACCCGAGCAGGGTCTTTTCGTCCATGCACACCGCTCCGGGGTCGAAGATTGCCTCGCCGTGCTGGGTCTGGGCAAAGAGCATCACCTTGCCGCCGTGCCGCACCGCGGCCATTGCGGTTTGGATCAGCGCATTGCCGCCCACGGCCAGAATCACGGCGTCCGCTCCCCGGCCATCGGTCTCTCGCAACACCTTCTCCAGCACATTCTCGGTGCCGGCATGGATCGGGTCTTTGAGTCCGAATCGCGCCGCGATGGCATGGCGCTCGGGATAAAGATCTGAAGTGAGCACCCGCGCCCCGGTACGGCTGGAGAGCACGGCATGCATCAGGCCGATGGGTCCCTGTCCGATCACAAGCACGGTATCGTCCGGGGCCAGATGGAGCATTTTCACGCCCTTGAGAACGGTGTTCACCGGCTCGACGAAGGCCGCCTGCTCAAACGGCACGTCGTCGGGAATCCGGACCACGCCGCGGTTAGCGACGATCCAGTCCATCACCCGAATGTACTCCGCAAAGCCGCCGCCGGAGGGCTCGAGGCCGGCAGTGGTGCCGACTTTCTTGTAGAGCAGGCACTGCGCGGGCGTCTGCTTGCGGCAGTAGTAGCATTCCCCGCAGGGAACATGATGGAAGACCATCACCCGCTCACCCAGCGCAAAGCTCGTCACCCCCTCGCCCACTTGCACGATCGTGCCGGCCATCTCATGGCCGAAGATGCGTGGCGCGGAGTGGGAGCCGGTGTGAATCTTCTTCAGATCGGTCCCGCAGATGCCGCAGGTGGCCACTTTGACCAGCAGTTCTCCCCGTCCGATCGCGGGCACGGGCACCGTCTCCACGCGCATGTCGTTCACGCCGCGATATACCACGGCCCGCATGGTGGCGGGAATCTTCTCGATCTGGCTTTCAGCGTTTGAGATTTGGGTAGCCATTCCGCTTCCTGATAGCTCCTGATCCATCCAGTATTCCGAGCAGGGACCCCCTGATAGCTTGGGCAGCCTCCTTGCTATTTTCGCCCATCCGGATCAGTGCGGGCCAGTGCCAGGGTCTCAAGATGCAAAAGAGTACCAGGCATCCCAATTGCAACTGCCCATCCGACGAGATAAAGCGATTGAAATCAGGTAATTGCTCCCCGTAGCCGTCGCTGACTCCTTTGGCGCAATAAAAAGGAAAGCCACGCATTGCGGCTAGGCGGGCAATCGCAGCCGCCTCCATGTCCACCAGTCCGGCTCCATAGGCGACAGCCAGACGTTTTTTCTCCGCTTCGTCGGCGACCTTGGGGCTGGTCACGAGCAACGATTCTGTAGCTTGAGAGCCGGGTCCCGGCGGCCCTGAAACAGAAAACCGCTCCCCGGTGCGCGCATCGACGACCTCTGACACCGAATAAACTTGGCCAACCTTGCGTTCTTCGGTCAGCGCCCCGGCCCAACCTGTAGAAATCGCCAGATCGACCGTCCCATCCCTCTCGGTTTCGGCAAAGGCCCGCGTCGCCGCATCCACGCCGGCCCCGGCGCAGGCGGCAACCCACTCGCCCTCGTCGAAACGCCAGCGCCAAAGATGAACGCCGTTGCGCCGCTCGTGCTTCCAGCCGCGCACCAGCGGCTTTAATTCGCCGGGCATGGCGGCAATGATGGCGATTCTTGTCATACGGGGCCCAATCTATCCCTTCATGGCGCGTAGCCGTGGGCGCGGAACCACTCGATGGCGGCGCGCATGGCTGGGTAGACGGGCAGTATGCGGAAGCCCAGTTCTTGCTGCGCGTGGGCGCTGGAGGCGAACATCTTCTTGCGGCCCATGCGGACCTCCTCCAGTGTGGCGCGCGGCTCGCGTCCGCGGATGCGGCCGGTGATCCATTCCTCGAAGAAGGCGTAGGTGGCCGCGACAGCGAAAGGAATCCTGACCGTGGGCGACGGCAAGCCAGTGATGGCCGCCATCTTGTCGAGAATCTGCTTGAAGGTCAGGTTTTCTCCGCCCAGGATGTAGCGATGACCGGACTGGCCTTTGGTCAGCGCCGCCACGTGGGCGCGCGCGACCTCCGCCACGTCCACCAGATTCAATCCTGTGTCCATGTAGGCGGGAAACTTGCCGTTGAGAAAGTCTACGAAGATGCGGCCTGTGGGCGTGGGCTTTTGGTCGTTGGGGCCGATGGGCGTGGTGGGGTTGAGAATGACCACCTGCTGCCCGTCCTCGGCCGCGGCGATAGCCTGCTGTTCGGCCATGAACTTGGACCGCTTGTAGTGGCCAACCATGTCGCGCAGTGAAACCGGCGTGTCCTCGTTGATGACCAGGCCATCGGTGCGGAAGTGCATGGTGGCGACGCTGGAGGTGTAGACAAAGCGCGGCACCTGCGCCTCGCGCGCCAGCCGCAGCAGGTCGCGCGTGCCGTCCACGTTGATGCGATACATCGTCTGCGGATCGCGAATCCAGAGCCGGTAATCGGCGGCCACATGCATCACGGCGTCGCAGCCGGTCAGTGCGGGCCGAATCGATTCCGGCTCGGCCAGATCGCCCAGGTGGGTATCGCCGGGAATGCCTTCGAGATTGCCCAGATTGCTGGTTTTGCGCACCAGCATCCGCAGTTCGGCGCCCTCGGCGGCGAGTGCTTTAGCCACATGATGGCCCACAAATCCGGTCGCGCCTGTTAGAAATATCTTCATAGTTAAGCCGTCACTTAGTCTCTACCAGAGCTTTTCGCCCGGTGCTACCTTGCATTCCTTTACCGGCTGCGGACGCTTGTGGTCAAAGTTTGTCTCCCAGCATTCATTCAGCACCGAGCAATAGCAGGCACGATAGGTCAGATCGTCGCCATCCCTGACTCGACTGAATGCATTGTAGAGATCGAGGCCGTCTTTATCCGGCTTGATGGTGATGGGATAGGAATCCTGGCGGGCCGAAAGAATGAGTCCGGAAACATTGGAATAGAAAACCTGCGGGTGCCGGCTCTTCCTGGACTTGAGCAAAGCCTCGGCGCAGCAGGCTTTCAAAAGCGCATTCTCATCGGTATAGACGACACCCTTATAGCGTACCTCAAACCGATCGATAAGGGCCGGTCCAACGCCGCTGTTGCTGAGGGTTACTTGAAGCAACGGCTTGCCGGAGTCGTCGAACTGGCGCCCGAAAACCGTAAGGATGGGCAGGGTGCTGGCCACGACCAGCTTCTGGTTCTGGTCCACCATCTTCTCCATGCTCTTTCCGTGCTCGATGGAGACTACCAGCGAAATCACAGAGATAAAAATGACGCTGACGGCTATGATCCCATCCAACCAAGGCATTCCGGTTTTGTGTTCATGGCCGTGGCCATGCTCCGGCGCTGGCATCAATCCCGGCACTTTGTCCTCCTCAGCGGCATCTTCCATTTGAGGCGACAACTCCGAATCTCTTTCCCCCTCGATGCCCTCTTCCATTTCGCATCTCCCAGGCCGCCAGCATGAACTGTTCCCTGTACAGTTACTCCAGCGCTTCCGGCGCCAGCGCGATGTTCGTCTCGCCCGCAGCCTTGCGCTCATTGTACTTCTTCACCCAGTCCTCCCAGTGCTTGCCGGCGGCGCGATCCTTGCCGCTGAACTCCAGGCGGGCGATCTCGGCATAACTCACTTTGCGCTTCTCCGGCGCGCTGGGTGTGAAGTAATGCACATAGGACTCGGCCAGCGTCGGGCCGGTCTTCCGGTTGAAGATGTAGGCCTCGATGCGCTCGCCGCTCTTCAGCGTCAGCGTCACGTCGCCGCGATAGTCAAAGGCCTTTTCCAGAGCCTGGCGCAGGTTGTCGTCGCCGGCCAGCGTGGGGACCCAGCCTTCCAGATTCTCATGTTCCGAGCCGGGAGCCAGTTCCAGCGCTTCCACCTGCTCCAGCGTATATTTCAGCACTTCGGCGGTCATACGTTGGCCTCCTCGAGATTGCGCGCGGGCTCTTCGATCTGCACCAGCGGGCCGTGCGGAGCCGGTTCGCTCAGCAGCTTGAGCGCATGCTGGTCGCGGTACAGGCTGAAGTTGCCGCGCACCATGGCAAGAAAGCCCTTTACAGAACCGAAGCCGTCGATCACCGCGGTGGTCTCGTAGCCGCAACTCACCATGCAGTTGGCGCACTTGGGATTGCCGCTGGCCACGCCGTACTCTTCCCAACTCGTAGTCTCCAGCAGTTCCTTGTAACTCTCCGCGTAACCTTCCTGGAGCAGGTAACAGGGCTTCTGCCAGCCGAAGATGTTATACGCCGGCATTCCCCAGGGAGTGCACTCGTAGTTCCGATTGCCCATCAGAAATTCCAGAAACAGCGGCGACATATTGAACTTCCATGTCGGTTTGCGATTGGAGAGTATCCCGCGGAAGAGGCGGCGCACACGGGCGCGGCCCATGAAGCGGTTCTGATCCGGAGCCTTGTCGTAGCTGTAGCCGGGCGAGAGCACGATGCCCTCGACGCCCATGCCCATCACTTCGTCGAAGAAGGCGCGGACGCCGTTGGGATCGGTCCCGTCAAAGAAAGTGGCGTTGGTGGTCACGCGGAAGCCGCGCTTGACGGCCTCCTGGATGCCCTCGACGGCGATGTCGTAGCCTCCCTCGCGGCAAACCGAAAAATCGTGATGCTCGCGCTGCCCATCCAGGTGAACCGAGAAGGTGAGGTACTTGGACGGCGTGAACTCCGGCAGACGCTTCTTGAGTTCAAGCGCGTTGGTGCACAGGTAGATGTACTTCTTGCGCGCAATGAGCCCGTTGACGATTTCGACAATCTGCGGATGCAGCAGCGGTTCCCCGCCGGGAATCGAGACCATCGGCGCGCCGCATTCATCCACCGCGGCAAAACACTCTTCGGAAGTGAGCTGCTTTTTGAGGATGTGCGGCGGATACTGCACCTTGCCGCAACCGGCGCAGGCCAGACTGCAGCGGAAGAGCGGCTCCAGCATCAGCACCAAGGGATAGCGCTTCTTGCCGGCCAGCTTCTTCTTCAGCACATAGGTGGACACCGTCCACATCTGGGAGATAGGAATTGCCATATTTGATTCAACCTCCGGCGCCGTTTTAGTTGGCGCGTTCCATGGTCCGGCGATAGCTGGTAAGAGCCATCAGCGGAAAGTATTGCCGGTACATGACATAAGCCAGGTAAAAGACTCTGGGGAAGCCCGTTCCCGTGATGATGCTCTGGCGAACGTTTCCCTCCCCCATCGACTCGTCCCAACTGCCGTCCGCCCGTTGCCGGGTCAGCAGCCAACGAACGCCCTTGGCAATCGAGTCGGAGCGGTCGTCGCCTGCCGCCAACAAACCGAGAAGAGCCCAGGCGGTCTGCGACGGCGTGCTGATTCCAACGCCGCGCGTGTTCGGATCGTCGTAGCTGCCGCAGGTTTCGCCCCAGCCGCCGTCCGGATTCTGCACCATGCGAATCCACTCCGCGGCCTGCTGGATCTGCGGTTCGAGATGATCGACGCCAATGGCGTCCAACCCTCTCAGCACCAGGAAGGTGCCGTAGATGTAATTCACGCCCCAGCGGCCAAACCAGCTTCCGTCCGGCTCCTGCTGCGAGAAGATGAATTTGATGGCTTTCTCGACGCGCTTGTCGCCGCGCGCGTAGCCGTAGGTGGCGAGCATCTCCAGAATGCGCCCGGTAATGTCCACCGTCGGCGGGTCCAGCATCGCGTTGTGATCGGCGAACGGGATGTACTGGAAGATCATTTTGGTATTGTCTTTGTCGAAGCTGCCCCAGCCGCCGTTGCGGCACTGCATGGCAAACTCCCAGTCGATGGCGCGCTCGGCCACCTGGTGCTGATACCGCTCGCGCGGGTTGTCCACCTTGTTCAGAGCCAGCAGCACCTGCGCGGTGTCGTCGGTGTCGGGATAAAACTCGTTGTTGAACTCGAAGTACCAGCCGCCCGGCTCGGTATGTTTGACCTTCACGGCCCAGTCGCCCTTGTGGCGGACTTCCTTGGAGAGCATCCAGTCGGCGGCCTTGATCATGCGCGGATCGTTGCGCGCCACGCCGGCCTCGCCCAGAGCATAAACCGCCTGCGCCGTGTCCCACACCGGCGAGACGCAGGGCTGCATGCGGAAGGTCGGCTCGGGCATCGCCTCGCTGGCCGGCTCCTCGATGCCCAGCTTCTCAAACTCGTCGCGGGCGCGGATCACTTGCGGATCGTCCTCGGAGTAACCCAGGCAGCGCAGCGCGATGATCGCGTTGAGCATGGCCGGATAGATGGCGCCCAGTCCGTCGGTCATTTCCAGCCGCTCCAGCACCCATTTTTCCGCATGGCGCAAGGCCAGCGTGCGCAAAGGGCGAATGTGGACGGCTTCGGCCAGATGCATGATGCGGTCGAGGACGATGAAGAAGTTGCGCCAGGAGAAAATGGACTTGCGATCCATGCGCAGGCGAAGCTTGGAGTTGGCGCGTCCGCCTACGAACAGTTCATCGATGCCCTGCTCCGGCGGAATCCGCTTGAGCGGCTTCTTGGCGTAGAGAATGGCCAGCGGAACCAGAATCGAACGGGACCACGAGGAAATCTCGTAGATGTTGAAGTAGAACCACTTGGGAAAGAGAACGATCTCCGGCGGAACGGCCGGAACGGCGTCATAGTCGTACTCGCCCAGGGAGCAGAGATACATCTTGGTGAAGGTGTTGCACTCCACCACGCCGCCGTGCGCCAGAACCCACTCGCGGCACTTGACCATGCGCGGATCGTCCGCGGTCAGGCCCATGATCTTGGCCGAGGAGTAGCACTTGACCGACAGCGAGATATTGCCCGGCCCGCCGGGATAAATGCTCCAACTGCCATCCTCGTTCTGGTAGCGCATCATCTCGGTGCAGGCGCGCTGCAACCGCCCCGGATCGCCGCTTTCCAGCAACGTATGCAGAAAGATGTAGTCGGCTTCGAGCATCGAGTCGGCTTCGAGCTCTCCGCACCAGTACCCCTCGGGATGCTGCTGGGAGAGAAGGAAGTCCCGCGAGCCCACAATAGCCGACTCCACATCTGCCAGGTCCGCGTCCAGCCGGCCAAATCTAGGTGCTGCGGATTGCGTCTTCCCCTGCTGAATGCTCATGCGATTTAAAACGCCTCAATTATTTTTCGGGAAACCCGTATGCGTAGCGACAGCGACCTCCACTTTCCCGGCCATCCCGCTACTCCAACCAACATCATGGAACTGCACTTGACAGCACCTCGGGAGCCGAGGCGCCAGCCGTCACCGCAACCGTACTCACGTCCTGGAGCCACTTGGGGTCGATGGCCTGGGAGTTATCGATCAGATAACCGATCGTCCCCAAATTGCGCGAGACCTCCACCAGCCGGTTGGAGTTGGAACTGTTGGTCGAGCCCACCACCAGCACCAGGCCCGCATTATGCGCCACGTTGCGCACCGCTACCTGGCGATTCTCGGTGGCGTAGCAGATGTCCTGGGAGTGGGGTCCGACGATGTTGGGGAACTTCTCCTTGAGGGCGTGGATAATATCCCGCGCCTCGTCCAGGCTGAGGGTGGTCTGGGTCAGGTAGGCCACGCGGTTCGGGTCCGGCACCTGGAGCGCCGCGGCCTCGGCCACGTTCGACACCACCTGGGTCGCCTCGGGCGCCTCGCCCAGCGTGCCCTCGATCTCGTCGTGGTCGCGGTGACCGATGAGCACCAGCGAGTAACCCTGGCGGGCGAACTTGACCGCTTCGATATGCACCTTGGTCACCAGAGGACAGGTCGCGTCGATGACCTTCAGGCCCCGGCCCTTGCTCAACTCCCGCACCGCGGGTGAAACGCCGTGAGCCGAGTAGATGACGCGCTGGCCGTCGGGCACGTCGTCGATTTCATGCACGAAAATCGCGCCCTTATCCGCCAACTCATTCACGACATAGCGGTTATGGACGATTTCCCGGCGCACGTAGATGGGAGCGCCGAAGGTTTCCAGTGCGATCTTTACAATGTCGATCGCGCGCACCACTCCGGCGCAAAAGCCGCGCGGCTTGAGCAACAACACCCTCTTCTGACTGGGGGAAGTCTCGGCGTGGGTACCGTTCGAGATGGAATCGAGCAGAGTTGTGGTCACACTGCCAGTATACCAATGTGGAGAAGCAGAAGACAGGGATCGGAGATCGGGGGCCGGCCGGCCGCGGCGGGCGCTCTGCTCAATGCATCCTGACCCAGGTTTCAGTCCGGCCGAAGAGCGAGATGCCGATGAAGCCGCGCATGTGAAGCTCGTCCTTGCCGACAGCCCAAATCTTGCCCTGGTATTCCTTTCCGTTCTCCGGGTCCACCACGGTCCCGCCCACCCAGTCGTCCCCGTCGGGATGGAAGTTACGCATGATGACCATGTTCAGGATGAGTTGGTTCTTGAACTCGCCGGAACACTTGTCGCAGACGTCGTGCGCCGTGCGGCCTGGGCGGACCTGCGTGACGCGGCCAAAGAGCTTGCCGTTCACCAAGTAGGTTTCCGCCCGGCCTCCGGGCTTGCCGTCGCTGTCGACGATCTGCCAGTGCCCGACGGCGTTTTGCAGTTTCGGCGAGAGTTGCTGCGCGCGCGCCGGGGCAACGGAAACCAGCGTGAAGAGAGCGAGAGCGAAAGCGCAGAGGCGCTTGTGCCGGGTGGGCTGCAATGGATTGTCCCCCTTGCGATGGATTATAGAGAGAATGCACGCGACGCGAGCCCAGCCGCAGGCCCGTCAGCCCGGCCCAGCGCCACGGCCGGAGTTTCACAGCCTCGCAGTTTCGCAGTTTGTGTGTTTCCGTGAAGTTTTCCAAAATGCGCCTTTAATTTGAACGACTTAAGTAGCGTTTCACAGTTTCACAGTCAAAAACAGGGTGCAAAGTTTTTCAGGGCTTGCGGGGGAGCGCGTCAGCCGGGAACGGCTGGGTGCTCCTTTGTCGTCCATTTACCAGTGTGCGCCCACGGAGGGATATATTATGCAAAGCGAAACGGTAGAACGGCCCGCGCACCGCATGGCTCCAACCGGTGATGGGCGGCATCTAGATGGTATCGATCTCGCTCTCCGGCATGGCGGCCAGAGCATCCAGCTCGGTCTGCAACTCCGGCGTCAGCGGCTCCTGGTTAACTCTCTTCCTGTTTTCCACCAGCAAGTTCTATGGCGGCTTCAATTGTCCGCAGAGGCAGCAGTAACGACAACGGCGCATCCAGGAGCGGGACCGCGCCATAGCTGGTATACCATTTCGCTACCCTCTCGTTCTTCGCATCGATCAAGAGCGCCACACCGCCGACCTCCGTTGCCGCGAGGAGGCAGCGACGCCCTGCAGCCAGCAGAAGCTGGCCGCCAAGCCCTTGTCCTTGCGCCTTCCGATCAACAGCCAGGCGCCCCAGCCGGAAGACCGGAACTTCATGGCGAGCCAGTCCACGGCGAAAGTTCTCCGGGGTACGCTCGTAAGTCAGCGAGGCTGGGCTCAGGGTGTAGTAGCCGAGAACGGTCTTTCCGTCGGCTTCATCGACGGCCAAGAAGGTCTTCGATCCGCCACGTTCGTGGCTTTTACGGGCATGGAGGCACAGGAATTCATTCAATGCTTCTTCGCCGCAATCGAAGGCTTCCCGGTCGTACTGCTTGCCGATGGGAACCTCGCGCCATGCACGACCGCTCATGGCCGGCGCTGCTCCGCGAAGGCCTTGGCAGCGGAGACAAGCCGGGCGTTGGGCTGGGGCGGATTCTCAAGCAGATTCAGAACCATCAAGCTATCTCTTTGCGATAGTTGCACTTGCTCGTGGTCCCGGATCGCATCCTGGGCGGCGCGCACGGCGCTTCCAACAACGAAACCGGTCAAATCTGTGTCTTGAAGAGCCACGGCTCGCATCAGGAGCGCTTTTTCCTTTGCGCGGATGCGCAGGGACATCCGACTGTTTTCCTCGATAGCTATTCTGGGCATGGACGGCCTCCGATATTGTACACATTGAAAGCGTACAGGAAATTGCCTCCGTTGTCAACGACTTCGATGGTGCTGCTCACGACTATGCCAGGAAGATCGAATCCCTGGGTCCCAACAGCGAGAGTTGGGGCACCCGGCCACCTGCGGTGGGGCCAAACGCTCGCTCTTCGCTCGCAAAGGCTTCCTTGCCTGAGTACACACTGACAGACCGAGATTCGCGGTCTTCCACCCTTCGCTAGAAATAAGCGAAGGATGGGACACCCGGCCGGAAGCGGCTGCTGTTTCTCGCCGCTGATTCCAGGAGTTGTTACGTCTCCACACGTCGAGCGGTCGCCACCCGATAGGCTCGATTTCCCGGTTCTGTGCGACCAAGCGGCGAGCAGTAGCTTTGCGCAATCTCTTCCGTCGATGCATCGCTCTGCAACTGGAATCGATGCGGCTTCAACACCTCCGCCAGCGTATCGGGATTGAAGCCAAAGAGGAAGGGCTCACCGCTGACACGACTCCAGGACCGCCAGCGGCGCGCACCTGGAAAGGCTTTGGACCCATCCAGCGCGCCTTTATGCGTGTAGGTGAAAATCAGAAGACTTGACGGAGCCAGCAGTCGTGCAAGGACAGCAAGGGTGCTCTGCACGGCAGATTCAGTCAGATAGTCGATGACGCCTTCCCATACCACAACAGCTTGAACGGCAGGGTTATAGCCCGACTCGATCAGCTTCGCTTCGAGGGCGTCCCGCTCGAAATCCATGGCCACGTATCGGATATTCGCCGGAAGCTTGCCCATGCAGGCATGAAGGCGCTCTCTTTTCACACGCTGCGTGGCTGGATGGTCCACCTCAAATACCTCGATCTCCCCAACCTCATCCAGACGACAGCCGCGGCTGTCGAGCCCCGCTCCCAGCAGCACCAGTTGACGGGCTCCACTTCGGATGACATCGCGCACCAGGTCATCGATCGCTCGAGTCCGCACGACAGCGGAACTCCGCGAGTACGGCCATCCCAGGTCGAGGATGGAATAGATCGGTTTGCCAAGGAGAGGAAGATGGGCCAAGCGCGCGAAGATTCTGTATGAACCCGACAGCAGAGCAAAGGCGAATGGATCGTCGAAAAGGCGCCGTGCCGGTTGCTCTTGTGCCTCCAATGCCCGGCAGAAAGCTATGTACTGAGCTGTTTGGCTTGCTTTTCCGTCGAGCATCGAGGCTTCCATTCTTGCCGCTACCGGCTGCCGGCGATCATCTGGGCGGCGTGCTGGAGGCTGGTTTCGGTGACCGTTGCGCCGGATAACATGCGGGCGACTTCGTGGGTGCGGGCGCGGTCGTCGAGGAGGCGGATTTGCATCTTGGTGCGGCCGTCGGCTTCGCGCTTTTCGACCACGAAGTGCTGGTCGGCGAAGGAGGCGATCTGGGGCAGGTGGGTGACGCACAGGACCTGCTGGCCGCGGCTCAGGGATTTGAGTTTCTGTCCGACTGCTTCCGCCGCGCGCCCGCCGATGCCGATGTCGATCTCGTCGAAGACCAGGGTGCGAGGGGTGGGTTTTTTCCTGGTTTTGGAGGAGCTTTCTTCGACCGCGACCTTGAGGGCCAGCATGACGCGGGACATTTCGCCGCCGGAGGCGATCTCGTGGAGCGGCTTGAGGGGTTCGCCGGGATTGGTGGCGATGCGGTACTCGACCTCGTCCCAGCCTGCGGCGGTCCAGTGGGCGGTGGAACCCTCGGAAAGATTTCCCTCGGGGGATGAGGTTCCGCTGGAAACCAGGCCCTTTTCGGCACGGCTAAAGCCATGCCCCTTCAAGACGGCGGCGGCTTCAGCGGAATGCACGGATGTTCCGGAGGGCTGAACAACCACTTCGAAGCGGACCTTCATGGCCAGGGAGTTGATCTGGGACTCGGCCAGCTTGGCCAGTTTGGTTGCGGCGGCTTTGCGGTCGGCGCTGAGGGCCGAAGCCGCGGCGCGATAGGCCTTGGCCGCTTCATCGAGATTCTTGCGCAGCACCTTGAGGATTTCGTCGCGGTCTTCCACTTCGGCCAGCTTGCGGGCGACTTCCTCGCCAAAGGCGACGACCTCGGCGACGGTGGATCCGTATTTGCGCTTGAGCCGGTCGAGCAGGGCCAGACGGTCCTCGATCTCGGCCAGCCGCTCGGGCGAGGCGTCGATGCCCTCGGCGTAGTCGCGCAGGCTGGAGCCGACATCGCCCACGGCGGCGCGGGCGGATTGCAGTTGCTGGACGGCTTCGGCAAAGCGGGTGTCGTAGCGGGCGAGCTCTTCGACGTTGCGCAGAGCCGCGCGCAGGGCGACCTCGGCCGAAGCGCCGCCTTCGTAGAGCTGCTCGAAAGCGCCCATGGCCGCGGCGTAGAGCTTCTCGGCGTTGCCGAGCACGCGCTTTTCGGTCTCCAGGGCCTCGTCCTCGCCCGGCTCCAGATGCGCCGCGTCGATCTCCTTGCGCTGATAGCTCAACAGATCGACCATGCGCAGGCGGTCCTGTTCGCCCTGGAGCAGTTCGTCCAGCTTTTCAGAGGCCGCGCGCCAGCGGGCGTGGGTCTCGGCGACGGCGTCGGTAGTGAGACCGCCAAAGCGGTCGAGGAGAATGCGCTGCTGGGCCTGGTCGAAGCTCGAGAGGCTCTCGCTCTGGGCGTGGACCAGCGCCAGCTCCGGCGCGAGCTGCTTGAGCACGGCCACGGTGGCCGGCTGGTTGTTCACAAAGACGCGCCCCTTGCCGGTGGAGAGAATCTCGCGGCGCAGGATGATCTCGGTCCCTTCGGCGTCGATGCCGTTCTCTTCGAGAATCGCCTCCGCTCCGGCCGTGGACTCGAAGACGCAGGCCACGACGGCCTTCTCCGCGCCGTGGCGGACGATCTCCGTCGAGGATTTGCCGCCCATGAGCAGGGCCAGCGCGTCCACCAGAATGGACTTGCCCGCGCCGGTTTCGCCGGTGAGCAGGTTGAGCCCCGGGCCGAAGACGGCGATGGCGTGATCGATGACGGCGTAGTTTTCAGCGCGCAGTTCGACGAGCATTCTTGAGCGAGCCTCTTGATGAACGGCCGGTTGAAGTTTGTCGTTTCCCACCCTTTCCGCGGGAAGAAGCGGAAAGGATGGGGCACGGAGCATTTGTGGCCGGATTCATTGCCGCCGCGGCGAGTTGGCTGCGATCGCACGGCAAAATCCACAACGGGAATCCGAGCGCAGCATAGCATGAACGGCGCGCTTGCGGACCTGCCGATGCGTTCCGTAACGCGATGCGCGCACCATGGGAGGCACCAGATCGATAACTTGGAGCGGGCCATCGCGTCTGCTACCGTTAAATGTGAGGTGAATGCCGATTTTTACTGCTGCCTTTGTCTTGATATCGCAGGCTGACAGCGGCGCGACGCCAGCTGTACCGTCCTGGTCTCCTGGTTCCAGCGCGCTGGTTGAGATGATCACCAACATGGGGCCTGTGGCGCTGTCCGTGCTGGCGCTGCTGCTGTTTGCCAGCCTCTACTCGTGGTCCGTGATCCTAAGCAAGATCTCCACGTTCGGCAAGGCCACCAAGGAGAGCCGGCGGTTTATCCGCGCCTTCCGCAAGGCCACGCGGCTGCAGGAGATCGCGGCGCTGACCAACGACTACAAGGCGAGTCCGCTGGCCCAGGTCTTCGAGGACGTGTACGAAACCTACAAACGGCAGACGGGCGGCTCGGGACCGCCGCGCAACCTGGTTCCGCTGGAGCGCTCGGCGCAGACCGCGGCCAGCGAAGCCGTCACCAACCTGGAACGGCGGCTGACCTGGCTGGCGACCATCGCGTCGGTGAGCCCCTTCGTAGGCCTCTTCGGCACGGTGATGGGCATTGTGGACGCCTTCCACGGGCTGGGCACAGCCGGCTCGGCGACGCTGCGGGCCGTGGCGCCCGGCATCTCCGAAGCGCTGATCACCACCGCCGCCGGCCTGTTTGTGGCCGTGCCCGCCGTGATTGCCTACAACCAGTTCGCGGCGCGGATCAGGGTCTTTGCCTCGGCCATCGACGATTTTTGCCGCGAGCTGCTGAACTCTCTGGAAGAGATTCCCGTGCGCGCGCCCGCGCCGCGGACCGCCAGCCCCGAACCCACCCGGGAGGTGGAACGTGGCCTTTACAAGTAGCAGCGGCCAGACACGGAGCTCGCTGGCGGAGATCAACATTACGCCGCTAGTGGACGTGGTGCTGGTGCTGCTGATTATCTTCATGATCACCGCGCCGGTGTTGCAGTCGGGGATTGAAGTCGCCGTGCCCAAGACGCGCACGGTGAAGGAGATCACCGAGCAGCGGCTGGTGGTAACCATCGACCGCGATCAACAGGTTTTTCTGGGCGATCAGATGGTGAACGTCCACGAACTAGCCCAGAAGCTGCACCAACAGGGGGCCGATCCGGCGCACCAGGTGATTTATCTGCGGGCCGACGAGCGGGTTCCCTTTGGCGCCTTCGCCAGCGTGATGGACGCGGTGAAGCAGGCCGGAATCACCAACATCTCCATCGTCACCCAGCCGCTGGAGAGCAAGGCCTCGGCGGCGGGCGGGAACTAGGAAACGAGCGAAGGCAAAGGCGAAAACAACCGCAGGTCCTTCGGCTCCGTTTGGCTCAAAAAGAGCGCCAAACTTCGCTCAGGATGACAGCTTTGTGGGAGTTGAATGCTTAAATCTTTCGTGAATAGAGGGCATAAAGCAAGCGCATGATGAGTCTGCTGGAAGGCGGAGAGGAACTGGAGCGCGAGCTGGCGCCGGTGGAGGCGCGCGAGCCGGTGGCCGCGCCGCTCGCGGGCTCGCTGTTGCTGCACGGCGTCCTCTTCGGCGGCCTACTGCTCTATGGCCTTCTCGGCAGCCTTTTCCATCACAATTTGTGGGGCAGTCCAGGCTCCGGCGGGGCGATCCAGGTGAATCTGGTGAGCAGCGCGATCCCCTTGCCCGCCGATCAGCCGCCGAACCAGAATGTGCTGTCCACCGAGACTCCCAGCCAGGCGCCCGCCGAGCCCACGCCGAAGGCCAAGGAAGCGGTGGACGAGAAGGCCATCCCCATCTCGGGCAAGCAGGTGAAGAAGCCCCTGGCGCAGACCGCGCCCAAGACCCAGCAGCATCAACCCCAGCCCCAGCAGAACAACCGGGCCCAGTATGGCGAGCAGGCGGGCAGCTCGATTGCGCGCGCCGTGCAGCAGAATGGATCGAGCGGTCCGGCCTCGATCACCGTCGGCGATTTCGGCAGCCGCTTTGGCTATTATGTGGACGGAATCAACCGCAAGATGGCCACCAGTTGGTACAAGCCGGAGGTGGACCCGCGCACGCCCAAAGGCGCCCGCGTCTATTTGACCTTCACCATCCGCAAAGACGGAAGTCCCACCGATGTGCAGGTCGACCGCTCCAGCGGCAGCACCACGCTCGACCGCTCGTGCCAACGCGGCGTGCAGCGGGTCGATACCTTCGGTCAACTGCCTTCGGCTTATAATTCAAGTACGTTGAAGGTCTCTTATTACTGTGAATACTAACGATTCAACGAATTCAGCGGCCTGCAAGACAGGACCCGCGCGAGGGTGCGCTCAAACCGCCGTTCTTCACCAGGAAGGATTGCTCATCGCATGAAGGCATTTTTCCGGATTCTGCTTCACTCTGTGCTTGTTTTGGCTTTTCTTGCAGCGATTGAACTGCACGCCCAGGACTGGGTCCACACCGGCACCAACCTGGGCAACGACCGCATCCGCGTCGCGGCCGCCGACCTGAAGCCGGTGGGCGCCGATCCCCAGACCCCGGCCTTGAAGGCCGTCTTCGACGCGACGCTTTACAGCGATCTGGCCAGCGCGGGCATCTTCGACATGGTTTCAAAGAGCCTGGCGCCGCAGGCCACGCCGGGATCGCCGCAGGAGATGAACCTGGCGCAGTGGTCCGCCGCTCCGTCGAACGCGGCCATGGTGGTCTTTGGCGCGCTTTCGGCCAACAACGGCCGGCTGATCGTCTACGGCTGGCTCTTCGATACGCGCAACACGGCCAATCCGCAGGTGCTGGGCAAGCAGTATAACGAGCTGGCCAGCCAGGACATGGCGCGCACCGTGGCGCACCGTTTTGCCGACGAGATCATCTACCGGCTGGGCGGCGGCATCAACGGCATCGCCGAAACCAAAATCTACTTCGTCAGTTCGCGCACCGGCACCAAAGAGATTTGGGCGATGGACTACGACGGGCAGAATCAGCATCAGGTGACCCACCTGGGCAGCATTTCGCTTTCGCCGCGGATCTCGCCGGACAACTCGCGCATTGCCTTTTCCACCCTGGGCCGCGAGGGATGGGCCATCCGCATGTTCTCTCTGGACCTGGGCCGCCCGGTCGGCTTTCCGGCGGGCACGGCGGGCGGAAGCAACCTGTCGCCTGCCTGGTCGGGCGATGGATCAAAGATCGCGTTTTCCTCGTCGCGGTCGGGCGATTCGGCGATCTGGGTCGCGGACGCGAGCGGCGGAAACCTGCGCAAGCTCACCAGCTTCCGCGGACCCGACGTGGCGCCCTGCTGGAACCCGCGCACCAACGCGCAAATCGCGTGGGTGAGCGGCCGCACCGGGCTGCCGCAGATTTACACGATGGATATCGATGGAGCCAACATCCAGCGCATGACCGATGGCGGCTATGCCGTCTCTCCCTCGTGGTCGCCGAATGGGCAGGCCCTGACCTTCAGTTGGAACCGCAAATACGGTCCCGGCGACCCTGGCGGCCAGGACATCTACTACTTCGACATTGCCAGCAAACGCTGGCTTCAGCTCACGCACGAGTCGGGCAGCAACGATTACCCCTCCTGGGCGCCGGATGGACGGCACATCGTCTTCGAGCGCACGGTGGGCGGCCATCCGCAGATCTGGTCCATGCTGGCCGACGGCACCGAGCAGCATCAACTGACCCACGCGGGCAACAACCAGATGCCCAACTGGAGCTGGAAGTGAACTCCGCATGGGGTCGAGCCGTTATGGATGGAAGCGTTCGCGATCTGAATCGGCATGTGAACGATAGCAGCTCGATGCACTATGATTTTATCGCTGCCAAAATCCCCCACTGGATCGTTCTGGAGGGTGGAGGCGTATCGGCTGGCCGGCCCCGCGTCTTGTAACCGTTCAGGATGAGGTGTGGGCCTCAACTCAACGTTTTCCGAAGGGATTTAGAGCAGAGCCATTGCGTTTCAATCCGCTGCCTTCTGTCTTTCACTCGCCTCCGGCGCTCCACTGCAAGGCCGGGAGCGGAGACGCAAATGGCCAGATCGCTCGGAAGACACTCTTGAAATTTCGGAAGGAGTAACCCGTTGAACAGACGTAATCGCATTCTGGTACCTGTTGTCCTGTTCGTCGCCTTGTTTGCAGTCGCAGGTTGCAAAAAGAAGCAGCCGCTGCCGCCCGCAGCGGAGGCTCCGCCTGTGGCCGCCGTGCCCGCACCCACCGCGCAGATTACCGCGACTCCCGCCGTGGTATCGGCCGGAGATCAGGTGCAGCTTGCCTGGCGCACAACCAATGCCACCAGTGTCTCCATCGATGGCATCGGAGATGTGCCCACCTCGGGCGTGAAGACCGTGACCCCAACCGCGACAACCAGCTACCATCTGGTGGCTCGCGGCGAGAGCGGGTCGGCCGAAGCTACGGCCAGCGTCACCGTGAACGCGCCGCCTGCGGTCCAGGTGCCCACCAACACGATGAGCGCCGAAGAAGAGTTCAAGGCCAACGTGCAGGACATCTTCTACGATTACGACACGTACGACCTTCGCAGCGACGCCCAGGCCACGCTCTCGAAGGATGCCAGCTATCTGGTGAGCCATCCCGACGTGAAGGTCGTCATCGGCGGCTACTGCGACGAGCGCGGCTCCAACGAGTACAACCTGGCGCTCGGCCAGAACCGCGCCGACGCCGCGAAGAACGCGCTGGTTACCGCCGGAGTGGCGGCGAGCCGCATCCGCGTTGTCAGCTACGGCAAGGAAAAGCCGTTCTGCTCCGAGTCGACCGAGGAGTGCTGGCAGCAGAATCGCCGCGCCGGATTCACGCTGGACCGGTAAAACAGGGTGGACGGGCGACAGTTGGCGGCTGACTTTTGGCTGTCAACTGTCGCCCGTCTTGAATAGGTGAAGAATGCAGAGCACACGTACCTTCCGTAATCGTCTCCTTGCTTCCGCAGTCGTTGCGGCAACGCTTTTCTGCGTGCCAGTACCCGCCCACGCGGCATCGAAGGAGATCATCGAACTGCAAACGCAGGTGCAGCAACTGCTGGACATGGTGCAGCGCATCCAGTCCACCCTGGACACGCGCTTCGGCGTGCTGCAGAATCTGGCGCAGCAGACAGCCGACAACGCCACCCAGATGAATGCAACCGTAAACGCGCTGCAGCTGAAGATCAACGCGCAGAGCGAGGCGGGCAGCGGCAAACTGGACGCAGTCTCCGGCCAGGTCCAGTCGCTTAACGACTCGGTCGACGAACTGAAGTCCCGCATCGCCAAACTGGATAAATCGATACAGGATTTGCAGGCGCAATTGCAGAACATCCAGAATCCGCCCGCCGGCACAACCCCTGGAGGCACGGCGCAGCCCAGCGGCTCATCGCCCGCGGCCCAGCCTACGCCCGGCGCCCCGGCAGCCAGCCAGACGCCTCCGCTGCAAGAGACCTTTCAGGCCGGCGTCCGCGACTATAACGGCGCCCGGTACGACGTGGCCACCGGCGAGTTTCAGGACGTGATCCACTACTATCCGCTCGACGATCTGGCCGGAACCGCGGAGTTTTATCTGGGCGAGATCGCCTACCGGCAGCAGAACTATAGCGACGCGGTCAAGGACTACAACGCCGTGCTGGAGGGATTCAGCGGCAGCGCCAAGGCCCCGGCCGCGCAACTGCGCAAGGGTTTGGCGCTGTTGCAGATGAACAAGAAGGACGCGGGCATCCACGAGCTGCGCCTGCTCATCCAGCGCCATCCGCAGACCCCCGAAGCAGCGCAGGCGCGCACCAAGCTGAACGGCCTGGGCGTGAAGATTGCGGCACACTAAAACCAGATATCCGGAGTGAATGCAGGCAGACGGGAGGAAAGATGCTGGAACGCCCTTTGTACCGTCACTCTTACCAGTGGGCACGCGCGCTTTTCGTTCTCATGGGCGGCTTGATGGCGCTCGTGCTCCTCAAGGGCTTGAGCGCGGGGGTGCCCAACGTCTGGGTCCTGATTCCGATGCTCCTGCCCCCTTTTGTGTGCCTACTGGTGCTCTGGCAGGCCTACAAGAGGATCTATCGGGCTCTTCTGGAACTCCCCGCCGCTTCGCTCAAGTTTGAGCAGAGACTGATCGATGCGCTGTTTCTGCTCGCATTTCTCGGCGCGGGCGGTCTGCTCATCGGAATGACCACGGGCTTCGTCCTGGCGAGATCCATGATTCATTGAGAGCTTCTTCCGCACACGGAAAAGCCCCGCGTACGGCGGGGCTTTTCTGTTGCAGAGACTGCTGCGATGCGGCTACCGCAGGTTGGCCATCAGGCCGTCGAAGGCCGATTTCGGAGGCCGGGTGAGCGATTCCGGCAGCGTGCCCAGCGGCTCGTCCACCACGTTCAGCAGATCGATGAAGGTCGGCTGCTCGGTGTTGATATAGAAGACGCCGGTCAGGATTTCGTCCCGCTCCTGCGCCTCCATCAGCGTGCGCACCGCGTTCGCCTTGTCCGTGGGATCGTAGTCCTCGAGCAGCTTGCGCAGGCGCAGGTTCGAGCCGTCGTGCATCTCCACTTCGTAGATCTCGCCTGAGTCGTAGTCCACTTCGATATCGTCGAAGCTGGCCACAAATCCCACCTCGTTGATGGGCTCGTCGTTCTCCTGCATGAATTTGTAGCTCTTGGTGGAGCCTTCGTGGTCGTTGAAGGTGACGCAAGGGCTGATGACATCGAGCATGACCGTCCCTTTGTGGGCGATGGCCGCCTTGAGCATGGAGAGCAACTGCTTCTTGTCGCCGGAGAACGACCGGCCCACAAACGTGGCGCCCAACTGGATGGCGAGAGCGCAGGTGTCGATGGCGGGAAGATCGTTGATGACGCCGGTCTTGAGCTTCGAACCGATGTCGGCGGTGGCCGAGAACTGGCCCTTGGTGAGTCCGTAGACGCCGTTGTCCTCGATGATGTAGATCATGGGCAGGTTGCGGCGCAGCAGGTGAACGAACTGGCCCATGCCGATGGAGGCCGTGTCGCCGTCGCCGGAGACGCCGATCGTGGTCATGGTGTGGTTGGCGAGGATGGCTCCGGTGGAGATCGACGGCATGCGCCCGTGCACACCGTTGAAGCTGTGCGAGCGGCTCATGAAGTAGGCCGGACTCTTGGAGGAGCAGCCGATGCCGCTCATCTTCATCACCCGCTCCGGCTCGACGCCCATCTCGAACATGGCGTCGATAATGCGCTCGGAGATGGCGTTGTGGCCGCAGCCGGCGCAGAGCGTGCTCTTGCCGCCGCGATATTCGAGAACCGGAAGGCCGATGTGGTTGACTTTGGGCGTTGGCGTTGCGGTAGCCATTAGAGACCCTCCTTGGCCGCGAACTCTTCGGTGACGGTGCGGGCGTCCAGCGGCAATCCATCGTAGTGCAGAATGCTGCGCAGCTTGGGCGTTTGCTCGGCGGGAAGATCGAGCTTGAGCAGGCTGGCCAACTGCCCGTCGCGATCCTGCTCGACCACGTAGATGCGCTCGTGCGCCGCTACGAAGTCGTGAATCTCGTGCGCAAAAGGATAGGCGCGAATGCGCATGTAATCCGCCTTGCGGCCATATTCCTTCTCGATCTGGTCCAGGCTCTCGCGCAGCGCGAAGTCGGTGGTGCCGTAGGCCAGGAATCCGACCGTCGAACTTCCGTCCTTCACCGTCACCGGCGCCGGAACCAGCGTGCGCGCATTCTCGAACTTGCGCGACAGCCGCTCCATCAGCGCTACGTATTCATCCGGCTTCTCGGTATATTCGGCCTCATCGTTGTGTCCCGAGCCGCGCGTGAAATAGGCGGCCTTGCGGTGCGGCGTGCCCGGCAGCGTGCGCCAGCCGATGGCGTCGCCGTCCACGTCGCGATAACGGGCAAATCCGCCCAGCCGTTCGAGATCCTCGGCGGTGAGCACCTTGCCCCGGTCGAGAGGCTTGTCGGGATACACAAAGGCGTCCGACATCCAGTTGTTCATGCCCAGATCGAGATCCGAGAGCACAAAGACCGGCGTTTGCAGCCGCTCGGCCAGGTCGAAGGCCGCGTACCCGAGTTCGAAACATTCCTTGACCGACCCCGGCAGCAGAACCACATGCTTGGTGTCTCCGTGAGAAAGAAAGGCCACGCTCAACAGATCGGACTGGGAGGTGCGCGTCGGCATGCCAGTCGAGGGTCCGATGCGCTGCACGTCGAAGATGACGCCGGGAATCTCGGCGTAGTAGCCGAGCCCCGAGAACTCCGCCATCAACGAGATGCCGGGACCGGAGGTGGCCGTCATGGACCGCGCGCCGGCCCAGCCCGCGCCCAGCACCATGCCGATGGCCGCCAGTTCGTCCTCGGCCTGCACCACGGCGTAGGTGGCCTTGCCTTCGGGGGTTACGCGCAGCTTCTTGAGCAGGTCCGCCGTGGCCTCGATCACCGAGGTGGAGGGCGTGATGGGGTACCACGCGACCACCGTCACGCCGGCAAACACCGCGCCCATGCCGCAGGCCGCGTTGCCGTCGATGATGATTTTGCCCGCCGTCTTGTCCATCCGCTCGATAAAGAACGGGTCCTGCTTGGTGAACTTCTCCGCGGCATAGTCGAAGCCGGCCTTCACCGCGCCGAAGTTCAGGTCGAAGACCTTCTGCTTCTTGGCGAACTGCTTGCGCAGGCCGTTCTCCACCACGCCGAGATCGATGGCAAGCAACTGCGAGACCACGCCGACGTACACCATGTTCTTGACCAGCTTGCGCAGCTTGGCCTCGGGACAGATGGCCGCCGTAATCTTGTCGAAGGGCACCGGGTAGAAGGCCACGTCGTCGCGATATTGCTTGAGGTCGAGGTGCTCCTCGTAGATGGCCACGCCGCCGGTGGGCAGGGCGAGAAGGTCCGCCTTGGCCGTATCGGCGTTGAGCGCCACCAGGATTTCGGGATCGCGCTTGCGGGCAACGTACCCTTCTTTGCTGGCGCGGATCAGAAACCAGGTGGGGAGTCCGGCAATGTTCGAAGGGAAAAGGTTCTTTCCGCTGACGGGAACGCCCATTCCGAAGATGCTTTTCAGCAATACGCTGTTGGCGGATTGAGAGCCCGATCCGTTTACCGTCGCAACGTTGATGCTGAAATCGTTTGTGACGCGCGGGCGCGCGCCCAATGCGCCCCGTTCTTGATCCAGGGCAATTTCGCCTGTCGCCATTTGGCGGGATTCCCTTCCGGTGAATTCAGGAAAGTCGCGATCTTTGCCTTCCCGCATGTGATTATAGTCACTTTCAACATGGTGCGCCCCGACTCCAGGGCGAAGGTTTACCCCTTTGAGTCTCACCAATTGGGACCGCCTTCGCCCGCCTGGAAATGGGCGCAATCGCCCAGGCTCGACGGCTCCCGGTCCGAAACCGGCCGCTCCGTGCGCCATCGAGCCTAAGCTGTGCAGAATCAACGCCAGCTCCCGGTGCAGGCGCGCGGCTTTGTGCCCCCGCTTCAGCGCAAGCCGGCTTCCTTCCCTCCACGATTCTGCCATCCTCTCCATCTCCGCGGGGCGGCATCCCGGCGCCTGCGGCCCCATCGCCCTCCGCTCCCGCCTTTGCGCGCACTCCCCATTTGCGTTGCCCGTGGAATGCGTGCGAGCGGCCGAGCCGGACCTGGGCAACCCCAAATCGTATATTCTTGGCAGCGGAGTCCACGCAGGGCTGCAAGGTTGCGCAAGCCTTGTTATCGGTTCTCGATTGGCCGATCAGGATGAAACAGGAGAGCGTACAAAGAATATGCAAACGATTCGGAAAACCTGGAACAAACCTTCTCTCAGTCTTGGTTATCTTGGTTACGCATGTATTGTCCCGGTGTTATTCACAGCTATCTCCGGAATAGCTCAACCCAGTCCCCATCCAGATTTGGTTCAGAGTTACGACAAGGATGCCATCGCGGTCCGTGTCAAGCTGACCAACGGTTCTTTGCGGATCGAGCCCTGCGACGCAAACATGGCGCGCATCACTTATTCGCCGTCGGCGCAGATACCCGCCCTGGGCAATCCGGCCATCTCCGATACGGCGTGCCATCCGGCGCAATTCACGGTGCGCGAGACTGACAAGCAAGTGGATGTGATCGCTTCGGGTTTGACGGTTTCAGTCAACCGTAACAGCGGGGCGGTTCGCTTCGAGGACTCGAACGGAAACGCCCTCCTCGGCGAATCGGATTGGCCTTACCCCAGACAGGTAACGCCCGCTGAAACCGACGGCGAAGCCACGCATCGCGCCTCCGTCTGGTTTGCGCTGACTCCGGAAGAAAGATTCTATGGCCTGGGGCAGCACCAGAGCGGCGTCCTCAACCAGCGCAATCTCGAGCTGCAACTCTCCCAGGACAACACCAATATCTCCATTCCCTTCTTTCTGTCTTCAAAAGGCTATGGAGTTCTGTGGAACAATACTTCGGTGACCAGTTGGAACAATCGCTTTCAGCCGGTTATCGCCATCAGTTCCAGCGTCGCGGACGCCGTGGATTACTACTTCATTTACGGTCCGCAATTCGACAGGATCATCGCCGCTTACCGTCAATTGACAGGCGCTGCGCCGCTCTTCCCGCACTGGGCCTATGGCTACTGGCAATCGAAGCTCGGCTATGTAAGCCAGACCGAACTTTTGGGAATCGCTTCAAAGTACCGCAGCCTGCAGATTCCGCTGGATAACATCGTTCTGGACGCGGGATGGGAAGAGACGGGCTTCGGCTCGCGTGAATTCAACAAGCAATTTCCCGATCCTCGCGGCATGATTCAGACGCTTCACGATGAGCATGTCCATATCATGGTTTCGGTCTGGCCGCTGTTTCAGCCGGGAAGCGCCAACTTCGACGAGATGCTGAAGCAGGGGCTTTTTGTAAGTGGCGGCGTCAATCCATTGCCATCCTATCTGCCGGGCGCGCGCCTGTATGACGCCCTCAATCCCAAGGCGCGCGGCGTCTATTGGGCGCAGATCAAAAAGTCGCTCTTCGATGCGGGCGTCGACGCGTTCTGGCTGGATTCCACCGAGCCCGCCGACTTGTATGCCGAGGAGCACGGGCCCATGCTTGCCGGGACCAAGACAGCCCTGGGCAACGGATCGAAATATGCGAATATCTACCCGCTCATGACCACCCAGTCGATTTATGACGGTCAGCGCGCGGCGACGGATCAGAAGCGTGTCTTCATGCTCACCCGTTCGGCCTTTGCCGGGATGCAGCGAAACTCGGCCGCGGCATGGTCCGGAGATACGGCGACCAACTTTGACACCTTCAAGCGGCAGATACCCGCAGGACTGAACTACTCCATGGCCGGATTGCCCTACTGGACGACGGATATTGGCGGCTTCGTGGGCGGCGACACGCGCGATCCCGCTTACCGGGAGTTATTCGTGCGCTGGTTCCAGTACGGTTCCTTCTGCCCTGTCTTCCGCGCCCATGGCACGCGCAAAAACAACGAAAACGAACTCTGGTCCTATGGGGAAGAAGCGCAGAAGGTTCTTACCCTCTATGACCAGCTTCGCTACCGGCTGCTCCCCTATATCTACACGCTCGGCGCGAAGACGACCTTCGACGGGTACACTCCCATGCGGGCGCTGGCCTTCGATTTTCGCGAAGACTCCAAGGTCCTGGATATCAACGACGAATTCATGCTTGGCCCTTCCCTGCTTGCGGCTCCTGTAACCGAGGCTGGAAGCGCGGAACGCCGCGTCTATCTTCCCAAGGGCGCGGACTGGTATGACTTCTGGACCGGACAGCGCGTGGCGGGAGCGCAGACTGTAACTCGCGCGACGCCTTTGGCCGTCATGCCGCTCTATGTGCGCGCGGGAAGCATTCTTCCGCTCGGTCCCGAGCAGCAGTATAGCGATCAGCATCCGGAGGGTCCCATCGAAGTGCGCATCTATCCAGGCGCCGACGCCGACTTCAGTCTCTACGAAGACGACGGCACGACCTACGACTATGAAAAGGGCGCATTCGCGCACATTGGCCTGCACTGGAACGATGCAGCGAAGGTGCTCAGCATCGGCGCGCGTCAAGGTCATTTCAAAGGAATGCAGGAGCGGCGCGCGTTCCATATCGTGCTGGTGAAGCCGGATCATGGAACAGGCGAAGCCGTGGGCGCACCCGATCGCAGCGTCGCGTACGACGGCTCTTCGCAACAGATTCAGTTCTGAGCGTTTCAACGATTGATCCGGCCTTTTCATCCCACCCTTGCCGCAAGAACAAATATGCGGCAAGGATGGGACGCTCGTTCAATTCCAATCGTTATGGGCCGGATCGATCACTCAACCGGTGTTACTCTGGAGCATTTATGCTGTCTAAGACTCTGTTTTCACTTGTTTCATCTGGAGCCCGCAAGCACATCTTTTCCACCTTCTTGCCGGGAGCGTTTCTCTTCTGCGCCTCGGCTCTGTTCGCACAGCAGATCTATCAACCCGCGGCAGACCCTCGAGCGGTGATTGTCGACGGTCATGCCCGCTTCACCGTTCTAACTCCGCAACTTATCCGCATGGAGTGGAGCGAGGACGGCAACTTCGAAGACAGACCGACTTTTGTCGTTCTCAACCGCCAGCTTCCGGTTCCCGAGTTCAAACAGGAGACGGAGGGGCAGGATCTGGTTCTCAAGACCAGCGCACTCGAAGTTCGCTATCAGAAGGGTTCAGGCAAGTTCACAGCCGGGAACCTTTCCATCAAGTTTCAGTTAGACGGGGACGCGCACACATGGCAACCCGGAGCGGCCAGCACCGGCAACCTGAAGGGCACGACGCGGACGCTCGATACCGTGCGCGGGGATAACATCAAGCTGGAGCAGGGATTGGTTTCGCGCGACGGCTGGGCGGTGATCGACGATAGCGTGAGCCCGGCCTTCGATTCGGCCGACTTCCGGTTCAACGGACCCGACAGCGAGTTACCCTGGCTGGTTGAGCGCACCGCGGTAGACCGTCAGGACTGGTACTTCTTTGGTTATAGACACGACTATAAGCAGGCCCTCGGCGACTTTACGCGCATCGCCGGCAAGATTCCCATGCCGCCGCGCTTCGCCTTTGGCACATGGTGGTCGCGCTATTGGGATTACTCGGATGCGGAGTTGCGCGACCTGGTGGACCAGTTCCACGAGCACAAGGTGCCGCTGGACGTTCTGGTCATCGACATGGGATGGCATCTTTCCCCGGAAGCTATCAAGTCGCGAGGCGTAGATATTACACAGAACCATGGCTTCGACCAATCCGGAGAGATGTTCGGATGGTCCGGCTATAGCTGGAATCCAAAGTTCTTTCCCCATCCCGAATCCTTTCTTTCATGGGTACATAGCCAGGGACTGAAAGCAACGCTCAATCTTCATCCCGCTTCCGGCGTGCAGCCCTTCGAGGATGCCTATCCCGCGATGGCGAAGGCCATGGGCATCGATCCGGCGAGCGGCAAGTATGTGCCCTTCGACATTACCAACAAGAAGTTTGCCGTCAATTACATGAACCTGCTGCATCATCCCATCGAGCAACAAGGCATCGATTTCTGGTGGCTGGATTGGCAACAGGGCGTGAAGACAAAGCTGCCTCACGTGAATCCGACCTTCTGGCTGAACTATGTGCACTTTACCGACCAGGAGCGCGAGGGCAAGCGCCCGCTGATCTTCCACCGCTGGGGCGGCCTGGGAAATCATCGCTATGAGATCGGATTCTCGGGAGACACCGTCTCGGCCTGGGAGTCGCTCGCCTTTCAACCGTATTTTACGGCGACCGCGGCCAACGTAGGCTACAGCTACTGGAGCCATGATATCGGCGGCCACGCTCCGGGCCCCGTCGATGCGGAGCTCTTCAGCCGCTGGGTTCAGTTCGGCGCTTTCTCGCCGATTCTGCGCACTCACACGACAATGAATCCCAAGGCGGAGCGCCGCATCTGGGCCTATCCCGAGCCGTACGCCAGCATCATGCGGGATGCCTTTGTCCTGCGCTATGCGATGCAGCCTTACCTTTACACGGAGTCGCGCAAGACCTACGACACGGGCGTGGCTTTCCTGCGCCCGCTCTACTACGACTATCCCGAAGACAAGGAAGCTTACGACCGCAAAGACGAATATATCTTCGGAGATCATATGATCGTCGCGCCCATTGCCTCTCCCGCCGATCCCACTACGCACCTCGTAACCAAGTCGGTCTGGCTGCCCAAAGGTGAGTGGGTCGAGTGGTTCACCGGAAAGCAACTGACCGGTCCCGGCAACTTCGATCGCACCTTTACCGAGGCGCAGATTCCGGTGTACGTGAAGGCTGGCTCCATCCTGCCGCAACAGCCGGAGATGAGTTATACCGGCGAGAAGCCCGTCGATCCTCTCATCTTTGAAGTCTTCCCTTTCGCAAAGGACCAGAGCACCAGCAGTTATCGGGTCTATGAGGATTCAAGCATCGGGGAAAACTACCAGCGCGGCGAGTTTGCCTGGACGAATGTCGAGGTGAACCGCGAGAAGCCGCGTCAATTCAAAGTGACCATTGCGGCCGTCGAAGGAAGCTATCCGAAGATGCCCGCCGAGCGCAGTTACGAGGTACGGCTGTGGTCGGCCGCGCCGCCGTCTTCGGTGACGCTCGACGGCAAGAAGATTGCCGCCGCGGCGGACGCGGAATCCGCGGGATGGCGCTACGACAAGGCGAAGGCCCAGGTCGTGGTCCGCACTCCCAGCCGCCCGGTGCAGAAGGAAACCACGCTGACCATTCAGTTGGCCGGTAATCCGCAACCGGCAACAAAGTAACTTGGAACGTAGCAAATCCCACCCTAGCCGCAAAAACAAAGACGCGGCGAGGGTGGGGCACCCAATCCTGTTCCCACACCCGGCCTTGTCCAGGCACCCGTTCCGATCAAAACTTATAGCGAAGGGCCAGTTGCGCCAGGCGCGGCGGCATGGCGCTGACAGCCTGGCCGAAGCTGCCGCTGGAGATGTTGCCCTCGACCGCGGCTGCGCCGAAGAACTGCGCGTGGTTGAGCAGATTGAAGGCCTCGGCGCGGAATTCGAAGGAGCGGTTGTCTCGCATCGGGAAGCTGCGTGAGAGCGTGGCGTCAAGGTTCTCCATGCCAGGGCCGGAGAAGAAACGCCGGCGCGCATTGCCCATGGTTCCCAGCGCGGGCAAGGTAAGTTGCGAGGCATCGAATACGGGCACGCCGCCGCGAGGATCGAGATGCAGGCTCAGCGATTTCCCAAGCAATCCTCCAGGCCAGGCCGGCGTATCGACGCCATTGTTGTTGATGCCGTTGGGGATGGTGCCAAGCAGCGAGGTGTCGTTGTTGTTGAGCAGCGTGACAGGCAGTCCGGAGGTAAACCGCGCAATGCCAGCCACGGCCCAATCCGAGGCCAGCAAGCGGAACGGCCCGGCCTTTGGCTCCGGCAATTGATAGTGGAAGCTGGCGACCAGGTTGTGGCGCAGGTCGAAGGCGGAGAGAGCGCGGCTGAGGGAGGGATTGACGGGATTTATCGGCTCGGGCAGGCCGGAAGATTGATCGATGGACTTCGAGTAGGTGTAGCTGGCCAACAGATCGAGACCGTGGGAGCGATGGGTGAGCGTGGCTTCCAGAGCGTTGTAGTTGGCGTTGGCGATGGTGCGCTGCAACTCGACGCTGCCGAAGGCCGGACCAAAACCGGTGCGCGCAGCCTGCTCGTCGAAGGGACCGCAAACAGCCGTGCCCAGGCTCAGACACAGCGCGGGATCGGCGGGGTTGGCTTCTTCCAGCACCAGCAGGTGATGCGACGATGTGCCGACATAGGTGAGCGCGGCCAGGGTCGACCCGCCCAACTGGCGCTCCACGCTGGCCATCCAGTGCTGGGCGTAAGGCGTCACATCGCGCGGGTCCACGGCGGGAATGCCGACGAGCGGTTCAAATTGGCTCCAGTTCACGCTGGCGTTCGGATTGGAACGGCTGGCGCCGTAGGTCACCTGCTGGAGCGGGAATCTCTGGCCGGCATCTGTGCCGGTGGCGGCCACGGTGAAGGGCGACTCGAAGAGCGGCGGCGCGGCCGAAGTGTAGGTATAACCGTAGGGCGGATTGGCGCTCATGATGCCCGCCGAAAGCCCCTCGTAGGCCGTATAGAAGATGCCGTAGCCGAGGCGGATGCTGGTTTGGCCCAATGAGCCGGTGAGCTTGCGCAGCCACGGCGAAGTAAAGTCCGGCGTGTAGGCTACGCCGGCGCGCGGAGCAACGTCGTTGCGCGCGGGGGCCAGCGATCGAGGCACGCCGGGGTCGCCGGGAAAGACCAGTCCCTGCGGAGCGCCCGGAAAAACCACGGATTGCTCGCCTTTGACCAGCGTTTGCAACTGGTTGAACTTCTCCAGCCAGGGGCGGATGCGGTCCCAGCGGACGCCGTAATTGACGGTGAGCTGGCTGGAGAGCTTCCAACTGTCCTGGACAAACGCGGCTAGATAAAGGTTGCGGTTATAAAAGTCGCGCGCCTGGCCCTGCGTGTAGCTGGAAGGCACGCCGAGCAGGAAGTCGGCAAAGTCCAGGCCGGTTTCGGAGCCGTTGAAGGCGAAGCTGCCGTTGAAGATCACGTCGGGGTGGGTGTCGATCTGGTTGGAATGGACTTCTCCGCCGGCCTTGAGCCCATGCCTGCCCACGATGCGGGAAAAGGCGTCGCTGATTTCGTAGATATTCTCGGCCTGCACGAGAGCCGTGGTGTCTACGCCCAGGGTGAAGTCGTTGAAGGCGATGTTTTCAATGCCCTCGGTGGAGGGCTTCAGGGGAACGATGCCGGTAAACCCCTGCGAGACAAGCGACGGGCCCACGCCGCCCTTGGGCTGGCCCACATCGTTGGCGTTGCGCATGTAGCTGAGGTGGAATTCATTCAGCGCCGCGCTGCCGAAGGTGACGGTGTGGCCCAGGCTGGCCAGTTGGGCGCGGCCGTTGGATGTGGCGCTGAAGCCGGGCACGCTGGCCCCGCCGGTACCGGTGGGATAAGGATTCACGAGCGAGTAATTGTCGAGAAAGTAGTAGCCGGTGAGCGTGCCCTTGCCGTGCGTCCAATCCATGCGCAGCGCGCCCTTGTCGTCTTGCAGGGTTTGGGCTTGGGCCGCGGTGGCAAACAGACCTGCTCCGGCGTTGGGCTGCGGAATCGAGGCCAGCAGGGATTTGGCCGGGGCGGACCAGGCGGACTGAGGAATCTGGCCGGTGGGAAAGACCTGCGCATACGGCTCGCCGGCGGTTACCGTTTGGCCCAGGCGCGCGGAGAGCAGACTGGCCCAATAGCTTCCATTCACGCTGCCGGTGAGCGGGGCTTGCGCAAAATCGCTGTTCCGCTCGGCAATGGAGGGAACCGAAATGTTGCCGGTATCGATGCCCTCGGTCAGACGGGTTCCCTGGTAGTCGCCAAAAAGCATGACGCCTTTGTGGAAGGGCTCGCCGCCCAGCGTGCCGCCAAACTGGTTCTGGCGATAGGCCGCGCGGTCCTGGGAAAAGTAGTTGCGCGCGTCCAGGGCCGTGTTGCGCAGGAACTCGAAGGCCGAGCCGTGCATTTGCACCGCGCCGGATTTGGTGATCACCAGCACCTGGCCGCCGCTGGAGTTGCCGTACTCGGCGTCGAAGTTCGAGGTGAGCACGCGGAAGCTGTCGATGGCGTCGAGGTTGGGCACGATGGAGGTGCCCATGTTCACGTCCTCCTCCACGTCGCTGCCGTTTACGCGGAAGCCATTGGACGCCTCGCGCTGGCCGCTGATCGAGAGGTTGCCGGGATTGGCGTCGCCGGAGGGCGGCGTCGAGGCCACGCCGGTCATGATGACCGCACCGGGCTGCGCCGTGTTCACCGGCACGATGCCCGGCTGCACCGCCATCAGGTCAGTAAAGCTGCGCCCGTTCAGGGGCACGCTCTCAATCTTGCCGGTGTCCAGCGTCTCGCCCAACTGGGTGCTGGTGGTTTCGGCGGCCAGCGCATCGGCGGTCACTTCCACGGTCTCGCTGTGCGCGGCGATCTCCAAGGTCAAATCGAGATTCGCGGCCGGCGCCTCGCCGGAGACCACAGCCTGCGCCGTGAGCGGATTGAAGCCCTCGGCCACGACCTCGATTTGGTAGCTGCCCGGCGCGGGAACCACAAGCCGGAACTCGCCGCGGTCGCCGGTCTCGGCTTGAACAGCCTCCGCGGAGCCGGCAAGCCGGGCTGTGATGCGGGAGTGGGCGATGCGCCCGCCGGTTACGTCATGGACGACGCCGGCGACCATGAAGGCCGGCGCGGCCATCAGACACGGACTGGAAACCGAAAGAGAAGAAAGAATGAAAACAGCAAGATACAGCTTCTTCAATGAAATACTCCAGGGCCGAAGACAGATTCAAGAGCAACTTGGAACCAACCGGAAGATAACGCTGCTTGCGCGTGCAAGGCAAAAAACAGTATATCCGACTGATTTAGTCCTTATTTAATATACGACAAATTCAGTCCGATTTCAAGGCGGAGAGAGTTGTGTTCCGTCCGGCGCTTCTCCGGCATTGCCGGTCTGACGCCCGTCCCTCGCCCAGCGGCTCCTCGATTAGACTGGTAGTTTGACCATGCGCCGCACGATCGCACTTGCGCTGACGATGTTGTTCTGTTGGACGCCGATCGCGCCCTTCTTCGCCCCGGATGCCGAGGCGAATCTGCCCGCGTGCTGCCGCAGGCACGGCAAGCATCACTGCATGATGCGCGCAATGGAACGGCTCGGCGGCAGGCCGAGCGGCGTCGCATCCGTCTCGGAGAATTGTCCCTGCCCTCCCACTGGCGCTTGCGCGATTCATGCGCAAATCTACAAGCCTGAATCCCAGGAACCCTTTCCCGCCCGCGTTGGCGTCGATCCGTTGCGCGCGCCGCAAATCCAGTCTCTTTTCCGGCTGGCCGCTCAGCGCAGCCATCCCAAGCGCGGCCCTCCCACTTCCCTTGCCTGATTGCGCGCACCGCTTTACGGATGGGATCGGCAACGCCGTTCCTCTCCCGTTGTCTAGCGCTTTGCTCGAGCAAGTGGAGAAATCATGAAAAGCAAGTTGTTGCTGGCGCTGTTGCCGGCCGTCTGCCTGTGCTGGCAGCCAAGCCCGGCCCGTGCCCAACGAAGTTCCAGTGCGTCGGCGCAGATGCAAGCTCTTCCCTGCCCAGCCGCTTCGGCCGGCCGCATCGCCGGGGTCGTCAAGGACCAGACCGGCGCGGTGGTGCCGGGAGTGAAGATCGAGGCCTGGCATCGCATTTCAGGCATCCAGCGAACGCTGACGACCGACCCCCAGGGCCGCTTTGTCTTCGATGGCATGCGCGCGGGCCGCTATCGGCTCACTGCGGTTGCCGCCGGCTTTGAGATGGCCGTGGTTCAGGATATTTCTGTCACGCCGTGCAGCGAGACGACGGTAAACATCGTTTTGAAAATTGCCCCGGCAAGGACCGTTGTCGAAGTCAATGCTCCAGAGTCTGGAGCCGGCTCGGCAAGCTCGCGCACGGTGGACGCAAGCGAGCAGGCGGGCAGCCGCAACAGCGCCGAGCAAGTGGCGGAGGCGCCGGGCGCGAGCCTGCGCGAAAATGGCCAACTTGCCTCGGTTCCCATCTTGCACGGGCTGGGCGACGAACGCACAAAGCTCGTGGTCGACGGCATGACGGTCTCCTCGGCCTGCCCCAACCACATGAACCCTCCGCTCTCCACCGTTGCCCCGTCGCAAGCGGCCGCGGTGACCGTGATGGCCGGGATTACGCCGGTAAGTATGGGCGGCGACAGCATTGGCGGAACGGTCAGCGTGGAATCGCGGGCTCCTGCTTTCGCCACTCCGGGAGAAGCGCTGCACGAGGAAAGCACGGCCTCGGGTTTCTATCGCAGCAACGGGCAGAACTACGGCGGCTCGTTTTCAGAGTGGGTCGCGGGCCGCAATCTCGGGTTCGGCTACAACGGATGGTGGACCACCAACGACGACTACACCGACGGCAGCGGCCACAAAGTCACTTCGACCTATGCCCAGAGCACGGACCACACCGTGACCGTGGCGGCGCAGGGCGGGGGCAACCTGGTCGTCGTCGAGGCCGAGCTGCATCACACGCCGTATGAGGGCTTTGTCAGCGCGCAGATGGACCTGGTGCGCAACTACGCGGAGTCGCTCAACCTGCATTACCGCAGAAACTTCGCACGCGGCACGCTCGATACGCACGTCTACTGGCAGGGCACATGGCACGCGATGAATATCGGCCACGACAAGGCGACCTTTCCCATGCCCATGGCGATGCCGATGAATACGCATGGAAGAGATAGCGGGTATTCGGCAAAGCTGGAGCTTCCGCTCTCCGCGCGGCACACTCTGCGCGCGGGCAACGAAGCGCACCGCTTTGTTCTGGACGACCGCTGGCCCGCCGTGGCCGGCACCGCGCCTATGATGGGCCCCGATACCTTCGTCAGCATCAACGACGGCCGCCGCATCCGGCTGGGGAGTTTCGCCGAGATCGCCAGCAAGTGGAATGCGCAATGGAGCACGCTCTTCGGGCTACGCAACGATACGGTGTGGACCCATGCCGGACCCGTGCAAGGCTACTCGGAGACGATGTACGGCGCCGACGCGGACGCTTTCAACGCATTGAACCGCGCTAGGACCGATGTGAATCTGGATGCGACCGCGGTAGCGCGCTACGAGCCGAACGCGTCGAGCGCCTATGAGTTCGGCTACGCGCGCAAGACTCGCTCGCCCAACCTCTACGAGCGCTACGCATGGTCCACCAACTGGATGGCCAGCGGCATGATCGGCTGGTTTGGCGACGGCAACTATTATGTGGGCAACGTGAACCTGAAGCCCGAGATCGCCAACACCGTGAGCGGCACGGCAAGCTGGCACGGCCACGCAAGCAAGGAGTGGGAGATCAAGCTCACGCCGTACACGACTTATATCCATAGCTACATCGATGTGGATACTCTGGCGACCGCGATGTACGGCATGAGCACCTTTGCCCAACTGCGGTTTGCGAATCACAACGCGCGCATCGATGGAGGCGATCTGGACGGCAGCGCCACGCTCTGGAACAGTTCGAATTTCGGACGGGGCAAGATCGGCGGGGTGGCGGGATGGCTGCATGGAGAGAGGCTGGACACATCGACCGCCCTCTACCAGATGATGCCGCCCCACGCCCGCGTGGCCTTCGACGAAGAACTCAAGGGATTTGCAGGCGGAGTGGGCGTGGAGGCGGTCGGCCGCAAGTCGGACGTGGACCCGCATCGCTTTGAGCAGGTTACGTTGGGATACGCGCTCTTCAATCTGCACACCGGCTACCGGCATGGACATCTGCGCATGACCGCGGCCGGCGACAACCTTTTCAACAGAGACTATGAGCTTCCGCTGGGCGGCGTGAACTTCGACGACTACATGGCCAGCGGCTGGATGAGCCAGATCAAACCGCTGACGGGCCGGGGGCGGTCGTTCTCAGCAAATTTGACCGCGCAATTCTGAAGCAAATCCCGCGGCGGCAAACACGATCTGGAGAGAATCGCCGATGGAGATGCGTGCCGGGCTCAAGGCTTGGGCAAGAGCATCTTCATCTGCGCTTCGATCGCGTTGAGATCCACCTGGCCCCGGTACTCGGCGCGAATTGCTCCCTTCGCGTCGATGAGATAGGTCACGGGAAGGCCGAGAATGCCACCATAGAGCCCTCCGATCTTTTCGTCTCCCATCGCGACCGGGAAATTCAATTTCAACTTTGCGCAGAGCGCGCGCACCGGCGCCGGATCGTCGTCCATGGAGATGCCGATCACTTGCAGGCCGCGCGGGCCGTATTGATTTTGCCACGCGACGAAGCGCGGCATCTCAAGCTGGCATGGCGCGCACCACGTGGCCCAGAAGTTGAGCAGCACCACCTTGCCGCGAAAGGAAGCCAGAGCCAGCTTCTTGTGATTCAGGTCTTCGCGAACGAATGCGGGTGCGTGTTTGTGCAGGAGAGAGTCCGCCGCGAAGGCTGGATGCGCCGAGCAGACGCCCAGACACAATCCGCAAAATACGCCTGCCCACAGCACCCGGCGCAGCGCGCAGGGCACCGCGTTCGCAGCGCACGGTCTAACTCCGCGCATCGATTTGCTAGCGGCCGTGCTCAACCGGAAACCCCTTGTTCACCCAGTCGTCTCCGAAGTTGCTCGCGAGATAGAGGACATTGACGTGAGTGAATCCAAGGTTATGCAACTGCCAGTAGGCAGGCGCAATGTTGGGGCAGTGATTCCACGGGCAGCAGCCGCAGTACAGGACGATGAAGCTCTTCCGCGAGAGCGAGACGACTCTCTGCTGCAACTGCTGGAGGCCTGCCGGCTGCGAGCCTGGCCCGACGTACTCCGATCCCTGGATATGCGCCTCGGCAAAGAGCACGTGCGAGCCGACCTGCAACACCAGCGGCTTCTCCGCGCCCTTGGCCTGGAGCAGACGATTGAGTTCCTCCGGCTGAAGCAACTGCGCCTGAGGAATTGAAAAAGCGCTCTCCGGCAAAGCGGCGCTGCCGGGGATCTGCGCCGGGCAGCGTGGGCTCGCAAGAACAAGCATGGCCAGCATGGCGATCGCACCGGCTCGCGAAATCGGACCCATTCTCATGGCGGATTCTCCGCAATCAGTGTAGCGCCGCGCATCCGGCTGCGCGATGCATCCCAGGTCCCAAAAAGGGGACCTGGGGCACCCAACATTGTGACAAATACAAGCGGTCAGGGCGCTAGTTTCTGCTGCGAACCTTGGAGAGCAGGCGCAGAATCTCAAGATAGAGCCAGACCAGCGTGACCATGATTCCGAAGGCGCCGTACCACTCCATGTATTTGGGAGCGCCGTATTGCACGCCGCGCTCGATGAAGTCGAAATCGAGCACCAGATTCATGGCCGCGATGCCGACCACGATCAGGCTGAAGCCGATGCCGATGGGTCCTCCGCCGTTGATCGAAGTGAAGTGGAATCCGAAGAAGCCCAGCAGCATCTGCGCCAGGTAGAAGACCATCACGCCGCCGGTGGCCGCGACCACGCCCAGGCGAAACTTCTGCGTGACGTGGATCAGTCCCGAGCGATAGGCCAGCAGCAGCACGAAGAGCGTGCCAAAGGTCAGGCTCACGGCCTGCATGGCGATGCCCGGATAGCGCAGATCGAGAACGCACGACAGGCCGCCGAGGAAGAGGCCCTCCAGCAGCGCGTAGACCGGCGCCGTCACCGGAGACCACTCCTTCTTGAAGACGGTGACCATGGCGCAGATGAATCCGCCGAAGACTCCGAGAAGCATCAGCGGCGCCACATCTCCCATATCGTGCGACTGGAGGAAGAGATGCCAGGTCCAGGCCGCCGTCGCGATCGCGCAGACCAGCAGAATGCCGGTCTTGTTCACTGTGCCGCTCAGCGTCATCCGGCCAGCGATGTCGGCCATGCCGCCATATTGGCTGCTGGAAAGATCGCGAAAGGTGTTCTCGCCGAGCGCCGGATTGGATGTCTTCATCAGTGCCATCGTCTACTCTCCCTGTTCCCAGGCAAGGCTCGCGTCGTGCCGGGTATATCGCGTAAAACTTCAATCCCTACTTCGATTTTAGACCATCTCATGGAGTTCCCCGGCAGAGCGAGGAAGAGAGCCTGCGCCAGGCCCAACCCATGCCAGGGAAGCCTCCATTTGATATAAAGGATGCGGCAATCCGGACCGCATTCATCGCCGCCAGCCGCAAAGGAATCACATGATCTTCGATCGCAATTTCAACATCGTCCGCATCTCGCTGACGGGAGTCCTGATGGTTCTGGGAATCGCTTCATCGCCGGCGCAGCAGCCGGCTGCTCACGCAACGGACAAGACCGCCGTAAGGCCCGAGTCCGTGGGTTTTTCGTCCGAGCGTCTCGAACGCCTTCACGCGCTGATGCAGGAGTCGGTGGACCGCAAGCAGATTGCCGGCGCCGTCACCATTCTGGCGCGTCACGGCAAGGTGGTGGACTACCGCACCTACGGCCAGCGCGATATGGCCAGCGCAGCGCCCATGACCAGGGACGCGATCTTCCGCGACTACTCGATGACCAAGCCGGTCACCGGCGTGGCCATGATGATTCTCTACGAGCAGGGCAAGTGGCTGCCCTCGGACCCCATCGCCAAATACATTCCCGAGTTCGCGCACCTGAAGGTCTTCAAGGGCGTGGATGCGGACGGCAAGATGATCCTGGTGGACCCGGATCATCCGCCGACGATGCGCGAGCTGATGTCACACAGCGCCGGCTTCGCCTACGGCTTCTCGAATACGCCGGTCGATGCCCTGTACCGCGATGCAAAAGTTTTGCAATCGAAGAATCTCCAGGAGATGATCGACAAGCTGGCCAAGATTCCGCTGCTCTATCAGCCCGGCAAAGGCTGGGTTTATAGCGCTTCGATGGACATCGAGGGCTACATCGCCGAGAAACTCTCGGGCAAAACGCTGCCCGAGTTCATGCGCGAGCAAATCTTTCAGCCGCTGGGGATGAAGGACGCGGGCTTTTTTGTGCCGGCGGAGAAGCGCGCGCGCTTTGCCACCAACTATCGCGACGATGGACAGGGACACCTGCTGCTCAGCACCAACAGCGGCGCGCTTCCCAGCGATTACGATGCGCAGCCCACCATGCCCTCGGGCGGCGGCGGCCTGGTCTCCACCGCGGACGACTACTACCGCTTTGCGCAGATGCTGGCCAACGGCGGCGAGTTGAACGGGACGCGCATTCTGGCTCCGGCCTCGGTCAAGCTGATGACCTCGAACCACCTGCCCGCAGCGCTGCTTACAGGCGAGTTCGGCGGCGGACTCCACGTGATGCGGCCCGGCTTCGGCTACGGCTATAACTGCGCCGTCGTCTTCGATCCGCCCGAGGCCAACCTGCCCGACGGCAAAGGCACCTTCCTCTGGGACGGCGCCGCCGGAACGTGGTTCTGGGTCGATCCAACCAACGACATCGTTTTCGTGGCCATGATCCAGCGCATGTCGAGCCCGGACAATCACATCCTGGAGTACCGCAGCCACTCCGTCGTCTATCAGGCTCTGGTCGATCCAGCACGATAAGCGCGCGAGCGGCCACGCTGGCGGAACTCGGCTGGCCGCGGCCGCTCGATTGCGCTCCATCGCCGCCGGAGGCGACACGATATCCTGAATCTTGCGGAGACGGAAATGCGATGCGCGATTCTGGAACGAATCGTAATTTCCGTGTCTCTGTTCCCATGAAAGTGAGGATTGTTATGGAAGTGAAGGTTTCGCATCTTGACCGCGTCAAGTTCAGCATCGAGTCCCGCTCGCATACGATCGTCTGCGACCAGCCGGCCGAGAATGGCGGCGACGATACCGGCATGACGCCTCCCGAACTGCTGCTCGCGTCGCTGGGCTCCTGCGCGGCCTTCTATGCCGTGCAGTACTTGAAGACGCGCAATCTCGCCCAGAGCGGCGTCGAGGTCTCGGTGACCGCCGAGAAGCTGAAGCAGCCTGCCCGGCTGGGCAATTTCCACGTTCATGTCACAAGCCCGGTCGCGCTCTCCGAGGAGCACACGCAGGGATTGATGCGCTCCGTCCATCACTGCCTGGTGCATAACACGCTCCTGGCTCCGCCGCAGATCGAAATCGAACTGGCCATCGCCAAACCTGTTGCGCTGCATAACTGACGTTGCGCGGCGAAGTGACAAGGGAATTGTGCGCATTCCGGTTGCGGTGAAAATGTTCTAATAAGCCAATGGCGAGTCTTGAGAACTTCCGCTTGACGGTTTTTCGCGCGGTTGCGGAACAGAGCAGCTTCAGGAAGGCCGCGGAAGAGTTGTATCTGACTCAGCCCGCGGTAAGCCTGCAGGTGAAGGCGCTCGAGGAAGATCTTGGGGTTCAGCTTTTCGACCGCGGCGGCGCGCACATCGCGCTGACAGAGGCCGGCCGGATTCTTCTCGACTACGCGCAACAGGTGAGCGCGCTGTTGGCGCAAGCGGAACACGCTATTGCGGCCTTGAGCGGCGAGCACGCCGGGCAGCTCTCCCTGGGCGCGTCCACCACCATCGCGCAATATGTTCTGCCTCGCCTGCTGGGCGAATTTCGCCGCGAGCATCCCCGCGTTCATCCCACCCTCATCAGCGGTAACACCGAGCACATCGTGGACGCGGTAGAGAAGCAGAAGATCGAGCTGGGCTTCATCGAAGGGCCGGCGCGAAGCCGCGACGTGAAGACCGCGCCGTTTCTCGAAGACGAACTGGTGCTCATCGCATCCACCGCGCACGAACTGGCCGAGCGCAATTCGATCACCTGTTCCGATCTGGCTGCTACCCCGCTGCTGATGCGGGAGCGCGGATCGGGCACGCGGCATGTGATCGAGATGGCGCTGGAGCGGCAAGGCGTGAAACGGAGTTCGCTGCATATCGTGATGGAACTGGACTCGACCGAAGCCATCAAATCCGCCGTAGAAGCGGGGCTCGGCATCGGATTCGTTTCGCGCTGGGCGATTGCCAAGGACCTCCGGCTCGATCACAGTTTCAAGATTGTCGATGTCGAGGGATTGCGGATCAAGCGCGCGTTTCTGGCCGCCTACCAGGCCGGGCCGGAGCCGCAAGGGCTGGCGCGGGAGTTCCGCAGATTCGTCTTTGCCCGCGCGGGCGCGCCAAAATCGTCTGCCCGCGTCAAGCGGACCTAGCGCACGCCTTCTCATAAGCTGAACCAATGAGGCATGAGAACTACTGCTTGGACGCGGGCGCTTGCCGCACGCGAAACTTGACCTGTGTCCAAGAACGTATTTTTCATCGCATTGATTCTCGCCGCGACCGGCCTCGTCTCTCCTCCTGTTGCTCTGGTGGGCGGCATTGTCTACGGATTCACTTTCGTTCATCCCTTTCACGTCGCGTCGAAACAGCTCTCCAAACTCCTTCTTCAATCGTCCGTTGTCGGCCTCGGATTCGGCATGGATTTGCAGCAGGTTCTTCAGGCGGGCCGCTCGGGATTCATCTACACCGCGGCCAGCATCAGCGTTGCGATGTGCCTGGGCTGGGGACTGGGAAGGCTGTTCAAAGTCAAGCAGCGCATCTCATTTCTCATCTCGACTGGAACGGCGATTTGCGGCGGCAGCGCCATTGCCGCCATGGCGCCCATCGCCAACGCCAGCGAGGAAGAGATCGCCGTCTCGCTGGGAACTGTCTTCCTGTTGAATTCAGTCGCCCTGCTCGCCTTCCCGGCAATTGGAACCGCGCTGCACATGACCCAGACGCAGTTTGGCCTGTGGGCGGCGCTCGCCATTCACGACACCAGTTCCGTGGTGGGCGCGGCGGCAAAGTTCGGCGCCGTAGCCCTCGCCGTCGGCACCACGGTCAAGCTGGCGCGCGCCTTGTGGATCGTGCCGCTGTCGATCGGCACATCCCTCTTGAAGAAGAGCAAGGCGCGCATCCAATGGCCCTGGTTCATTCTCTTCTTCTGTCTCGCGGCTGTCGCCAACACCTACGTTTCCGCGTTTCAGGCGATCTACCCCACGCTCAAGCATCTGGGAACGATCGGATTGACCGTCACGCTTTTTCTCATCGGCACGGGACTCTCGAAGAAGACGCTTCGGGAAGTCGGAGTCCGGCCGCTGCTGCAAGGCATCCTGCTGTGGGTGGCCGTGGCCGTGGGATCGCTGACGCTGATTCGCGGCGGCTGGATTCATCTGTAGAAACGCGCAATGGGATCGCCGGCCGACGCGGCAGAGGAAACGGCCGAAGGGGAAGCCCCGGCGCCGGACCGGCGCTTCCAGTCGCTCGTCCATGTCCTCGACCTGACCGATTCGCCTTGCCAGAATGCAAAGACATCGGCCCACGAGCGCAATCCGCCGCCAGGACTACTTCAATTCTGAATGGGTATTTTCAGGCTGCACATGCGACTGCATATCCATATAAAGCTCTTGTTTCCATCTATTTATCCATCGAATCCATTGTATGAAGAATAGGGGCTGGCGGAGAGACAGGGATTCGAACCCTGGGTACTCGTTAAAGTACACACGCTTTCCAAGCGTGCGCCTTAAACCACTCGGCCATCTCTCCGGAGGGCGGTCTGTCTTATTGAATTTAGCACATCCGGACGCCCGATACCCCGGCGGAGACAGGCCGGCCGGCGGAAGCGGGGACGGAACTTCGGACGGCAGCGTGAAATCGTTTACTTCCGTATCCCGGCTGGTTTATAGTTTCCCATTGCCGCCCGCGGGCTTCGCCGCCCTGTGCGGCCACACTTCATCCTCAAGAGGACTTCCATGCCTGACATCTCTCGTCGCGACCTGCTTTGTTCCGGACTGGCACTTTCCGCCACTTCTCTGTTGGCCCGCTCGGCCTGGGGACGCACCGCCGCCCTCCTGGCCGGCCATCCCCAGGGCGCAATGGCCCAGGCGCTGGCCGCCGTGGCGCCGCGCGAGCAACTGCTCTTCGACTTCGGCTGGAAGTTCCAGTTTGGCCACGGCAGCGACCCGGCCCGCGATCTGGGCTTCGGCTTCGGCCAGGGAGACTTCGCCAAGACCGGCGACTTCGATTTCTCGAAGCCCAAGTTCGACGACTCGAAGTGGCGCGCGCTGAACCTGCCCCACGACTGGGCGGTGGAACTGCCCTTTGTCCACGACGACACGCAGCAGTCCCACGGCTACAAGCCCATCGGCCGGCGCTATCCCGAGACCAGCGTGGGCTGGTACCGGCGCACATTCGACGTTCCCGCCAGCGACCAGGGCCGGCGCATCGCGGTCGAGTTCGACGGCGCCTTCCGCAGCGTGCTGATTTTTGTGAACGGCTGCTTCATCGGCCGCAACGACAACGGCTATGCGCCCTTCCGCTTCGACCTGACGGATTTCTTGAGCTACGGCCAGAAGAACTGCATCGTGGCGCGCGTGGATGCGAGTTTCGGCGACGGCTGGTTCTACGAGGGCGCGGGCATCTACCGCCATATGTGGTTGACCAAGACGGACGCGCTGCATCTGGGCAAGTGGGAGAGCACGGTGCGCACCGCGATGGACGGTGGCTCCGCCGTTTTAAGTCTTGGAACGGTGGTCGCCAACGAGGGCAAGCAGGCGGAAAACGCCAAAGTACGCTGGCAGATTCTCGACGCCGCGGGCAAGACCGTGGCTACCGCCGAAGCCGCGCCGCAGTCGATTGCCGTGGACGGAAGCGCGGCCTTTGCCGCGACCGCCAAGCTGGACAATCCGGCGCTGTGGTCGGTGGATGAGCCCAATCTCTATTCGGCGATTGTGAGCGTCGAGACCGACGGCAAGGCGCGCGACGCCGAGCGGGTGAGCTTTGGCGTGCGCACGGCCGTCTTCGACGCCGACAAGGGATTCTTCCTGAACGGCAAGTCAGTGAAGATACAAGGCACCTGCAACCACCAGGATCACGCCGGCGTGGGCGCTGCGCTGCCCGACCGCTTGCAGTGGTTCCGTCTGGCCGTGCTGCGCGAGATGGGCGGCAACGCCGTGCGCACCTCGCACAACATGCCCACGCCAGAGTGGGTTGAAGCCTGCGACCGCATGGGCATGATGATGATGTGCGAGACGCGGCAGATGAGTTCGAATCCCGAGGGGATGGCGCAGTTGGAGACGATGGTCAAGCGCTATCGCAACTCGCCCTCGATCATTCTCTGGTCGGTCGGCAACGAGGAGTGGCATTTGCAGAACGACATGGCCGAAGAGGGCGCCAAGATCGCCACCACGATGGTGCGGCGCTGCCACGAGCTGGACCCCACGCGCGTGGTCTCTGCCGCGGTGAACGGCACCAACGAGAAGGGCGTCTCCGAGGCCTTCGATATCATCGGCTTCAACTACAACCTGAATTACCCCGACGACTATCACAAGAAGAATCCCAAGCGGCCGATCTACGGATCGGAGACATCCAGCGCCATCAACACGCGCGGCGTCTACTCGACCGATCCGCTGCGCAACACGCTCAGCGCCTACGACGTGAACCACACCTCATGGAGCCAACTGGCCGAGGAGTGGTGGAAGTTCTACGGCGCCCGCGAGTGGGAGGCCGGCGGCTTTGCCTGGACCGGCTTCGATTATCGCGGCGAGCCGACGCCCTACGGCTGGCCTTCGATCAACTCGCAGTTCGGCATCGTGGATATGTGCGGATTTCCCAAGGACAGCTTCTACTACTACAAGGCGTGGTGGGGCAAGGAGCCGGCGCTGCACCTCTTCCCACACTGGAACTTCGAAGGCCGCGAGGGCGACGAGATTCCGGTGTGGGTGCATTCGAATCTGGACAAGGTGGAACTGTTCGTGAATGGCAAGAGCGTGGGCAGCCAGAAGGTTCCGCATCTGGGCCACGTCGAATGGAAGGTGAAGTACGAGCCGGGCTTTATCGAGGCGCGCGGCACAAAGGACGGAAAGGTTGTGCTCACCGAGAAGCGCGAGACCACCGGGCCGACGGTTTCTATCCGGCTCACCGCGGACCGGACCGAGATCGACGCCGACGGCGAGGACGTGGCCGTGCTGAAGGTGGAGGCTCTGGACAAGGAGGGCCGGCCGGTTCCGACAGCCGGAAACCTGATCGGCTTCAAGGTCTCCGGCGAGGGCGCGCTGATCGGCGTGGGCAATGGCGATCCCAATTGCCAGCAGAGCGACAAGGAGCCGAAGCGGTCGCTCTTCAACGGCCTGGCGCAGGTGATCGTTCAATCCACCAAACGGCCGGGCGAAATCCTCATCGAGGCGGTCAAGGAAGGCTGGGATGGGCCGGAGCTGACCCCGGCCAAGCTGACGATCGCGACCAAGAGAGTCGAGCCGCGACCGGCGGTTGGGTAGGAGCCGCGGAAGCCTCCTGGGAACAGTTGAACCGGGGAACGGACAAGAGAATGGCGGTTTGAAAGCCGCCATTTTCTTGTTCTTTGCCGGCTCCGAACCTGTTGCCCTGGCTCTGACGATGAAACTTTGCGCCCGTCGGAGCGAGAAGAGCCGCCGCGTGGGCTTTCCAGGAAGTTGCCCGGCTTTGCGCATTGCCAGGCCGAACCGGGCTGCGCAAACCACTGAAGAAGACTAGAGTGGATGGGGTGAGATCGCTCAACTCCGGGTCCGGGAGCCGCAAAGCGGTCAACCTTTTCAAGCGCTCGACAATTCCCGGATCTCCCAGCATGAAGCAGCAAAGCAAGGTGGGTTAGAGAAATGCCCGATTCGATTGATTGGCCGCTCAAGACGCCGTCGGCGCGGCCACGCCGCCGCACCATCCTCTTCTTCTTCGCAGTCGTCGCCGTCCTCGTCTTTGGAAGCCGGACTGCGCTGTCCTATTGGGTTGACCTGCTCTGGTTCCGGTCGCTCGGCTACGGAGACGTCTTCTGGAAGACGCGCGGCTTCGAGTGGGGAATCTTCGCCGCCTTTGCCGTGGCCACATTCCTGCTTCTGTACCTGGCATTCTCTCTTCTTCAGCGGGCCCATCGAGACGACTTGCCCAGCGATCACACGCTCTACATCGGCGGGCAGCCGATCACTCTGTCTCTCAAGCCGGTGCTCCATTTCGCCGCCATCGGCGTTTCGCTGGTGGTCGCGCTGGCCACCGGCGCGACGATGGAGGGGCAGTGGCCCACGCTGGCGCTCTACTGGTATGCGCCGCAAAGCACGGGAACCATCGCCGATCCGATCTTTGGCCGGCCGCTAAACTTCTATCTCTTCACCTTGCCCGCCTGGCAGCTCATCACCGGCTGGCTGATGACGCTGGCCGTTCTGGCCTGCATCGCCGCCGTTCTCTTTCTCCTGGTCGCGGGCGGTTCCCGCGCGCTCAGCGGACGCCTTAGCGGCGGTCTGGCGCTTCCCTGGCGCGGGCTCTCCATCGCGGCCGGCTTCCTGCTGCTCGTCGTGGCCATGCGCGTCTACGTCGGCCGCTTCGATCTTCTCTTCGAACATCACACCATCTTTGAGGGCGTCACCTATACCGACGCGCACGTGACGCTCACCGGCCTGTTATTCGTCAGTGCGGCGCTCGTGCTGGGCGCGCTCATCGCCCTGGCCGGCGGCGTCTTCAATCCGCGCGGACGCTGGCTCATCGCGGCCGTCGTGCCGGCCGTCGTCTGTTATGGCGCGGTGGGAATCGCCGGCTGGTACGTGAGCAGCTTCATCGTCAAGCCCAACGAACTGGTGCGCGAACAGCCGTATATCGCCTACAACATCGAGATGACGCGGCAGGCATACGGCCTGGACCGTTTCGCGCAGCGCGAGTTCCCCGCCGAAACCACCGTGGGCGCCACCGATCCGGCCAACAACCAGCCCACGCTGCAAAATATCCGTCTGTGGGACGTGCACGCACTGCAAGACACGCTGCGCCAGATTCAGGAGATTCGCACCTATTACGATTTTCCCGGCATCGACATCGACCGCTACGAGATCGACGGCGCCATGCGCGAGGTCATGCTCTCAGTGCGCGAACTGAACCAGAACAAACTTCCCGAGAGCAGCCAGAACTGGATCAACGACAAGCTGATCTATACCCATGGCTATGGCATTACCATGAACCCCGTGAATGGGTTCACGCCGGAAGGTTTGCCGACGCTGATGCTGAGCAACATGCCCGTCCAGAGCACGGTGAAAGGCCTCAACGTCACGCGGCCCGAGATCTACTTCGGCGAGATGACCAACACCGACGTCTATGTGAAGACGCGTCAGCAGGAGTTCAATTACCCCGAGGGCCAGACCAACAACCTCACCTCCTATCAAGGCACAGGCGGCATCGTCGTGGGCGGCTTTCTGCGCCGCATCCTGCTCGCCTTCGATCGCGGCGACATCGCCAAGCTGCCGTTCAGCGACGATGTGAATGCGCAGAGCCGCCTGCTGATGCGGCGCAATGTGCGCGATCGCGCGGCGGCCCTTGCGCCCTTCCTCACCTTCGATCAGGACCCTTATATTGTGGTGGGCGACGATGGCCGGCTCTCGTGGGTCATGGATGCCTTCACTTCATCTGACAGTTATCCCTACTCGACCCATCACACGCTGGACAACCAGTCGCTCAATTACATGCGCAACAGCGTCAAGGCCGTTGTGGACGCCTACGACGGAACCACCACCTTCTACGTCTTCGACAACGAGGACCCGATTCTAGGCGCCTATCGCGGCATCTTCCCCTCCCTGTTCAGAGACGCCTCCGCGATGCCGGCCTCGCTGCGCAAGCATGTCCGCTACCCTGAACAGTTGCTCCGGTTGCAGGCGGAAGTTTACGGCCTCTATCACATGACGAATCCCGAGGTCTTCTATAACCGCGAGGATCTGTGGACCGTGGCCACGGAAACCGGAACCTCGGAGGGCGGCGAGCAAACGGCGCAGGCAATGCAGCCGAATTTCGTGCTCATGAACCTGCCGGGAGAAACCGGCCAGGAATTCGTTGAGATTCTGCCCTTCACGCCTGCCAACCGCAACAATCTGATTGGCTGGATTGCCGCGCGCAGCGACGGCGCGCACTACGGCACATCGGTGGTCTACGACTTTCCCAAGACCAAGCTGGTGGACGGGCCGCAGCAGATCGAGGCGCGCATCGACCAGAATGCGCAGCTCTCGGGGCAACTGACGCTGTGGAATCAGCAAGGCTCGCACGTGCAACGCGGAAGCTTGCTCGTCATTCCCTGCGGAAAGGCGCTCCTCTATGCGGAGCCGATCTATCTGAAGGCCGATCGCAGCCCTATGCCGGAGTTGCGTCTCGTGGTGCTCGCGCTACAGGACCGGCTCGCCTACGCGCCCACCTTCGAGGCGGCGCTGGCCTCGCTCTTCGGCTCGGAAACCTCGACCCTGAGCGCGGCGCAAGCCCCGCAAGCCGGAATGGAGACTCCTGGGGCGCCTAAACCCGCCGAGGATTTGAACTCGCTCATCGGGCAAGCCGGCAAGGACTTCGCCGAGTATCAGCGCCTGACCTCGGAAGGAAAGCTGGGCGAGGCCGGCCAGAAACTCGACGATCTGAAGCATGTGATCGAAAAGCTGAACACGCATCCAAAATAGAGCGGCTGGCTTTGGCCCGGCGCTGTGTCTCACGAACGCACGCAATGTGCATCCGTCACACAGCGCTGTGCTCTTTGCCCCGTATAGTCGATAAAGGAATTCATGACTGCATCGCTTTTGCCCATCCAGGAAATTGCCCGCAAGCTCGCGCTCGCGGCGGAGCAATACGAATCCATCGGCGCCTATGGCGCCAAGCTCAAGCTCGATCTGCTCGACGATCCGGCCTTTCCGGTGCGCGGCAAGCTGATTCTGGTCACGGCCACCACGCCGACCACCCACGGCGAAGGCAAGACGGTGGTCTCCATCGGACTGGCTCAGGCTCTGGAACGCATCGGGCGCAAATCCATCGTCACCTCGCGCGAACCCTCGCTGGGACCGGTCTTCGGCCTCAAGGGCGGCGCCGCGGGCGGCGGCCTTTCTCAGGTGGAACCGAGCCAGAAGATCAACCTGCATTTTCACGGCGACTTTCACGCCATCACCGCCGCGCACAACCTGCTGGCCGCCCTGATCGACTCGCACCTCTTTCACGGCAACGAGCTTGACCTGGACCCGGCGCAAATTGCCTGGCCGCGCGCGCTGGATATGAACGACCGCGCCCTGCGCCGCATCGCCGTCTCTCTCGGCGCGAAGGGCGACGGGGCGAACCGCGAGACAGACTTCGTGATCACCGCGGCATCTGAGATCATGGCCATCCTCGGGCTGGCCTCGAGCCGCGCCGATCTGCGCCGCCGCCTCGATGCGATCGTCGTTGGCGTCAACCGCGCCGGCCTTCCGGTGACTGCTGCCGCTCTGGGCGCTACCGGCGCCATGATGGCCCTGCTCAACGACGCCATCCTGCCTAACCTGGTGCAGACCACCGAAGGCACGCCCGCGCTGGTCCATACCGGCCCCTTCGCCAATATCGCCCACGGCACCAGCAGCGTCCTTTCGCAGCAGATGGCTCTGCGCCTCGCCGATTTTGTGGTGAACGAAGCGGGCTTCGGCGCGGACCTGGGCGCGGAGAAATATTTCGATCTCGTGATGCAAGCCTCGGGCATCCGGCCCGCGGTTGCCGTGCTTGTGGTCACGGTGCAGAGCCTGCGCGCGCAGGGCGAGGGATCACTTACAGCCGGTTTCGCCAACCTTGCGCATCACGTTGCCACGCTCAAGCGCTTCGGCGCGCCCATCGTGGTCGCCATCAATCGCTTTCCCGCGGATTTGCCCACCGAGTTGGACGACCTTGCCGCCGAGTGCAAACGGCTGGCAGTTCCCTGCTCCGCCGTGGAAGCCTTCGCCAAAGGCGGTCTGGGCGCGGTCGATCTGGCGGAGAAAGTCGTCGCGGCCATCCAGGCCAATCCGTCGCCCGATCTCCATCCGGCCTATTCCCTGGAAGATTCGCCCGAAGAGAAGATCGGCAAGGTTGCCGCCAAGGTCTACGGCGCGGCCGGCGTGGACTTGAGCGAGCGGGCGCGCGCCAGCGTGGAGCGCTATGCCGCGTGGGGCTTCGGCCGCCTGCCGGTCTGCATCGCCAAGACGCAATATTCGCTCTCCGACAATCCCAAGCTGCTGGGCGCGCCCAGCGGATGGACGCTCAAGATCAACGATGTTTTGCTGGCTGCCGGAGCAGGATTCATGGTGGCCGTCGCCGGCAACATGATGCTGATGCCGGGCTTGCCGCGCGCGCCCCGCGCGCTCTCCATCGACGTGGATGCCGAGGGCAACATCACCGGCGTCTGAGGCGAGTCTTCTTCAGCGGCTGCGTCCCCTTTTCAATCGTCGGGCGTCTTGCCTGCGCCGGCGTCCGGCAAAGAAGAGCGCGCCGGCGGAAAGCGCTGTAACGATCCAGCCCGCGATCTGGTCCGGCGTGTGCGCGCAGGCGATATCGATCTTCGAGACGCCGCCGGCGATGGGCAGGGCGATCAGGCCGTCCGGACGGTGCGGACGGATGGCGATGGGGGTTCCGTTGATGGCGATTTTCCAGGCGGGATAGTCGCGCAGGCTGAGCACGAGGAACCGGGGAACGGGCGTCGAGACGGTGAAGTGAAGCCGGCGCGCGAGCGCGACGGAGTAATCGCGGTCCGCAGCCTGGGGCGCGGGAGCGGTGGGCGAATCGGCGATCCAGAAGGCCGGGTTGGCGTGCTGGAGCGCTTGAGGATCGGCGCCCACTGGCGTGTACTCGTCCGTCGGGTCGTAGCGCTCACCGTTGTAAAAATCGGCCACGACGCTGGAAACGGCGGCCTCAGGGTGGCAGAACGGTCGGTAGAAATGGTCGCCGCCCAGGGTGAGAGCCAGCGGCAGAACGAGCGCAAGGGCGGCCGCGGCGGTTGAGTGCTTTGCGGTGCGCGGCATGGCCAGCGCCAGCAAGGCCGCGGCAGCGGCGCCCAAGATGGCGCAGAATCGCCATGGAAATTGCAGGTTGTCGAGTTCCGGAACGTGGCGCCAGAGGATCGCGCTGGGAGATGTCAGCAGGAAGGCGACGATGCCGGTGAGAACGGCGAGCGCGAGGAGAACGCGCTTGCGCGCACCGCGCGCGGGCGGCGAAATCCCCGGTTCCCGGCTGCCGGAGAAAAGCGCTGCCGCAAGGAAGATTGCGGCCAGTGCGAGGAGGGCCACTCCGCAGTGAGAGGCGGTGCGGAGAATCGTGTCGTGTGTGGTGTCTCCGATGAAACCGAAGAGGAAATTGTCCTGGTAGCGCACGCCACGGAGGTTGGGCATACTGATCTGGACCCAGCGCTGCTCCAGGGTTGCGGGAAGAATATAGAACGCCGCAAGCCCGATGCCCAGGATGGCGCCAGCGACGACCGTGGCCGCTTCTTTAAGAGCAGCCCGCACGCCTTGCGCTCCGCTCCAGGTTGAAACGATGCGCATAAAGCCCAGAATCGCGAAAGCGTAGCAGCCCATCACGGCGGCGGGCGCGTTGGTGAGCCAGAGCAGGCAGATGGGAACGGCGATGCCGGGAAACGTGAGGTGCGGGCGCAGGATGGCCAGCATCAGCAATGGAATCCAGGCGGCGGCCAGCAGTTCCGCGTAGGCGGCGCGCTCGTAAAAGACGAAGAGCATGTAAGGGTTGACCATGTAGAAGGCCGCCGCGACGAGCGCCCAGCCGGAATCGGTCCACTCCCGGGCCAGACGGTGCATGGCGAGCCCGCACGCGACCAGCGCCAGCCAGATAAAGGCAATGGGAACGGCAACCCAGGGCAGAAGAAACCCGAGCAGGGCTCCAACGGTCCATGAAAGCGGCGGATAGAAGACGAAGCGGGGCTCGCCGGAGTTCCAGGCTGCCGTGAAATCCCAGCGCGGAATGAGAACGCCCTGCTTCCACTGCGAGCCGGCTTCGAGCCAGTTGAGCAGGTGGAATTCCAGGTCATGGCCGCAGGAAGGACCTTTGAGAACGAGAGGCAAGACAGCCAACGAAGCGGCCAGGAAGATGAAAACGAAGTGGCGGCGGTCTCTCATCCTGTCCTACTATGCGCCTTCATCGCTTGCACCCCAAAATCGAATTCTCTCTCCGGCAGCGCCGGCCCGGAAGCGCACAAAGCCGCAAAGTGCGCTCGGAACGGGCATTTTCGCGCAGGCTGGGCCGGCGGTTCCCCGTTCCGCGGGCAACCAGAGACGGCGCCGGCCGGCTCCATCCCGCAAGGAAGTTCCGCCGGCCGGTCAATTTTTCGATATATTAAAGATTCAGGTTCGTCTCGGACACGGCCAGACCTGCTCAGGCAAGCATTTTCATCAAGGAACAGGGCGGTTTCCTGCGACAGGAACCGCGGGGTGGTTGTGTCTTTCGGGTCAGGCAATGCATTCTTCGCCGGGCAATGCACTCTTCACTTGAAAAGCTTCATCGAAAAGGTTGCCATGCATACATCGGATCATCGTCTCCGCACTCCTCAACCGCAGGGCCTCTATCATCCACGGAATGAGCACGATGCCTGCGGCATGGGATTGGTCGCCAGCATTCGCGGCGAGAAAAGCCACGACATTATCCGCAAGGGCCTCGAGGTTCTCATCAACCTCACCCATCGCGGCGCGGCGGGTTGCGACCCGGAGACCGGCGATGGCGCCGGCATCCTGATTCAGATTCCCCATGTCTTTTTCGCCCGCGAATGCGGTGAACTGGGAATACAGTTGCCCGCGACGGGCGCCTATGGCGTGGCCATGTGTTTTCTGCCGGTGGAAAAGCACAGCCGTCTGCAATGCGAGGGCGTCTTCGAGCGCATTGCGCAAGAGGAGGGCCTGACTGTCCTTGGCTGGCGCGACACGCCGATCAACGGCGATGCGGTGGGCCGCGAAGCCCGCGCCTCCCAGCCCTACATCGAGCAGCTTTTCGTCAGTTGCCCCGAGGGACTGGAAGAGGATGCCTTCGAGCGCCTGCTCTACCGCGTCCGCCGGCGCACGGAAAACGAGATTGCCGAATCGGAGATCGAGGACAAGGACACCTTCTACATCCCCTCGTTTTCCTGCCGCACCATCGTCTACAAGGGCCTGATGCTGGCTCCGCAGATTGAAAAGTTCTACTTCGAGCTGGCCAATCCCCTGGTCACCAGCGCGCTCTGTCTGGTCCACCAGCGCTTTTCTACCAATACTTTTCCCAGTTGGAAGCTGGCGCATCCTTACCGCTATGTGGCGCACAACGGCGAAATCAACACCATCAAGGGCAATGTCAGTTGGATGAACGCCCGCCAGTCGATTCTGGAGAGCCCGGTCCACGGCGGCCAGATCGGCAAGCTCTTTCCCGTGATCTCTCCGGGAGGAAGCGACTCGGCTTCGCTCGACAATGCCGTCGAGTTCCTCTTCCAGTCGGGCCGCTCGCTGCCCCACGTGATGGCCATGCTGATTCCCGAGGCCTGGTCTGGCAACCCGGACATGGACGAGGAAAAGCGCGCCTTCTACGAGTACCACGCTTCGCTGATGGAACCGTGGGACGGGCCGGCGGCGATCGCCTTCACCGATGGCCGCGTCATCGGCGCCACGCTGGACCGCAACGGTCTGCGCCCCGGCCGCTACATCGTGACCAAGGACGATCTGGTGGTGCTGGCCTCCGAAGCCGGCGTCATCGAAGTGCCGGCCGAAGATGTGCGCAAAAAGGGCCGCTTGCAGCCGGGCCGCATGTTCCTGGTGGACACCGTGGAAAAGCGCATCATCTCCGACGCCGAGATCAAAAGGCAGTTGGCCGGCCGCCAGCCCTACGCCGCATGGCTGAAGGAACAGCAGGTCACGCTCGATCAGTTGCCGGAGCCCGCGCGCGTCATCGGTTCGGCGCCCGAAACGCTGCTGCGCCGCCAGCGCGCCTGCGGCTATAGCGAGGAAGATCTGAAGGTTCTGCTGGCGCCGATGGCCGCCACGGGCGCGGAGCCGATCGGCTCCATGGGCACCGACGTGCCGCTGGCCTGCCTCTCCGACCGGCCCCAGTCGCTGTTCAACTACTTCAAGCAGCTCTTTGCCCAGGTCACGAATCCGCCCATCGATCCCATCCGCGAAGAGCTGGTGATGTCGCTCATCAGCTACATCGGCACCGAGCGCAACATTCTGGACGAAGCGCCGGAGAACTGCCACACGCTCAGGCTGCCGCATCCCATCCTGACCAACCGCGATCTGGAAAAGCTGCGCCGCGTCTCCTCGGGCGATCTGCTGGCCACCACGCTGCCCGCGCTCTTCCGCGCCGAAGATGGCGAGGCCGGCCTGCGCCACTCGCTGGAAGACCTGAGCGCTCGCGCCGCGCACGCCGTGCACTCCGGCTATACGCTGCTGATTCTCTCCGACCGCGGCGTCGATCCCACTTACGCGCCGATTCCCAGCCTGCTGGCCATGGCCGCCGTGCACAACCGCCTGGTGCGCGAGAAGACCCGCACCCAGGTGGCCATCATCATCGAGAGCGGCGAGCCGCGCGAGGTGATGCACTTCGCCCTGCTCATCGGCTACGGCGCCAGCGCTATCAACCCCTACCTGGCGATCGAGACCATCCACGACCTCAAGCGGCGCAATCTGCTGCCCGCCAACGTCACCGCCGAGTACGCCGAGAAGAACTTCATCAAGGCCATCAACAAGGGCCTGCTCAAAACCTTCTCCAAGATGGGCATCAGCACGCTGCAAAGCTATCGCGGCGCGCAGGTCTTTGAGGCGGTGGGATTGAACCACTCGCTGGTGGACGCCTACTTCCCCGGAACCGCATCGCGCATCGAGGGCGTGGGCCTCGAAGTGCTGGCGCGCGAGGCGCTGCTCAAGCACGCGTATGCCTACCAGCCGCTCACCGAATCGGAGACCGATCTGGTGGTCGGCGGCCACTATCAGTACCGCGTCGACGGCGAGTATCACCTGGTGAATCCGCTCACCGTGAGCAAGCTGCAGCAAGCCGTGCGCCAGAACAATCCGGCCACCTTCCAGGAGTACACCGACCTGCTCGACGACCGGAACCGGCACTTCTGCACCTTGCGCGGACTGCTGGAACTCAAATACGCCGACAAGCCGCTGCCGCTGGACGAAGTGGAGCCGGCCAAGGAGATCGTCAAGCGCTTCACCACCGGCGCCATGAGCTTCGGGTCAATCAGCAAGGAAGCGCACGAGACGCTGGCTATCGCCATGAACCGCCTGGGCGGCATGTCGAACACCGGCGAGGGCGGCGAAGACGAAGAACGCTTCAAGCCAGACGCGAACGGCGACTCGCGCCGCAGCGCCGTGAAGCAGGTGGCCAGTGGACGCTTCGGCGTCACTGCCAATTACCTGGTCAACGCGGACGAGATTCAGATCAAGATGGCGCAGGGCGCAAAGCCGGGCGAGGGCGGACAGTTGCCCGGCCACAAGGTGGATGCGATCATCGCCAAGACGCGCCACTCCATCCCCGGCGTGGGACTGATCTCGCCGCCGCCGCACCACGACATCTACTCCATCGAAGATCTGGCGCAACTGATCTACGACCTGAAGAACGTGAACCCGCAGGCGCGCATCGCCGTCAAGCTGGTCTCCGAGGTCGGCGTCGGCACGGTCGCGGCCGGCGTCTCCAAGGCGCACGCCGATGTGGTGCTCATCTCCGGCGACAATGGCGGCACCGGCGCTTCGCCGCTCAGCTCCATCAAGCACGCCGGCCTGCCCTGGGAGCTGGGCCTGGCCGAGACGCAGCAAGTCTTGCTGCTGAACGATCTGCGCAGCCGCATCAAGGTGCAGACCGACGGCAAGCTGCAAACCGGCCGCGACGTAGTCATCGCCGCCCTTCTGGGCGCCGAGGAGTTCGGCTTTGCCACCATGCCGCTGATCACCATGGGCTGCATCATGATGCGCAAGTGCCACCTGAACACCTGCGCGGTGGGCATCGCCACCCAGGACCCGGTGCTGCGCGCGCGCTTCACCGGCCAGCCCGAGCACGTGGTCAACTTCTTCTTCTTCATCGCCGAGCAGGTTCGCCAGCACATGGCCAAGCTCGGCTTCCGCACGGTCGACGAGATGGTGGGCCGCGTGGACAAGATCGACGCCGCCGTGGCCGATGTGCACTGGAAGGCCAAGGGCATCGATCTCTCCTCGATCCTCTACTCGCCCACGCTGCCCTCGCGCGTGGCGCGGCGCAAGATGCAGGCCCAGGATCACGGCCTCGGCCAGGCCCTCGATCACGCGCTGATCGCCAAGGCCGCGCCGGCGATCGAGTCCAGGACTCCGGTCACCGGGAACTTCGCCATCCGCAACGTGCACCGCACCGTGGGCGCCATGCTGGGCGGCGAAATCGCCCGCCGCTACGGATCGGCCGGTTTGCCCGACGGCACCATCCACTTCAAGTTCAACGGCTCGGCCGGACAGAGCTTTGGCGCCTTCGTTCCCTCGGGCGTCACGCTCGAACTGGAAGGCGACGCCAACGATTATCTGGGCAAGGGCCTCTCCGGCGGACGCCTCATCGCCTATCCGCCCAAGACCTCGAGCTTCCTGCCTGAGGAAAGCATCCTGGTGGGCAATGTGGTGCTCTACGGCGCCACCACCGGCGAGGCCTTCCTGAACGGCATCGCCGGAGAACGCTTCGCCGTCCGCAACTCCGGCGCCGTCGCGGTTGTCGAGGGCGTGGGCGACCACGGCTGCGAATACATGACCAACGGCACGGTGGTTGTGCTGGGCATGACCGGGCGCAACTTCGCCGCCGGCATGAGCGGCGGATTCGCCTACGTCTACGACGAGATCGGCGACTTCGCCAGCCGCCGCTGCAACCTGACCGGCGTGGATCTGGAGCCGCTGGCCGCCGCCGCGGACGTGGACACCGTGCGCGGCCTGCTCGAACGCCATCGCGACCTGACCGGCAGCCCTCGCGCCGCCTGGATTCTGGAGCACTGGCCCGACGCGCAGCCCCGCTTCATCAAGGTTTTCCCGCACGAGTACAAGCGCGTGCTGAATATCGCCCGCGTCGATGCGGTCTATTCTCCCCCCACAACTTCGTCGCCTCTGGTGGCGGCTACGGCAGAGGTGCAGCATGGGTAAGGTGACAGGATTTCTTGAAATCGAGCGCGAACAGCCCACACGCCGCAAGGTCGAGGACCGGCTCCAGGATTGGTTCGAAATCTACGAGCCTTTCCCCGAGGAGAAGCAGCGCGAACAGGGCGCGCGCTGCATGGATTGCGGCATTCCCTTCTGCCACACCGGCTGTCCGGTCAACAACCTCATTCCCGACTGGAACGATCTGGCCTATAACGGCCGCTGGGAAGCCGCCATCCGGCGCCTGCACGCCACCAACAACTTCCCCGAGTTCACGGGCCGCATTTGCCCGGCGCCCTGCGAGGCCGCCTGCGTGCTGGGCATCGATCAGCCGCCCGTCTCCATCAAGCTCATCGAGCGCAGCGTCGTCGAGCGCGCCTGGGAGGAGGGATGGATTCATCCCGAGCCGCCCGAGCAGAACACCGGCAAAAAGGTCGCCGTGGTGGGCAGCGGACCCTCCGGTCTGGCCGCCGCGCAGCAATTGCGCCGCGCCGGCCACTCGGTCACCGTCTATGAGAAGAACGACCGCATCGGCGGCCTGCTGCGCTACGGCATTCCCAACTTCAAGCTGGAGAAGCACATCGTAGACCGCCGCATCCAGCAGATGCGCGCCGAGGGCGTGACCTTTGTGACCAATGCGCATGTGGGCGTCAACGTGCCAGTTGACGCGCTCACCGAACACTACGACGCCATTCTGCTCTGCGGCGGCGCAGAGCAGCCCCGCGACCTGAAGATTCCCGGCCGCGAACTCAAGGGCATTCACTTCGCCATGGAGTTTCTGCCGCAGCAGAATCGCCGCTGCGAGGGCGACCGGCTCGATCCCGCTCTCGATATTCTCGCCGAGGGCAAGCGCGTGGTCATCATCGGCGGCGGAGACACCGGCGCCGACTGTCTGGGCACCAGCCTTCGCCAGCGCCCCTTGAGCGTCCACCAGTTCGAAATCATGCCCAAGCCGCCGGAGAAGCGCGCGGCCTCGACTCCTTGGCCGATGTGGCCGCTGCAATTGCGCACAGAAAGCGCACACGAAGAGGGCGGCATCCGCGATTGGAGCATCAATAGCGTGAGTTTCACCGGCGACGAGCGCGGCAACGTGAAGCAACTGCACGCCGTCCGCGTCGGCCCGCCGCCGAAGTTTGAAGCCATTCCCGGCACCGAGTTCACGCTCGATGCCGATCTGGTTCTGCTGGCCATGGGCTTCCTGGGGCCGGTCCGTAACGGCATGATCGAGCAGTTCGGAGTGGCTCTGGACAACCGCGGTAACGTGGCCACCAACGGCGATTACCAGACTTCAGTCGAGAATATTTTTGCAGCCGGCGACATGCGCCGCGGCCAGTCGCTGGTGGTTTGGGCGATCAGCGAAGGCCGCAAAGCGGCCGCGGCCGTCGACCGCTATCTGGCCACCATCGAGGCGCCCGCGCCGGTGCGCCATCATGCAATGGCGTGAGACGAAGAGTCAGCCGAAAGGAGAGAAGACATTCGGCTGCCAAAGTGCAGACCTGCTCAGAGGTTCCTTTGCTTGCTTCAGGGCAGATCAGAACGAGGGCGGCGGCATTCCCTCCAGCAGAAACTCATAGCGCGGGCGCAGAGTATCCGGGCCGGCGATGACGGTACTGTCGAAGTGAAGGAGAAGCCCGTCCTTGTCGTAGTGGGGCCAGAC
>JBEKTO010000027.1:0-50731 GCA_049515995.1 Occallatibacter sp. | reverse complement strand
TCTTCATCGCCGGCATGTGGTTCCAGGACCTCTTCAACTACGACTTCCGCCGCACCGAGCAGTGCATCATCCCCTACGCCACCCAGGAAGGCGAAATCAGCTTCTGCGCCTACAACACCGGCATCGGATGGCGCAACATCATCGAGAAGATGCACATGACGGCCACCCTCACCAAGTGGTATGAGGAGCACGGCCGCCACGAGATCTTCGCCGGCGGCAAAAAGGTGGGCATGACCGAGGTAGGTCACCATCTGACGCTGAACATGGCCGACGTGAACGCCGAAGCCAACCACACGCTGGATGAACTCGGCATCGCCAAAAACGCCCGCGAAGAGAAGCTGCGCGCCCGCGAGACCAAGCTGAAGCAGGACGCCGAAAACGCTCACATGGCCAAGCTCTATCGCGAGCACATCCTCGGCGAAAAGCCCGTCGAGGGCCTCGTCTCCCTGGACTCCATCGCTCCCGCCAAGCCGGTCAAGCAGGAAGAGCCCGTAGCCGGCGACTAATTCATCTGCCTTGGTTCACTCAACACCAAAGGCCGTTCCCCCATCGGGAACGGCCTTTGTGCGTCCAAGAGCCTGCACCGCGCCAAGGCGAATGAGCGCCGGCCGCGATCTCCTTCCCGCGTCCATCCGCGTGATACTATTTCCGCATCGGCTGTTCCCCTCAGCCGTCAGGCCCTGCCCAGGAGGTCCTCATGAGTCCACTTTCTCGCCGCGAATTCCTCAAAGCCTCGCTTGCCGTTGGAACCATAACCAGCGTCGGCGCTCTCCCCTTGCACGCCGCTCCCCGCTCAGCCACCGACATCGTCACGCTGGGCAAATCGGGCATGAAAGTCACGCGCCTCGCCTTCGGAACCGGCAGCAGCAATGGCCACGTGCAGGCCGCGCTCGGCCAGCAGGAGTTCACCCGCCTCATTCACTACGCCTACGACCGCGGCATCCGCTTTTTCGAGACCGCCGAGTCCTATGCCACCCCGGCCATGCTCGGCGAAGCGCTCAAAGGCATTCCCCGCGACAGCTACCAGCTCATGACCAAGGTGACCACCGACGAGGGCGTCGATCCGCAAAAGCGCTTCGACGAAATGCGCCGCACCTCGCAGACCGAGTACTTCGACATCATGCTGCTCCACTGGCAGCACACGCCCGACTGGGTTGCCAAAACCGCCCCTTGGCAAGACGGCATCCTCGAAGCGCAATCCAAAAAAGTGATTCGCGTCCGCGGCGCGTCGGTCCACGGCCTGCCCGCGCTCCACCAGATGCCGGGGAACAAGTGGCTTCAGGTGGCCATGATCCGCATGAACCACAAGGGCACGGCCATGGACGGGCCAAACTATCAGGTGAATAACAATCCAGCCAACGTGGACGAGGTCGTCGAGCGCGTCAGTCAGGTCAGGAAAGAAGGCATGGGCGTCATCAGCATGAAGCTCGTCGGCGACGGCGCTTTCACGCGCCACGAAGACCGCCAGGCCGCCATGCGCTTCGCCTTCAAAACCGCCGGCATCGATTGCGCGACCGTGGGCTTCAAAAGCACGCAGGAGATCGACGAAGCCATCGACAATATGAACATCGCGCTGACCTAGGTCCCTGACCGCTAGGAAATGTTCCTCACTCTGACGCCGGCCGGCGGCATGGACACCGCCGGGACAGCCGGTCAGGAGGCCGGCGCTACTTCCCGCGACAAATACATCTCTTGCCGGTCACGATACGAGTGGTGTCCGCCCCACCGATCGTCGTTGATGTTTTTGAAGGGCGCGACTTCAGTCGTTCCGTAAACAGCCTGGAAGGAACGGGCCACGCAACAGCAGCCCCGGAGGGGCGGCAGGAAAATAGCCCAAGACAAGCGAAGCGCAGTCCTGGGAAAGAGGCCAAAAGCAATCGCGCGCCCCGTAGGCGGCGCGGCGAAACGCACAGGATAAGCCCCGTTCATCGCGGGAGGCGTAGTCGAAGGACCCGCGGTTTGTCGCGCCCCAGTTTGTCGCGCCCCATCCATTCTGTCATCCTGAGCGAGCGCAGCGAGTCGAATGCCTGCCCTGAGCGGAATCGAAGGGGACCTGCGGTTGCTTTTCGTTGAGTGAATAGGGCGCCGGGTGCCCAACCCTCGCGGCGTCTTTGTTTTTGCCGCTAGGATGGGAAGCCATAACCCTCAACCGGCCCCGTTCGTCCTGAGCAACGGACACGCGGTGCGGGTTAGGCCGGGAAGGAACGGGCCACGCCAACAGCAGCCCCGGAGGGGCGACAGGAAAATAGCCCAGGACAAGCGAAGCGCAGTCCTGGGAAAGAGGCCAAAAGCAATCGCGCGCCCCGTAGGCAGCGCGGCGAAACGCTCCATGCTGAGCGGTTGGAGCCTCAACGGCGGGCGCTCCGGCCTCACTGCGGACGGCATCGAAAGGCTGCCACCCAGCGCAGTGAGCTTCTGTCACTTCAAGTCTGTTGACTATTGAGTCAGTGACGAGTAGGCGGCGATACAGGCGCAACAGCGATTCCGGACCCTGCGGCGTTTCGGGGACAAAGCGGGCCGCTCCCATCCAAGCTTGGAAAAACCAAAAATGTCGAGACCGAACCACAGTTCGTTGTCATATACTTACGCCACGACCATGCAGACAGATCAAATCAGCAAAACGCATTACAAGGTTAGCGATTTTATTGCCTGGGCAAAGACCTCCACGCTCGTGCTAAGTCCCAGTTTCCAACGGCGCTCAGTGTGGCCTGCCGGTGCAAAGTCTTACCTTATTGACACGATCATTCGTGGATTCCCGATTCCGATTATTTTCCTTCGGGAGCGGAAGACTAACCTTGATACGCTCGAGGCAAAGCGCGAGGTCGTAGACGGCCAGCAGCGGATAAGGGCCATACTGACCTTCATTCAGCCAAGTCTGATTAAGGGATTTGACCCGGCAAAAGACGCCTTCACTATCAAGAAGACGCACAACAAGGAGCTTGCCGATCTGCCTTTCAAGGACCTTCCAGCAAGTGTGCGGCAAAGCATCCTCGACTATCAATTCAGCGTTCATATTCTGCCGTCGAGCGTGGATGATCGCGAGGTCTTGCAGATTTTTGCGCGTATGAATTCGACCGGTCTGAAGCTAAACCCACAGGAGCTGCGAAACGCCGCATTTTATGGGGAGATGAAGACCTCGATGTACGCGATTTCAGCCGAACAACTCCAGAGGTGGAGACAGTGGAGGATACTCTCCGAACCCCAGATCTCACGGATGGGAGAGGTCGAGATTACCAGCGAATTCGCCCAGCTCATGCTTAAGGGGATTGTCGGAAAGACCCAGAAGGCGATCGACAGCCTTTACAGGGAATTCGACGAGAAGTGGGACGCGCGGCCTGAGGTCGAAAGGCGTTTTCGACACTGCATGGATGAAATCGACAACACTTTGGGCTCCGACATTGCAAATACATCGTTCAGGAATCGCGCTGGATTCCATGGCCTCTTTTGTGTGGTCTATGACATTACGTTCGGAATCGGGTCAAGCCTCGGAAGGAAGAAGGCCGAATCTTTGCCCGCCTCGTTCAAGACGCTTGCTCTTAAGGCCAGCGATGCGGTCCAGACGCAAAAGGCACCGGAACCAGTACTGGATTCCCTAGCTCGCCGAACAACGCACAAGGATTCTCGGAAGATCGTCATTGATTACCTGAAAGCTCGCCTCGCCCGTGTCTAAACCGTCTGCTTCATTGTCCGATGCATACGTATCACGACTACGCCGTTTCGACCGTGCGCGGGCAAACGTAGAGCGACTGTTCAGGAGCGGGCATGTTACCCGCCACGACACCGCTCTTTTCTACGAGGGCATATTCCTCCGAACCGTCACGACCTTCGAGGGCCTTATGGAGGACCTGTTCGTCGGTCTCTTAGCGGGAAGCGTTAGGCCGAGTCGTAACGTTCTGCCGCGTGTCACCTTCCGGCCGCACGCGGTTGCACGTGACGTGATGCTGGGCGGCCGAGCCTACGTCGACTGGCTACCGTACCACATGACGGAGAAGCGGGCGGAGGCGTTCTTTCGGGGTGGCCTTCCGTTCTGTAACCTTGAGAGCAGCGACAAGAGAGAGCTGGAACGAATCATTCTGATTCGCAATGCGGTCGCACATCAAAGCCGCGACGCGCGACAGAAGTTTGAGACGAAAGTCATAGGAGCCGCGCCCATGCTAACTGTTGAGCGCACTCCCGCAGGGTATCTCCGCTCGATCTTCCGCACAGCTCCTGACCAGACACGGTACGAAGAAATAGCCAACACCTTTGCGATTCTTGCCCGCAAGCTCTGCGCCTAGCAAGCTGGTTCGCTTATTAGCGGTGGCAACACATGGGCGACCCGTGTATCCGAGCTCTCTAGTTCTTGTGGGGCGGTTTGTGCCGGAGGTTGAAACTCCACCTCCCTCCGGATAGATCCTGGCAAGTCGCCATCGCGGAGTTTTCTGTTCCTGACTCTGCGCCGAGCGGTTGACCGGCCACTCATCAATTACCAGTTAATAAACATTTCCGCACGCCTTCGGCGTGGAGGAACCTTTCGTTGTCCGGATACCGCGGAGGACAGTCGAACGGCGCACTCCCTGGCGGAAGATTGCCGCGGGCGATCTGCCCCGCTCCAGGGGATTTGCAGAATATATCCCTCCTTGGGCGCACACTGGTAAATAGAGGGGCAAAGCGGCGAACCCCTCATCGCAAGAAAAAGCCAAGCGCCCGGTCCGCAACTCCGCCAGTCCGCTGACCCGCTGACTTGCTGACTCGCTGGCCCGTTGGCCTGCTGACTTGCCGGCTCGCCAAACCCCAATTTCTTTTTGCTGCGTTTTTGCCGGTGAAACTGTGAAACCGCACTTAAACCATTGAAAATAAAAACCAATTTTTGAAAACCTCACAGCTCCGCAGGATTTGTGAAGCGGTGAATCTGTGGAATTCCCCGCGCGCCCCGCTCCATTCCCTCCCGCACCCGCGCCGGTTTATGATGAAGCCTCACCCGGCAAGCAGATCGGCGAGGAGGTTGATATGAGCGAGAATCCATCTTTGGCGGCACGCAGGCAGGGCCGCCGCGAATTCCTCAAGGCGGGCGGCGCGGTCACCGCCGCATTGCTGGCGCCAGCGGCACTGGCCGAGACGCCGAAGGCCCTCCCCGGCCTTCCCTCGAACCCCGTAACCCCCACGGCCATGCCCACGCGCAACCTGGGCAAAACCGGCTACAAGGTCGGCATCTTCTCCCTTGGCGGCCAGGCAGCCATCGAGCGCGCGAACAACTTCGACGTAGCCGTGCCCATCATCGAGCGGGCGCTCGACTTGGGCGTCAACTACATTGACACCTCGTCCATCTACGGCGGGCCCGATCGCTGGAGCGAGCAGTATGTGGGCAAGGTGATGGCCCACCGGCGCAGCCAGGCCTTCCTGGCCACCAAGACCAAGGAGCGCACCCGCGAAGGCTCCCTGCGCATGATCGAGAAGTCGCTCCAACTGCTCCAGACCGACCACGTGGACCTGTGGCAGTTGCACGACGTGGGCACCATGACCGACGTGGGCGAAATCTTCGCCAAAGGCGGCGCCATGGAAGCGCTGCTCGAGATGCAGCAGCAGAAAGTGGTGCGCTATCTCGGCATCACCGGCCACTACCGGCCCGAAGCGCTGATCGAGTGCATCCGGCGCCATCCCTTCGACACGATTCTGATGGCCATGAACGCCGCCGACCCGCACCACTACAGCTTCAACCAGGAATTGTTGCCGCTGGCCGTCGAGCGCCAGATGGGCATCATCGGCATGAAGATACCGGCCCGCGGCCGCATTCTCTCCTCGTGGACGCCGCCGCCTATCGAGCAGCAGAAACACTCCTGGGAAGGAATGTCGGTGCAGGCCACAGGCCCAGGCACCATCAACATGCGCGAAGCGATGTACTACACGCTTTCGCGCCCGGTCAGCACGGTCATCATCGGCTGCGACACGATCGCGCAGCTTGAGGAGAACGTGCACCTGGCGCGTGAGTTCACGCCATTGAGCGACGGCCAGGCGGCAGAACTGGTAGCGCGCGCCGAGCCCGTGTCGAAACCATCGCTCTTCTTCCGCTTCTACGACCGGCCCTAGCCACTTGCGGCCGGGCTGACGCCGCTCGCGCGGCTGGGCTGAGATTGCAGCCGTAGTCTCCTATTCTTGCGCCGGCATTTTCATCCAATGTCGGCGCTGGGAAAAGGCGCGACGCCGAAGATCCCTGCATCCAGCCTGGAGCTTCTCTTCTTTCTCATGACCCAGGTCGTCATGCAGCGATAGTCCTGCACGATCGTCGTCTTCAGCGGATCGACAATCACCCCGTTCATCTCCTCGGCCAGGTCCAGAAGCATCTGCTGATTCACCAGATACCACTTCGAACCGTCTCCAACGACGAACACATTGCCCCGCACCCGCTCGAACTCCATTCCGATCCTCGAACCCAACCGGCAGAACAGCATTCCGCCCGGCCTTAACACCCGCCAGAGTTCCGCCAGCATCGTTCTGAAATGCCGGTCATCCCTCGCAAAGTGAAGCACTGAAGCGCAGATCACCACATCCGCAAACCCATCGGGAAACGGCATCCGCTCGATCGATCCCACCTGGAAGTTCTCCGCCGGCAACCCGGTCTCGAGCGATGCGGACAGTTGGCGGACATGCTCGATCGCATCGGCATCCAGGTCCAGCGCAAACACCTCGCAGCCTTCGCGCAGCAAATGCACGAGGTTTCGCCCATAACCGCATCCGGCATCGAGCACGCGCATGTCCGCCGCGATGTTCCCGCGCAGAATCTGATCGAACACGTAAATATCGATCTGCCCGAACTGCTCTTGAACGCTCAAGGTCATTGCGGCACCCTCCTGGTTTCAAAAAACGCCGTGCAAGCCGGCTTTCTCCGTTAGGGAAAGCCAGGTTGCACGGCGCCGTTGTCTCAGCTTGAACGGGCTTAGCCTTCCACTTTCAGATACAAGCGATAGTGCTCGTCCTCAATTGCAGTAAAGGGGCGCAGGGTGAGATTTCCCGCGGCGGTCTTGGCTTGCCAATCGGCTGAGCCAGTTGAAATTTGGCTGGCCGCGAGCAGTTTCTGCCTGCCGATCTTCTCCGGAATCGCGCCCACGCTGAAGAGCGCCAACGGCCCGTGCACGGGCGCCATCAGATCCGGATGCTGCGGGTCCACGGCTTCCAGCACCGTCGGCATGTCGAATTCGATTTCGATGCGGTCTCCGTTCTTCCAGGTGCGGTCGAGACGCGCGAACTGGCCCGGCGTGGGACTGGCGAGTGCGCGCTTCCCGTTGACGGCAACCGTGGTCTTCGGACCGGCCCAGGCGGGGATGCGCAGGAAGACCGGGAATGCGCCAGGCTTTTCCGTCGAGATTACGATCTGCGTCGTCGGCTGGTGCGGATAGTTCGTCTGCTGGGTCAGCGAGACGCGCTCGCCGCCCCGCGCCCAGGTGATCCGCGACGGAAGGTACAGATTGACATAGATGCCGTGGTCGTCGTGGAAGTACGAACTGATGCCGTAGTCCGCGGTGATCTGCGCAAAGGTCCCCGTGCAGCAATGCCACTTGTTCGGGTGATAGAATTTCGACCCGTCGTTGTTATAGTCCGAGTAATAAAATCCGCGGCCATCCTTCTGGATCGGCTTGACGCCCGAAATGGCGTTGTAGAGAACCTTCTCCATGCTGTCGCCGTAGCGGCTGTCGCGGGTGACGCGCAGCAGGTAGCGAGTGATCTTGAAGTGAGCATAGGAGCCACAGGGCGTTTCGAAGCTGGAATGGGACTTGACCAGGCTCTGGCCGACTTCGCCGCTGCCCGGCTCGCGGAAGCCCTCGTCCGGGCCCCAGCCACCGGTGGCAAAGCTCTGCGTCGTGCGCAGGAAATCGAAGCCATTGCGCGCCGCGCGCAAATGTTTCTCGCTGCCCAGCACCAGATAGGCCTGCATGGCGCTCGACATGGCGTTCACGTGGCTGTAGGCATGTTTGCCGGGCAAGACATTCTGGCCCGCGGCCAGCGGATCGAAGTACCAGCCGTCGGCCAGGTATCGGATGGCCAAATCGCGATAGCGGCTGCCCGCGCCGCGCTTGTAGGCAAGGAAGAAATTCTCGGGCAGCGTGTATTCCTCGTCCCAGCAGAAGGTCTCGTCCTTGTGCGGCCGGGCGAACTTTTCCGGCCTCGAGATCGCCTTCGGCAGCAGGTGGGGCAGGACGGCGTCGAGCGCGGCATCCAAGGCATGTAGCGCGTTGGGATCGCCGGCGAACTCGTGCGCGTCGAGCAGGCCGATGGAAATCTTGTCGTAGGTGTAGGCGGGAAAGCGGTTGCCTTCGTAGAACCTGCCAGAAATCGCCGCCGCATAGCCGCGCACCATGCGGTGAACCTTCTCTTGCGTGGCTTTGTTGCCGGTGGCGGCGTAGTCGCGCGCCAACCCGGAAAGATACTGGCCAAAGCTGTGGCCGGGAGCGAAGCCGTGCATGTCTTTGAGGGGCACGTCGTCGGTCCAGTCGTACCATCCGCCCATGTCGTCGCCGGGAGCGGGCAATCCGGCGCGCAAGCGGAAGGGCTTGAGCAGCATATCTTCATCCAGCGCGAAATAAAAGGCGTGGTTGGTATCGAACTGCCGGCGCAGCGGGCCTTCAAGCAGTTCGACCTCGCCGTAGCCGAACTGGCCGAGCGGGGGAGCGACGGAAGGATCGGGACTGATTGCGGCGAATGTGCTTTTCGGCGCGGCCAGAGCGGCTGCGGCAACCGCCGCGCCGGTTTTCATGAAAGTTCTGCGAGATTGGGTCATTCCTTTTCACCTCTTGGCGATGCGGCGCAAGCGCCTAAGTGCACCGAAAGACGCGTCGGTACTGAGCCAGCCAATTCAAACACAGATTGGCGTTATTGGAAAGATGCTCCTGGACGAACGCTGATGCTTTCACTCTTTGCTGAGGCTTCCTTATCCCAGTTGGCTGACCTTGACATGCAGATTCTCAAAATCCACGGTGCCAAGGCCGCGGGCGGCAGCCATCTGCAAGTAAGGCAGGTGCTCGGGGTCCAGGTTCCAGTAGGCTTTGGCCACGTAGGCATCCAGAGCCACCGGATCGGTTCCGGCGACCATGGTCTTCTTGAGAGCGACATCTTCCAAGTTGCCGCCGGTGGGGCCGTTGCGCAGCAGAATGCGGTAGCAGTCGATCATGGTAAGGGTCGGCAGCATGAAGTTGGCCAGGTCGGCCAGGCTCTGGTGAATCTGCTGGTGCAGCCGGTTGCGCTGGCCTCCCAGGATGCCGTACCAGTTCTTCATGCCCAGCGTGACGCCGGTCAGCCCGTGGTGCTTGGCGATGGGCATGTTGATGATCTTGTCGGCTTCGAGGAAAGGCGTGAAGACCGGCCAGCTCTTGAGCACCACGCCCTTGAGATCGACGTCGCGGTAAAGCTCGGGATCGGGAAGCACGACTTCGGCGCCCTCGGCGCGCGCAGCCGCTTGAATGCCGGATCGCTGAAAGCAGCGGCGCGGCTCGTTGCAACTGACATCGGTGACGATGACCCGTTTCGCGCCCGCCTGCCAGCACTGGCGCACCACCTCGGCCACGGCGTCGGGATTGGTGTTGGCGGCCTGCTCCGGAGTGCGGTCCCAAGCGATGTTGGGCTTGATGACCACCACGTCCTGGCGGCCGACGAAGCGGCGGATTCCACCCAGGTCTTGCAGCGCCCGCTGCACGAGCGCGCGCGGCTCTCCGCCCTGCGCGACAACCAGATGCGGCAGTTGCGGATCGGAAGCGATGCGATGGTCGCGCCGCGCCTGCTCAGCCTGCGCCGGGACCGGGCGGAAGCTGTGCTCGCTGAGCCAGACGCCTACGCCCGCCGCGCCCGCGGCTACGCCGCCCACGCGGAGAAGTTGCAGCATGGCCTCACGGCGCGTGAGGCCTGCTGTCTCTTGCAACTTGCGGTCGGTTTCCTCCGCCATGGTGCTTCTCCTGGTAGCGAACGCAGTTAGACTTCCATCAAGTGAATGCGGTTGGGATCGTTGACGCCCAGGTTGTGCGCGGCGTCGGCGGCGGTGGCGATGTAGCGCGGCGGACGGCCCGCTGCTTCAAACGTCGGCATCCCAACCTCGGCACGCTTGCGCTCGAGCATCTGCCACGCGGTGTGGTCGATGGCCACGCGATCCTCGCCCACGATGAGGGCATTCGGCTGCCAGAGCCGCTCGGGATGGAAGCCGGGACCGCCGTCGTAGACCGATGTCATGGCGTCGCCGATGGTGAAGCGGACCTTTTCGCGGACCACCGGAATGCAGTTCAGATCGGCCACGCCGGGGTTGCAGCCGCCGCCATGGAGTTCATTCGGGCGCTGAACCACGCCGTACATGTTCTTCATGGCGAAGGTGACGCCGGACATACTGTGATCCTTGAGGATGGGCAGGCCGATCACCATGTCGCACTCGCGGGTGAGGATTTTGGAGAACTTGACGTTCTTTGCCAAACCAAACGCCGCCGGCTCTTCCTCGTAGCCAGCCACGTCGGAGCCATAGCAGCGGACGCGGCTGGGATCGGTCGAGATGGTCAGGCCGCAGGCCTCAAGATCGCGCGCGTTGCGGTCCCAGACGATGATGTTGCCGGGCTTGACGCCGGCCTGCTGCAGCCGCTCGGAGATGGCCAAAACCAGCGCCAGGTGGGTCGAAATTCCCTTGCCGCCCAGGCCGTTGGTCTTGAGACCGATGACCTTGCCCACTGGCACGATGTGCTTCCAGGCCTCGATTGGATGGTCGTGCCCGGTGTAGGCGGCGATGGCCTTATCGAGCAGGTCGAGCACGCGCTTCTCGTCCAGTTGCCCACCCTGGGAGTGAAGTAACGGATCGCGGGCGATCACGACTTTGGACTTGCCTGTCGTGGCGTGTTGATCCAACATGCCGGCGGCCAGTCCCAACTTGCTCTGCGAGCCCAGCAGCACGGCTCCCGTGGCTGCGGTTTTCAGAAAATCACGGCGGTTTTTCATTGCCATCCTCATTTTTGTTCCGGTTTGTTTCTCGCCTGTATTCGAGTGGAGGCGGTTTTACAGTTTCGCTTCCACGCCGTGCGCCAGAGCCAGCAGAGCCTGCGCTGCGCCGGGCGTGGTTTCATAGGCAACGATGCGGACCAGGTAAGGGCCTTTGCGGAAGATCACGCTCTGTTCGTAAGCTATTCCGGCATCGCCCAGTTGGACAATCTTGGCGTCCTTGGTCTGTCCGGTCTCGAGAATCTTGCGTGCGCCCGCCGCGTTGCCCATGGTATGCACGTCTACCACGGCTTCCAACTGGCCCTGATATTTGTAGTCGGAGGTCGAGGTGGTGACAACGCCTGCGGAGATGTATTGCTCGGCGTCGCCGTCGATGTACTGCCACAGATTCTTGGCTTCGAAGGTACGCGTGTCGCTGGTTTTTTGCCAGCCGGCGACTACATTCGATGCCGGGAAGGCGTCTACCGGAGCCTTCTTGCATCCTGTTGGGACAATGACTGCGAACGCGCCCAACAGCGCGAGAGAAACCGGCAACATGAAAGAACGAAAGTGAAACATGAGGTTCTCCTTTATTTCCTGTTCAACAGAATCTGGCTGCCGGGGGAACGGCTTTCACCGATGCTGGTGACATAAACAGCGGGGTGCTCCTGCAGCGGGCAGGCATACTCGCATGCACCGCAGCCCACGCAGCGGCTGGGGTCGACGCGCGGCTGCTTGAGAGTTTTGGTGTTGCCGTCCGAGTCGACGACCTGTGCTTCCTCGACATAAATGGCTTTGGGCGAAACCGGGCACCACTCCTCGCAGACAATGCAATCGGTGGCCATGGCCCAGGGCAGGCAACGGCCGCGATCGTAAAACGCCGTGCCCAGGCGGACGGGCTGGTTCTGCTGTTGCGCTCCGACGCCCACCACCCAGCCTTTTTCCTTGGGCGTGATCTGCCAGATGGCGCCGGTGGGACACACCTCCGAGCAGAGCACGCAACTCGGCTCGCAATAACCGATGCGCGGCACCAGCGTGGGCGTCCAAAGCCCTTCGATGCCGGCCTGATCCAGCGTGGGATGGAGCGCGGTGTTGGGACAAACCTTCATGCACTCGCCGCAGCGAATGCAGCGGGAGAGAAAATCGGGTTCGTCGAGCGAGCCCGGCGGACGCAGCAGCCGCTCATGGCGGCTTTTGCCCATGCCGGTGTTGGCGCGCATCAACGGGACGATCGCCGCGCCAGCTGCGATCCCGGTGAGTGTGCGGCGGCGGCCCAGGTCCGGGGATGCGACTTCCTTTTCATTGCGGAAGAAGCGGAACTGCAGGCTGTCGTGCGGGCAGCTTCCCACGCAATTCATACACATCAGGCACTCGGCCTTGCGCCAGGGCGCGCCGCCGATGGGATCGTCGCCACCCTGACAGTGGAGCAGGCAGCGGTTGCACTTGTCGCAGGCGGCCGGGTCCTTGTGCAGTCCCAGCACCGACCAGCGGGAGACCGCGCCGAGCAGCGCGCCGAGAGGGCAGATGGAGCGGCACCAGAGGCGCGTGATGCGCAGGCTGGCTGCCAGAATGGCGATGAACAGAACGCCGAGAACAAGGCCCTGCGCAAAATGTGGCTGGCGGAAGTCGAGCACCGTGTATTGCAGAATCGTGTGCAGGGTCTCGCCGGTGGCTTTGATGGCCGCGATGTGGCTGTGCTCCAGCGGCGCAAGCACCGCGCGCACGGCGGAGTTGAACGCCGGCAGGAGCGAGAGGCCAAAGGAACGGACCAGCAGGCTGAAGGGGTCGAGCCAGCCGATGGCCGCCGATCCGAAGCAGGCGGCGACCAGTCCGGCAATCAGGACAACATATTTGCCGGTTTGCCAGCGCTTGTAACGGTTGGACTCGATGCGCTGCTTGCCGCGTTTGGCCTCGGAGGGCATATTGCCCACGAAGTGCTGCAGCGTACCCATGGGGCAGATCCAGCCGCAGAAGAAGCGCCCCAGAAGAAGTGTGGGCAGCAGGATGACGAGGCTCAGCAACAAGCCGCGGTAGAGCGCGTGGCCGGCCAGAGCGTTGACCACCGCGACCAGCGGGTCGAGCTCGAAAAACAGCCGCACGGGAGCGCGGAGATGGATATCTCCGGTGGCGCCGGGAGAAGGGCGTAGCGAGGTGAAAACCAGTAGCGCAAGAAACAGAAGCAGAAAGACGATCTGCGAGATTCTTCGCCATATCGGCAACCTGGAACGGGCCAAGATATTCCTCCATGCGCCTCTTGCGGGCGCTAGGCGTACAGGATGAATGATTGGCGTTCAGGCAAGGAACAAGCGGTGACCTGCATCACGTATTTCCGCTTGGGCGCGTCTTTTTAGAATGCGGCCGTCCGAACGCGACCGCAAGTTCCTGTCCTCACAGGCGATTGATGAGCGAAGCGATGCAGGCGGCGCCGAAGCCGTTGTCGATGTTGACCACGGAGACGTTGGGCGAGCAGGTGTTCAACATGCCCAGCAGCGCGGCGATGCCGCCAAACGACGCGCCATAGCCCACGCTGGTGGGAACGGCCAGCACCGGCGCACTCACGAGACCGGCGACGACGGTGGGCAATGCGCCCTCCATGCCGGCGCAGACGATGAGGACGCGTGCCGCTTGCAGCGAACTTTTCTGCGCCAGCAGGCGGTGAATGCCGGCCACACCTACATCGGCGATCAGTTCAACCGTATTGCCCAGCAGCCGTGCGGTGACCACGGCTTCCTCGGCCACGGGCAGGTCGCTGGTCCCGGCGCAGACCACGGCGATGGTTCCCTTGCCCGGAGTGGCGGGCGCTTGGGTGAGCGTGATGGCGCGGGCCGTCTCATGGAACTCGGCGCGCGGCTCAACATCACGAACCGCTCGGAACATATCGGCGGAGGCGCGGGTAGCCAGCACGTTGCCTCCCGCCTGGGCCATGCGGGCAAAGATGGCCGCCACCTGCGCCGTGGTCTTGCCGGCGGCAAAGATGACTTCGGGCATGCCGGTGCGCAGGGCGCGGTGATGATCGAGTTTGGCGAAGCCCAGGTCCTCGAAGGGCAGATCGCGCAGGCGGTCCAGCGCATCACTCACGCCGGTTTGGCCCTCGCGCACTTCGTTGAGCAGCATCTCGATTGCGGCGCGATCCATCAGTTTCTCTCCTTTGCCGCGGCAGCGTACACCTGCACCGCTTCTTGCATCACCTGTTTCAGGGGAACCGAGTGCAGCGAGGCAAGCATGCGGCAATCCTCGTACTCCGGCGACGCATTGGCGACGTTGCCGGAGGGCCAGCGAGCGATCTTGATGCCGACTTGGCCCCACTGGGTTTGCACCTTCACAAACTCGCGCGCCAGCGCCACCTTGTTTTCGAGCCGCCAGCGCAGGCCGATGGTGGTGGTTTCGCGGAAGAGAAGGTCGCGCAGGCGGGGCATGAGAGCCGGACGGCAGAGCACTGTGAGCTGCACGCCCGTGCGCCCTTTTTTCATCTGCACCGCCGCTCGATAGACATCCCACGCGCCGGCATCGAGCAGGCGCTCGCTCACATAGGCCAGCAACTGAGGCGTGGAGTCGTCGATAACCGTTTCGATCACCGCAATCGGTTCGGTGGCGGCGGAGTCTGATACCTCTTCGCTCGCTTCGCCCACCAGCAGACGCAGCAGATTGGGCTCTCCCGGCGTCTCGCGGCCGCCCGCGCCGTAGCCCGAGGCCTTAATGCGCATCGGCGGAATGGGCGCATAGCGCACATCGAGCATTCGCAAAACGGCTGCTCCGGTGGGAGTCACGCGCTCCATGGGCTCGCCGGCCGCATAGACAGGCGCGTCGCCGAGCAGCGCCAGCGTGGCCGGAGCCGGAACCGGCAGCGTGCCGTGCTGGCATTTGACCGTCCCGCTGCCCACGTTCAAGGGCGACGAGAGCCAGCGATCGATGCCCAGCGATTCCGCTCCCGCGGCCGCGCAGACGATATCGATGATCGTGTCGACCGCGCCAACCTCGTGAAAATGCACTTTCTCAACGGGAATGGAATGAATGGCCGCCTCGGCTTCGCCCAGCAGTTGGAAAGCGCGAGTGGAGCGCTCCTTCACGGCGGCGGCAAGCGGCGCGGAGCGGATAATTTCGAGGATGGCCGACAAAGGGCGATGCTCGGCGTGGGTGTGCGCGCGAGGATGCTCATGCGCACCGTGTTCATGCGCGCCTTCCGCGTGCGAATGTTCCGCGTGGCCGCCATGGGAGTGTTCCGGATCGCTTTCCGCGTGCCCCGGAGCACCCACGTCCACTTTGGTTGCGGCCAACCCGCCACGGCTCACCTTGCGCATCTCAAGCCGCGCGCCCACGTTCAGCGCGGCGGCCGTTTCCTCAAGCAGGGTGAAGGGAACACCGGCATCGACCAGGGCGCCCAGCAGCATGTCTCCGCTTATGCCAGAAAAACACTCCAAATATCCAATACGCTTCACATTGTGATTCTAAATCGCATTTCCAAAAATCCAGTTATTTTCATATTGATATAGCCATGTACTAGTGGTGTGCGTCCTTAATCCTGTCGATTATTTGAAAGATCATTTCCTTCCTTTCAAACACATCGACCACCCTGAATCCGACAAAACCAACGAAATCGGTGGTTCATGATAAAGGGCTATCTGTGTGACGCACTACACTAGTGAATTATTAATGAGTCCTGGTATTTTTATGGAATATCGGCATTAGCTCCACAAAGCCGAGTAAAATGATTGTCTCGGAGGCAAAAATGGCCCTTAATCTGGTAAACCTTGACGCAGCGACGCGGAAATATATGCTTGAGGAAATCGAAATTGACGAACGGGCTGGACGACTTTACATCAGTTCACGGTTGAGCAATAGAGGGGCTTTAGAATACCCAGCACTGCTCAAAGCCGCTGCAATTGCATCCGATGATAGTTTTCTGGCTAACGAATTAAGAGCTCCGGGCAGGCTTAATTCATCCGAACCGAGAAATACAAAGAGTGGAGTAACGTATGCTAAAGTCCCTGTCACTGCTCCAGAGACCTTAGCCGAAGGTGAATTCAATCGATTCTATGCCCGTGGGCTCTGTCGTCGTGCAATTAACGATGGAAAACCGAGAGTGCGAGTATACAGGGCGAAAGATGTTCTGAACCCGCGCAGAGAGTCCATAGCATTGATCGGACAAATTCTCGATGCTGAAAAACTGCTTGAAGATTTGCGTCAGAATACTGGCACCGATACTGCCCTTAGGTTGCCCCCTGGTCCAAATTCAGGCCTGAGCATCTGTTTGGTTTGATGCGCATTCAAGAATAATTGCTGAAATACAACGACGATGTCATGCACCGCGCTTGGCAAGCACGTCGGCAGACAGGATGGCGTTCATTGATCCGGAACGGAACCCAGTGCAATCCAGCGTGACGTACTGGAATCCAGCCTGCCGGAGAGCCGCTGAGATGGCGTCGAACATTTCCATGGAAAGGGCGCGGGGCAACTCGGCGCGGGCAATCTCAATGCGGGCCAGCTCGCCGTGATGGCGAACGCGCAGCTCGCGAAAGCCCAACTGGCGCAGGCTCTCTTCGGCCTTTTCAACCTGTTCCAGCACCTCGCGGGTCACGGTGCGGCCATATTCGACGCGCGAAGCCAGGCAGGGCGCGGCAGGACGATCCCACAGCGGATAGCCCGCGCTCTTGGCCAGCGCGCGCACTTCCATCTTGGTCAGCCCGGCCACGGCCAGGGGCGCCAGCACGGCGTGCTCCTCGGCGGCGCGCTGGCCGGGGCGAAAATCGCGCGTGTCGTCGGCGTTCATGCCGTAGGCGATGTTTTGAAAATGGAGTTCGCCGCCCAGCGCCTCCATGGCCGCAAAGAGTTCGTCCTTGCAGTGGAAGCAGCGGTTGGCGTCGTTGCGCGCATACTCGGGCCGGTTCAACTCTTCGGTCGCAATCACATGGAGCGGCATTCCTTGCGCGCGGGCAAAGGCGCCGGCCTGCTCCATGTCGCGCCGGGCCAGACTGGGCGAGTCGGCCAGCACGGCGAGCATGCGGCTGCCCAAGATCCGATGCGCCGTGGCGGCGAGAAATGCGGAGTCAACGCCGCCGGAGTACGCCACCATCAGGCTTCCCAACTCGCGCAGCCGCGCTTCAAGCGTGCGCAGCTTTTGCGCTGTTTCCGGCTCGACGGCAAGGGCGCTCGCGAGCGCATCCTTTGCAGATTCAACAGCCGGTAGATTCGTGTGTGAAAACGCCGCCATACGGCAGATTATACCCTTCCGCAGCTTTTCCACGCCGCCGGCGCGGCTTCCTGAACCGCGATGAAACGCGCGCCGCACGCGGCGCATTGTGCGTCTGCCGGAAATGAAATGCGCCTGCTGCGGTAGGCTACTGAGGTGAAGTTGAAGCGATATGCAGGAGGCGACGAATGAAGATCGGCGTGAGTGCGTTTGCCTGGACCACCAAGCTGAATCAGTCGCATTTGAGCCTTTTGGCCAGGATCCGCGAACATGGGCTCGACGGCTTCGAGATTCCAATCTTCGATCCGGCGGAGATCGATGCGGCGCGACTCCGGCAAGCATTCGAGGCGAACCATCTGGAATGCACGGTCTGCGCCATTCTTCCAGATGGCGTCAATCCCATCAGCCCGGACGCTTCGGTGAGGAAGAAATCGCTGGCTCACCTGAAGCGCTGCATTGAAACAACCGCTGAACTGGGCGCGCATCGGATCGGCGGACCTCTTTTTGCGCCCATCGGCTATCTTCCCGGCCGGCGGCGCACGCAGAACGAGTGGAATTGGGCGGTCGAGTGCTTTCAAGCTCTCGGCGATCTGCTCGACGCCAACGAAATCACTCTCGCCATCGAGCCGGTGAACCGTTCCGAGACCTTTTTCCTGATGACCGCTTCCGAGGCCGACGAATTCTGCACAGCCATCGGTCATCCCCGTGTCGGCGTGCTGATCGACACATTTCACGCCAATATCGAAGAGAAGAACATTGCCGCCGCGGTGCGCTCCCTGGGGCCGCGCCTCAAGCATCTTCACGCCAGCGAGAACGATCGCGGACTGCTCGGTTCCGGGCACGTGGATTTCCCGGCCATCGTCGCGGCCCTCAACGAGATTGCCTACGATGGCTACCTCATGATCGAGGGATTCGGCTACTCACCGGATGAACCGAATTCTCTCGGCATGCTTTGGGGAGATCTGAATGTATCGCCGGAAGATATTGCATTCAAAGGAGCGGCTTACCTGCGAAACCTGCTGGACCAGCGCCTTCCGTAGGGCCGGTTCACGCGGTCAAAGCACGATCCACCACGGAGATGAGGACCGATCCTGGCCGATCTCCTTATGCCTGTCTCACCAGCCGCGATACCCTGAAGAGTATGCGCACGGCCTACATCGGTATGGGCGGCAATCTGGCCAGTTGGGCCGGGCCACCGGAGGCAACTCTGGCCGCAGCGGCCTTGCGGCTTGAATCCCTGGGCCGCGTGGTTGGCCGCTCCTCGCTTTACTCCACCGAACCGGTGGGGTTTGCCGCACAGCCGCGCTTTGTGAATGCCGTGGTGGCGCTGGAGACCGAATTGGAGCCGCGGGAGCTGCTGCGCGGTCTGCTGGCGCTGGAACTGGAGTTCGGCCGTGATCGCTCCGCCGGCTTCGCCAATGGCCCGCGCACGCTCGACCTGGATATTCTGCTCTTCGGCGGCCTTGAGATTCACGAACCAGACCTCGAAGTTCCTCACCCGCGCCTGGCCGAACGCGCCTTCGTCCTGGTGCCTCTCAACGAAATTGCACCGCAGGTTTCCATTGCCCGCAGCGGAAAAACCGTGGCGCGGTTGCTCGAAAACCTGCGTCAAAGCTGCAAGAACGATTCCACTGCGGTGGTACGGGTGGAAAGCGATGTCTGGGCACCCCGGTAGAATCGTTTGATGGGCCTCGATTTCAACGTATTGGCGACAGCCGAGGCCGGCGGACGGCGCGGGCAGCTCGCTCTGCCGCACCGTACTATCCAGACGCCGGTCTTCATGCCGGTGGGCACCGCCGGCACGGTGAAGGCCGTTGCGCAGGAGGTGCTGGAAAGCCTGGGCGCGGAGATCATCTTAGGCAACACCTATCACCTCTACCTGCGTCCTGGCCACGAGGCGATCCGCCGCATGGGCGGGCTGCACAAGTTCATCAGCTGGCCGCGCGCCATGCTCACCGATTCCGGCGGCTTTCAAGTCTTCAGCCTGAGCCAGTTGCGCAAGGTCAGCGACGAGGGCGTGCGCTTTCGCTCCCATCTGGACGGCAGCAGCCACTTCTTCACTCCCGAGCACTCCATGGACGTGCAGATCGCCCTCGGCGCCGACATCGCCATGGCCTTCGACGAGTGCACCGAATATCCAGCAGAGCGTACCAGGGCGCAAGAGAGTCTCCGGCTCACCATGGCCTGGGCGCGGCGGTCGCTGGATCACTTTCGTGCCCACCGCGAAGAAGTGCCGTGGCGCGACGAATTCGAGGGCCGCAAGCAGAGCCTCTTTGGCATCGTGCAGGGCGGTACCTATAAAGATTTGCGCCGCGAGAGCGCGGAGCGGCTGGTTGAGATGGATTTCGACGGCTATGCCATCGGTGGCCTGAGCGTGGGCGAGCCGCGCGAACTGACGCAGCAGACCATCGCCGAGGTGCTGCCGCTGCTGCCCGCGGACAAGCCCCGTTACCTGATGGGCGTGGGCTACCCCGACGAGATCGAGCAGTACGCCCGCATGGGCGTGGACATGATGGACTGCGTGCTGCCTACGCGCGCCGCCCGCCATGGGCTTCTCTTCACAAGCGAGGGGCGGTTGAATATCAAGGCCAAACGCTATGCGGAAGATCAGAACCCGCCCGATCCCGCCTGCGAGTGCATGGTTTGCCGCCGCTACTCGCGCGCCTACCTGCGCCACCTGATGCAGGCCGGCGAGGCGCTCTCGGGAACGCTGAACACCATCCACAACCTGGCCTACTATTTGGGAATTATGCAGCGTGTGCGGACGCAGTTGCAGGCCGGTGGCGCAGCGGAGCCTCCCACGGCCGCCGCGGCTGGGGAAACGCGCGCAGTTCGGCCATAACGCGTTCCAACACGCCATCCCAGTCGCCGGGCCGGCTCTGGCGCAGCAGCCGGGCGGTGGGGTACCAGGGGGTGGTCTCGATCTCCTGCATCCAGCGCCAGTCGCTGAGATGAGGCAGCAGAATCCAGACTGGTTTGCCCATGGCCCCGGCCAGATGGGCAATGCAGGTGTCCGTGGTGACGACCAGATCGAGCGGCGTCAGGAGGGCCGCGGTTTCGGCCAGGTCTTTGTCCAGGCTCGACCCATCCCTGACAAAAACATCGCAGGGAAGGCCGGCCAACTGCTCCGCGGCAGCGCCTTTTTGCAGCGAGACCCAGGTGATGCCGGGCGCGCGCAGCAAGGGCAGCAGCGCTCTCAGATTCATGGACCGCTGTTGGTCCGCCTTGTAACGGGGATTGCCGGCCCAGGCCAGGCCGGCGCGCAAGGACCGGTTTCCAGACCGCTCATTCCGGCAAAGCTCCGGAAACTGCATCCGCTTCTCGAATACAAGCTGCTCATCGGCGCCCAGGTAAGCGCCCGGCCAGGGAACCGTCTCGGCCGTGGTTCTGAAGACGGCGGGCAGGCTCATGAGCGGGCATTCGAGGTCGAACTCGGGCGGATTTGCTCCCAGCAGCGCCACCTCCGCGCGACCGGCGCGCACCGCGGGCAGCGAGCCCATCAGCCGCTCCACCGGCGCCTGCACTTGCAGGATGGCCACGCCGCCGCGCGCCGCGACCAGAGCCGCATAGCGGCAGAACTGGATGGTGTCGCCCAGCCCCTGCTCGGCGTGGAGCAGCACCCGGCGGCCGTTCAGCAGTTCGCACTGCCAACGGGGCTGGCGAAAAACCCTGGGACCGCGATGCACCTCGCGGAAGCGCCAGCGCGCCTCGTACCCCGGCCAACCACGCTCCCAGTCGCCCAGGCGCAGCCGGGTCAGGGCGAGGTTATAGGCGGCGCCGGCGCTCTCCAGGTCGCGCTCGACCGCGGTCTCATGCGCCCGCAAGGCCTCGTCCATGCGGCCCATATCCAGCAGAGAGTTTCCGCGATTCGAAGACGCGGCCCGGTTGCCCAGAGCCTCGGCTCGTTCAAACACCTCGATCGCCTCCGCAAAGCGGCCTTCCGTATGGAGCAGAATGCCCTGCATATTCACGGCTTCCGCGTGGTCCGGATCGCGCGCGAGGGCCCAGCGCAGCCACTCCCAGGCGCCGGCCAGGTCCCGCTCCGCCGCCCGGAACTGAGACCAGGCCACCAGCATTTCCACCTGTTCCGGATTCAGCGCAAAGGCCTTGCGCAGATGCGCCTCGGCCGCGGCCGGACGGCGGCGTTCCCGCTCGAGAAGCGCCAGTTCGATCCATCCGGCAATGCTATCCGGGCGCAGCTCTACGGCGCGCAACAAGGCCGCCTCGGCGTAGGCCTCGCGCCCCTCTTCGCGCAACAGGCGCCCCAGATTCATCCAGGCCGCGGCAAAATCCGGTCTGAGCGCCAGCGCCCACCGGTAGCGGGTTTCGGCTTCCTTCGCCTTTCCCAGCCACGCCAGTACGAACCCGGCGGCAAACTCCGCCTCGGGCAGCCGCGGCCGCAGCGCCAGAGCCTGCTCGTAGCGTTCGAGCGCTTCTGCATTTCGACCCATGCAGGCCAATGCATTTCCCAAACCCATGTGTGCGGCCACCAACGCCGGCCGCCGCCGGAGGGCCAGCTCAAACTCGCGTATGGCTTCCTGCGGGAATCCGTTGGCGAGCTTCAGTTCGCCCAGTCCCACGCGAGCCAGCGCATCCATGCCGTCCAGGCGAATCGCCTCTTGGTAGGCTCGCTCCGCTTCCTCGTTGCGGCCGGCGGCCTTCAGCGCCTGGCCCAGCGCCACCCAGGCTGCGCCCATCCGCGGCGCCGCGGTCACCGCTGCCGTGGCCATCTTCACCGCCGCGTCGGTCTGGCGGCTGGCCAGCGCCACCAAGCTGATGCCCACCAACGCCTCCGGCTGCGACGGATTCCGCTCCAACACCCGCTGAAAGCCGAGCGCCACCTCCGTCAGCCGGCCGGTGAGCCCCTGCGCGCGGTTCCTGGTTTGTTGCGGAGTCTGCGGCGCTGTTGCCATCGCTCGCCTGCCTTATCTTCAGGACGGTCTTGAACGTCCTCTTCTTGAAAGCTAGGACCTGGCGGGCCGGCACTCAACCCTGAACCTCTCCCTCACCGTAGATTTTCCGGCTGCGTTTCCCTTTTCCCGCACCGGTTCAATTTCGGAACGGGGCCATCGCCCTTCGGATTTACACTGGCGTCTACCTTCTTTGGGAGCCGGCATTTCGACTTTCAGGAGATCATCGAACTCACCGCCGTGGCCGCGGCCTTCGAATTCTTTCCCCGCTTCAACTCGGCGTTGCAAATTCCTGTCACGCCGCTGCCGGAGCCAGACTGTTGATCCAGCCGGACAAGCTGCTCCAGAACTTTCGCCGAGTTGGCCAAAGGATCTCGATGCCTGAGGACCAGTTACCCTACTTGCCCAAATGCTCGACGAAGAAATCCGCCATTTTGTGGTTGGCTTCCAGCGCCTCGGGCAGTTTGGGATCGTACCAGAAGGCATGCGTCAGCGCGTCGAAGACCACCAGCCGCGCATCCACGCCCGCGTTCAGATAGGCGCGATGCAGGTTTACCGTGCCGCTGAGCAGCAGGTCGCGGCCGCTGGTGACAAACAGCGTGGGCGGCAGCCCGTGCAGATCGGCGTAGATGGGCGAGAGCACCGGGTCCTTGGGATCGGTGGCGGCCACATAGGGCGAGTCGTGCGTGTCGTTGGTTGGCGGATCCAGGTGCCCGGTGAGGCCGCGCAGTGCGTATAAGGCCCTCGAGTCGTCGCTGTGCGCAAAGTCGCCCAGGCCGCTGAAGATGCCCAGCGCCGCCGGCATCGGCAGCCCCAGTTGCTTGATTTTCACGGCCACTTCGGCGGTCAGGATGGCTCCGGCCGAGGTGCCGTAGATGACGATGTGCTCCGGCTTGTAGGTCTTCAGCAGTTCCTTGTAAACGGCCACCGCGTCGTCCACGGCCGCGGGAAAAGGATGCTCCGGCGCCAGCCGGTAGAGCGCGGCCACGACCTTGATCTTCGTGTAACTGGCAATCGGAATCGTCTCGGTATAGGAGCCGGAGTCGGAGTCGAATCCGCCGCCGTGCAGATTCAAGAGCACCTTGTCCTTGTTGGCTTCGGGCAATCCTTCCGGCGTAACGATGCGCACCGGAACCCCGGCGATTGTCTCTTCGACAATCCGGTTGGGACAGAGGGCGCTCCAGGCCAGGCGCGCGCCCGCCGTGTAGGCGTCTGTGAGTCTGCGCCGCATGGCCAACGGCGTCGGCGGACCCTGATCCGGTTCCGGACGGCTCAGCACCCGTTGCGCCTGGGGACTGAGGTTGGCCGGGACGGGAACGACTCTCGTCACGTGCGCCGTGCCCTGTGCGTCGATGTAGCTGGTGTCGCGGTTGGGCGCTTCGGCCGCAGTGGTGGGCGCGGGAGCGGGTTGCTGCGCGGCCAGCGCGGCCGAGGCCAACAGCACAAGGAAGGCGGCGGGACGGGGGATTGGGGTCATGGAATGGGCTCCTCGCAAAGCGAATCGATTCTACGGCATTTTACTTCGGGCACGGCGCAATGAACGAAAGGGGAGCGCTCAGCACGCTCCCCTTCGTTGCCTAACTCCTCACGCGATTAGTGCGGCAGTACCAGCAGGCCGGTTTCCAGCAGTTTCTCCGTCAACCGGTCCAAGGCCCTGGAGAATTTGGAACAGACGGTGCGCACGCTCATTCCCAGCATGGTGGCCGTCTCGGCCTGCGTGTACTCCTGGAGAACGATCCGGCTGAGCATCTGGCGATCCAGCGGTCCCAACTGGTCCAGACACTTTTCCACATCGAGAACGAAGATGACCGCGTCCTCGAAGGTGCGAACCGGCCGGCTCGAGATCCATCCCCGCGCCACCGGATCGCCCAGGATCGATGGCGACCTGCCCACCTGCATCGAGGCATACAGATAGCGCCGCAACATGCTCTCCGTATGCTTTCTGTAGAAGGCCAGGCTGACAACCGGTTCCGGCGGCGATTTTGCTTCACACCGCGCCGCCGGCTCTTGCTGTTTCCTCCGATCTTCCCGACCTACTGCCTGCGGACCGCTTGCTCCCCAAATCATCGGCAACTGGAGGGCTGCGCTCATTGCGCACCTCCTGCCGCTTCAGCCACCGCCCAAATCCCGGTTACCCGTGTGCGGCCCCGACGCCCCGGCCGCCTGCGGCTCTCTGGCGAGGGAAAATCCTTCAGTTTTGTCTCACACGCCTGGCAATACACACTCCCTTGGGTTTGGGCGCGGTACCAGAGACAGCCGCACCCCTCGCAAACCTTCAAATGCACGCGCAATTCCATGACTGCATCTCCGTCTTCGCGTCTTCTCCCGACGGCTTTGCTTTTCGATTGTTTTTCCGCGGGGTGAAGAGAACCGGGCACGGCAACTCAGGTTTCTCTTGCCCTGATGGGGGATTGCCGCCTGTGCTCTCTCGTTTTTGTCATGTTTATAGCGCGCAGATCCTGGAATCTTCTCTTACCGGGCTACCCCAGGCGCCTCTGCCGAGCGCCCGCGGGCGGGGATGGGATCGCCGGGCCGGAACTATGTCCTCCGGCAGTTGTTCATCGGCCGCGGTTGGAGACGGAATTCGTCCCGCTCCGCCGTGCGGCAATGAAGCGTTTCCCAAAGGATTCCCACAAACCAGTGCGAGATAAGTAAAGCCAATCTAGTGATATGGTTCCTTAGCGTCAACGTCCCCTGGCGGTTTTCCGTTCATGTGCTTTCCAATCCGCGAACAAGCGCTGAAAATGAAGGCAAATCGGCCCCAACCACTTTGCCAAAAGAAAGCGGAGACTCCTCGCACCCATTGCCGGTGACGAATTTTCCACAAATGAACTTTACCCAGATGCATGAGCGCCTCCGCCTGGAACTGCTGCGCAGGATACAGCGGGGCTCGCTCAGCGTCTCTTTATTGGCGCGGCAGACCGGCTTTGGCCAGGCCCATCTCTCCAATTTCCTGCATAGCCGACGCCAGCTTTCGCTGGAGGCATTGGATCGCATTCTCGCCGCCCAGCACCTGGCGGCCGGAGACCTGCTGCCCGCGGCCTTTCAGTCCGAGGCTCTGCCGGCGGAAGGAGAAGGCAGCGCGATCCCGATCGTTTCTCACGCCGCGGCGCTTTTTGAGCTGTTCATCCGTCCCTCCGCGGTCCAGTCCATCCTCCATTTGCCCGCCGGAGTTCTCCAGTCCATCCGCACACGCGCCACCAACCAGCGCCGCGCCTGGCAGCGGTTCGTCGCGGTGCGCATTCCGTCGGCCGACGCCTTGCCGATGGAGCCGCTGGTGCTGCCGGAGGCCGTCGTGCTGATTGACCGGCACTACAACTCGCTCATGCCCTATCGCCCCAACCGGCCCAACCTCTACGCCGTCCAGCACGGCTCTCATCTGACCTTGCGCTATGTGGACTTTCTCTCCAACCGGATGGTGCTACGCCCGCTCAACATCGCCTTCCCGGTGGACCTGATCGAAATCGATCCCGGCGAGTCGCCCGGCGACCTGCTGGCAGGCCGCATCGCGCTGATTCTGAACGAACCGTGATGGAATGGACCGCATGCTAGACCTCGTGCGTCGAATCCTGGTTGTCGAAGCGGGTGAATTTGCCAATAAAGTTCAGATACACGGTGTCGGTAGGGCCGTTGCGCTGCTTGGCCACGATGATCTCCGACTTGGCTTTGTCGGCCTCGCTCATCTCCTCGGTGCGGTTGTAGTAGGACTCGCGATGGATGAAGGCCACCACGTCGGCGTCCTGCTCGATCGATCCCGACTCGCGCAAGTCGCTCAGCAGCGGACGCTTATCGTCGCCGCGGCGCTCGCTGGCGCGGGAGAGCTGGGAGAGGGCCACCACCGGCACGTTCAGTTCCTTGGAGAGAGCCTTGAGACCGCGGGAGATGGCTGAAACCTCCTGGGTCCGGTTCTCATAGTTCTTTTTGCCCGAAGAGGGCACCGTGGCCGACATCAGTTGCAGGTAGTCCACCACGATCAGGTCCAGGCCGCCCGCGTTCTGCTTGAGCCGCCGCGCCTTGGCGCGCATTTCGGCCAGCGAGATCCCCGCTGTGTCATCGATGAAGAGGCGCGACTCGACCAGTTGGCCCAGCGCATTTTGCAATTTGTCGTGGTCTTCACGGCCGAGAAAGCCTTTTTGCAGCTTCTGCTGGTCAACCCAGGCCTGGGAGGCCAACATGCGGCGCAGCAGCGACTCCTTGCTCATTTCCAGGCTGAAGATGGCCACGACGGCGTTGTGGTTGACCGCGGCGTTCTGGGCGATGTTGATGGCCCAAGCCGTTTTGCCCATCGAGGGACGGGCGGCGATGATGATCAACTCGCCCTTCTGCAGGCCGCTGGTCAGGCGGTCAAAGTCAGTGAAATCAGTCGCCAGACCGGTCACTTCGCGGCTTTGCTTGTAGAGATTGTCGATGGTTCCAAAAGAGTTCTCGACGATCTGGTGCAGGCTCTGGAAGCCGCCGGCGAGGCCCTTCTGGCTGACCTCGAGCAGCATCGATTCGGTAACGTCCAAGACGCCGATGGCCGACTCGCTCTGGTCGGCGGCGCGGGCAATGGCCATCGAGCAAATGCCCATCAGCTTGCGCAACAGGCTCTTGTCCTTGACGATCCGGATGTATTCCTCGATCACCGGCCGACGCGGCAAACCCTCGGTCAGGCTGGCCAGGTAGGCCACGCCGCCCACCGCTTCGACCTCCTTGTAGCGGGCCAGTTCGTTGGCCAGGGTGACGATGTCGACGGCCCGCTGAGAGTCCATTAACTCGCTCATGCGCAAGAAGATACGGCGATGCGAGTCGAGGGAAAAATCATCCGCTTCGAGCTTTTCTGCCGCCTCGGAGTGGGCGGAGTTGTCGAGCAGGATGGCGCCGAGGATGGTTTTTTCGGCGTCGATATTCGCCGGCAGTCCGGCATCGAGAGTCAGGTCGGGGATGGTGGCCATATGCAAAAAGTTTAGGCTGATCGGCGACCTGCCGCGATTGTGAAGATTTCGTCGGAGTCGTGGAAAACGTGACCGGGCGCTGGAATGGGCGGCAACATCCTGGCCACCGGCAGGGCTCTTCCGGTGGCGCGCGACACTATCGGGGAGGCAGCGCCAGAATTGCGCCACCCCGCTCACGCAGGTTGTTTTCACCGCGCGGCAGCCGCGTGGGCGCGCCGCCCAGATCGCGCGCATAGATTTCGCCATAGTTCCCGGTGGCTTGAATCACGCGCACCACCCAATCGTCTTCCATCCCCAGCGCGCTGCCGATCTGCCGCGATCCGCCAAGCAGAAAACGCAGCAGAGGGTCGTTGCCCTCGGCCTGCGCGGCGCGTAAGCGCATGTCCTCCGCATTGGCCCGCGTCACTCCGCTCTCCTCGGCCTGGATCAGCGCCTCCATGACCCAGTACACGATCGCCGACCACTGCGGATCGCCGTCGCGGGTAGCCGCCGCCAGCGGGTCCTTCGAGATGACTTCAGGAAGCAGGCGCGTAGGCTTTCCGTGGCGCGCCAGAGCGGCCCGCGTTTGCGCCAGGCGCGTCCGGTCGCCAGCCAATGCGCCGCAGTTCCCGGTGGCAAAGGCCGCCTGCATCTCGCCCTCTTCCTGAAATGGAAAGGGCACAAACTCCAGATGCTCGCGGGCAAACCAGGCGCGCACGCTCTCTTCAACGGCGGTCTCGGCCAGCAGACAGATCTTGCTTCCGCTCAACTGCCGCGCCCGCGTCGCCGGACTGATTCCCGGAACCAGAAACCCGGCGCCATCCCAGAGCACCGGGAGAGTGAATTGCAGATGAGTGCCGGCGGCATGAGAAAAATCGTCGGTGAGCGTGGGCACCATCTCCACTTCGCCGCCGGCGAGTCCGCGCATGGCGGCGCCATCGTCCGGATACTGTTTCACGGTCACGAGCGCATTCTTTCCCAGCACCGCGACGGCGACCGCGTGGCAAAGATCGGCATCGAAGGCCGCGCGATTGCCATGATCGTCGGAGGTAGAATACTCCGCTTCTTCCGCGTCGATGCCGCAACGCAGCACGCCCGCAGCACGCACGCGGGCCAGGGTTGGGGAGGGATCGGCCGCGCGCGCCACGGCGCAGACAGCGATCGCCGCCAGCGCCAGCGCGAAGCCGGCTGCCGCGCGCATTATGGTGCCCAGCCGCCGGCGGTCGGAATGCCCGGCGTGGTATCGGGCCGCGGATTGAAGTCCGCCGGCACTGGATTGGGAAGACCGCTGTCGGTGGGAGCGATCTGGAGCAGCTTGCAGCCCATGCCGTCCGCGTGAGGGAAATGGGCGATCTGCGCCGGGGGAATGGTCGCGTACTCCGCAGTGAGCGGCGCGCGCCTGCCCAGGAGCCGCAGCGTGTCAAAGGCCGAGGTCATGTCGCCCACGCCGGGCACCTTGTCGTCCGCCGGGCCGAGGTTGGGCTGGCCGAATTTCTCCGCGCCAATCTGCCGCGCGCGCTCCTCGTCGGGCAGGTCAGCCAGCGGAATCAGACCAAACAGTTTGTCGACGAATTTGATGATGGAACTGTGCTCGGAGGGCACATGCGAGACGCCATGCGCCACCGCGAACGGGGAGATCAGAATGGCGGGAATCCGCGGTCCCTGCTCCAGCGGAATTCCGGCTGCATCGTAGGAGCGGATGCGCGGCTGCGCGTGGTCGTAGAGTCCGTCCGACTCGTCGTAGGTGATGATGATGGCGCTCTCAGGCCAGTAAGGACTGGCGGCGATGGCGTTGATCTCCTTGGCCAGCAAGCCTTCGCTGATCTGGGTGTCGGAGTAGCCGGGATGATCGTCGTTGCCGTTGAAGACCTTGGCCAGCTTGGGGTTCGGGTCCTGCGGCCGCCACCGATGGATGTTTCCATAGCCACCGCGCACATAGAAGACGCCTGAGGCCGGCAGACGCCGGGCCGCGAGGTCGTCAAAGAACCGGCTTAGCCCATGCAGATGCGTGGCCGCCAGCGGATTGTTGGCCACGTAGCCGAAATACTGCGGCGCATTGTGATGGGCGACGTAGCCCAGGTGCGAGGCTCTGCCCTGAGCGTCGTTGAGTTCGTGCTCATAGCCTTGCTGATACCAGCCCCAGTTCACAGCCTCTACGCCGTGGCCGGCGATCTTCTCGATGTCCTCGCGCACATCGGGAAGGTCGAATGCGGGATCGTAGTCCGCCGCCGTGGTTTTCTCGATCTCGCTGCCCATGAAGGAAAGCGGCAGGCTGGCAAAGGTCAGGTTCTTTGAGACGCCGCCAAAGGGCTGCGCGGCCTGGGGCTGTTTGAGCCGGTCCGCCGTGTCGAGCGGCGAACCCCAATAGGGCTGGGGGTCGGAGACCATCGGCACAGTCGCGCCCTTGCCCTTGCCGCCGGTGGCGGCGGCTTCGGGATGCAGCATCCACTGCGTCTCGCCGCCCTGGCCGGAGATCATGGCGATGGCATTGGGAGTGGATGGTCCCACGATGGTGTCCATGAAGTGGTCGAAGAGCGTGAAGCGGTCGGCATATCGCCACAGAAACGGCGCCGTGTCGCAATCCACATGGGCCATCACCAGTTCGCCAAACTGCTTGCGCTCGAGCGTGGGCGCCTTCGAGGGCTTGCCGTCCCGCAGCGTGACGCCTTCTTCGGTGAGCGCATATTCGGTGTTGCGCGCCACGTCCTGCGCGTCGAGCGCGATCTTCCGGGCAATGCCAACATGCGAATGATTTACCGAGGCAATATCCGCGGGATAGAGGGGCACCGTTCTGCCCGCCGCGTCCTTTACCGTGGCCGGAATCCGGAAGGGTGTAACGGTTGCCAGCGTTCCGTCGGTATTGACGATGGTCTGCGTGAACCCGGCCACCTGCTGGGGAAGATAAGGCCCGCGCGGCCCGGCGTAGAGGCCGTCGGCGCCTGGGTAGCTGCCAAAGTAAAAGTCGAAGGAGCGATTCTCCTGAAAGAGCACAAAAACGTACTTGATCCGGCTGCGAATCAGACGAAGCTTTTCATCGGGCGAGATCGCCGGCTCCGTCGCCGGGTCGATCGCCTGTGCGCCGACCAGCGCGCTTGAGCGGGGCGCCAGGGTCACATCCGGCAGCGCATTCGTCGTCGATTGCTGCGCCGCGCAGATCCCCAAACCCGCGCCGCACAGCGCGGCCACCGCAACGGAAGCTCCGATGCAAGTTTTATTCTGCATATCGCTAACTTATGCCGCTCCACGCCGGCGTGACAACCAGGAGGCTTCCCCGCCGAGCCTGAGGCGCAAGGCTCTCTCGGATCGATCCAAGAGAGAGCGCTGCCGATCGGCTACGATTGCTTGATGGGCGCTTTGCTCGAGATTCGAGAGCTGCAAGTTCGCTTTGGCGCGGCGGAGGCGGTGCGCGGCGTGAGCCTGCAACTCGACGAGGGCGAGGTGCTGGGGCTGGTGGGCGAGTCGGGATCGGGCAAGAGCGTAACGGCGCTGGCGATTCTGGGCCTGCTGGGATCGGCGGCGCAGGTTGCGGGGCAGATTCTGTGGCGAAGCGCGGCGGCCGGCGGCACCGGCCCAGCATCTGAACCGGCTGCGGAAAAAGGCCTATTGTCCGGCCAAACCCGCGAAAATCCGCCCGCAGGGGCTAAAGCCCATAGTTCATTATCAGCAACTTATGGCACGACTGAAGTCGTGCCCTGTTACAAAGCACAGCCGGGAAAGCCTTTTTCCGCAGGCTGTGAAGGCAAATGCAGCCACAGCACTGGCACTCCAAACTCCGCTAGCACCGCTCACTCCGCCAACTCCGCGAGCACTGATCTGCTGCGGTTGCGCGAAGGCGCATTGCGGCGGCTGCGCGGGCGGGAGATCGCGATGATCTTCCAGGAGCCGATGACAGCGCTGAATCCGGTGATGACGATTGGCCGCCAGGTGGCCGAGAGCTTTGAGGCGCATTCGCCTTCGTGGACGGGCAGAGAGGCGAAGCGGAAAGCCATCGCCGCGCTGGAGGCGGTGGCGATTCCCGAGGCGGCGCGGCGCTACGGCGACTATCCGCACCAGTTCTCCGGCGGGCAGCGGCAGCGCATTCTGATCGCCATGGCGCTCATCAACCGACCGCGGCTGCTGATCGCCGACGAGCCCACTACCGCGCTGGACGTGACCGTGCAGGCGCAGGTGCTGGAGCTGCTCCGGGAGCTGCAACGGCAGCATGGGCTGGCCATGCTATTCATTTCACATGACTTGGCTGTGGTTTGCCAGGTGGCCAGCCGGGTTGCGGTGATGCGCGCCGGGCAGATTGTGGAGACGGGGGCTTGCAGAAAACTGCTGACAAACCCGGAAGATCCTTACACCAAGAGCCTGCTGGCGGCCGTGCCGACGCTGCGGACGGACCGGAGCAGGCCGCTGGCGATGGTGGAGCGATAAAGCCGAGCGGCGCGGGTACCCCTCCCCCCCGTATTCTGCAAAAAAGTTATTTATTTTCAATTGGATACGAAGAGGACGCCGCTGCAAATTCTTCATTCTGCTGGAGTTCGCCGCAGAATCCTCATGCCAAAGGAGTTACGGGCACATTTTCGGCATTCTCAGGCTCCGACGCCATCCATCGACCCTTGGAGGCACTGGCTCTGCGGCCTGCTCGGGTTGCGAAGAACGCTTTCAGATCGATTCCACGCCAAGGGGGAGGGGGGATGAACCAGGTCCCGCCCTTCGTCTTCCACACTCCTCTCCATGATTGTGCGCCAAAGGAGAGATATATTCTGCAAGGACGCACGACGAATTTTTCCGGATGCCGGTCCGCCGCGCTTGGCTCGGATAGCCGGAGATTTTTTCGTCTGCTGTGCTCAATGAGCGCATCGGGGATTTTGCGTCAACCGATGCCCTGCGGGAGATCGTTGGAGTGGCCGCCCCTTTGGCGATACTCAATGATGTTCTTGGCCTGGAACTGCGGCTCACTGGGTAAGCTCCCCTGCAGACGTCGATTCCCTACCACAAGAGAATCAATAGTGAAGTAAGCACTTGACAATTTACCCTCCCGCGCAGATACTCAAGCTACGACTTCAGTAATGGAGGTCGATCACAGTTTCGGAGGCGATGATGGAAGCAAGGGTTGAACCGAAGGTTGTGCATGCCACTTGCGTCGTTGAGCGCAGTTTCTCGAAGCCGCCGAGCGTCGTATTTGCGGCGCTGAGTGAACCTGACAAGGTACGCCGATGGATGACCGGGGGGAGCCATTCCGAACTCTTCGAATTTCGGTGCGAGTTCCTGGAAGGCGGGAAACAGACTGTGAAGTACAAAATGGGACCCGAAACGCCGATCGCCGGGGCGGTCATCACCAACGAGGCACGGTTCCAGCACATCGTGCCCGGCGAGCGAATTGTGACCGCATCGACGATGAAAATGGGAGACCGAATCTTCTCCGCGTCGCAAGTAACTTTCGAATTAGTGCCGAAAGAGAACGGAGCTGACCTGGTCATCACGCACCAGGGCGCGTTCTTTGAAGGTTCGGATGGACCCGCAAGGCGGGAGCAGGGATGGAATGTACTGGCCGACAATCTGGTATCGGTGGTCGCCGAACAGTAAGAAGGCGGAGTGTTGACGAAAAGTCGAGTAGATATCGATCGGGTGTTTCATGCGCTCGGTGATCGCACGCGGCGGGCAATCGTGGATCGGTTGAGCCGAGGCCCCGTGTCGGTGTCGCAGTTGGCGGAACGCCTCGGCATCACGCTGACGGCGGTAGGGCAGCATCTGGCGATCCTCGAAGCGTGCGGACTCGCCGTGACAGAGAAGGTGGGCCGTGTCCGCACTTGCCGCATGGCTTCGACGGGCCTGGATGCCCTGGAGCAGTGGGTGGGGGAGCACAGAACCGAGTGGGAAAAGCGGGTGGGGCTGCTCGGGAAGCTGCTCGAGAACGGGGATTAGGGCCCGCTGACAGCAGGTGGAATTCAGGAGAGGAAGATGGACGGGACGCAGGAGTTCTCCCGAAGACAATTCGTTGCATCTGTAGCCGCCGTTGCCGTCGTCGCAGCATTTCCCACGCGCGCTCAGGCTGGCGGCCCCGCGCCAACAAACAGAGGAGAGACTATGACGAAGCTGACGCCGTACTTGCTATTCGACGGAAAGTGCCGTGAGGCAATGGAGTTTTACCGCTCCTGCCTCGGAGGAGAGTTGACGCTGACCGCGGTAAAAGACTCGCCGGCGAAGGATGGCATGCCGGCATTCCAGCAGGACAAAGTTCTCAACGCCCATCTCAGTGGGCGCTCGCTGGAAATCTCCGCATCGGATTGGTTGGCGCTGAACGAGACACCCATCCACGGCAACACCGTGTGCCTGTTCCTGAGTGGCGGAAGCTTCGGGGATCTGAAAACCCTCTTCGACAAGCTTTCTCAAGGAGCAGAAGTCACTCATCCCCTGAAAGAGGTTTTCTTTGGGGTGTACGGAGCGCTGAATGACAGGTTCGGCGTGCGATGGATGTTCCAGACGAACAAAGAGAACAGATGATTCCGAACGGTCATGCTGCCGCTCTTCGACCGCTGCCTGGCCAATTTTGTTGAGATGGACGAGAGTGATCTGTCCGCCATACAGCCTCCGCCGCGGTTTTCAGCAAACGCCAGATTGCCAAAGCTCGCCCAACTCGGAGCTGTATCCGGAAGTTGCATCTATTGAGCAATCCTGCCTGCGCGATCGCGATTGACGCCTTCAGGGCGAGGCACTCATCGTCACGGCCGCAGGCGTACTCCGGGCTCCTGGCGCAGGCGGGCAACTCGTGGCTCCGGGGAGCCTGGTGCAAGCCGCGGCCCACTGAATCGCCAGAAGCACGTCCGCCCCTCGGCGAACCGAGAGGCGGTGGTGGTTTGTTGGGGGGTGGGGCTACTCGGCTGCGGCGGCTTCTTCTGCGGCGGGCTCGGCGGCCGGCGCTTCGGCGGCGGCTTCCTCGCTGGCTTCGGCCACTACGGCGACCTTGATGTGCGCGGCCACTTCGCGGTAGAGCTTGATGACCACGGTGAAGTCGCCCACGCTCTTCAGCGGCTCCTCCAACTGGATCTTGCGGCGATCGATCTCGAAGCCCTTGGCCTCAAGAGCGGCGGCGATATCGGCCGAGGTGACGGAGCCGAAGAGATGACCGGCTTCGCCCGACTTGCGGGTAAAGCTGAGCGCGACGGGCGCCAGCTTGGCGGCCAGTTCCTCCGCCTGCGCCTTTTCGGTTGCGGAACGGCGGGCAGCGGCCGTCTTCATCTGCTCGATGACGGCCTTGTTGACCAGGGTAGCCTGCAGCGCCAGCTTGCGGGGCAGCAGAAAGTTGCGGCCGTAGCCGTCTGCGACCTTCACCACGTCTCCGCGATGGCCCAGATTGGCTACGTCTTCCTTCAAAATAACTTCCATGGGAAACTCTCCAGTGTTACGGGCGGACGCCGTGGGCGCCTTTATCTTTTGGACAAGGGCGTCAGCGAACCGGCAGTGCCGCGCAGGGTTCTATAGCGGTGGCCGGAGGCTAGTGCCGCGTGGCAAACGGCAGCAGGGCGATATTCCGGGCCTGCTTGATGGCGCGGGTCAGGCGGCGCTGGTGCGTGGTGCACACGCCAGTGAGCCGCCGGGGCACGATCTTGCCGCGCTCGGCCACAAACCCCTGCAGCAGCCGAACATCGCGGTAGGGGATCGCATCGATCTTCTCGGTGCAGAACTTGCAGACCTTCTTGCGGCGGAAGAACTTGCCGCGGCCGCCGGGTCCACCGGAGGGCCGGCCGCCAGGGCCGCCGGCAGACCGGCCACCGGGGCGAGGGCCTGAGGGAGCGGCTGGGCTGGAATCCGATCCTGCCGTGGCCTGCGGTGCTTGCGTTGCGCCCGTTTCCGGCGCCTTTGCTTGAGTCTCGTCAGACATAGTGTTTCCTCTTCACTCTCTTCGGTCCCGATTGCGTCCATGGGGCGCTTGGGGACACATGAAAAACTGGATCGAACCGGAGCCGGTTGCCCAACAGAAAAGGGCCGGCGGCGGCAATTCTCGGCAACTGCGCTAGACGGTGGCCTGCACCGGCTCGGCGGCTTCCGCCGGGGCGGGGACCGCAACGGGCGCCGGAGCAGCAACTGCGGCCGGAGCCGCAACCACAGCCGGGGCTGCGACAGGCGCCGGAGCGGCCTGGGCAACAGGTTCCGCGCTCACCTTGCGGCGGACGCCGCGCAGAGCCTTCACCTTGGCCAGACGCTTCTCTTCCTCGTCGATGCGCACGGTGATGAACTTGATCACCGGCTCGGTAACGCGCAAGCGGCGCTCCAACTCGAGCACTCCCGCGCCGTTGGCCTCGATGGTGAGCAAAACGTAGTTGCCGTCGTTGAACTTGCGCACCGTGTAGGCGAGCTTGCGCCGGCCCATCTTCTCGACCGACTTAACCAACCCGCCGCCATTGGTGACGGTGGTGGAAAAGCCGGCGATCAGCTTGTCGGCATCCTCTTCGGCCACATCGGGCCGAACAATGAACATAACCTCATACAAACGGGACATCTTGTATTCCTTTTCCGCTGGACTCTCAGGGTTCAGCCCCAATCTCCAGCCCTGCATTCCAGCCTTGCTCTTCAGTCTTGCCCGCCGGCTCGGCCGGCCATCCACTTGCGGTAGAAGACCGGTCCCGCTCTTGGCGGCCCGGCGCCTTCGTTACTCCTCCGCCTGGCCGTTTCGCTCGCGGCGGTTGAACTCGTTCATCGCGGCAGCCGGTCCCAGTTCGAGAATGCGCCGCGTGGCGATTGCCACCCGGTCCAGCACCTCGTCCAAAACCGTCAAATCCGCCTTGCGCATGGGCGAGAGCAGATAATCCCTGCCCGGCCGCCTGCCACCGGCCGCAATGGCCTCCGGCGGCAAATCCGGCCCCACGCCGATGCGCAGGCGCAGCCACTCCTGGTTACCCAGGGCGCCGGTAATGCTGCGGGCTCCGTTGTGCCCTGCCGCCGAACCGCGCTCCCTGATCTTGAAGCTTCCCAGCGTCAGATCCAGCTCGTCGTGAATGACGAGCAGATCCTTGGCCGGGTCCGCCTCAAACTCTTTCACCAGAGCGGCCACTGCCAGCCCGCTCAGGTTCATAAAGGTCTCCGGCTTGGCCAGGACCACCTCGCGCCCGGCCAAACGGCAGGTTGCGGTTGCGGCCCGGCAGCGCCGGTTCTGGACCACAACCCCTTCCTGCTGGGCGATGCGGTCGATGGCCATGAACCCCGCGTTGTGCGGGGTCCACAGATACTCTGGACCGGGGTTGCCCAGCCCCACCACCAGAAAAGGGCTGCGCCTGGCTCCGGACTCACTTGCCTCGGCCAAGGGTTACTTCTTCGCCTCGGGCTTCTTTCCAGCTTCCGTCTCGGGCTTGCCCTTCTTGGCAACCTCGGGCTCGGCTGCGGTCGCTGCCGTAGCAGCAGCAACAGCGGCTGCCTCGGTCTCAGCCGGGGTCGGCGCTTCTTCGCGGATCGAGACCACATGGGCTACGGTCGCATCCTCGACATTGAGAATCTTGACCGCATCCGAGTGGGGCAGATCGCTGACCCGCAACGTCTCGAAGAGTCCCAGACCGCTGACGTCCACGTCGATGTGGCTGGGAATATCGGCCGGAAGGCACTCGATCTCGACTTCGCGCAATACCTGGTCGAGGATGCCGCCGGCGGTCTTGACGCCAACCGGAATGCCCAGCAGCTTGACGCGCACTTTGACCTTGAGGGCCTTGTCGAGGGCAATGCGCTTGAGGTCGATGTGGATCAACTGATCCTTGATCGGCTCGCGCTGCCAGTCGACGATCATGGCCTTGGCGGCGGGCTGGCCGGCGATCTCGACATCGAAGATCGTGTTGTGGCCGGTCTCGGAGAAGAGAATCCGGGAAATCTGCTTGGGGTCCACCTCGACGGCCACCGGATCGTGTCCGGCGCCATACAGTACGGCGGGAATCTTGCCCGCGACGCGCACACGGCGCGCGGCATTCTTGTTGAACTTGCCCTCACGGGGCTTGGCTACGACTACTTCTGGCATTCGGTCTCTCGTTTCCTGGTTTCGGGCACGGAGAAGCAGCTCTTAGCTTCTAGCCGTTAGCTTTTAGCTCCGGCTGCTGCCGCGAACTGAATCGTTCCGCTCCCTTTGTGAAGCCAGTGGTCAGTGAACAGTGGACAGTGGTCAGTAAAAACTGCTTGCCTGTCGCCCGTTGCCAACTACTAGCTGTTGGTTAACAAAACCGATCCTCGCCCAGTGGCCGCTATTCACTGACCACTGTGCGCCGATCTCTTACGAAAACAGCGTACTTACGCTGGTCTCCATGTGAATGCTCTCGATGGCCGCGCCCAGCAGGCCGGCGATGGAGAGCACCTTGATTTTGGCCAGTTTCTGCGCCGGCTCGCGCAGGGGAACGGTGTTGGTGACCACCAACTGCTCCAGGCGCGATGCGGCGATGCGGTCGACGGCCGGACCGGAAAGAATGGCGTGGCTGGCGCCGGCATATACGGTGGCCGCGCCGTTGACGTAAAGAGCATCAACGGTTTTTACCAGCGTGCCGGCGGTATCGACAATATCGTCGAGGATCAGGCAGGTTCTGCCCTTTACGTCGCCGATCACGTGCATGACCTCGGTGACGTTCATGTCGGTGCGGCGCTTGTCCACGATGGCCAGCGGCGCTCCTACCTTCTGCGCAAAGAAGCGGGCCCGCTCCACGCCGCCCGCATCCGGCGAAACCACGGTGAGGTTAGGCAGAGCAAGTTCGCGGAAGTAGCTCACCAGCACCGGGCTGGCGTAGAGGTGATCGACGGGGATATTGAAGAAACCTTGAATTTGCGCCGCGTGCAGGTCGACAAAAAGGGCGCGGTTGGCTCCCGCGGTGGTAAGCAGGTCGGCAACCAACTTGGCGCTGATCGCCACGCGCGGACGATCTTTGCGATCCTGGCGGGCGTAACCGTAATACGGCACAACCACCGTGATCCTGGCCGCCGAGGCGCGCTTGAGCGCGTCGATCATCACCAGAAGCTCCACCAGATGCTGGTCCACCGGATAGCACGTGGGCTGGACTACAAAAACATCCACTCCGCGCACGTTCTCAAGCAGTTGGAAGTAGACTTCGCCATCGGCAAAGCGCTGGAGCTTGGCTTCGCCCACTGAAACGCCGATGTGACGGCCGATTTCCTCGGCCAGCGGCCGGTTAGCGGTGCCCGAAAAGAGCTTGAATCGCTTGTCTTCGCTCAGGTTCCGGGTCCGTTTGCGCTCAGGCGCGGGTTTGGCTTCCTTCGCTTTCACCGCGGCATCCACAGCGGCAAACTGCGCCGCCTCTTTAGCCGCGGCCTGCCCGCCTTCCTGCTGCTTATCTTCCGTCGTCACCGTCAAAGTTCCCACTTCCATGTGAAGAGCACCTCCAAGCTGGTTGGCTTTGGCTGCTTTCAGGGGTCCGCGTTCCAAAACTTGGCTGGGCGACCAGGATTCGAACCTGGACAAGTGCCTCCAAAGGGCACTGTCCTACCATTAGACGATCGCCCAACTCGACAGCCGTTCGTGAGTTTCTCGCGCATGAGAAACCGCTGTCAATGCCCTTCTTGCAGAAGCATCTCGCGCCAGTAAGCCGAACGCGGCAGGGTACGGGTCAAGTGGCTCCGAATCCCTGCCGGCCGCAAACGTTCGCAGGCCGCTTCCGCGTCTCCGCAGGTCCGGTACAACCCGAAGAGCGCCGAACCGGACCCGGACAGCGAGGCATGGAGGGCTGCCTCCGGTGTGTCCGAAGCCCAAAGAAGACGCTTGATCTCTGCAAGGGAAGGATGCTGGGGAAAGACGACGCGTTCAAAGTCGTTTTGGATCCAGCTACTGATCCCGGTGCGGACAAGCGCGGACTCATGGGGTCCGGCCAGGTCCTCCCCTTCGGGAAGGACACCGGAGGAGCCTGCTCCCTGCCGTCCTTCCGGGATTGCTCCCGCAAAGGCGCTGGCATAGGCGCGGCTCAACTCTTTTAGTTTATCCGCACTGGCCTGCTGGGTCAAACCCTCGGCGGCGCAGAGGGCATCCCAGTCGGCAAAGGCCCGCGGCGTGGATACGCCGGTCTCGGGCATGGCTACCACGCACCAGACGGGTTCCAAATCCGGCAAGGGATAGACTTCCTGGCCCCGGTCCAGGCCGAGAATGGTGCCGCCGATAAGGAAGAGCGGGACATCGGAGCCGACCTGGGCGGCGATTTGGAGACGGCGGGAGGACCAACTATCCCAGGTCCCTAATTCGGGAGATGAGGCGCCCGAGTTCTGGGCGATCCCGAGCTCCGACTCAAGCCCCACCAAGGCGGCTACGGCATTGGCCGAACCCGCGCCCAGCCCGCCCTGCACCGGGAGGCGCTTGTCGATGGCGATCTCCACTTCGGCCGTGATTCCCAGCTCATCGAGCGCCAGAGCGACCATCTTCCAGGCCGTGTTGCGGCTGTCAGTGGGCACGCGGCTGTCGTTCGAGGTCAGGCGCAACGCAGTGGCCGCGGCGGGGCGGGCAGTGACCGTGACCACGTCGTACATCTCCAGCGTCTGATAGACGGTGGTCAGGGCGTGAAATCCATCGGGACGGGGCGCGCCGATGTAGAGGCCGAGGTTGATCTTCGCGTGCGAACGAACGGCGGTAGGCATACCGGATCATTGTAGGGCCTGCCCGGAGCAGCGATGCGACGGAGCCGGGCTGGCTCACCGCGGAGGCGGAGCGTCTACGGCGCGGGTAGCGACGTTCCAGACGTGGCCGGCGGGATCGACAATCCGCCCTACGCGATCGCCCCAGAAGGCATCTTCGATGGGAAGCAGAACCCTGGCCCCGGCGGCAACCGCCCGCTCAACCACCGCGTCCACGTCTTCGAGATACAGGTAGATCACCACCGGCGAGTCGCCGTCGGGCCGCGGCGCCTGGCTGGCCAGCTTTTCGACCTCGCCGTGGATCATCACCAGGTTCTCGCCGATGGCCAGGGTCGCGTGGAGCACGGTTCCGTCGGGGGCCGAGCGGCGCGAGAGCTCGACGGCGCCGAAGGCGGCCTTGCAGAAGCCGATCTCCGACGCGGCCTCGCGGCAGACCAGCATCGGGACGACCATGCGGACGTAGCTGGGAGCTTTGTCTGGCATACCGCTATTCTAGGGCCGAATCGCCCGAACGCATCCTCAGACTGTTCCGGCGCTCCACGCCAGGGCCCTGGCGGCGCGGAGGGTAGCGACGGGGTCGGCGGTGGGGTAGAACTCCATGGCCACATTGCGGCGGTAGTTGAGCTGGGCGAGCTTGCGGAAGATGTTGGCGTAGTCGATTTCGCCGGTACCGGGCTCGTGGCGGCCGGGGACGTCGGCCACGTGGATGAGACCGATGACATCGATGTGCTTGTCGAGCTTCTCGATCAGATTGCCATAGCTCATCTGTTCGTGGAAGATGTCGTAGAGAAACTGCACCTGGGGGTGATTGACGGCGCGCACCACTTCAATGGCTTCGGCGGCCGAGGTGAGAAAGTATTTCGGGTTTTCTTCGAGATGAATGCACTCGAGCAGCAGGCGGATGGGCTGGCCAGCGATCTGGCGGCCCTCGACCAGGGCCGCGGAGCGCTTGAGCGTCTCGATGGAGGCCTGATGCTGCGCCTCGCGCGATAGGCCCGGAACCACGTTGCCGGAGAGGACGATCATCGCCGGACAGGAGAGGGTTTCCATGGGCTTGAGCGCCTGGCTGAACTCGGTTAGAAAGGCGTCGCGGGTACCGGGGTCGGCGATGCCGTGCTTGAGGCCGGCGGTGGCGTCGAACTCGATGCCCAGGCGCTTGCGCGCGGCGTTGGCGCGTGCGAAGCCGGCTTCGGACCAGTTCTGATCGTTGTACTCGCCGACCAGTTCGATCTTGCTGTAGCCGGCCTCAGCGACCTTGGCCAGCCGCTGCTCGAAGGGCAGATCCCTGAAGACGGTCCAGAGCATGACGGAGAGCGGGAAGGATGGGGCTTTGGGGCTGGCCGATGCGCTCTGGGCCGTGGCCGGAAGTTGGGGCACAACCGCGCTGACGGCGGCTGTTGCCAGGACTTGGGTAAAGGTGCGGCGGTTCATGCGAGTCTCCTAAGATTTCGCTCCGGACCTGGTTCCGACCTTGCGGGAGTGGCGCAAATCCTTCCAGTCCTTCACGGTCTGGTCGGCATAGAGGGCGCCGAAGTTGGCGCAGGCCTCGGCAAAGCCATCGCCGGAGCCCAGGTAGCCGGCAATCACGAGCGGATCGCCGGAGCGGGCGTGGCCGCGCGCCAGCAGCTCGCCGCAGACCTCGGCGTAGGCCTCGAGACCGCCGCCGGCCAGGTCTTCCAACTCGATGGAGCCCTTGTGATCGTTGAGCTGACGGACCAGGTAGTCGCGTCCGCCGATGCGCGTCCAGCCCAGGAACGGATCGGACTGCAACTGCATGGCCTTTTGTCCCTCGGCTACGCGCTGGCCGTTGTGATGGGGCGCGTGCGCATCGGGAAGATAGGCGGCGTAACCGGAGGCCGGCTCTTCCTTGATCTGGAGAAAGAGCGGATCGTTAGGACCGTTGCCTTCAAAGTAGACGCAATAGTCGCGCAGGCCCACCGAGCCTGTGCCCACCACTTTGAAGGCCACGTCCACCGGGCGGTAGAAGGACAAAAAGTGCTGCCGCTGCGGCTCCAGCGTCTCGCGGTAAGGCCCCAGCGAAGCCAGCACCGCCGCAGCCCGGGCGCCGGTGACGCGGGTGAGCATGGGCTTCTGTTCCTTGAAGCGGCGCGGGGCACCGGGAGCGGCGGAGGCCGGTTCGGTGAGTTGCTCGAGCGTGTGCTGCGGCGAGGCGCGCTCGGCCTTGCCCAGCGCCTTGTGGACCGGCTCAGCCAGACCCAGCCGGTGCACCTGAAAACGGCTGACCTCCAGGGTAGGCATTGCGGCGAAGGCGCGCATCTGGGCGGCGTAGTGCGCGATGCACTTTTCCACGGCCTGGCGGGCGGAAGCGTCTTTGTGGCCTGACCCGCGGCCGGCCAGCACCAGCGAGGCGGCCATGCGCTTGAGGTCCCACTCGAAGGGCCCGCGGATGGTCTCGTCGAAGTCGTTGATGTCGAAGACCAGGCGGCCGTCGGGCGCGGCGTAGGCGCCCAGGTTGCGCACATGCGCGTCGCCGCAGAGCTGGCTGACGATGCCGGTGGAGGGCAGCGCGGCCAGGTCGGCGGCCATGGCCGGCACCGCGCCGCGAAAGTAGCCGAAGGGCGAGTCCGCCATCAGCTCGTATTTGAGCTTGATGAGCGCGGGGACGCGGCCGCGCATGGAGCGTTCGATGAGTGCGAGGGCGGGAGCCGTGCGCGCCTTGGGGTTGAATTCGCTGTGTTCCTGGCGGCCCACCTGCTTGCGCCGCGCCTGGCCAAGATGAGTGCGTTCTTCAGGAGTTACCCAGTGCATGACCGGGAACATACACCCTTGGGCCGCGGGGCGCAACCTTGCAAACTGCCTGATTTACACTTCTCGAAGGCAGCCCGGCGCCCGAAGCGCACAAGCTGAAATACCGGACGGGCTCCCCTCCCGGAGGAATTCCTCTTGAATCGTGCAGCCGCTCTGTTGCTTTCAGCCTTTGTTGCCGTTTCCTTCACAGCAGTTCCCCTGGCCGCGCAGGCCCCGCAAAAGCCCTTGACCGTTGAGGCGATCTACGCGCACGGACCGCTGATCGGGCACCCGCCCGAGAGCCTTGCCTGGTCGCCGGATGGAAAGCATCTGACTTATCTCGACGGCGGCGAAGTGATCGATCTCGATCCGGGCACGGGCAAACCGCATGTGCTGGTGAGCCGCGCCAAGCTGGCCTCGCTCTCCGGGGCGAGCGATTCGGAGACGGACAGGGACCACCGCAGCCGCTACGCGATGGCCAGCTACCTGTGGGCGCCGGACTCGGCGCACCTGCTCTTCGACTCGAACGGGCGGCTCTGGCTTTACGATCTGCGCAACGGCACGGGAATCGAGTCCGGCTTTACCGGCGCGGCCTCCGGCGACGACCCCAAGTTTTCGCCCAACGGCGAATTCATCTCGTTTGTGCGCGACCACGGGCTCTCGGTGGTGCGGCTGCGCGATCCTGGCACACCGACAACGGTCGTGGCGGCCGCGCCCAACCAGACCACCCTGAACGGCGAGGTGGACTGGGTCTACGAGGAAGAGCTGGACGTGCGCAGCAACTACTTCTGGTCGCCGGACTCGAAGAGCCTGGCCTATTTGCAGGCCAATGAGGCAGCGGTGCCGGCATATCCGATCACCGATTGGATTCCCACCCATGCGAAGGTGGATTTGCAGCGCTATCCGCAGCCCGGTGACCCGAATCCCGACGTACGCGTGGGGGTGGTGAGCGCGGGAGGCGGCAAGACGGTGTGGGTGAAGCTGCCGATCCAGCCCGGCCAGGACTATATTCCGCGCTTTGGCTGGCTGGACCGCAAAACGCTGTGGATCGAGACCATAACTCGCGATCACAAGCACCGCGATCTTTACTTTGCTGACGCAGCGACCGGGCAGGCGCATCCGGCGCTGCAACTTACCGACGACAAGTTCTTCGACGAGAGCTATGACGTGAACGTGGCTGAGGGAAGCATCGTGCTGACCAACTGGTCCGACGGGCACAACCATCTCTATCTCTACAGTTACGACCAGGCAAATGCCACCGCTGCGACCGCAAAACTGGAAAAGCAACTGACCGCGGGCAGCTTCGAGGTGGGCGAGGTCTTCGGCGTCGACCATGCGAAGAAGCTGGTCTACTTCGCCTCGAACGAGGGCAGCGTGCTGGAGCAGCAGTTGTGGCAGGTGAACTTTGCGGGCGAGCGCAAGCAGTTGAGCGCGGGCGCGGGATTCCATGCGGGCAACTTCGCTCCCGCGGGCGGTGCGTTTACCGACCGGCAGTCGTCGCGGCTGGAACCGCCGACACTGCGTCTTTGCCAGGCAGCGGACAAGTGCAACGTCTTTTGGCAGACGCGCGCCGTGGAGCCCTACCATCTGCGGGCGCCGCAGCAGATTGAAGTAAAGGCGCACGACGGGACCACGCTCTACGCCACGCTGCTGCTGCCGGAGGGCGCCACGAATGCGGCTTCGGTTCCGCTGATCGTGAATCCCTACGGCGGGCCGGGCGGGCCGACGGTGATGAACAGATGGGGCGACGGGCTGCTCTTCGACGAGCTGCTGGCCCAGCATGGCTTTGCCGTGCTGCACGCCGACAATCGCGGCACGGGGATGCGCGGGCGCGCCTTTGCTCAGGCGGCTTACCACAACTTCGGCCCGGTGCAGTTGGAAGATCAGTTGACGGTGGTGGACGCCGTGCTGGCCCAGAATCCGCAACTGGACCCCAAGCGGCTGGGCTGGTGGGGCTGGAGCTGGGGCGGAACGTTCACGCTCTACGCGATGTCTCACTCCGACCGCTTCCGCGCCGGGGTTGCGGTGGCTCCGGTGACCGACTGGCGCAATTACGACTCCATCTATACCGAGCGATTCATGAGCCAGCCGGCGGAGTTCGCCGAGGGCTACAAAGACTTCTCCGTGGTGAACTCGGCGGCCAATCTGAAAGGGCGCCTGCTGCTGGTGCACGGCACCGGCGACGACAACGTGCACATGGAGAACTCCATCCAGTATGTGCAGAAGCTGATCGAAGCCGGGATTCCCTACGATCTGCAGCTCTATCCGCGCAAGACGCACTCGATCAGCGGGCCGGATGTGCGGACACATCTGTACAACCGGATTCTGGCGCAGTTTGAGGAGTATCTGAAGCCGGCGGCGCAGTGAGCAAGGAAGCTCTCTTCGGGCGATTGGCTGGGTGTGGATTGAATCCGGAATCGGGCGCTTCCACCTGGAGAGAGCTACACCGGAGGGTGGAAGCTCTCTCGGCACAAAATCATCTTGGGGTGGTATCTGCGCTTTCGGCTAGAATCGCGGGCGTTCCGAGGGTCCCGGCCTCAAGGCACTAGAGTTCGTGGCGGCGGAAGAGGTCGTCCTTGTCGCGGCACGGACAATTCAAGCATTCCAGGCAGCAAACGAGGAGCACCGCCACGCCGACCGTCACCAGGACGGCGAGAACGCTTGCATTTGCTACAAACCATCGAAGCAGACTATGCATACGCAGTAGACCTATCCAACGACAATTGAAAACCGGACCGTGGAGCGAGAATCCCGGCACCGTTTCCTGCACGAATATTTGACGGAATCCCGACGCTGAAAGTGTATCATCGGCAGTTTTTCTCAGTCATCTGTTGTTTTTTCTCCGATTTTGCTTGTTTTTATAGAGAAGAAAAGGCGAAAATGATTTCGAGATGGCGGCGAGTTCCAATCCGGAGCCGTCCCTCCCCGTCGAGGAGTGGCCGGAAGAGCTTCGAAACCTGGAGCCTGAAGCTCCGCGCACTCCGCCGGAGCCGGAACCCGGCGCGGCAGGCGGCCCGTATCTGAACTGGCTCTTCGTCGATTTGAACTCCTACTTTGCCTCGGTGGAGCAGGAGGTGCGGCCCGAGCTGCGCGGGCGGCCGGTGGGCGTGGTGCCCATGATGGCCGACACAACGGTTTGCATTGCAGCCAGTTACGAGGCCAAGGCCTATGGCGTGAAGACCGGGACCGTGGTGGCCGACGCCAAGCGGATGTGCCCTGGGCTGGTGCTGGTGGAGGCGCGGCACGAGATTTATGTCGACTATCACCACCGCATTGTGGAGGCCGTGGAGAGCTGCGTGCCGGTGACCGCCGTGATGTCGATCGACGAGATGGCCTGCCGGCTGATGGGCCGGGAACGGCCGCTGCTGGCGGCCATGGAACTGGGGCGGCTGGTGAAGCGGCGCATCCTGGAGAAAGTCGGGCCCATGCTGCGCAGCTCGGTGGGGCTGGCGACCAACCGCTATCTGGCCAAGGTGGCCAGCGACATGGAGAAGCCCGACGGCCTGGTGGCGCTGCCGCTGGACATTTTGCCCGAGGCGCTGCGCCAGCTCACGCTGCGCGACCTGCCCGGCATCGGCGCGCGCACGGAGGCGAGGCTGAATGAGAAGGGCATCCACACCATGGAAGATCTGCTGGCGCTCGACTGCGAGCAGGCCGGCGAGCTATGGGGCTCGGTATGGGGCGAGCGGCTGTGGCACTGGCTGCGGGGCGAGGACTTCGACATGGCGGAGACCGAGCACCTGAAGTCGCTGAGCCATCAGCACGTGCTGGCGCCCGAGATGCGCACGCCGGAGCAGGCCTGGGCCGTGGCGCACAAGCTGCTGCACAAGGCGGCCATGCGCCTGCGCGCCAATGGATTGTGGGCCGGCAGCATCGGGCTGGCCATCGGCTTCGCGGTGCCGCGCGGCGAGAAGAGTCCTGTGAGCCGGTTCGGCGCGCCCACGCGCGGATGGAGGGCCGAACTGAAGCTGAGCGAGTGCCAGGATAACCAGACGCTGATTGCTGCGCTGAGCCGCCTGTGGGCCAGCCAGCCCGCGGGGCCGGAGTTCGCGCATCCGTATTTCATCGGCGTGCACCTGAACAACCTGGTGCCCGACCGCCTGCACTCGCTCAACCTCTTCGACGGACTGGAGGACGAGCAGAGCAAGGCGCGGCTGCTGGCGGCGATGGACGCGCTGAACAACAAATATGGGCTGAGCACGCTGGCTCCGGCGACGATGCTGACCGCGTTCAAGGCCGCGCCCACGCGGATTGCGTTTCACAGCATTCCGGATCTGTTTTGAAACGGGAAACCGGCCTGAAGACCTGGATGAGTGAGATGGGCTTTTATCGTCGGCTGAGAATTACTTCAGGATTGGCAGCGATTCGTCCGGAATGCCGAGTTCGGACGCGAAGCCCAATTACGCGGACCAGACCGCGCGAGCGGCGTCGATCCATTTCCGCTGTGCGTCGTCAATCTTCTCAATAGGAATCAAGTCGCTGACTACCGAGTGCCTTGCAAGATCGCGCTCTCTGTCTGCGGCCTGAAAATCACAATCTGATAAACGGCGTTGTCGTGAAACCAGATCAGGATGCCCCGCGCTGGCCAGGTGAGCTTCATCCCACCGCCATGCCACTCTATCGTTCCGGCATCGCCGTAGATCTTGCGGACTTTGTCCGCCGACATGCCGAACTTTACACCGCTGCCCGTAACGCCTTTGAAGCGTCTCTCGAAGCGAAGTTCGATTGCCTCGTCCTTATCGTTCATCAGGCAATTGACGCCCACCTTGTTCCAACGCACCATGCGACCGGAGGAAGACTTGTCGGGAAAGCCGAGGGCACCGACCAGGGATTTCATGTTGGCGCCCACGATGAAACGGTCCCAGCCCACTCCCTCCTGAATTGTCGGCTGCGTCTTCTGGGCGAAAGCCCGGCCTGTCGGGGTCCAGACGAGCAGAACGATCATAATGCACAGGCACACCCTGATAAAGCGGAGCATCGGCTAACCCTCAAATTGCGAATTGCAGACATTCTAGGGGGTGGTCGCGGAAAACACAATGCCAAAGTCATGCCGCAGGGTCGCGGGAGTGTAGTCGCCTCTTCGTCAACCGCACCTAGAATCAGCACCAAGCAGGGCGATAGCGCGCTCCGTTTGGCCGCTGCTATCGCCGCCGCCGAACTTTTTTTCTCACATCGCGTACTCTCTGCATCCCCGCGCAGCAGATTTTGCGGATAAGAGAGTAGAAGCGAAACCCATGGCCCACGACTGGCAGCCGGATTTTGAACAACTCGTGGACGAGCATCAGTCGATGGTCTTTTCGCTGGCCTGGCGGATGACCGGCGACCGCGGCCTGGCGGAAGAGATTGCGCAGGATGTCTTTCTGGAGCTGGACAGGCATCTGGGCAAGATGGAATCGGCGGCGCACGCCTGCTTCTGGCTGCGGCGGGTGGCGATGAGCCGCTCGGCGGATGCGCTGCGCCGGCGGCGGGTGCGCTGCACGGACCTGTGGGTGGAGATCGACGAGCATCACGGCATCCGCATGGAAGAGCGCAGCTCTCCGCTGGGCGCGCGGCTGGAGGAATTGCTGGCGACGCTGCCCGAGCCGCAACGCGCGGCGCTGGTTCTGCGCTACCAGGAGGATCTGACGCCGGAGGAGATTGCGGCCACGCTGGAGGCGCCGCTGGCCACCGTGAAGAGCCACTTGCAGCGGGGACTGAAGCTGCTGCGGGCCAAGGCGGCGGATGGCCTGAAGGAGTATGTGAGGGTGAAGGAGCAAGCGCGTGGAATTTGAAGCGATGGAAGAGTTTGAACGGGAGCTGCGCCAGGCATTGGAGCGCCGGCCGGCGCCGCCGGGACTGAAGCGCAGGCTGATGGAGAAGCGGCGCGCGCGGCAGCCGCACTCGACGGTGTGGCTGCGGCTGGCGGCTTCCATCGCGCTGGCCGCCGTGCTGGGCGGTGCGGCGGAGTGGCGCCACCAGGAGGAACGGCGCAAGGGAGAAGAAGCGCGGCGGCAGGTGCTGACCGCGCTGCGCATTACCAACCACGCGCTCAACCAGATGAATGCGCAACTGGCGGCGCACAGCCGCAATGCTCAGGAGTAAGGAGAGACTTTCATGCAAAACCGGATCATTGTTTTCATCTTGGGAGCGGCCGCGCTGGCCGCGCCTGCACTGGCGCAAACGGCTCAGTTGCCGACGCCGTCGCCCGTGGAAAAGGAGCTGGCCGCGCGGGCCTCGAACGTCACCGAGGTCACGCTGGGCAAGAACATGCTGGCCTTCGCCTCCAAGTTCATGAACGGCAAGGACAAGGACGAAGCCGCGACGCGGCAACTGATCGACGGACTGGACGGCATCTATGTCCGCGAGTACGAGTTCGACAAGGAAGGGCAGTTCTCGATGGAGGAAGTCGATCAACTGCGCAAGTACTTCGAGACCAGCGAGTGGTCGCCGATGGTGCGGGAGCGGGAGCGCAAGACGGGCGAATCGACCGACGTGATGGTCAAGCTGGTGAACGGCGTCTCGCATGGAATGTTCATCCTGACAGTCGAGCCCAAGGAGCTGACGATCGTGCTGATTCTTGGTCCCATCCGCATGGAGGATCTGGGCAAGCTGAAAGGCCTCGGCGGCTTGGGAGCGCTGGGCGACGTGGCCAAGAACGCGAAGGACAAGGAAAAGGAGAAGAAAGGCGGCAACCAATGAAGCGGCTGTGGTGGATTCCCATTGTCTTCTTGGCCCTGCTGGCTCCGGCTGCGGTGCTGGCCGGCAGCGGCGAGGGCGGCTTCGAGGGCGTGGTGAGCTCAATCGAGAGCCGGTATCACGTGCGGGCCACGCGCATTCCCTTCCTGGGCCTGGTCAGCATGGTTTCAAAGAAGGCCACGCATGGCGGCGTGAGCAGCCTGCATGTGGCGGAGTTCGAGTCCTTTACGGAGCCGGTTGACGGCGAAGAACTGAACCGGATGGTCGAGGAGAAGCTGGGACCGGGCTGGGAGCGGATCATCCGTCAGACGAGCCGGAAGGGGAATGAGCAGACGCTGATCTTTATCCATCCCGAAGGCGAGCGGATGGGGCTGTTCGTGCTGGATCTCGACGGCCATGAGATGGACGTGGTGCAGATTTCGGTCGATCCGGAACACCTGAACGAGAAGATCGACCACTACGGGCATCATCCCAAAGAGAGCGAGCAGGACGGGGACGAATCGGATTAGGCAAGCTGCCTGCCGGTTTCGCGCCGGGGCACGGCTTGGCGCCGGGAACCAAAGTCTCCATATGCGGTGCGGGTTGTGCTGCCTACACTTGAACGTAGTATGGCCAGCCTTCCCCCATCGCCGGTTTCGGGTTATCGCGGCCGGCTTGCCCCCTCGCCCACCGGCTACCTGCACGTGGGTCACGCGCGCACCTTTTGGACGGCCGCGCAGAGGGTGCGCGACGCGGGCGGCGCGCTGGTACTGCGCATGGAGGATCTGGACCCCGACCGCAGCAAGGGGAGCTATGCCGAAGCGGCCATCGAGGATTTGCGCTGGCTGGGCATTCGCTGGCAGGAGGGCCCGGACAAGGGAGGGCCTTTCTCGCCCTATGTGCAGAGCAAACGGCGGGCGATTTATCTGGACGCCTGGGGCACGCTGCTGCGGCGCGGCTGCCTCTATCCCTGCCGCTGCTCGCGCAAGGACCTGGAGACCGCGCTGGGCGCGCCGCATGAACGGAGCTCGGCCGGAGCGCAAGTCGGCGGCAAGCTGGAGCCCGAGGACGATCCCATCTATCCCGGCACCTGCCGGCTCTTTCAGGGAAGCATTCCCCAGTTGCCCGGCCCCAACGTGAGCGATCTCGAAATGCCGGAGGGGATCAACTGGCGATTCCGCGTGCACGACGGCGAGGCGGTGGAATTCGTGGACCGGAACCTGGGCCCGCAGCGCTTTGTGGCGGGCAAGGACTTTGGCGACTTCTTGGTGTGGCGGCGGGACGGCGTTCCCAGTTACCAGCTTGCCTGCGTGGCCGACGATGCGGCCATGAGAATCACCGAGGTGGTGCGCGGGGCCGACCTGCTCAAGTCCACGGCGCGCCAGATTTTGCTGAACCGCGCCCTGGGATTCGACGACCCGGCCTGGTTCCACTGCCGGCTGGTGGTGGACCACAACGGCCGCCGCCTGGCCAAGCGCCACGACTCGCTGAGCCTGCGCGCGCTGCGCCAGCGGGGACTGACGCCGATGAACATTCTGTCGGCGGAGCTGCCGGTAGAAGCGTGACTGAGAACTACCTGCTTTTAAGGCTTCCTGCTTTCTGTGGCTGCTATGATCGTCACCAACGCGGATTGCAGTCGGAGACTTTATGACGCCGGTGACCATAACCCTTGTGACTCAAGCGAACTTGAAGTATTGACCTGCCCCCGGAAAACTCGACCATTGAAAACTGGAGTTCTCTCGTAATCTGAACGGGAGGACAGGATGAAGAAGAGCCGATTCACGGAAGAGCAGATCATCGGGATCCTGAAGCAGCAA
>JBEKTO010000026.1:0-56083 GCA_049515995.1 Occallatibacter sp. | reverse complement strand
CTGGAGCCAAAGCGCCCACCAAGAAGGCCGTCAAGAAGACCGCCAAGAAGCAGGCCGGAAAAGCCGCAGTCAAAAAAGTTCTAAAGAAATCCGCCGTAAAGCAAAAGAGCACTGGCGCAACGGGCGGAAAGACCGCAGTCAAGAAGGCCGCGGCCAGAAAGAGCGCCAGCAAAATCACCAAACGAGGTAAACCGTTGGCAGTTAAGAAAGCAGCAAAGAAGGCGCCCGCCAAGAAGGCAGCAGTGAAGAAGGCTCCTGCCAAGAAGGCCCCGGCGAAGAAGGCAGTTGCCAAGAAGGCCCCTGCGAAGAAGGCAGTTGCCAAGAAGGCTCCTGCCAAGAAGGCGGTAGCCAAGAAGGCTCCTGCCAAGAAGGCAACCAAGTAACACAGGCAACAGGCAACACAAGGCAAGCAAAAGAGCCCGGCTTAGCGCCGGGCTTTTTTGCGTCTGGACTTTAGTGCAACCCCAGCCGTTTTGAAGAGGAGCGGCTCCAGCCGCGCCGCCAATATCGCGGCCGCTTGTTTCTGAACTGTTGACTTTGATGGAATGGGTGCCCCTCGATTTTGGGACATGGGAGAGTGCAAATCCGCACAGCTAGTCCAGCATTGCCTCACCGGCGCAATTCCTGAGTTCTGGCCTACTCCTCATCAATTGTGTTACTTGGATAGCTCAGCGATCTTCAGGTGATAGGGGTCAAGTAGGCTGGCCGTGGCGTGGCTTACGGCGGCCAAGGCCACCTGATAATTGACTTGAGTCTGAAGCAGCGTGAGTTCGGCGGCGGCGAGTTTGGTTTGCGAGTCGAGGACAAAAAAATTGGTTTCGGCGCCCAACTCGTATTTGCGCTGATCGGAAGACAGAGACTTCTGAGCGAGGTCGAAGGAGATGTTGCCGGCTTCAAGTGCCTGCTTTGCCTCTTCCAACTGATGGACAGCATCGCTGACTTCCTGGGCGATCTGCTCCTGAATCTGGCGAGCGCTGTACATGTCGTGGGAGCGTGAAACCAGCGCACTGCCCAGCCGCGCCTGGCCGCCGCGATTACGGATGGGCAGGTTCAGCGTCAGGGTTCCACCATAGCCGGGATAGCCAAAACCAAAGGTCTGGTTCATGGAGGAGCCGAATCCTCCGGGCGCGACCAGTTGGCCGGTAGTCAGGTTGTACTCGTTCCCGCCCAGTCCACTGCTCTGGTAGAAGCCTGTGAGCGAGAGATTGGGCTTGAGCTGGTTGTGAGCCAGGCGGATGCTGGTCCGGTCGTTTTCCAGCGCGTCCTTGACAACTTCAATCTCCGGGCGCTGGCTGAGGGCCAGAGCAAGGGTTGGTTCCAAAGCAATGCTCTGCAAGGAACCCTGGGGCTGAGGCTGCTCGGTGAGGTTAAGTTCGAGGAAGCGAAACTGCGGGTCCTGATTGGCGCCGATGGTCAAACGCAGAGCGTCTTCGGCCTGGGTAAGCGCATAGCCAGCCTGAATCACCTGCACCTTGCGGGCTGCGACTTCGGACTCGGAGCGATAGATGTCGAGCGGCGGCAAGGCGCCCAGTTCGAGGGCGCGTTTGTCGCGTTCGTAGCTGACCTGGGCGAGATTGAGCGATTTCTTCTGCACCTCGAGAGTGCCGCGAGCCTGTACGGCGTACCAATACTGATTGACTGCTTGAAGAATCGCGTCGTTGACTTCAGCTTCGAAGCTGGAGCGGGATTGCGCGAGAGAGCGGCGGGCGATGACCAACTGGGCGGTATTGGCGAAGCGCCCCGCATTTTGCAGCAGCGGCTGGGTGAATTGAAGCAGGAATGTGGAACTGAAATAGGGATTGAAATAATCGTAGGAGCTGTTGGTCGACGACTTGCCGCTGCTGAGGCTGGCCTGCACGTTGGTTCCGGTCGTGAATGTCTGCGAGAGAGCGACCTGGCCGGTTTGACTCAGAGCGTTCACCGCGACGTTGCTGGAGACGCCCACGCCCTGTAACTGGCTGTAGCTGGGGGTGGAATAGCGATTGATGTTGAGCGTGCTTTGCAACTGCGGATCGAAGGGCTGATGGGCGCTGAGCAGATTGAATTTCTGGTACTCGATCTGCGTCTCTTGAAGGGAGATGTTGCTATTGTTTTCAAGGGCCAGCCGGATGGCGTCGCGCAGGCTGAGAGTGAGCTTCCCGTCCTGTACATAGGCTTGCAAATGCGCCGGAGCGGGCGGTTTTTCTGAACGTACGCGCGCGGTCAGCAGACCGCGATAGCTCTCCGGAGACTGGGCCGAGGACGATGCGAAGGGCAGCAAAAGCAAAAGAATTGCGCAGTATATGAGCTTCATTGCAGGACTCCGGAAGTTTGCCGTGAGCTTGGACTGAACCGAAAATTGTGGCGAAGGCGCGGCGGGGTCGAGCGCACTGCTCGGCGGCCTACTCATATCGAATCGCCTCCACGGGATCGAGGCGCGCGGCCTTGGTTGCTGGATAGATGCCGAAGACCAGGCCGACGGAAATCGAGACAAGAAACGCCAGAGCGATCGAACTGAACGTGACAATCGTGGACCACCCGGCCAGCCAGGCTATCACCCGCGAAATGAAGAATCCGAATACCACGCCGATGGTGCCTCCCGCAAAGGAGATCATCGTGGCCTCGACAACGAACTGGCGGATAATGTCGGATTGGCGGGCGCCGACGGCGCGGCGCAAACCGATTTCGCGCGTGCGCTCAAGGATGCTGGCAAGCATGATGTTCATGATGCCGATACCTCCAACAAGAAGAGAGATGGAGGCGATGGCCACCATGACCGTGTTGAACATTTGCTCGGTTCGCTTCTGCTGGGCGAGCAATTCAGCGGGAACAATGACGCTGTAATCGTCTGCGCCGTGATGGGAAGAATCGAGCACGGCGTGAATGACCTGCGCGGCCTCGGAGAGATTGCTCTTGTCGCTCATGGCCAAATAGATTCCATCGATCTCGTCCCTGACATCGCTGTAGCTGTCTTCGAGCCTCAGCATGGAGGACTTGAGCGGAATATAGATATTGTTGTTGACATCGGAAGAGGAAGATGAGGCGGAGGAGTCGCTCTGCGAACTGAGCAAGGGACCGACCACGCCGATGACGCGCAGCCATTGCTCATTCACTTTGACGTACTGGCCGATGGGGTTTGCGGCGCCGAAGAGGTTCCACTTGGCGGCGGCGCCCAGCACGCAGACCGGCGCACCCTGATCGTCTTCCGATTGGCTGAAGAAGACCCCATTCAGGACGTTGAGTCCTGCGATGTGCCGGTAGGTGGAATTGACGCCGAAGACAACGGGCATGTCGCGCTGCGATTTGGGCAGCATCTTCTGCGGGGTAAGGCGCTTGCGCGGAGTCGCATCGACAATGCCATCGACATCGTCGCGAATGACGCGGTAATCCTGGAGAGTAAGGCCGGGCGAGATCTTGCGAACCTTCTGATGGGCTTGCCACTCCATGGTTTCCTTGGCTTCGACAATCAGATTGTGCACGCCCATCTGTTCGATCAGGGCCATCACCTTCTGACGCGCGCCTGCGCCGATGGAGAGCATGGCCACGACAGCGGCGACGCCGAAGATCATGCCCAGCATCGTCAACATCGAGCGTAATCCGTGCAACAACAGATTCTGAACGCCGAGTTGCACATCCCGCATCCACTGCTGGTAGGCGATCAGGAAGCGTTCCGGGATCAGCGTTTCAATCGCGGCCATTAAGGGGTCCCTTCGATACTGCCGTTTGCGGAACTGCCGGCAGAGGTTTTGCGCGGTGCGGTGGGATCGATGAGGGCGACCATGCTGCCCGCATCGACGCCTCCCACAGCCGCTCGGCTCTCGCTCTGACTCTTGATTTTGACCTCGCGCTGATCGTAGCCATTGCCAGACTTGACATAGACGATGCGCTTGCCATCTTTGAGGAAGAGCGCCTGGCGAGGAATGGTCATCACATCGGACAGGCTCCCGCCCTTGAAGAGAATCTGCGCGGTGAAACCGGAGCGCAGACGCGGGTCGCTCTCGGTCACCTGAATGGCCACTTCGAAGCCGCCGCTGGAACTGGCCTCGAACATCTGACGCACCGACATTCCGCCCAGGCTCTTGACAACGCCATGAAAAACACGGCCCGGCAAGGCATCAAAGGTAACCTCGACGGGCTCTCCCTGCCGGATGTTGCCATGGTCCTGCTCGCTGACTTTGGAGGTGAGTTCAAGGCTCATCGGGTCTACCACATTGGCGATAGCGCTGCCGGGATAGACCTGATCTCCGGGACGAAAATCCGGGAGGCTCATTCCGGTGAAATAGATTCCGCCCGCTGCCTGCTGGTTTTTCTGAATCGAAATGAGCCCATCCATGGGCGCGACAACCTTCATTTTTTCCAGATTCTGTTGCGCTTGCTCCATGGCCAGTCTGGCCTTGTTGGATCTCTCCTGCGCCAAATAGATTGCGGCCTGGCCGGTGGCCTTGTGCGACTCGGTGTCCTTTTCCAGCTCCGTCAGTACGCGCCTGGCCTGATCCAATGCGAGTAGATTCTTGTCGGCGTCGATCTTGCTTTCAAGTTCGTTTTTCTGCACGTCCAGTTCGGCGCGGCGCACACTGTGGCGAGCCTTGAGCAAGGCCACCTGGTCTTCAGCGGCGAGAACGACGGCATCCGCCCTGGCCTTGGCGATCTCCTGCTCGGCTTGCAACAATTCGGAATGATTCTGCTCCAGCTTGTAGTGCTGCTCGCTGGGATCGAATGCAAGAACGAGGTCGCCCTTCTTGACCATTCCACCTGTGCGCGCAAGTTCGGTGATCTGCAACGAGTCGCCGCCGATGGCTGGAGCTGTGAGCATCATTTCGTGGCTGGCGCGGAGTTCACCTGTGGCATGAACCTCAAGATCGAGCGAGCCGCGCTTAACCACGGCCAGTGGAACTTCATCTCTCTTCGAGGTCAAATGGACGCGATTGGCAGCGACCACTGCGCCGACGACGCTGACGAGGAGCACGGCAACGATGACTGATATGAAAATCCGATGGCGTCTCATGCTGGCCCTCTTACTCCTTCACCGTTGGATCTTTGAGGGAGACCAGGTCTCCAGCGCGTAGTCCATTGGCCACCAGAACGCGATCCCGGCTGCGTCTTTCAATCTGAATGGCGCGCTCCTTAAAAGCGGAGCCTGCCCAGACATAGACCACAGTCTGACCGGATTTGACGAAGGAGGCCTGCGCCGGAATGGTGATGGCATCGGCGATGCGATCGACGATGACGGTGACCTGCACGGTCATGCCCGGCCTCAGACGAGGGTCTGTCTGATCGATTGCGATCTCGATGTCGAAGTTGCGCGGAAAGGGCCATCCAGCAGAAAAATCGGAACTGGCAATCGTGCCAATACGCTCCACCTTGCCTGTGAATTGGCGGTCCGCGATGGCATCGAGTTGCAACGCGACGGGCTGGGAAACAGCCAAGCGGCCCCGCTCGGTTTCATCCACGCGCGCGGTTACGCGCAGCGACGATGCGTCGGGCAGCTCGGCGATGGCGGTGCCGGGCCAGGCACGCTCGCCGGCCTTGAAGGGAGTTTCGCTGCCGTTGTGCCAGATTTTGAGCAGGCTGATCGTCCCGCTGGCTGGGGCTTTTAGTGTCATGGCAGCCAGCGATTTGCGCGCCCGCTCGGCGTCATAATTTGCCTTGTTGCTGGCCTGCTTCTTGCTGTCGATTGCCGAGACATCGACGGATTGATCGGTCTTGAGCTGGGTCTCTGCCTGTCGCAGGACCTGCTCGGCATCGGCCACCTTCAGATTTGCTTCCTCACCCTCAATCTTGGAAACCACTTCGCTCTTGCTGGCATCGAGCTTGGCCACCGCTAGCTCATAGCGCGCCTTCACCACTGCGGTTGTATCCTGCTCGACAGTCAACCTGCCCTGGGCGCGGACCTGCTCGATCTCGGCCTGCGAAGACTTCAGTGTGGATTGATATTGAGCCAGGCTCTGTTGCGTCTGTGAAGGATCGAATTGGACGACGACATCGCCCTCTTTGACTTGCGTGCCATCGGGGACGAGTTTGAGAATCTGGAGGTCGCCTGCATTGGCGGGGGCAATGATGGTCTGAGACCTCATCGCCTTTAGCTCGCCGCGGAATTGAATGACATCGAGGAACTCGCCGCGCTTGACCTCAAAGGTCGGAAGCACGGGAACTTTCTTGGAGGAATGAGCCAGGACATAGAGCCCCACACTCGCCACGGCCAGAGCGGCAACGGTGGCCAGTGCCTTCCTTCTGCGATCGGCTTTCAGCATCCACTGCATCATTTGGATTGGCTCCCCGCGCTGTTTTCGCCTGCGAGATCGACCGCCGCAGAGAGATCCGGCATCAGCCGTGGATCGCTTCCCTGAATGGAAAAAGTAGCCGAAAACTTGCGCAACTGGGCAGAGAAATCACCCTTCTGTCCGAGGGGATCGATGGAATCCAGATGCCCCTGGAAGGTCAGGTCTGGATAGGCATCGAGGTGAACTGAAACCTGTTGCCCAACCGTAAGGTGGAGCAGATCTTCCTGGTTGACGGGAACATGAACCTCCATGCGGGAAGGGTCGATGACCTGAAGAAAAGGAACACCGGGACGAACCTGATCGCCTTCTTGTACCCCGCCCATGTGGCCCTGCTTCCAGATGGTGTTGAAGACGACCAGACCGGCAATGGGCGCGCGAATTTGCATTAAGGCTGCATTGGCCTGGGCATGGAGCATGGTTTCGCGGGTGCGGTCGCGCTGAATCTCAAGGATGCGGATGGAGGCCTGGGCCGCTTTGCGCTTCAAGTCAAAGGTCGTTTTCAATTGCATGAGCGTGGCCGCGGCCTCATCCAGATCTTCACGGGCCTTTTCGGCATCGATACGTGAGAGTAGCTCAACTTTCTGCATCTCCAACTTGGCTTTGCTCAAGGCACTCTCGGCCTGCTTGATTTCTGTTTCATCCTTGGCCACGGCAGCTTCCTCCTTGGCCTTTTCCTCCAAAACGTTTTCATTCTGGGTGGCACTCTCGGCCTGGCGATCGATGGAGTCGCGCAACTGCGCTTGACGGTCGAACTCGACCAGTAGATCTCCCTTCCGAACGTGGGTTCCGCTCGCAACGAGCTTGGTGATGGTCAAAGTGCTCACTTGCTGACCGGCCAAAAGCGGAGCCTGAATGGCGCGAGATTCGACGGCGCTGGTGGCGCCCTTGAGACGCAGGGTCATGTTGGGAGTTGCGGGGAGGGAGGAAGAATTCAGGGAGAGGCTGGCGGTATTTGCTCGGCAGCCGGTTGCGAAGAGCGAAAGGACGAGGGCGTAGAAAGCCAGCTGAGCTTGCCGGGTCCAAGATGGGAGCGTCTGGCCGCGATCGGCTACGATCACGGGATTCGAGAAGGTCTCTCCATCTCCAGAAGCGGCGACGCTGCTATGCATGGAGGCCAACTTCAACCAAAGGTAAAAACATACAGGCTTGCTCCAGTGTTACTGATTCACTCCACCAAATATACAGAAGAGACCGCGCTGAACCATTACGGCACACACACGCCACGAGCCAGGCCCAAGCCTGGGTGGCCCGAGCCTGACAGCTTGACTTTTGGACGCACGAGGTTCGGTTTTCGCTCACAGATGAATCGGTTTATGGATGATTTGGGACCGAAGCATGGCCGTTGAGCCTCGATCCCGGTCGCCCACTACGATATTAGCCCCAGACCATGTGGGCAAAGATCGCCTTCTGACAGTGCGGTTTTCGGCCCTACGCGGCGAAACACTGCCTGGCAAGAGAGGTTTGCAAACAAGGTATGCATGAAACCGCCGAATCCCATAGCGGCTCGCGCTCACGTTGACGAATGACCGGACGACAGGGCGTTTTCAGAATCGATAGGAATAAGCCGCAGCATGCGAGCGGTAAGATTTGTCGGATGAACAAGTTGAGCTGCTTTTCTCCAGTAATTTTTACCATAGCCCCACTGAACAAAATGCAGCAGACCCCCAAAGTCCGAAAATCCGGGTCAAGGACGCCCGGCACATAGATTTACGTCGGGATAAGAGACAACCGCCCTGCGAATTGTGTCCTCATTTCCATGCCGCAGAGCCCGCGAAAGCGAATATTGACACCCGATTGCGGCGGCCTATAGTCGATCATCGATATAACGAGGATCGATATTTCCATGCCCAAACGAAAGCTTGACCCACTACCCGCTGCCGCGTTTCAGATCCTGCTTTCTCTCGCCGGGGAAGACCTTCACGGTTATGCCATCATGCGCCAGGTGGAAGAACAAAGCAGCGGCCGCATTCGGCTCGGCCCCGGGACGCTCTACAGTTCTATTCAAGCGCTTCTTGAAGAGGGATTGATTGAAGAAGTCGATCTGAGCGAAAAATCGGAATCGCTCGATGAGCGGCGGCGATATTATCGGCTAACTTCGACCGGACGGAAGTTGGCGCGCGCCGAAGCAGAGAAACTCGCTGACCTGCTGCGTGTGGCTCGTGCAAGGAACATTCTCAGGGGGGAATATGTCTGAGAAAATATTCGCCTGCCTTCTGCGCCTCTATCCTTCGCGATTCCGCGAGAAGTACACGGAAGAAGCCATTCAGCTGTACCGCGATCTCGATCGGCATGAAACCGGATTGTTGCAGAGGACGGGTCTCTGGCTTGGTCTGCTGGCCGATCTTGCGCTTGGCCTTCCACAGGCATATCGGAACACCTACGTTTCCACGGCAGCATCTCCGGTCGCGCAGGTGGTGCAGGGAGTGCCGACTTTCCGTGTCCTTGAACTGGAGCCGATGCGGCCAGGCTTGTTTCTTTTCGGAAGTATTCTTACCCTCGCGTTGCTTGGCGCCTTTTCTGTTGTGCTGAATCATCCCGTGGTCGATCGCGTGTGGGGTGTATCGAGCGTTTCAAGCTCGCCCATCGAGGCCGTTCTCGAAAGACTCAATCGATCCACATCTTCCGGGCAGTCCGGGAACGAATCTCCGCAAACGGACGACTCTGTTCTGGGTAACGGGCGCAATGGGGAAGCTGGGAAAACTGATTCTCTTGCGACCGATCAGGTGGCCGTCGAAACGCAGAAGGCGATTCATCCCGACAAGGGGCGCCAACTCATCGGGCCGGCCGCAGAAACTTCGAACCGACACTACCCGTACCAGCAGCCGCCAACGAAAGCTCAGGAGGCGACGCAGCAGAACGAGAGGCACGGCGCATACATTCTTGCTCCCGAGGGGATTGTTTCAGTCGCGCGCAGGACGCCGGGCCAACAGACTGTGACACGAGATGCTCAAAAGACGATTGCACACAGCGGCGGTCCGATTCCATCTCGGAATGGACCTTCGGCCGTGTCGATCGGCCCGTATCGGGCAACGACGAAGGAGCAAAACTGCAACTTTGGGAAGATCGAAGTGTTGCCGCACAATATCGGGTATTTCAAACTGGATTCGTTCCCCGACCCCGCGATCTGTGGCGCCAGCGCAGATGGAGCCATGATCAAACTGAATGAAACGAGCGCCATGATCTTCGACCTTCGGGAAAGTAGCGGCGGTCATCCCGAAATGGCGGAAGAGATTGCGGCTTGGCTCTTCGAGCGTCCGGCGGCGTGGCACAACCCGGGTGAGCGATCGACTGCGCAGAACAGGACGCACTCACCTGTGCGAAGCAGCCGACTCGGCAACAAACCGGTTTACATACTGACCTCATCGCAAACCGTCGATAGTGCCGAGCAATTTGCTTACAACCTGAAGAGGCTGAGGCGCGCAACTGTGATTGGTGAAAGAACGTGCGGAGAGACGCATTCCAGGCCGTTTTACCGGAACGACGATCCCCGTGGAATCTCAATGAGGCCGTTCAGGAGTCCGTATGGCAACCCGGATTGGGAAGAAACTGGCATCGCTCCCGATATAGAGGTGAAAGCATCCGACGCTCTCCAGATTGCCGAAGCATCCGCGCGCGCCAAAATCGAAAGGAAATAACCGACTTCGCTCGGTGAGAGATGCCCAAGTTGGTGGATCATCGCCACAAAACGCTAATCGAGACGGGGATTTGTGCCAGTAAGTCGGCATGGCGACGCAAATCTCCTGACCACGCCCACTTACGTTGCCAAGAAGATATGCGATGATGGATGCCTGCCTTCAAGGAGATGGTGTGAGCCAGGATACAAATCGATTGAGAGTGCTTCCCGTTTCGCCCTTCGCCCTGCTTCTGCTGGCGATTGCATGCTTCTCACAGGTTTCGATGTGTGCGGCCCAGACCGGGACGCAGCCCGACGGGTTTCTCGTGCGGACAACCAGCGGCCCACTGCGGGGCGTTGCGCGGCCGGATCGTGGCGCTGAGTTTCTTGGGATTCCCTACGCTCAGCCACCGGTGGGCGATCTGCGCTGGCATGAGCCCTTGCCCGTCAAGCCGTGGACCGAAGTTCGCGCGGCCAACAGCTTCGGCGCTCCCTGCGCGCAGCCGTTGATGGCAGACTGGAACCGGCACGACGCCGAGACAGGCGTGGAAGATTGCCTGTTTCTCAATGTGGTGACTCCGGTTTGGCCGGCCAAGCAGCCCCTTCCGGTCATGTTCTGGCTTCATGGCGGCGGCAATGAGGGAGGCTCGGCATCGAATGCGTTCTACAATGGCGGAACGCTGGTCAATCACGGCGTCCTGCTGGTCACCGTCAACTACCGTCTGGGCATCTTCGGCTTCTTTGCCCATCCCGCATTGAGCGCCGAATCGGCTCACCATGGCTCAGGGAACTACGGCCTGATGGACCAGATTCTAGCCTTGCGCTGGGTGCGCGAGAACATCGCGAACTTTGGCGGAGATCCGAACAACATCACCGTCTTTGGCGAGTCTGCGGGCGCAATTGACACCGGGTTGCTGATGACCTCCGGCCTTTCCAAAGACCTCTTTCAGCGCGCCATTGCCGAAAGCGGCACCTCGTTTGGCCATACTCTGCTTCCGCTGGCCGTTGCCGAAAAGGCCGGTGAGACATTTGCCGCCAACCTCAAGGTTGCAACTGGTGCGGAGGGTTTGAAGCAGTTGCGTCAACTCACCGCGCGGCAACTGCTGGCATCCAAATCCAGCCAGAGTCCGTACTCGCACTTCGGCCCGGACATCGATGGATGGGTAATCTCGCGTCAGCCGGCATCAGTCTTTGCCGCGGGTGAAGAGGCCGCGATTCCCTTGCTCTTCGGCACTACATCGCGCGAGCTCGGGGCCGCAAGCTGGCGTATGCCGACGGCCCAGGATGCCTTGCACAAGGCGATCGCGGATTACTTCGGCGGGCTTGCTTCACGGGCGCTTGCGGCCTACGGGTTGGCCGAGGGAGCGCAGGCAGGCGACGACCCGCTCTACGGCTCCCCCGCCGACCAGTGGGCCGCCGATCTTATCATTCGTTGCCCGGCCACGGCCCAGGGAGACTGGCACAACGCAGCCCATCATCCAACCTATGAATTCGAGTTGGCCCACGCCATCCCCGGCCAGGAGGCACAGGGCGCCATCCACGGCGCCGATTTGCCATATGTCTTCGGGTACTATCCAAAAGGGGGTAACGTCGCTGGCAGTTTTACCGATGTGGACATCCAACTCTCCGGCCTGATGGAGAGCTATTGGACCAACTTCGCCAAGACCGGCAACCCCAACTCCGCGGGCCTGCCCGAGTGGCCCCAATTTGGCGTCGAAAGAAAGTTCATTCGATTTCAGCAGGACGGCAAGGTGGTTCCGTTGGCGAGCCTGCGCGACGGTCCCTGCGGAGTGTATCGGGCTTCGCTCGCGGCGCGTACGCCATCAGCCAGCTATTGATCAGGCCCTTGAATACTCTGAACTCAGCAATAAGGCAACTGGAGAAGCGCTGGTGCCCACTACGACCTTCTCGTTCACGGTGAATTGAGCGCGTCGCAGCAAAGGGATCAGATCATCGACTGGCGTTAAACCTTGGATCAAGTGAGAGGTTCAACGGCTACTTTTCCCATTCCTGCCGATTGCCATTCTGACGCGAATTCCCCGGATCGGGTCCCTGATCATTGGCCGCCGATGGGGAGGGCGTTTCCCAGGACGTATTTCGTAACCGTCGCGGCCTTTTTTAGAGTTCCGCCTGACTCGGTAGGAATCGGGCATCCCCGCCGGCTCGAGCGCAGGACCGAAGATGAGCGCTGCTTGCCAAGAATGAGACGGCTGCGATCAACGCGGCATCCCGTCTGCTGGAGGAATCCGCCTGATCGGCATTCCCGCTCATGCATCCGACTGCCTGCATCAGCCTGGCCTAATGAAAGCAGACCATTCCTTTGAAATGAGCCGCCAGATGGAAGGATTTGCGGTTGAGTGCTACCTGACCAGATGAAGGGCAGCTCTGCAGAAATCGGCATGTGCAGGCGCTTCTTGTTTGCATCGTTTTTGGAGTGAGTTTGGCTGAGTGAGTTGAAAACCCGGCGAGATAAGCCTTAGCGCCTTCCCTTGTTCCCCGGCACGGTCCTGTGACGCACATCACTCTAAGAAACAGCGCAAATGATACACTCCCCTCATGCGGAGAGGTGTTTTCCAACGGGCGGCGGTGGCCATCGTTTTGATGGGCTCGCTTCTTGCGCCCAATGGAATCTGCCTGCAACGGGCCCACAAGACCGCACACGATTGCTGCGTTCCCGCGTCCGAGACCAACAAAACCGTCCAGACGAATTGCTGCATCGTCAGCACCCCACTGCCAGCCGCCGCGGTTACGCCAAACCTTCCTGGCCCGGCCCTGTCGAGTATTGTTCAGGAGTTCATCCCCTCCGATGAATTCTCATCGCCGAGCGAGTTTCCGGCATTGGCGGTGGTGCCTCCGCAGTCTCCGCCCCCGGGCGCATTCAACTTAAGAATCTAGCTTTTCATTTCCGCCGTGGCTTTCCGGGGCGCGCATTTCTGTGCCTTGGCGTGTCTCTTTTGCCTACTTCCGCGGAGTTGAAGAGTGAAATCCATCTGTGTTGTTGCGCCGTTTGTGCTGGCGCTGTCTATTGTCTGTCCGGGACAGACAGAGCCGCCTTCTGTACCTGTCCCTTCCCTGGCCGCCGCGCCGTTGCCGGTCGATGAAGCAGTGGCCGAGGCCCTTCAGGCCAACCCCGAGATACGAGCGGCAGTGCGGCGCTTGTCACTGGCCCGACTCAAGACCACAACTGCGCGCAGCCTGGACGATCCCATGCTGATGGTGCGCGACTGGGATACGCCACTGCGGCAACCGTGGGACATGAACCAGGCGCAGCTCATGTTCGGCCTGCAACAGTCGTTTCCAAGCAAACAGAAGCGGGACCTCCGCGCCAAGGTTGCCGGGGACGACGTGGAAGTGGCGGCCAGCGAACTCGAATCGTTGCGTCAGGAAGTCTCCGCCGAGGTCCGCAAGGCATGCGCAGACCTGATGCGCAACGCGGATGAGATAAAGCTGCACGACCGCCAAGCGTCGCTGTTGAAAGAAGCTCTGGCCGCGGTGCTTGCTCAATACACCACCGGCAAGTCGCCCCAGGCCGACGTGTTGCGCGCGCAAATAGCGCTGACCCGGCTGAACGAGCACCTCATCGAACTCGAAGAGGAAAGGGACAACGCGCGGGCACAGTTGAACGCGCTGCTGGGTCGCAGCCCGGACGAGGCAGTCGAGATTGCCGGCAGCTACGCAAGCCCGGCCGCGCTGCCCTCGATTGAGGAATTGGAGCGCGCGGCCATCGAAAACCGTCCTGAACTGGCCGCCTTGCGCAAGCAGATTGTGCGATCGCGGGATCAGGGGCAGTTGACGCGGCTGGCCATGAAGCCCGACTTCACCGTAGCCCTGGGCTATATGCTGATGCCCACCGGCTCCGCTTCGCGCAACGCATATATGGCTGAGCTGGCAATGAATCTGCCCTGGATGAATCGTGAGCGCCACGAGGGCGAGGCAAAGCAGTCCGATGCGGCGACGGATGTTTCGCAAGCCGAACTCGATGCACGCACATCCACGGTGTTTCTCGAAATCCGCCAGGCGCAGATCGATGTGCTGGCCGCGCAGAAGCGAGTCAAGCTCTATCGCGACACGCTGCTTCCGCAGGCCGATGCTGTTTTCAAGGCATCCACTGCCGCCTACCAGAATAATCGCGCCGAGTTCATGAGTCTGCTCGACAGCCAGAATCTGCTGCTCGATATTCAAACCGCCTATTACAAGGCGTCCGCGGCCACGGACGCAGGCATTGCCCAGTTGGAGCGCGCAATCGGCGCGTCTCTGCCCGCCCGGCCCGGCACAGAAAGGACAAGCAAATGACGGCAAGAGAGAAAAAGTTGATCGCATTGGGAGCAGGTGCTGGATTTTTGGCGGCAGCGCTGGCCGCTGGAGTTCTGATTGCGAGGGAACAACCGTCCTTTGCATCCGTAGCCGCGCAGGTTGCGTTCAAGCCGGCCGCGGCGGCGCAGCCTGAGACTGGCCGGGACACACAGCAAGGCACGCAACCGGGCACGACGATTCAACTGAGCCCCTCCGAGATCACCGCGGCGGGCGTGCAGGTTGCCGAGGTGCGCACGGCCACATTGAAGACCGACATTGCCGCGTTTGGCCGTGTAGAGCAGCCGGAGGCGCAGCTTGCCAGTGTGAGCGCGCGCATCGGCGGCCGCGTGGACAAGCTCTATGTGCAATACACCGGCGAGCGTGTGCGACGCGGTCAAGCAGTGGCCGACTTATACAGTCCCGAGGTGGCGACAGCTCTCGAAGAGTACCGCTTGGCCGGAGAGAATCGCAAGCAATTGCGCCAGTCGGACGACGCGTATGCGCGCCAGCAGGCCGATGCGCTTGTGGAAGCAAGCCAGCGCAAGCTGGAGCTTTGGGGCATTTCAAACAAACAAATTGACGCGCCGGGAACGAGCCCCGTACCGCACGTGACGATCTACGCCTATGCCTCTGGAACGGTCGTCGATCGCAAGGTGACGCAGGGGCAGTATGTGAACGCGGGCGATACGCTGTTCACCGTTGCCGATCTGAGCCAGGTGTGGATCAAGGCCGATGTTTACGAGGAGCAACTGCCACAGATTCGCCAGGGTCAGGAAGTGGATATCACGGCCGAGTCCCTGCCCAACCAAACCCTCCACGGCCACGTGGACTTTATTGAACCCGCGGCCAACCCGCAGACGCGCACCGTACCGGTGCATGTGCACGTCGCCAATCCTGGAATGCGTCTGTTGCCCGGCATGTTTGTGGATGCCACCTTCGTGAGCCGTGCGGCGCAACCCGCCATCGTAGTTCCGCGCTCGGCTGTGCTCGATACAGGCACGCGCAAGCTCGTCTATCTGGCGCGGCCCAATGGCGTCTTCGAAGCGCGCGAAGTGCAGGTAGGTGCGCCTTCTGAGGACCTGTTCCCTGTGTCGAGCGGGCTGGCGCTGGGCTACAAGGTGGTGCTCAACGGCAACTTCCTCATCGACTCGCAGGCGCACTTGAGTTCGGGCATGTCGGGGCTCTACGGCGGATCGAAAGAGTTTGCTGCAAGCCAATCAGCTTCAGGTCCTTCGAAGGATAAGAGCACGGAGGCCAGCACCGCGAAGATCGACTTCCATGCAGACGCCGACCCGATGAAGGCGGGCGCGGACAATACCTTCCACGTGAACCTGACCGATGCGAGTGGAAAGCCCATTGCCGATGCGCAGGTAACGGTCACGCTGATCATGCCCGCCATGCCGGCAATGAATATGCCGGAGATGAGGAGTTCCTTCAGCCTTCCATGGATGCCGGCTCACCAGATGTATATGGGCAAAGGCCAGCCGCCCATGGCAGGAACTTGGAATGTCCTTGTCGAGGCGCGCAGAAACAGCGGCGTGATCGCCTCCTTCCACACCCATCTCAGCGCGAAATAGGAGGCACAATGATCAACCGGATTATCGAATTCTCGATGAAAAACCGCTGGCTGATTCTGGCCGCCTATGCCGCGCTGGCGGCGTGGGGATACTGGGCGCTGCTGCATACGCCCATCGATGCGATTCCAGACCTGAGCGAGAACCAGGTCATTGTCTTCACGGAATGGCAAGGGCGCAGTCCGCAAGAGGTCGAAGACCAGATCACCTACCCGCTCACCGTGAACCTGCAAGGGCTGCCGCATGTGCGCACGGTGCGCTCCTCCTCGGCCTTCGGGTTTTCGATGGTGAATGTCATCTTCGAAGACTCGGTGGATATCTACTTCGCGCGCACGCGCGTGCTGGAGCGGCTCAGCCTCGCCGGCAGCTTTCTGCCCGCGGGCGTGACGCCGATGATGGGTCCGGACGCGACCGGCGTGGGACAGGTCTTCTGGTACACGGTCGAAGGCCCCTACGACAGCGGCACACTGCACTCCATTCAGGATTGGTTCATCAAATACCAACTGAACTCTGTGCCTGGTGTTGCCGAGGTCGCCAGCGTGGGCGGATTCGTGAAGCAATACCAGATCGATCTCGATCCCATGAAGCTGCGCGCCTACAACGTCGCTCTCAAGGACGTGGTGGCCGCGGTGGAACGCAGCAACAACAACGTCGGCGCCAAGGTAATCGAGGTAGGCGACACCGAAAACATGGTGCGCGGCATCGGCCTCATTCGCGGGCTGAAAGACATTGAGGATATTTCTCTAGGTGTCTACAACGGCACGCCGGTCACTGTCGGCAATGTGGGCAGCGTGCAGCTAGGCCCCGAGTTTCGGCGCGGCGTTCTCGACAAAGATGGCAGGGAAGCCGTAGGCGGAGTCGTCATCATCCGCTACGGCGCCAATGCGCGGGAAGTCATCGAGGCCGTCAAGAAGAAGATCGGCGACATACAGCCGGGCCTTCCCGCGGGCGTGAAGATCGTTCCTTTCTATGACCGCAGCATCCTCATCGATCATGCCGTAGACACGCTACGCCACGCGTTGATCGAAGAGATCGTTCTGGTCACGTTGGCGCACGTGCTTTTCCTGTGGCATTTTCGCAGCATCCTCGTGGTCACCATTCCGCTGCCCCTGGCGGTTCTCGGCGCATTCCTGTTCATGAAGGGCGCGGGCATCTCGTCGAACATCATGTCGCTGGGCGGAATCGCCATCGCCATCGGCGTGCTCGTCGACGCGGGAATTGTGATGACGGAAAACGTCATCCGCCAGGCGGAGCGCTACGAGCGAGAGCACGGCAACTATCGCGAACACATCTGGGAGATCACGCTCAACGCCGCAAGGCTTGTGGGTCGGCCGATCTCGTTTGCCATGATCATCATCATCCTTGCCTTCGTTCCGGTTTTCGCGCTCACCGGCATGGAAGGCAAAATGTTTCATCCCCTGGCATTCACCAAGACGTTTGCCATGGTGTGCTCCACCATCATGGCCATTACGCTGGTGCCGGTTCTATGCACTTTCCTCATTCGCGGCAAGCTGCATCGAGAGGATGAGAATCCAGTGATGCGCGTGCTGCGCGCCATCTACCGGCCCGCGCTCGGCTGGGCGCTGCGCCATCGGCTCATCACACTCGGCGCCGCGCTGTCCCTGTTCCTCGCGGCCATCTACACGGCAACCACGATCGGCTCCGAGTTCATGCCGCCGCTCGATGAGGAGACGGCGCTCTTCATGCCCATTACCGATCCCCGCATCTCGCTCACCAAGGCGACCGAGATCCTTCGCCAGCAGGACGCGATCATCTCCGCCGATCCTGCCGTCGCGATGGTCGTGGGCAAAGTGGGCAGGGCAGAGACCTCCACCGATCCAGCTCCTGTCAACATGAGCGAAACCACCATCACCTTCAAGCCCAAGGATCAGTGGCCCAAGGGCCTTACGAAAGATGCAATCCTTGCCAGGCTCGATGAGAAGCTGCAGATTCCAGGCGTCACCAACATCTGGACGCAGCCGATACGCAATCGCATCGACATGCTCTCCACCGGCATTCGTACGCAGGTCGGTATCAAGGTCTTTGGTCCTGACCTCAGCGTGATTGAAGCCAAGTCGGAAGAGATCAAGGAAGTCGTTCGCCAGATTCCCGGCGCTGCCGATGTTTATGCCGAGCGCACCACCGGCTCTCCCTATCTGGAGATGACTGTGGACCGGCCGGCGGCGGAGCGCTATGGCTTGAATGTCGCGGACGTGGAGGACGCGATTGAAACCGCGGTGGGCGGCAAGAATCTGACCACCACTATCGAAGGAAGACAGCGCTTCCCAGTGCGTGTGCGTTATGCGCGCGATTTCCGCGAGAATCCGCAACAACTCGGCGATGTCCTGGTAGCCGGAAGCAGCGGCGCGCAGGTGCCGCTGAGCAAAGTGGTCACCCTCCAAACGACGATGGGCCCCTCGATGATCACGAGCGAAAACGGCCTGTTGCGCGGGGCAGTCCTCCTCAACGTGCGCGGCCGCGACGTGGGCGGCTTCGTGGATGAGGCCAAGCGCGTGGTATCGGGCAGCGTAAAAATGCCGCCGGGCTACTACATCGAGTGGAGCGGCCAATACGAAAACCAGATAAGCGCGCGCAAGCGCCTGGAACTTGTTATTCCCCTGGTTCTATTGGTGATCTTCGCCCTGCTCTATCGCACGTACGGCTCCGTGAAAGAGGCGGCGCACGTCCTGCTGGCCGTTCCTTTTGCGCTCACCGGAGGAGTCTTCCTGGTGAAAGCGCTCGGACTCAACTTCTCGGTCGCAGTATGGGTCGGCTTCATTGCGCTCTTCGGAACCGCGGTGCAGACCGGCGTAGTCATGGTCATCTATCTGGAGGAAGCCGTTGCCCGCCGCACCGCCGCCGATGGCAAACTTACCCGTGCCGGCCTGCACGCCGCCGTCATGGAGGGTGCTCTGCTGCGCCTTCGCCCCAAGGTAATGACCGTGGCCACGGTGGTTGCCGGCCTGCTGCCGCTGCTCTGGTCCACGCGCACCGGCGCCGAGTTCATGCGGCCGCTCGCCGCACCGGTACTGGGAGGAATGATCAGTTCCCTCCTCCATGTGCTGATTGTGACTCCGGTGATCTTTACCTGGCTGCGTGAGCGGGAACTGCAACGAGAGGAGGCAAAATGAAAAAGCGCGGTCGAAAAAGTGCTCTCCTCTGTGCCTTCCAGTTCCAAACATGAATGGCCCCCGCAAGCATACGGCAAGGTTTCCCCGTGGGCTCGGCACTGTTTCGGGCGGAGGTCAATATATGTGCGCACTCAAGGCGCCGCTGCCGCGGATTCCGTTGTTTGTAACGGAAGGCGTGAACCAGTCGATGGCGTTTGACTTTATTCTCGCCGGAGCGAGCGCAGAAACACGGCATCCGCTTGGAGGTTGTGAAACATACTGAGGTTAAACGCAAATCTCCCATTTCCATTCCGCCGTTGCCGACTGAACGTACGCGCTGCTACCTTGACTGGGACTGGATACGCACTTTTGCCGGGAGATGGAATTCTCCCTGTGCCCGCCGATTCTTGCCGCTTCGGCGGCGGCAATAGGTGCGAAAGGGACTCACGCCATTGACGCTGACCGCGAACGAATCCACAAATATGCCTTCCTGGGCCGGCTCCTCCGCCATGCGCCGGTATAACCTTTTTTTGCTGCTGGTTGCGGGTCTGGGCGGCCTGCTGTACGGAATCGACGTAGGCATCATCGGCGGCGCACTGCCCTATCTGGAAGCGACTTCGGGCCTGACGGCCGAGCAGCTTTCGGTGATTGTGGCCGCGGTGCTGCTGGGCAGCGTCTTCTCCACGCTCTTTGCCGGCCTGCTCGCCGACTGGATGGGACGCAAGCCGCTGATGGTTCTGAGCGGGATTGCTTTCGTGGTCAGCATTCCGGTGATCGCCCTCTCGCACGGCTATGGCCCGTTGTTTTTCGGCCGGCTCTTGCAGGGCATCAGCGGCGGGTTCATCGGCGTGGTGGTTCCGCTGTATCTGGCCGAGTGCCTGGCCGCATCGGCGCGCGGCAAGGGAACGGGAGTCTTCCAGTGGCTGCTCACGCTGGGCATCGTGGCTGCGGCCGTGGCTGGAATCTACTTCAGTTATCGCGTGCAGGCCGTGGCCGCCAGCGCGGATGCCGCTGTCCTCTTCGGATTCAAGGACCAGGCCTGGCGCAGCATCTTCTGGGTTTCGCTGCCTCCGGGCGTGCTGTTTGTGCTGGGTAGTTTGCTGGTGACGGAGTCGCCGCGCTGGCTCTTCCGGTGCGGAAGACCGCAGCGCGCCCTTGCGGCCTTGCTGCGCTCCCGCACTCCAGATCAGGCCCAGGCCGAACTCGGCGAGATGGAAGCGGCCGCGCACAGCGCCAACGCCAAACGATCCACGGGCGAAAAGCTTCACGATTCCCTTTTGCGCCGAAAGTATGTCATTCCCTTCCTGCTGGCCTGCGTGATTCTTTTCTGCAACACGGCCACCGGCATCAATTCGATCATCGGCTACAACACGGGCATTCTGCTGCAAAGCGGGCTCTCCGATCTTCAGGCGCACTGGGGCTACGCGATCTTCACGGTCGTGAACTTCCTCATGACCATGGTGGGCATGGTGCTGGTCGATCGCAAAGGCCGCAAGTTCCTGCTGGTTCTGGGCACCAGCGGCATCATCGTTTCGCTGGTGGGCGTGGGCATTCTGTTTCTACGCACGGAAAGAGTGGGCGTGGACGCCCACAGCATGGTTCAAACGCTGGTCACTCCCGATCAGGAGCTGACCCTGCGCTTCGATCCGGCGGAGGCCGGCAGATTGCTGGCCGCGCAGAACGCCGCGGAAAGCGGTATCGAGAGCGATCGCGCCTCCCTGGCGATCATTTATTCCTACGGCGACTTCACCGCGGCCACCACCTTTGCGCGCTCCGGCGATCCCGCCGCCGCGCCCATTCAAATCTCGCGCGCAAGCTGCGTTCCCGCCAACAAGGTGGAAGCGTTCTTCAAGAATCCATTTGCCGATCTGGACCGGGCCCGCACCGCGCCGTTGAAGATCGAGAAAGCGCTGATCGGCCGCGTGCCCGACTCGAGCCACGGCTGGCGGGTCGCCATGGGCCTCTACGCGTTCATGGCGTTCTTTGCGCTCGGCCCCGGCGTGTGCGTCTGGCTCGCGCTGTCGGAGCTGATGCCCACGCGCATCCGATCCAACGGCATGAGCGTCGCGCTGGTCATCAACCAGTTGGTCTCGACCACGCTGGCCGGCATCTTTCTGCCCTTTGTCGGCCGATACGGCTATTCCTCGATCTTCTTCCTCTTCGCCGGTTTCACGGTGGTGTACTTCCTGGTGGCGGCCTTCCTGCTGCCGGAGACCAAGGGCAAGACGCTGGAAGAGATCGAAGCCCACTTCGAAGGGCGGGAAGCGAGTTAGAGGCGGGCGCCGATGCAATGCAACGCGCGCCCGCGTGGAATTCACACGTTTTCACAGCTTCACAGTTTGCGTGTTTCCGTGAAGTTTTCTAAAACGCGCTTTTGTTTTCATCGGTCTAGGTGCGGTTTCACAGTTTCACCGCCAAAAACGCGATGCAAAAGAATCCCCTGGATCGCCGGTTTGACGGGTCCCCGACGGCAATTCGGCTGCGTTGCGGGCAGAACGCACGGCCGATCCGGCGAAGGAGGGGCTGCGCGCCCCTGTCTCTATCTACTATTGTGCGCCAACGGAGGGTAATATTCTGCAAACCGCCTGCGGTGGGGCAGACGGAATCTCGACCTTTCAACCCGCTGCACTCAGGACAGGTCTTCGACAGAGAGGCAAGGGGACCCTGGCCTTCCGGCCGCCTCCGGTTTGCGCCCTCCGGCTCGGGTAAGTATCCATCCCTCGGCCGGCGTTGGCTACCGCATTCGAAGGGTGCTCGGCGTTTTAGCATGAACCTACACCGCGGGTTCATCAGAATCTGAATCAATAGAACCGGTGGCACTCTGTTTCGTTGATTCTTCGAGCTGAGGACCTGTGTCGCTAGCTTGCTCCGCCGAGCGTGAGATCGGTTGGCACGGATTTCCTCCTCCGATATCGTTAACGGGGGGCAATCCTATTCCAGGCCACCGGAACCGGATTCTTTCTCCACTCTTTATTCGGTCAGGGGACTCCAACCCATTGCTCCTCGCGATTTGATCCGCCAATGCGCCGAAGGTTGGAGGGGGTGATCCCGCGTGGAATCTCTTCATAATGGTCCAAAGGGTGTCTCCAGATGCAACCTTGTACGACAGTTCAACGTTCATCAGATAGCTGTCGGTAAGGATAAAGACGCCGAGGTTCTGAGTTAGAGACCATACCAACATATCGTCGACATGTCCTTCGCCGAGAATCTCTCGCACGCCCTGATTTGACTCATCATTTAATGTGCGTTTGACGAAATCCACGGTTCGGATACCTGAACCCTCATTGCAGGCGAACGGAACGTTTGTAACAAACCAGAATAGGTCATTCCTGTTTCGGGGATAGTCGGTAGAAACGACATACGCCTTGGCCAGGAACAGCTTATATGCGCTCCGCAGGTCATTTGCCCGTGCATATCCCTTGGATTCGCCAAACACTTCGCGCGAACGCCATTGATCGTTATGCACACCGCTAAAGTCGAACGAGAATGACTTTCCGGACCGCGTCACAAAAGAAGTCTTTTCCGGTTCCTTCTCTGCTGTGAATCGATTCTCGAAGCCCTTGATGTGTGCTTCCAGCGCTGCAATGAAGACGGACTGGTAAGCACGGCCTACTGCCTGATTTACCTCTCCAGCGACTGCCACATATCACCTCCACAACTGCAAAACGGGCGGTATAGCAATGCGATGTCCTTTGCCGAAGTACATCGACGGCGAAGCGCGTTCCGAATCGCGCGTCTATTAATTAGATTCGAAACTCGGAGTATTGAGAATCTATTCGGCATCGCGATCCGTTCAGCCAAGAAGAAGCTCTGCGCAACGGACAGTAAATCTCTGCGAGTCTGAAAATAGGCAAGCGCCGCATCATCGATCCCGTACAGAGATTTTCCCCAATAAACAGTATCAATATACTCTCGCAGAAGGAGGATTTTAGGGGTGATTGCGGATTGCCGGAGGGACCATCCCGATTGCTTTATCTTTCGCCCAAATGTCCGCGCCGGTGCGCCAACAGACGTTTGTCTCGTTCGGGTGTTGTAAATCTGCTGAGAGATGGTACTCGCGCCTTGCAGAGTGCCACCTCGCAAATTGAAGACGAGAGCGCGTAGGATAGCTATGGGATCCACGCCGCAATGCAACGAGAAACGCTTGTCCTCGATGAGGAGCAGCATTTCGATGAAATGATCTGGCGTATTCAGGATGCTTGCATACCTTCGTGCAGATTTGTACACAGAGGCCTCAAACAGCCGATCGGATACCTCCGATAGGAACTCGGTGTAGGACATTGCGCATTCCTTGGCTCAGCCGTTACGTCGTTGGCCCGGGTGGTCTGCCAGAACTACACATCTCTTGTGCCCGCCGACCGCATTCGTCAAGCGGGGAAAAGCGGAGGTCACTGTCCAGGCCACAAGTTCAATGAGATGAGAAACTCGCGCCTGAAGTCCAAGAAAATATCTGAAAAACTCTCAATTTCCAAAGCGAGTGCCTCGACCTCCGATGTCGTCATCGGAATTGGACCTTGTTGGCGGGTTCTCCCGACTGTTGTAGGCCACCGGTTCGTGATTCCCGGGTCGAAGGTCCAGAGGTCGTTGACAGTTCGATTGCGGCGGTATGCAAGAGATTGGACGAGATCAAGTCGCTCCTTAAATGAGCACTCGCTAGCTATGCCGGGACACCGCAAGTCTGATAGAGCCGAAAGAGCATCAATCATCTTTTCGACACTAGCTATCTGCGCGGTAATGCATTCTCCCAGTTCGTTGTCGACACCAGCCAACATCCGGACCGTTTCGCTCAGGTAGCTCTCCAATCTTGTCCACGCAACAGACACTCTGCCCAGGGCACAGTAGTGCCTCGCATTTTGCTCTTCCATCATTGCGTTCATCCGTGTATCAGGCATAGAAAGGATTGTAGTGGAATAGTTTTGATTTTGGGGATCTTCCGGGTTAATCCTGATTCGGTCAGCATTGATCCTGGGACGAAGACCGGATCAGGCATCAGCACACGGTAGGGCCGAGAGGTTCCTTCCTCGGCGGATTCTGGCTGGCGGCACAGCCCCTCGGGGAACTGGGGACTTTGCGCTGGATCCTCAGATATAGAACGCTGCCGCTCTCGAAAAACCTAGTGGAAAGTCATTTTTCGAGAACAGTCCAACGCGCTCGGCGAACTGGCATGGAGGCATTTTCCTGGTTCCGGGCGATTGGCCGGCTAACCGAAAACTGATCCCTTCCCCGGAGCCTGCGCAGGGGTTCGTTTGCGATGGCGCTCCTGTGTGTTGTCTGCGAAGTTCGCTGAATATTTGTTCGCAATTGAGGTTATGCCGTCTCGCGCTCAACGCAGGTCCTTCGACTCGCTGCGCTCACTCAGGATGACAGCCATGATGAAGCGAACTTTAGAGAAAGGACACTGGGTCTGTGACCGCACGATTTCGTGCTTTGAGTTCGTGCTTTCCCACCCATTCGCCAGAAAAAAGCGAAAGGATGGGGCACGGAAGATGGTACATAAACAAGCGGTCAAAGACCGAGTGGCTAGATTGTGTGATTTGGTTATGATCCCCGAGCCAATGCGGGCGTGGACGCCCGTATGACAGCCGGTCCCCCACCCCGGCGAGTACAAATCGCTCGCCGGGGACCCGGTTTGGAGACCGGCGATCCATTCAGGCCATTCCACAGGCCTGCGGTCACGGTGCTAGTGTAGGCCACCGCAAACAGAGTCATTTTCAAGCGGCTCCAAGTTGACATCGAAATCCCCGAAACCTTCCCTCAGGGGCTGAAGCCCCGCTCATTTCAGGTCGTTTGCGGCACGACTAAAGCCGTGCCCTTTCAAAACATCAACGACCCTCTGTGTGGCGGAGTCCTTTAGATCTCCACGACGGCTTTGGAGAGATTTCTCGGCCGGTCGACGTTCACGCCATGTTCGAGGGCCATGAAATAGGCGAAGAGTTGCAGGGGAACCACCTCCGTGAGCGGCAGCAGATACTCGGAAGCCGGCTGCACATAGACGCAATCGCTGACCAGGCCCACCACTTCTTCGTCGTCCATGTTGGCGATGGCAATGACCTTGGCCCCTTGCGCCTTCATGTCTTGAAGCAGTTGCAGCGTTTTTTCGTAGCGCAGGACCGAGGCGTCCAGTTCGCGGTCCACCGTGGCCACCACCACCAGCGGCACATGGTCTCCGACGAGCGCATTCGGCCCGTGCTTCAGCTCGCCCGCCGGATAGCCCTCGGCGTGAACATACGAGGCCTCTTTCATTTTTAATGCGCCCTCGCGGGCGATGGCGTAGTGGATGCCGCGGCCGAGATAAAGAAAGGTGGAGGCGGATTTGTATTTGCGCGCCAGGCCAGCCATGCGTTCGCGCCAGCCTTCCAACTGCTCGTTGAGCCGGGCCGGCAGCGCCCGCAGCTCCTGGATGTGCGCGGCGAGCGAGGCGGCATCCATGCGACCCAGGCGCACGCCCTCATAGAGCGCCAGCAGATAGAGCACGGCCAACTGGCAGGTGAAGCTCTTGGTGGCCGGAATGGCCTTTTCAACGCCCGCGGCCAGCGGCATGGAAACGCCGGCAAGATGGGCCATGGTGGAGGAGGCGGCATTGGTGATGGCCAGCGTCTTTTGCCCGCGGCGGCGCGCTTCGCCCAATGCGGCCAGCGTGTCAGAGGTCTCGCCCGATTGAGAGAGCACCAGAACGCTGGGATGGCGCACATCGTCCGTGGCATGGCCGCCGCGGCAACTGTACTCGCTGGCATATTCGACATCGACAGCCAGGCCGCACAGGTCTTCAAGCAGGATCTCCGCATAGAGGCCGCTGTGGCGGCTGGAGCCCGAGGCGGCGATCAGGATTTCGCCTTCGGGATTGGGCCATCCGGAGAGCAGGCGGGCGGTCTCGGGCTTCAGGCCCCTGGCGGCCAGATAAAGCGCCAGCGTGCGGCTAAGCGCCTCGGGCTGCTCGTAGATTTCGCGCAACATTTCATGAGCGTAGCTTTGCATCTTTCCCATTCCGTGCGGCTCACCCTTGCGGGCAGAATCGTACTTCAGAAATCATCGTGCCTTCGACTGGATGGTCAGCGCATCGGGCCGGAGAGAGGCCGATGTCGCCGCGATCCGTATGGGGCCTGCCTTGGCCGTGGATTGCACGATGGCCAGGCAGAGCCCGTTGAATGCCTTGCGCTGTTTCGCCTTGAACTCCTCGTGGCTGCGCGGGTCTCCATTATCCACGCCGATGAGGCGGCCTTCGCCCTGGATCTCGAAGGCGATGAGATTGTCGGCCACAGGAACGATGCGCCCATGGTTGTCGTGAATCTCGACGGCGACGTGGATGACGTCGCGGCGATCGGCGACGAGGCTGACGCGATCGGGCGCGAGATGAATGGCGGCCGGTTCTCCGGTGGTGGAAACCTCCATCGTCGCGGCAATCGCGCCATCCTTCATCCCAACGGCCTTGAGCATTCCCGGCTCGTAGGGCACGTCCCAGGCCAGGTGCAGGTCCGAGGTGGTCCGTTGGACCCTGGCGCGCGCCGAGACGTTGGCCCAGCCGCCCTCCATGCCGTAGCGCGGAAAGCGATAACCCTTCACGCCCAGGGATTTGCCATTGAGGAAAAGCTCGACGGTGTCGCAGTTGGTGTAGCAGGTGACGGGGATGAACTGCCCCTCGCGTCCTTTCCAGTTCCAGTGCGGAAACAGGTGCAGCATGGGCTTCGCGGTCCATTGGCTCTGGTAGAAGTAGAAGCCGTCTTTCCTGAAGCCGCAGGTATCGATCACGCCCGAGGACGCGCCCTTCGCCGGCCACGAGGCTTCGCCCAGGTAGTCGATGCCCGTCCACATGAAGTCGCCGGCCACGTAATCGTAGGTTCGGACGAACTGCCAGAGCTTTTCGACATCGAGTTCTCCGCCGGGACGATACCATGGGCGGGCATCCTGCTGCGATGAACTCCCAGGGAAGAGCCCGCTGTAATCGCCGCGAATTCCGCCGATTCCCTGGCTCTCAGTACCGATGACGCGGCGCTGCGGAAATGCCTCGCGGTCGATGCTGTAGTACTTCTCGGCCCGGTCGCGCCAGCGGTCAACGTAGTTGTAGCCCACGATGTCGAGTTCGGCCAGAAACTCGGGCCGCGCCATCTCGGAAAACGGCTCGGAGTACACATGGTCGCAACCTACCGTGACCGGCCGCGTGGGGTCCTCGCGGTGAAAGATGCGGTTGAGCCCGCGCAGAGTCTCCGCGCCCTCGGGAGCGAACTGGTCGGGGACCTCGTTGCCCGCGCTCCACAGAACCACCGAGGGGTGGTTGCGGTCGCGATGGATAAAGTTCAGCAGATCGCGCTCGTGCCACTCGTCGAAATAAACGTGGTAGCCGTAGGACTTCGACTTGGCGGACTTCCACTCGTCGAAGGCCTCGTTCATCACCAGAAAGCCCATCCGGTCGCAGAGGTCGAGGAACTCCGCGGCGTAGGGATTGTGGCTGGCGCGGATCGCGTTGCATCCCATCTCGCGCAGGATCTCCAGGCGCCGCTCCCACATCCGCTCGGGTACGGCGGAGCCCACGCTGCCGGCCTCCTGGTGAAGGCAGACGCCGTTCAGCTTGATCTGCTCTCCGTTGAGCAGGAATCCGCGATTGGCGTCGAAGATGGCTTCGCGGATGCCGATCGGCGTGTCATAGACATCCACGGCGCGGCCGGCTTCCTGCACGGTGCCGCGGACCGTATAAAGAGACGGATGAGCCGGCGCCCAGAGACTGGGGTTGGCGACAGAGATGCGCTGCACGAACTCGTATTCTCCGCCGGCCTCGATCGTTTGCGACGCCTCCGCCGTCTGGACGACAATTCCATCCTTGTCGAGCAGAGCGGTGGCCAGCGTGCACTGGGCAGCGGTCTTGCGGCCGTTCGCGATCCGGGTCTTGACCTCGACGACGGCAGAGTTCGCCGACACATGGTCGCAGGTGACAAACGAGCCCCAGTAGCCCACGCGGAGCCGGTTGGTAGCGAGCAGCCAGGTGTGACGGTAGATGCCCGAGCCCGAATACCAGCGGCAGTTTGTCTGGCGGGAGTTGTCTACCCGCACCGCGACCACGTTGTCGCCGCCGAAGTTGAGATGCGGCGTCAACTCGTAGGCGAACGGGACGTATCCATAGGGGCGAAGGCCGAGGTACTGGCCGTTGATCCAGACTTCGCTGTTCTGATAGACGCCATCGAACTCCAACGTGACGATTCGATCGCGATCCGCCTCCGGAAGGCGAAAACTCTTCCGGTACCAGCCGATGCCCGTGGGAAGATAACCGCCCGGACCGCTGCTGGGCTCATCCTTGCCGAACTGCCCCTCGATGCTCCAGTCGTGCGGCAGATCGACCGCGCGCCAGTTTGCATCGGAAAACTCTGGCAGTTGCGCGCCGGGCGCGTCGCCTTTGAAGAATTTCCAGCCGAAATCGAAGCTGTCCCTGGTGCGCGGTGCAGGATTCTGCTGGCCGAGGAAGGCCTGGGCGTGGCCCAGATAGGGCGCTACGGAAACCAGCACCGCGCCGCGCGCCGTCCGGGTCAACAAATCGCGTCTCGTCATCCGCAGGCCCGAGTCTTCAATCTGCTGCATTTAAAGAGTCTCCGCCCGCTCTCAAGGGTCATGAGAGGGCTGTTTTGCCGTCCCTTGCATGGTACATCGCGGCAGGGACAAGGTTCCCGCGGCGCGGGCGGAGGGGGAAATGAAGGCTTCAAACCCCACGCCCGCACGCCGGGCGAGGCATGGGGCGATCTCACTTTTATGCCGGCTTCAGAGCCGGGGCGAACTCCAGCAGTTCCACCGGGGCGCCATGGTCCAGAATCATCGCCACCCTAACGCCCTCGCTGGGACTGTTCGGCGGCGTCAGAATCTCTTTCCCTTCGAGCGCCGCCGCCAGGTCGTCCACCTCAAAGGCCACATGCGGCACGGTCTTGACGATTTCCGAGTAAGGTGCGTCCGCGTCGAAGCGCATCCACTGGATGCCGCAGGGGCTGGACTCGAATCCCGCTACGTGGATCTTCAGTTCCGGCAGATACTGTTCGCCCGAACGAGGCGTCTGGGTTGGAATGCCAATGTGGTGATAGCGCCAGCCCTCGACCACAATGGCGGATGGTGGCTCGCGATCCTGCCGCGCAGAGGCCGGCGCGCGATCGGCTTGGTTGTGTGTGTTGAGGCTCAAGGGCTGCTCCTTTGGCGGAATTTACCGACGGCACAATCGTACCGCGCCGACAACACCAGAGCCTGCCGAAAAGCCGGCTCTTGAGGCCGGGCAGACCACAAATCTCATTTTCGTACCCATTTCGCGCTAAAATAGATCCAGCACCATGGCCCTCCATCAGCCCATCCCGGCCCTGCTCTAGCGGCGCCCGCCGCCGATACTCTTTCCCTGCCAATTTCCCCACGCAATTGACTACACCAAAACACTGAGGCCCGGAGGGCACGTGATCGATCGTTTGGAACAAATGGAGCAGCGTTACGAAGAACTCTCCGCGCAGCTTGCGCTGCCTGAGATCCTCAATGACCGCGAGAAATATCAGCAGGCCGGCAAGGCGCTCAGCGACCTGGAAACCCCGGTGATGAAGTTTCGCGAGCTGAAGCAGGTGCGCCAGTCGCTGGCCGACGCGCGCGCCCTGCTGGCCGAGAGCGACCCCGAGATGCGCGCGATGGCCGAGGAAGAGATCGCCTCGCTCGCCCCGCGCGAGAGTGCGCTCGAAGAAGAGATCAAGGTGCTGCTGTTGCCTAAGGACCCCAACGACGAGAAGAACGTGATTCTCGAAATCCGCGCCGGCACCGGCGGCGACGAGGCCTCGCTCTTTGCCGCGGAGATCTTTCGCATGTACCAGCGCTTTGCCGAGCAGCACCGCTGGAAGATCGAGCTGCTGTCGATGTCCGAATCTGGCGTAGGCGGCTTCAAGGAAGTGATCGCCATCATCGAGGGCGACCACGTCTACTCGCAGATGAAGTGGGAGAGCGGCGTGCATCGCGTGCAGCGCGTTCCCGCCACCGAAACGCAGGGCCGCGTCCACACCTCGGCGATCACCGTGGCCGTGCTGCCCGAGGCCGAGGACGTGGACGTGAAGATCGAGGCCAAGGATATCCGCATCGACACCTTCTGCTCGTCCGGGCCCGGCGGCCAGTCGGTGAATACGACTTACTCCGCCGTGCGCATCACCCACATCCCGACCAACACCGTGGTCAGTTGCCAGGACGAGAAATCGCAGATCAAGAACCGCGAAAAGGGGATGCGCGTGCTGCGTTCGCGCCTCTACGAGCAGGAGATGGACCGGCAGAATGCGGAGCTGGCCAAGGAGCGCAAGCAGCAGGTGGGCACCGGCGACCGGAGCGAAAAGATCCGCACCTACAACTTCCCGCAGAACCGGATGACCGACCACCGCATCGGCCTTACGCTGCACCAGCTCGACCTGGTGATGGAAGGCCGCTTGCAGCCCATCGTGGATGCGCTCATTGCCCACTACCAGGCCGAGCAGTTGAAGGCGGACAGCAGCAAGGCAGCCTGATGACGCTCGAAGAGTGGCTCCGGAAAGGCGAGGCGCAACTGCGCCTGGGGCCGCATCCAGAGCGCGCGCGACGCGATGCCGAAGCGCTGCTGCTGCACGTGGTGCGGCGCGAGCGGGCGGCCCTGCTGGCGCGCTGGAATGAGGTATTGGAGGCCGAAGAGGCCGGCCCATACACCGCGCTCATCGAGCGCCGCCTTGAAGGCGAGCCGATGCAGTACATCTTTGGCGAGACGGAGTTTTACGGGTTGCCCTTTCAGGTCACCCGCGACGTGCTCATTCCGCGCCCCGAGACCGAACACCTGGTGGAAAAGGCACTGGAGTTTGCCGCCGGCTTTGCCGCTCCGCGCATCGTGGACGTGGGCGCCGGCTCGGGCGCGATTGCCGTCGCGCTGGCGCACGAACTGCCACAGGCGATCGTCACCGCTATCGATCTCTCTTCTCCCGCATTGGCTGTCGCTCGCGAAAACGCACAACGCAACGGAGTCGATCTCCGCTTTCTGCGCGGCGACCTGCTGGCCCCGGTTGCCGGAGAGCGCTTTGAAATGGTCGTCTCGAATCCGCCGTACGTGCCTGGCGGCGATCGCGACGCGCTGGCCGTGGAAGTGCGCGAGTTCGAGCCTCCGTTGGCGCTCTTTGCCGGCGACGATGGACTGGAAGTTTATCGCCGGCTTATCCCCGCCGCCTTCGCCGCGCTCGTTCCCAGCGGCTTTGTGGCGTTGGAAATCGGTTTTGGCCAGTCGCCGGCCATCGCCGAACTGCTCGCCGCTTCCGGCTTCGCGCAGATCGAGTTCGTCCCCGATCTGCAGGGCATTCCGCGCGTGGCTTGCGCACGGCGGCCCTGACCCTCAGCCAACCCGGCCGGTCTTGTTCAGTTCGCTGTGAAAGCCCAGATCCCGGCCGCTCAGATTCTTGGTGATATAGAGAATCTGGCCATAGTGCAGGCCGAAGTGCTCGACGACTTGGTAGACGGCATCCAGGCCTCTGACTTTGTAGCCTTGAATCTCGTACGGGGCGGTCAGATCGGCCTCGGTGAGCCGGGCCAGGACCTGCGATGCTTCCCGCAGCGTTGCGCCCAGTTTCTCCACCAGCGCGGAGGCGGAGATTCCTCCCGTGGCATTGAACTCGGCGAGGCGGTTGCGATCGTCCTCCCCGCGGTTGAACGAGGCCACCAGCCACTGGCGCACATTGCCGTTCAAGTGCAGGATCAGGTTGCCGATGCTGTTGCTGGCCGGGTTGGGCCGAGCCCACACCTGTTCGTCGGTGAGCGATTCGACGCACGCACGCAGCCGCGGCCAATACTGCTCCAGCAGCTTGCGGCGGGAAAAATCGAGGAAGAGCGCGGTCACATCCGGGGCGATGGCTGTCATGCGAGAACAAATCTCCTTTGCAGAGCTTTTCTTTTGAGCAGTGTACGCTTGCTTCTTGCGGCATCGCCCGCAGACGAGACTTTCGTCGACGCCCCGGCCTGCCAGCCGGCGGAATGAGCATTGCCGAAAGCTGCGCCGCGGGCATAGAATTTCCCCTGAAATCGTTTTCAAAAGGACTGACCATGCGCATTTCCGCTTCACTCTCGCTCGCCGTTCTTGCCCTGACTACGTTCACCGCCTCCGCCCAAACTCCCGCCAAGGCGCCGACCAAAACGCCGGCCCCACCGCAGGTGGCGCAGACGCCGCCCATGGGCTGGAACAGTTGGAACTACTTTGCTGACAAGGTGGACGACAAGGGCGTGCGCGCCGCCGCCGACCAGCTTGTCTCCACCGGCATGAAAGACGCCGGCTACATCTACGTGAACATCGACGACACCTGGGAAGGCGAGCGCGACGCCAGCGGTGTGCTGCACACCAACGCGAAGTTCCCGGACATGAAGGCGTTGGCCGATTATGTCCACTCCAAGGGCCTCAAGATCGGCATCTACTCCGGGCCGGGGAACAAGACCTGCGGCGGCTATGCGGCCTCGCTGGGCCACGAGGAGCAGGACGCCCAGCTTTACGCCTCCTGGGGCATCGACTATCTGAAGTACGACCTGTGCAGCTTCATCGGCGACGTGCTCGAGAAGCAGGCCCCCAACGACCCGGCCGAGCAGATGCGCATCATGAAGGCCGCCTACGTAAAGATGAGCAATGCGCTGAAGGCCACCGGCCGGCCCATCGTCTTCTCGTTCTGCCAGTACGGCTGGGACGCGGTGTGGGAGTGGGCGCCCGGGATCGGCGGCAATCTGTGGCGCACCACCGGCGACATCACCCCCCACTGGGACCGCATCTACGCCATCGTTAGCCAGCAGGAGGGCCTGGAGGCCTACGCCGGCCCCGGCCACTGGAACGATCCCGACATGCTCGAGGTGGGCAACGGCAGGCTCTCCCTGGCCGAGAACCGCAGCCACTTCAGTTGGTGGGCCATCCTGGCCGCGCCTCTGCTGGCCGGCAACGACCTGACCAAAATGAAGCCCGAGATCCACGACATCCTGACCAACCGCGACGTGATCGCCATCGACCAGGACAAGCTGGGCAAGCAGGGCAGCCGCGTCTACTCCGACGGCGAGGTTGAGGTCTGGACCCGGCACCTGGCCGGCGGGGCTCTGGCCGTGGGCATTTTCGACGTGGGCGACAGCCGCTACTCCACCCATCCCTTCCACCTGAACCTGGCCAAGCTCGGCCTGCACGGACCGCAGACCGGCAAGAACCTCTGGACCGGCAAGCCCATCACGCTGACCAACAACCAGCCCCTCACGCTGGACAGCCACGATGTGCTGCTGGTGCGCATCGACGCGCCGAAATAAAACCGTCAAGAAGCCAAAGCCGGGCGGCTCGTCTCTCGGAAGAGAGGCCTGGGCCGCCCGGCGAGGCTCTCGACTTGGTTTCGGCGGAGAACAGTGCGAAAATGCTGCGGATGGGGGAAACCGTGCAAGACTCGCTGCGCAAGGCTCTGATCGATTCTCACGTTGCGGCCGTTGCCATCGCGGTTCTTTTCTTCGTGTCCGCCGGGGAAGCGGTCTTCGCTCTGTGGGAGCCTGCATGGCGCGGCATCTCTTTCTTAACCACCGCGGTTGCGATCCGCGAGATCCCTTACGCCTCGCGCGCCACCGATTTCGTAACTCGCATGATGTTGCTGACCACCCTGACCAACCTTCTTTTATCCCTGGCCAACCTGGCTGCCGCCTGGCTCTTCTCCCGCTGGATCTATGGAGCAGGCCCGCTCAGCAGTCTGGGCCATTACCGTGGCAAGCTTTCGAGGAAGACCCATGCTTGAAAGACTGAAGACCGCTCTCGTCGACAGCTTTGTGGGCGCCATCGCTCTGGGCTGGCTATTCGCCCAGGGAGTTGCGCGGTTCGTGGGCATTTTTATCGAACCTGTCAGCCGTTGGATCACGCAACGGCAGTATTGGGAGATGTCACAGGCTAACTCAGGCCCGCGGGCCTTCCCGTTCCAGTTGGCGCTTTCCCAGTTGCTCACGTCTGTGCTGCTGTTGCTGATTGCCTATGGCTTGCTGCGCTGGCTCTATTACCCCGCGGCGGAGGAACAGGGGCAAACCGGGACGACGGAACCGGAGCAAGACGAGTAGGACCGGGAGCTTGCCGCAAGGCCGGAATCCTCAACCTTGTCCTACTGCGCCCGGGCCAGGCAGACCGCAAACCAGCCTTGCACATCGGTCCAGGTCGCGGCCGGCGCAAAGCCCGAGGCGGACAGCATCGACTCCGCCTGGCCGGGCTGGTACTTATAGCTGTTCTCGGTGTGGATGCTCTCGCCCACGGCGAAATCCACTTCAAAATCCAGCGCGGCCAGACGCACCCGCTGGGTGATCCGGCTCTCGAGATGCATCTCGATGCGCGACTCGACTCCGTTCCAAACCGCGCGGTGAGCAAAGGACTTGGGATCGAAGTCTCCCGCCAATTCCCGGTTGAGCCGGAGCAGCAGATTCCGGTTGAAGGCCGCTGTGACTCCGGCAACGTCGTCATAGGCCGCTAAAAGGATGGAATCCTCCTTTACCAGGTCTACGCCCAGCAGCAGCGCGTCGCCCGGATTAAGCCCGGCCCGAAGACGCTCCAGCAGGCGCGACGCCTCGCGCGGCTCGAAGTTGCCGATGCTCGATCCGATATAGAGCACCAGCCGCCGCTCGTCCGCGTCCGCCGGCTCCAGCGCCAGCCCGTGTGTGTAGTCCTCGATGCGCGGCGCGACGCGCACGCCGGGAATCTCCGCCTCGATCCGCAATTTTGCCGCATCGAGGGCGCTGGCCGAGACATCGACCGGCTCGTAGAGCACATCGCCCTGGCGCTCGGCCGCAGCCGCCAGCAGCAGCCGCGTCTTCTCCGCAGAGCCCGCGCCCAACTCTACGATGCGCAGGCGCTGGCCGCCTGCCGCCGCGGCAATCATCGCTCCGGCATGGGCCGCAAGAATGCTCCGCTCCGTCCGCGTGAGGTAATACTCGGGCAGCTCGGTGATCTGTTCAAACAGCAGCGAGCCGGCCTGGTCGTAGAAGAGCCAGGGCGGGAGGTGTTTGGGACGGGCCGCGAGGCCTGCGCGGACCGCCGAAGCGACTCGTTCCTCCACACGCGCACCAGGGGTAATCGAAGCAGCGGGATTCATGCGGTCTCTTGGATGCGGCTGCACCGGGATCGGTTACGAAGCCAGCCGGATGCCGGAAAACTGCCAGCGGGTCTCCGGAACGAAAAAGTTGCGGTAGCTGGGGCGGATGTGCGCCGCTGGCGTAACGCAGGAACCGCCGCGCAGCACCATCTGCCCGCTCATGAACTTGCCGTTGTACTCGCCCAGCGAGCCCGGCAACGCTTTAAAGCCCGGATAACCAAGGTAAGCGCTCGCCGTCCACTCCCAGCAATCCCCAAACAACTGCGTTGGGTTCTCGTTTTGGAAGGGTTCAGTGGCAGGAACCGGCAGCAACCTCCCGGAATCCTGCAGGTTGCCGGCGATCGGCTGGTTCTCGGCTGCCGCTTCCCACTCGAACTCGGTGGCCAGCCGCTTGCCCGCCCAGCGGGCGTAGGCGTCGGCCTCGAAAAAACTCACATGACTCACCGGCGCCGCCTCCAGCCGGTTCAGGGGCAATTCGCCGCGCAGGGTAAAGATGTTCCAGCCGCCGAATTCCGCTCCATCTTTATGAGTCCAGTAGAGCGGCGCCTGCCAGCCGCAGTTCGTTACCGTATCCCACCCTGCCGAGAGCCAGAGTTCCGGCCTGCTGTAACCGCCATCGGCAATGAACGCGGCATATTCGCCGCAGGTGACCAGCCGCCGCGCAAGCGCATAGGGCTCCAGCCAGACCCGGTGGCGCGGCAGCTCGTTGTCGAAACAGAATCCCTCGCCGCTGTGGCCGATTTCGCGCAGACCGCCTGGAAATTCCTGGAAAGTCAGCGGGTTGGGCTCCTTGCTTTCCCAGGTCTCAAAATCGGGACCCTTCGGCAGGCTCAGGGCAGGCTCTGGGGCACCCAAGTTCTGCGGAGTTCGCAAATAGGCCGGGCGCAGCGGATTGGTGAAAAACGCGTGCAGAATGTCGGTCAGCAGCAGCTCCTGGTGCTGCTCTTCGTGATGCACGCCCAGTTCGATCCGCTGGAGCGCCTCCGGGTGGGGATTGGCGGCCAGCAGACGGTCCACTGCCTCATCCACGTGCTCGCGATAGCGCAAGACCTCCTCCAATCCGGGCCGCGAAAAAGAGGAGCGCAGCCGCTTCTCGGGAAAGGCGGCAAAGCTGCGGTAATAGCTGTTGAAGAGCCAGGGAAAATCGGGGTTGAAGAGCTGGTAGCCGGGCAGGAACTTCCCCAGCACAAACGACTCGAAGAACCACGCGGTATGGGCCAGGTGCCACTTGGCCGGCGAAGCCTCGGGCGAGGACTGCACCATCATGTCCTCGGGCGTAAGCGGCTCGCACAGGGTCAGCGTCCGCCGCCGCGCCGAGCGAAACCGGGCTGCAATTTCCAATTGCGTAGGACATGGAGCCGTTGTGCTCATGGTGTACCCTCCCGCACTGGGAAGAGTTTACCCCACCGGCGGCGGCTGCCGGAGCGGTTCCGGGCCGCCGCAAAGCCGGAACACCGCATCCAACAAAACCTGGACGCATACGACGCAATTCCGCCTGCTGCCGTTCGCGCCGTGCGATGGGAATCGTCGTATGGGATTTGGCGTCTCTTGACGAAGCACTCTCGACCGGTGCTCTAATTCCAGCAGACGATGAGGCAGGTTTGTCGCCCCGGTTTCCTTCGACAGGAGGGAATATGTGCAGGTTCGATAAACACCGCTGGCTGCCGGCGATGATCGTTCTCGCAGCCCTCGCCACCACATCTCCCGGCGCCTTTACGCAGGCGCCCGCTCAGGCTCCCGAGAACGTTTCTCCATCCCAAGTCCCTGGCGCCGCGGGGCAGTTTGCGCCCACGCCGGAGCAGCTCGGCGACTCGCTGATGACGCACCAGCGCTATCAGGCGGCCATCGAGGACTATAAGAAGGGCCCGCGCGACTCCGCCGACCTGTGGAACAAGATGGGCATTGCCTACCAGATGATGTTCAACATGGAAGAAGCGGGCCGCTGCTACCAGGAGTCGCTGAAGCTGAATCCGCGCAACGCTCGCGTGCTGAACAATCTGGCTACTCTTTACGATTCGCTCAAGCAATACGGCGCCGCCGAGCGCCTCTATCGCAAGGCTCTCAAGCTCGACCCGCAGTCGGCGTTGATTTACAAGAATCTGGGCACCAACCTGCTGACCCGGCACAAGTACCAGAAAGGCTGGGAGGTCTACAAGACCGCGCTGTCGCTCGATCCGCAGATCTTTGAGCACAGCGCCAGCCCCAGGGTCGAGAATCCCGCCTCGATCCAGGACCGCGGCGCCATGAACTACTACATGGCCAGGGGGTGCGTGCGCGCAGGCATGAACGATCAGGCCATCGAGTACCTGCGCATGGCCCTGAACGAAGGATTCACCAATCCCAAAAAGATCGTGGCCGACAGCGAGTTCGCCAGCCTGCGCGGGCTTCCGGCCTTCGACCAGCTTCTGGCGGCGCAGGGAGTTCAATAGTCTGGGTTTTTGTCCGCTCCCGAGGTGTTTTCAGCGTCTATGCTGTAGGAGGCTGCGCGATCGCCCTTCAGGAGCTGCTATGAAGATTCGTCTCTTTTCCACTATCGCCCTCATTCTGGCGCTTACAGGCGCCGTTTCCGCTCAGGATGCACCCACTCCTCCACCTGCCGGCCAGGCTCCGGCACAAGGGCCCGGCGGCTGGCAGGGGCAGCGCGGCGGGCGCGGCGGGATGATGGGCTCTGGGCACGGCATCATGGGCACGGTAACTGAAGTGGCCGCCGACCACTACACCATCAAGACCGATGCCGGCGAAATCTATACTGTCCGCTTCAGCGCCAATACCCGCATTCTGAAACAGGGGGCAGGCCGGGGGCCCGGCGGCGGCGGAGGCGGCAATCCTCCCCAGACGCTCAAACCTACCGAGATCAAGGTGGGCGACGCGGTGGCCGCTCTCGGCGAGATGGATACGACGGCCAAATCGGTGGGCGCGACGATGGTGCTGCAGATCGATCCCGAGCGCGCCAAACAGATGCGGGAGATGCAGGCCAACTACGGCAAGACCTGGCTGATGGGCAAAGTCACGGCCGTGGACGGCGTCAAGGTCACGCTCATAGGCGCGATCGACAACGCGCCGCACGTCTTTGTGGCCGACGAGAACACCACCTTCCGCGAGCGCCGCGATCCCATCACTCTGGCCGATGTGCACGTAGGCGATATGGTGCGCGTCGAGGGCGCGGTGAAGGACGGGAGCTTTGCGGCAACCTCCGTCACCAGGATGGGCATGACTCCAGGTGGGACGCCCATGGTTCCCCGCAATGGTCCGCCTCCTCAATAGCTCATTTGAAAGCAATGACCGCCGGAAGCCGCGTTTCCGGGGAAAGCGCAGTGTTGTCTCAGAGTTGAGCTTGTCTGGTGGGCCTGCAGGGACTCGAACCCCGAACCAAGGGATTATGAGTCCCCTGCTCTAACCGTTGAGCTACAGGCCCTTCCGCGCTACATCGGGTTGAAACCGCGATGCTTATTGGCGATGGGCGATGTCTTCACGTGCGATCCACGGGCTGGCGCCGGCCGCTCTCTCAGTTTGACACAGGCGCTTGGCAATCGTCACTTGATCGAAGATGCGGACAGAGGGCCGTGTGGGCTGGCGGTAAAGGCGCCGTTCGAAGGTGCAGTCAGCTTCCGGCGCTGCGCGTGTCGCTGGCCACCTACCGATGCAGCGAGACCGGAAGGAAGACCGAACGCTCCCAGGCCACGACAGTCCGGCCAGGTCCTGGTTGCACCTTCGCTGCTTGCGCCATCGCCGCCGCGACGCATCACACCGCGGCGTGCTGGGCGCTGGCCAGAGCGCGAATGAACTCCGGCGTTGAGCCGCAGCAGGCGCCCAGGAACGATGCGCCGGCCTCACGCAGGGCTGCGTAGTGCGAGGCGAAGAACTCTGCCGATGTGGCATAGCGAATGGCGGTTCCCTCCATCGTGGGCAAGCCCGCGTTGGGCTTGATCCAGACGGGCAAATCGCAGGCCGCCCGCAGCCTGCGGCAGATCGGCACCGCGTGCTCCACTCCTACGCCGCAGTTTGCGCCCACCGCGTCCGCGCCCGCTTCCACCATCGCCGCGCCCACGGCTTCGGGCGTTGCGCCCATCATAGTGCGATCCTTGTTCTTTCCGGAGTCGAAGGCGAAGGAAACCACGACCGGCAGGCCTGTGCCTTTGGCCGCCGCCACAGCCAGCCGCGCCTCCGCAATGTCGCTCATCGTCTCAATCAGCAGCGCATCCGCGCCCGCCGCGGCCAGCGACCGGGCCTGTGCGGAAAAAGCCGCTGTCACATCGTCAACGCCGATCTCATTCGCCGCCAAGAGCTTGCCTGTCGGGCCGATCGAGGCAAAGACCAGCGCCTGGCCTGCCGCCCTTCGTGAAATCGCGACGCCGGCGCGATTGATCGCGTCGAGATCTTCCGCGGAACTGCTTTTCATCGCCACTGCGTTGGCACGGAATGTGTTGGTGAGAACAATCTGGCTGCCCGCTTCCGCATAGGCGCGCGCCACTTCTTCCACGCGCTCCGGATGAGTCAGGTTCCAGGTGTCCGGGTTCATCCCTGGAGCCAGGCCACGCGCCTGCAACTGGGTTCCCCAGGCGCCATCGGTAATGAGTGGGCCATCCGTCAGCCACTCGTGCAGTTGGTTCATGCTCTCATCCCTTCGAGCGCCGGCCAATACGGCGCAAGAACCACTTTAACCCAATCGCCGCTTGTGCCTGCAAACGAGCGACCGCCTAACTCAGCGCTGGCCCTTTGCGCCTTCGTGTGCCGGAAAGGTCATGCAATCCACAAACTCGTTCTGAAAGCCGGAATCGGCGGCAAGACTCACATGCTCGATGGCGGGCAAGGCGGGCTCTCCAGAGGCAAGAAGAAGCATCTTTGCGCCGCGCAGGGCGGTGTTGCCCGCCGCGTGGATGCGTTCGATGGGGACTTCGAGCAGGCCGATGGCGATGGCGCTTTCGGCCTGCACATAATTGCCGAATGCGCCGGCGAGATGAATGCGCTGCAAGCTGCCGACGGTTGCGCCCATGCGCTTGAGCAGCAGCCTGAAGCCGCTGGCGATGGCGGCTTTGGCCAATTGCAGTTCGCGAATATCGGACTGGAAGAGAACCACCGGCTCCACGACCGGCAACTGCTTTGCGCCGCCGGCGATGCGGCCCGAAGCGAGAATTGTGCCGCTCCGCAACCCCGTGGCAACCGCATCCACCAGGCCGCTGCCGCAGATGCCGCGGGGCTCCACGTCTCCGATTACGGTGGTGCGCGCCTCGCCGCCGCGGCCCGAGACGCGCGCGATGGCGCCCGTGGCCGCGCGCATTCCCATGCGGATGGAGCCGGCTTCAAAGGCCGGTCCCGCGGCCGTGGACGCACAGACAATTCCGTTGCGGTTGCCGAGGACGATTTCGCCGTTCGTGCCCAGGTCAACCAAGGCAACCAAATCTTCCGCGCTCGCCATGCCCGTGGCAACGATTCCGGCGAGAATGTCCGATCCCACAAAGCCGCCGAGGCAGCGCTCGAAACGAATGCGGCAATCCGAAGGCAGCGGCCAATCCAGATCTTGCGGCTGGAAATACTGCGCGCCCAGATGCGGAGAATGGAATGGGACGTGAGAAAGCGACTCGACATCGAGCCCGGCAAAGAGGTGATGCATCACCGTGTTGCCGACGAGGACCACCTCGGCGATCTCTTCTTCGCGGCCGGGCACGAGCTGCGCAATCGTCTGCCGCAGAGCTACGCGCACGGGAGTGGTCAGGTCGGCGCCGGACAAAGCCGCATGAATTCGGCTCATCACATCCGAGCCGAAACCGGCCTGCGGGTTGAGAGCGGTCGCAACGCCGAGAACGGTGCCCGTGGCCAGGTCGATCGTCTGCGCGACGAGGGTGGTGGTGCCCAGATCGATGGCGATTCCCAGGCCGGATTTGCCCGCGCCGGCGAGGCCGGAGTCGTCCGTGAGGATATCCATCTGCCACTGGCCGCATTCGAGCACCAGCGGCATCTCCGCATGAGCCTGGCAGGCCAGCCGCCAGCCGCCGGCCAGTTCTTCGGCGGAGAAAACCTCGCGGTCCGCGGGGGTGACCGGCAGCGATCCGGCGAGCACGCGGACGCCGCAACCGCCGCAGAGGCCGCTTCCTCCGCAGGGAAACTCGACGCCGAGCTGCGGAAGCGCGGAGTCGAGCGAGGCCCCGCGAGGCACTTCGATCTCAACCGCCAGCGGCTCCAGCCGGATGCGTACTTTCCCCGCGCTCATATCGCTTCCACGATCGATTCTCCCAGAGTGACGCGCACCGCCGCGCCGGGAGGCACGACCAGAAACTCCGCCGCATCCCACACGCCGTCCACGAGGCGCTGAAGCAGCGCAAGCGAGCCCCGCACCTCTTCAAACGCCCATCCCTCTTTCTCCGCTTCGGCGCGCGCCTCGGCGCGAAAGAGGTCTTCCGATTCGACGCCGGTGGAGATATAGGTCAGCCCGGAGTAACTCCGGCGATAGGCGTTGAACTGCTCAAAGAGATAGCTGCCGTTCTCCTCGCCATATTGCGCGACGAGTTCCTCGCGGCTGCGCCGTTCTCCGAGCGCGTTTTTTGCGGAGATGTATGCGGGCTGGAGCGTCTGTCCCGGCGTCTGAAACTCGATCCAACCCGGAGAACGGAAATAGACGCCGGGATGGGCATCGAAATAGGCCTGATAGCGATGGCGATCGCCCATCAACAGGCCGATGCAGTCGTGCGCGCGCGGCAGAACGATCCGTGTTTTTCCCGCGCGCAGGCCCTCGGTTCCACGGCCGCAGAGCGCGTAGCCAAGCAGGATGGCGTCATAGCCCTCCCGGTCCGCGGCATCGATCCGCTCCTGCAGGCGCGGGCGCATCGACGCGCCTAGTTCGTGCAGGCCCATGGGCAACGTCTCCGTCTCGATGGTGTGAGGCGACCGGGAAAGAACGTGGTTCATCTCGCGGGTGAGGACCTGGCAGTGAATCGCTTTAAGGCGCATGGCTTCACCCGAGGAAATCTCCGATGCCGTCTACGAAGTTGCGGCGGCAATCAGTTCGACTTAACTATAGGCCATAACTCTGCTTATCGTAGAGGCTCCCATATTGCGCCTCCATATCGTGTATCAGGGCCTCTTCTTCCTTTGGTAAAGCGTCGAGCGCATCCTCGATGCGCGTCAGCCACTGCTGCTCCTTGCGCGAGAGGTGAAGTTTCTCCTGCGCGACGCCGCTCTTCAGAATCTCAACGGCGGCACGGCCCGCGGCAAGGGTCCGATGGTAGGGAGTGTCGGCGCCGACGATCGCAGTTGCGATTTTCATCGTCGCGTCCGGCGACAGCACCGCTGCCTGCGGGCTCAACCACTCATCGGATACCGTCATCCAGTTTCTCATCTGCAGGGCGCCACCTTCGCTGGCCGCCGCGGTATTCATCAGACGGCAGTCATACGTCAGCAGTTCGGTAAAGACCTCAGGAGCGTTTCCTGAGAGCAGGCGCACATTCTGCACCGATTCATTGCTCCAAAGATCGCACATCGCGGCCGCAATATTGCCCAGCGGACTGAAATGCGCGCAACTGGCAGATTTTCCTTCCATCGAAATCGGGTAGCCGGTAATCACCTTCATCACAGGACCTTCGTACGCGCAATCCTTGGACGGCCCCACCGCGCCCTGCTCGAACGCAGCCAGGCTACGCACGGCGCTCATGGCCCGCACCACCGCCGCCAGAACCTCGGGAAGCATCTTCTGGTGGGCGAGTTGCATGGCCGTGTTGGCAAATCCGCAGGCGGAATCTCCCCCAGGAACTACTCCCGGATGTCTCGCGCAGATATCGCCCATCTCGCCCCATAGCCACGACATGTCTCTGGGCGCAAGTACTCCCAAGGCGAAAACGATGCCCGGAAAATCTCCGTACATCAGCGCCTGGTCGTGAACCTCCTTGCCACCGATGGACTCGATCGAGAGGATGTCGGCGCCGGCCTCCGCGCATAACTCCAATGAGCGATTGAGGCGCTCCCACGCTTGGCCGGTCCTCATCAGAGGCGGTTTCAACCGATCGCGAATATCGGTGGGGGTGACGCGCAAGGCGGCAGCCAGGTGATGCTTGTCGTAGTAGGCCTGGAGATGCCGCTTCAGCAGCGCGGTAAGCTCGGCGCCCCACTCCGGCCGCTCCGTCATAGGCGGCAGAAGCTCAAACTCCAATACGATTCCAGGAACTGCGAGCGAGGCCGCGCGCCGCAGGATTTGCTCCGCCATCTGCTCGTAGTGCGCCACCACTTCCGGCCATGTTTCGTCCGTCATGTTCATTGGCGGCAAGGTAAAGTTGACTTCGGGGAAGACAGAACCTCCGCCAATCACCAACCCAAGTCCGCATTCGAGAGGATGCGGGCAAACCCCATACAGCAATTGATCCTGGTTCTGAATCGCAAGTGTGGAATACTTCCGGACTGCCCGCTCACTCACTGTTTCTCGCTCCTGCAAGGAGGTTTCTCACCAAGCCAACCGCTCCGCTTGCGTTCTCACTATATCCATCCGCGCCAATCTCTTTGGCATACTGCATTGTGACTGGGGCGCCGCCGATCATCACTTTCACCCTGGTGCGCAGGCCCGCAGTCTTCAGCGCATCGATGGTTGTCTTCATCGCCGGCATCGTCACCGTTAGCAGCGCCGACATACAGACAATTTGGGGTTCCTGCTCCGTCACCGCGGACACAAATTTCTCCGGCGCAACATCGATGCCGAGATCGATCACGTCGAATCCACTGCCTTCGAGCATCGATGCGACGATGTTCTTGCCGATGTCGTGCAGGTCGCCCTTCACCGTGCCGATGACCACCTTGGCAGAGAGCTTCTCGCCGGCAGCCGTCATCAGCGGGCGAAGCAGTTCCATCGCGCTCTTCATTGCGCGGCCAGCCAACAGCAATTCGGGAACAAAGTACTCTTCTTCTTCGAACAGCCGGCCGACTTCGTCCATGGCCGGGACCATGGACTCGGAGATCAGCGTCATCGGCTCCGCTCCGGCTTCGAGCGCGGCCTGTGTGGCGGCGTGCACCTTCTTGGCGTCGCCGTTCAGAATTGCATCGTAAAGATCCTTGAATTGAGCCATTCTTCACACCTTCAAAGTTCGATTCATGAGGCGGCATTTACCGCGTGGGTGCGGGCAAAGTTCACCATCGCCTGCACGTTTTCGTGCGGAGTATCGCGCACCAGTTCGCATCCCGCGGCTACAACCCATTGCGCGCCGGCCTGCTGCCGCAGCGTTTCCAGCTCCTGGGCGATCGTTTCCGGCGAGCCGTCGCGCACGCTTCTCACCGGATCCAGGTTTCCTGTCAGTGTCTGGCGCGGCCCGGTTTGGGAGCGCGCCAACTCCATGGATACGGGATAGTCGATATCCACCAACTCGCAGCCCAGCGTGCCCATGCCCTCGAGGATGCGGCGCGTATTGCCGCAGATGTGCAGTCGGACTCTTCCGCCGTTGGCGTGAATCGAATCCATCAGCTTCTTCTCCCACGGCCACACGAATTCCTTGTAGATGCGTGGGCCCACCAAGGACGCCGCCGCATCTCCCACGCCGATGATGTCCGCGCCGGCTTCAATCTGCGCCTTGGCGAAGCGGATCCCCACTTCCAGCGTGAAGTCGAAGAGATCGTGGATGAATTCCGGGTCGTCGGAGAAGTCCGTCATCAGGCGATTGATCCCGCGCAGATCGGCGCCCTCGGCGCAGGGGCCTTCTATCCATCCCTCGACAAACAATTCGCCTCCCGCGCGCTGGCGCAGCAGTTCGATGCCTCGCACGCGATCTTCCATGCGTCCGCCGGAGATCCGGTCCGGCGCTTTCATCCGCGCAAGGAGAGACTTATCGGCAAACAGCGCCTCTTCTTCCAGAATGGCGGGCGGACGGTCCTCATACCATTGGATATGCGCTCCCAAATCGGTGGCTTCGCGGGTGGGATCGGAGATGGTGGAGACATAATCGAAGCCGAAGAGCTCGGCCGTTTTGATCTGCGCATCCGCCATGACCCGGTGATCGCGGACGTATTGCAGGTAGGGAACCCCGAGAATATCGGTGGCAAAGGTCATGGTGATGGGCATGCAGGGAAGGCGGTCCGGCTGCTGTCCGGCAAGAACTGCAAGGATACGTTCACGACCTGTCATAGCGCACATCTTTCCTGGATCGGCGCTGCGCGTCGGCATTCGAAGCGCAAAAGAGCCGGAAGTAGTATGGCACAGAGGCCAAGACCGAGGCGAAGCGCGCCCGGCCCGCGCCTCCTGTACACTGGTCTCGCCATGAATTGCATCTTCTGCAAGATCGTTGAAGGAAGCATTCCCTCGACCGCGGTGTATCAGGACGAGCTTTGCTACGCCTTTGCGGACCTTCATCCGCAGGCGCCGGTGCATGTGCTGATTGTGCCGCGCGAGCACATCAACTCGCTGGCCGACGCCAACCAGGACGATCGGCCGCTGCTCGGCCACCTGTTATGGGCGGCGGCGGAGATCGCGCGCGACAAGGGCCTCGCCAAGGGCTACCGCGTGGTGGTGAATACCGGCGAAGACGGCGGGCAGACTGTGGACCATCTTCATCTGCACCTGCTCGGCGGCCGGGCGCACGGCTGGCCCGCCGGATAGGTTTGCCGCAAATGCCGGGCCCCCACCTGCAGGTCTTCGTCGATGGGGTGGAAACAGCGAGGGCGCTCTCAAACGAGAGCGCCCTCTTCAGTTCATGCCAATCCGCCCGGTCTACATCGGCTGCTGGGCGTACTCTTCTTCTTCTTCCAGGCCGTAGCGGCGAAGCAAGTTGGGAAGGCTCTGCGAGAAGGCGGAGCGCGGCATCACCGTGTCGCAGCCGGCCTCGATGGCCTTCAATTTGAGGTCGCCCTGCAAGTGCGAGAGAAAGCCGATGATCGAGGTGGCTTTCTTGAGCTTTGCCTTGAATTTGGGGATCAGCGACATGGGCTTGGCGTTGAGATTGTTCAGGTCGAAGACCAGCAGCGCGGGACGCTCGGCCTCGGGCAGATCTGTGAGCCGGGCCACGGATTCCTTGTCGCCCTTGACGAACTCCACCTTCACGCCCAGCTTGCGCGCCGTCTCCTGAATCTTGGCCAGGAAGAACAGATCCTCAATGAAACAGAAGATGCGCGTGGGGGCGTCTTCGCGGACGGGAATCGTGGGCTGCGGCACAAAGGACTCCTGATAATGGCCGTTGCTCGCGAATTGTATGGTGGAGGGTGGGCCGTCGGCGATATTGCCGTTGACGATGCGATAGCTGTGGTCCATGGGGCCGACAAACTCGCGCGGACCCTTTTGTTTGCCCCTGCGCTTGTTCTGCGATGGGGGGGCGAAGCTGTTGCCCGGCTGGGCGGCAGAGACCGGATTCCTCTGCACAAACTTCTTTTTCTTCCGTCCCTGGCCCTGGCCTTGATGCGCCCTTGGCGCCGGGACCGCTGGAGCCGCCTTGGGCGGTGCAGGTTGTGCCGCGGGCTGCGCCGGGGTCTGCTGCGCCTGGACGGCGCCTGGTTGGCTGGTCTTGTTCTTGCGGCGGCGTCTGCGGCGCCGATGCCCCTGCGACTGTCCCTGGCCATTGGCCGGGACTGGCCCCAGTTCAGACTGAGGCTGCGTCGATTCTGTCGTCATGCGTGTACTTCCTGGCACATTGCTAACGTGTGCATTCCGTTTTGATTCAGCCGTTTCCTGCCGGGTGCTGAGCTTCCCTTGCCTACCGCCTGTCCAGGTTTGGACGGGGAACACGACGGTTGGCGGTGCAATCCTTCAAGGACCTCGGGCAAATCGCCGGGGAGCGTGGCTCCTCGAGCAATCGGCCGTGATTCTCAGGGGCCTTGCCGCCTTGCACGCAGGAACCTTGTTTCAGCTCCATCCGATTGTCTGGATCGGCACGGTGCGGCCAGTGCTTTCCTGGGGTGTTGCCCTTCCTATGGGAGCTTTCGCCGTCTGCAGCCTGATAAGGAATGAACCGCCCGGCGAAGATTCCTTGTTCGGCGGCGAGCTTGCTCTGCCCGCATTCGGGTGGCCCGCGTCAGCCGCTTGATAGGCAATTCCGATACTACAGGTAAGCTCTCAGGCTGGCAAGTACACTTTGGTGCCATCGGGCCAGCCGAAAGAACCGCGTCCGGCAGCGGCTCCGAGGAAAAAACGGCCAGACGCACAAAACGCCACTCCAAACGGAGTGGCGTTTTGCTGTCCTGCGCTGGTCACTGGCCTCCCAAGTATATTGTGGCCGGTGGTTGTTTCCACCGTACCTACTGCAGACTGTCCCGGCCGGTTCTCCCTTTTGAGGGCCGCTTCGTTGGCGGTTGCTCTTGCCGGGCGTCTGCTGTTCTTTGGGCTGGCCGGACTTTTCTCCAGCAGCCGGTACATCACTGGCGCTTATCTAATAGCAATCCTTGTGCCGTTTGAAATTTGATTGTTTTTCAACCACTTACGGACGACATCGCATAAGGATTTTCTTGATTCTGGAAGTCTGAACCGGGGAATAATCCTAAAAACCATAGAAGCGCTCCCTACCGCTGACACTTCGGGCAGTAGTGGGTCCCTCGTCCCGCCAGCAAAATCCGGCGAATCGGCGTCTGGCAGCGGCGGCAGGGCTGGCCGGTGCGCAGGTAGACGCAATGCTCCAGTTGGAAGAAGCCGCGCACCCCGTTTGCATCGACATAATCGGAGACGGACGAACCGCCCAGCCGGATGGCGTGTTCCAGAACCTCGCGCAAGGCCAGCCGCAATCGTTCCAATTCGGCTCTGGTGAGGCGCAAGCACCTCCGGGTGGGCCGAATGCCGGCATGAAAGAGGCTTTCGTCGGCGTAAATGTTGCCTACGCCGGCCAGAAGAGTCTGGTTGAGCAGCGCCGCCTTGATGGCCATCCGCCGGCCGTGAAAGAGGGCGCCAAACTCTTCCGGCCCGATGGTGAGCGGGTCCGCGCCCGGCCCGGTGAAGGCCGCGGCGTGGCGCAGCTCGCGGAACTCGAGGCGGCCGAAGCGGCGCGGGTCCACGAAGCGCAGTTCCCGGCCGCTGGACAGGCTCAGGCGAGCGTGCGTGTGGGCAGCAACGGGAGCATCGGGCGTGGTGACGAGCAGCCGCCCGGTCATGCCCAGATGCACAATCCACTGGGCCTCGGGCTGGTTTTTCCCCCTGCCGGGACGATCATCGGCGCTGGGGCTGAGGCTGCTGGGACCCAACTCGCACACGATATGTTTTCCGGTACGGTGCACAGCCAGGAGAATGCGCCCGTCAAGTCCCGCGGCCTGCCGCGCCGGCGGCGTTTTGAAAGGCTCACGGTGAGAGCTGAACAGGGCTTGTACGATGCGATCGCCACGCAAGCGCTCATGGACGCCCCGGGCAATGGTCTCCACCTCAGGCAATTCGGGCATCGGTCTATTGTAGAGGAGCGCGTTTGGCGAATCGTGCCTGCCTTTTCAGGCAGGCTCTAGTTGAGATATTCGGCCAGCTCGCCGTCTTCCTCGGCTTCGCGCGCCCGCTCGGCGCTCCACTTTTCCAGATAGACAAGACCCAGTCCCAGACCGAGCACGAAGACTCCCACCGAGGAGTACTCCATGAGGTTGAGTTTGCGATCCTCTTCGGCTGTCTGGTACACGACGATGCCATGGATATTGCGCGGCGTCATGCGCATCTCTGCCGGCACCGGCCCCTTCGGCAAGATGTCCAGATAGTGAGTGGAAACCATGGCTGAAAGGATCAATCCAGCCAAACCCGGCAATAGAAACAACAGCGAGAAGAATTTGAGTGTTGCCAACTGTGCTTTATTCATCCGATTGGCCTCTACCCTTGTTGACCGCGAAATCGATGCGATGCATCAAGCGCCCCACGGACCGCGGCAGCGTCGGTCCAGGGCATATTCTGCTGAGGAAGAGTCCCATCGATGGCTTCTGCGAAGCCAATTGCAAAGGGGAGTCTCCCCATTGGCCGCGTTCCAGGTTGGGCAAGCGGTCAGCCCTTATCCGTTTCTTGCGCCTTTGGTCAGGCCGCAAGCTAGACACCAGAAATATCTGGATAACTACTATGGCACAAAAACAGCATAGAACACAATACATAACTGACAGTTTGACGGAGAGCAAGCAGGCCTGAAAGCAATTCCGCGGTTCCTGCTAACCCTGTGCGTCCACGTCAGGAGACGGCAGTCGCCGGAGCTATTTGCGGTCTCCGGGCTCGCGAATCCGGCTAGCCTCAAAACTGACAATCTTCCACTCGCCCTTCTCGTCCCGGACGTAGACGCGGGTGTAGCGATAACTCCCGGAGATCTCTCCCTCCGGGGTCGTGGCGTGAATCTCGGCAAGAGAGGTGACCAGCGCGGTTGTGCCGTAAAAGCGGACCTTGCGATCGGAGATATCGAGGGTGATGAAGCGGAACCGTCCGGCGCGCAGGTTAGCCAGCGCCTGCTCTTTGGTTTGCAGGGTGCCGTTGGCGGTGATGGCCATGTAATCGTCCGCCAGCAGGGTATCCATCGCGGCGGTATTCGACTTGAGAACGGCGTCGCGCCACACTTCCTCGAGCTGGTCGATCTCGTGACGGCTCTCATGCTTCTGCGCCCTGGGCATTCCGCCCGCCTGGGCAGGGATTGGAGACGCACCGACCGCGAACGCGGCGAGCACGGCAAGCAGCGCCAGAGCGAAAATCCGCCCGAACGTCCTGCGTCGGTTTGGTGGGATGAGAGTGTCGGTGTTGGCGCGGGCTCTGGGCATAAGCGTATCGGATGGTAGACCCCAATCGATACGCCGGTCAATGCACTTTGCCACAATGCGCTCCAAGAGTAATTCGACTTTGCTGAAAACCTGCAGCATTTGCCGAATCGGGGCTCCCGCCGGTTGGACGGGAGCCGCGCCTCAAACGAGAGCAACCAGATCTTCGCGGTTCCGCTCCCGCATTTTCTGGTAAAGTCCGCCCACGGCGAACTGCTTGAAGTGCGCGGACTGGTGGTGCAATTCAAGGGCCTTGGCGTCCCGGTACTGCTCGTAGATGAGCACTGTGTCTGGGTCGCCCTCCGCGTAGTGGGGAATGTAGCTGACGCATCCCGGCTCCTGGCGCGAGGCCACGGCCAGCGAACGCAGGATTTCGGCGATTTCGGCGCGATCTTCGGGGGCAAACTTCAGCCGGACAGTAAAGCTGATCATGAAAAGCGACTTCCTTCCAGCCTGATTGTGCAAGCCGCAGGCGTTCCTCAAGTTTACCCGTGAATCTGGTCGAGAGCCTCGGCAAACTCCGGAAGAACCATGGTCTGGTTGCGGTCGGGCCCCGTGGAAACCATCCCGATTCGGGCGCCGCTCTCCCGCTCCTGGAAGCGCAGGTACTCCTGCGCCGCCTGGGGCAGCTTGTCGAATTCGGTGATGCCCTCGGTCGACTCCCGCCAGCCCTTCAGCTTGGTATAGACGGGCTTGATCTGCTCCAGGCCCTGCACGTCGGCGGGAATCTCGTCCGTCACCTTGCCATCGATCTCGTAGCCGATGCAGATGGGAATCTCGGCCAGCTCGTCCAGAACGTCCATTTTGGTAATCACCAGCCACTCGGCGCCGTTGACCTGGTTCGAGTAGCGCAGCAGCGGGATATCCAGCCAGCCGCAGCGGCGCGGGCGGCCGGTCACGGCGCCGTACTCGTTGCCGCGGGCGCGCAGGTGGTCGCCCACCTCCTCGTTGATCTCAGTGGGGAACGGTCCCTCGCCCACGCGCGTCACATAGGCCTTGGTCACGGAGATCACGGTCCCGATGGCCGTCGGTCCCACCCCGGTTCCGGTGGCCGCGCCGCCGGCCGTAGCCGACGAGGAGGTGACAAACGGGTAGGTTCCGTGGTCGATGTCCAGCATCGTCCCTTGCGCGCCCTCGAACATCACGCTGCCGCCCTTGGCCAGGATCGAATGCAGCAGGCGCCCGGTATCGGCCACAAAGGGCCTCACCAGCTCGGCCGCCGCCGCGTACTCGTCGAACATTCTGGACGGATCCAGAGGGTCGGTGCCGAAGAGTGCGTGGGCGATGGCGTTCTTTTCGCCGCAGGCGGCCTCGATGTGTGTCTTGAGCAGTTCTGGCCGGAGCAGGTCCACGATGCGCAGGCCGCTGCGGGCCATCTTGTCCTCGTAGGCCGGCCCGATGCCGCGGCTGGTGGTGCCGATCTTCTTCCGCCCCGGCGCGCTCTCGGCCGCCAACTCGATCATCCGATGGTAGGGCAGAATCACCTGGGCGCGATTGGAGACATAAAGCTGGCCGTCCACGGGGACGCCCAGATCGCGCAGCTTGGCCACTTCCTTGAGGAAGGCGATCGGGTCCAGCACCACGCCGTTGCCGATGATGGCCTTGCAGCCGGGCCGCAGCACGCCGCAGGGAATCAGCTGCAACACGAAGCGCTGCTTACCGATGATGACCGTATGCCCGGCATTGTGTCCGCCGGCATACCGCGCCACGGCGGAAAACCGCTCGCTCAGCACGTCCACGATCTTGCCCTTGCCCTCGTCGCCCCATTGGGCGCCCAGCACTACCGCAGTTTTTGCTCGCATGTTCCCTGTCCCCGCTGCCCGTCTTTCAGAGAGAGATACCCCGGCCCCGGCGTCCCTTTCTTGCGGGCACGCCCAACGCCTGGGTTGCAAAACGAAGGCGCAGGCAGCTCCGGCCTGCACCATTTCCGATGATAAACCCTGAGTGCATTTTTCTCCCTTTTTGGAACGAGCCGGGATTCTTGCCAGCGTATCCAACATTCTTTCGCAACTAACGCCGGCAAGCTGGGTCAACGCTAGACAGCCGCTATTCGAGCGTGTCCCGGAATACCCACGCGCGGCTTCGATCAAAGAGTTTCGCTCCGGGGCGACCCTATGGGTCCACTGGGAGGGAAGATGAGACCCCAATCCTGCCTGCGCGCAGCATTCAATGCCTGGTTTTCTCGCTTTCCGCTTGACGCAACCGGCAACCCTGCTGCCAGGCGTGGCAGGTGGTGTCTGGCGCTCCGGCGCGGGTTTGCACCGGGAATGGCGCTTCTGCTGCCGCTGGCGCAGGGAACGCTCTCTGCCCAGTACGCGCCCGGCCAATCCTCGGGCTACGCTCAGCCGCAAACCTATGCGCAGCAGCCCTACGCCCAGCAGGCGTATCCGGACTCCGGCCAGGGCTATGCGCCGCAGGAATACGAACAACCGCAACCGCCGGCGCAGGCGCTCTCCGCGGAGCAGTTGGAGCAGCTAGTCGCCCCGATCGCCCTTTATCCCGATGCGCTGCTGGCGCAGATTCTGGCAGCGGCCACCTATCCGGCGCAGGTGGTGGGCGCCGATCATTGGTTGCAGGCCCAAGGCTACGCCTCTCCCGATCGGATTGCCGCCGGAGCTGACGCCCAAAGCTGGGACCCCAGCGTGAAGGCGCTCACGGCGTTTCCGCAGGTGCTGGCGCTGATGGACCGCGACCTCCAGTGGACCACCGACCTGGGAAATGCCTACTACAACCAGCCTCAGGACGTGCTCCAGACCGTACAGGTGCTGCGCCAGCGCGCGCAGGCGGCCGGAACCCTCCAGAACACTCCCCAGGAAGCGGTCAGCTATAACCAGGGCTACATCCAACTGACCCCGTCCGATCCCCAGGTGGTTTACGTGCCGGCCTACAACCCATGGGACGTTTACGGGCAGCCGGTCGCGCCCTATCCGGGTTTTTCGCTGCTGGGCTCGCTGGGGTCATTCGCCGGCTCGGCGCCCGTCCGGTTTGGAATGGGGATCGCCATGGCGGCCTTCAACCACAGCCCCTTTGGCTGGATGAGCTGGGCTCTGGACTGGCTGAGCCAATCCGTTCTCTTCCATCATGCAAACTACTCTTCGCAAAGCACCACGGTGGCCCATTCGGATTCGCCGCGGGGCGGGCCGGCGGGGCGCTACAACCGTTCGCAATCCAGCCAGCCCCAGACCAGTTATGACCGTCAAGACGATGGATACCGCGGCGCACGAGCTCTCGTGCGGCAGCCGGTTCGGCCCTCGGAAGACTACAGCGGAAGCCGCTCCTTTGCGGACTCCGGCCGCGGCTACGCACCCGGCAGCTACGTTCGCCCCGCGTGGCAAAACTACGCCTACAACCGCCCGCAGCCTCCAGTCCCCATGCCCGTGCGTCCGCAGCAATCCTACGCGCGGCCCGGCTACGGCTCCGGCTTCTACGGAGGCGCCGGACAGGCTTACGCCGGCCGGCCGGGTTCGGTTTATGCCAGCCCGCCGCAGTCCTGGCGCGCACCAGCGCCGAGCCCTCAGCGCGGCGAATTCGCTCAGCGCGGTTATTCCGGAGACCGGTCTTATTCCGCCTCACCGGGCCGCGGCTTCGCGGAGTCGCCCGCCAAGCCCGAGCACTCGGGCGGCTTCCATCTCTTCGGCGGCGGCCACAACGCCGAGAAATCCTATGGCGGCGGCCACGCACCCAAGAGCTACGGCGGCGGAAAGGAATTCAAGGAGCACTCGCACGGCAGCAGCCACTCCGGCGGCCACCACGGCGACGGACCTCGCCGCTGATCACAGGCCCGCATCGGAGGATGCTAGCCTTTGCGCATGACGGACCGGCTCACAACCGAACGCCTACTGCTGCGCCGCTGGCGCGACTCTGACCGTCTGCCCTTCCAAAGGATGGGTGCCGACCCGCGGGTGATGGAATTCATGCCCGGCCTGCTGACGCCGGAAGCGTCGGACGAGCTGATCGACCGCATCGAACGGCACTTCGACAATCACGGATTCGGGCTCTTCGCCGCCGAAGCGCTTGAGGGAAAGACCTTCCTCGGCTACATCGGCCTCTCGATCCCGGCCTTCGACGCCCCGTTCATGCCGGTTGTCGAAATCGGCTGGCGGCTGGCCGCCGAGTATTGGGGTCGCGGCCTGGCCACGGAAGGCGCTCGCGCGGTCGCCCGCTACGCCTTTGAGACTCTCTCGCTCTCCAGCCTTGTCTCCTTCACGGTTCCCGCAAACCTGCGCTCGCGCCGGGTGATGGAGAAACTCGGCATGATCCTCGATCCCCAGGCCGATTTCGACCACCCTCGGCTGCCGCAAGACCATCCCTTGCGCCGCCACGTCCTCTACCGGCTCGATCGCGAGGAGTTCAGGCTCCGCGTGCCGTCACGGCCATAAATCCTTGGCTACTGGTAGAATTTTCGGCATGGAAACCATCCAATACAATCTTCCGCAAAACAGGATACCCCTCGCTTGGTACAACATCGCCGCCGATCTGCCCAAACCGATGGCGCCGGCGCTGCATCCCGGCACGCACAAGCCCATCGGCCCGGACGATCTGGCTCCGATCTTTCCCATGAGCCTGATTTTTCAGGAAGTGAGCACGGAGCGGGAGATCGAGATTCCCGGCGAGGTGCGGCAGGTTTATGCGCAGTGGCGTCCCGCGCCGCTGTTTCGCGCCCGCCGGCTGGAAAAGGCCCTGGATACGCCGGCCCATATCTTTTACAAATACGAGGGCGGAAGCCCGGCCGGCTCGCATAAGCTGAACACCGCCGTCCCGCAGGCTTACTACAACAAGATGGACGGCACCAAGCGGCTCTCCACCGAGACGGGAGCCGGGCAGTGGGGCTCGGCATTGTCCATGGCCTGCGCCTTCTTCGGCCTGGAGTGCAAGGTCTACATGGTGCGGGTCAGCTATGACCAGAAGCCTTATCGCCGCGCGTTGATTGAGGCCTTCGGCGCCTCGGTCACCGCCAGCCCGAGCATGGAGACCGAATCGGGCCGCGCCATCCTGGCCGCGCATCCCAACTCGAACGGTTCGCTGGGCATCGCCATCTCAGAGGCCGTGGAAGTGGCCGCGAAAGACCCCAACACCAAGTACGCCTTGGGCAGCGTCTTGAATCACGTCCTGTTGCATCAGACCGTGATCGGGCTGGAAACCATCGAGCAGATGGCGCTGGCCGATGCTGAGCCCGACGTGATTGTGGGCTGTACCGGCGGCGGGTCGAACTTTGCCGGCCTGGTCATGCCCTACCTGGGACGCAAGCTCAAGGGCCAGAGCCACGCGCGTGTGGTTGCCGTCGAGCCCGCCGCCTGCCCCAGCCTCACCAAGGGCCGGTTCACCTACGACTTTGGCGACACCGGCCATCTGACTCCGTTGGTCAAGATGCATACGCTGGGCAGCGCCTTCATGCCTCCGGGCATTCACGCTGGCGGCCTGCGCTACCACGGCATGGGCCCGCTGGTCTCGCATGTGAAGGACCTGGGATTGATCGAAGCCACTTCGGTCCAGCAGTTGGACGCCTTTGCCGCCGGCATTCAGTTCGCCCGCGCGGAAGGCATCATTCCCGCTCCGGAAGCCAACCACGCCATCGCCGGAGCCATCCGCGAGGCCCTCATCGCCAAGGAAGAAGGGAAGGCGAAGACGATTCTCTTCGTTCTCAGCGGCCACGGGCACTTCGACATGCAGTCTTATATCGCCTATCAGGCCGGCAAGTTGGAGAACTACGAGTATCCGGCCGAAGAGATCGCGATGGCGCTGGCCGGCTTGCCCTCCGTGGAGTAAGCCGCGCATTCGAGAAAGCGGAGATGCCTCTGCCCGCCAGGGAAGGCATCTCCGCTTTCAATTCCGGCCATGCGTCGGGAGGACTGTAGAGATCGTCATCCCGATTGGGCGCAGAAATCGGGTCACACCGCTCATCCGGACGAAGAATGGCAGAATAGACCCATGACGCCTTCCGAGCCGATTCAGCTTACCGCCCCCGAAGCCCGTGTCCTGGGCGCTCTCGTCGAAAAGGAAGTCACCACTCCGGAGTACTATCCCCTCTCGCTCAACGCGCTCGTCAATGCCTGCAATCAGCGCTCGAATCGCGAGCCGGTGACGGATCTGGACGAGGAAGCCGTGCGTCAGGCCTTGCATGGGCTGGAAGATCTGCGTCTGGCCGGCCGCGCGCGCTCGTCCGACGGGCGGGTAACGAAGTACGAGCACTGGCTGGGCGAGGCCTTCAACCTCAATCGCGCGCAAACGGCTCTCCTGTGCGTGCTGCTCTTGCGCGGGCCGCAGACTCCCGGCGAACTGCGCGGCCGCGCCGAGCGGATGCACCGCTTCGACGAGATCGGCGAGGTGCTGGCCGGCCTGCAAAAGCTGATGGAGCGCGAGCCGCCGCTGGCTGCCATCTTGCCCCGCCAGCCCGGAACCAAGGAGTCCCGCTACGCGCATCTGCTCTCGGGCAGCATTGAATCGGTCGCGGCATCTTTTGCGGCCGAGCCAACATACGCGCGCCGCGAGACCGGCCAATTCGCCGAGCAGGACGCCGCCC
>JBEKTO010000025.1:0-56867 GCA_049515995.1 Occallatibacter sp. | reverse complement strand
ACCAGCGAACGGCTGCCGCTGTCTCCGCCAAAGAACGCGCCGCACAGGCACATGTTCTGCACCGTGATGTTGCGGTGTGAGAGCAGCGCCGGCTTGGGCGATCCGGTCGAGCCCGTGGTAAAGATCACCAGCGCGCCGTCGTTCTCGCTCACCGCGATCCCGTCCAGCGCTGCTGCATCTTCCTCTGTCGCATTGCGCCACGCCGGCTCCGCAATCGAAGCAAACGCCCGCGTGCCTGCAATCGCCTCATCTGAATCCACCGCGATGTACTGCTCGATCCACGGGCATTGCGCCTGCACGGCGCGCCACAGCGGCCTCAGATCGAGCGGCGCCTTCACGCCCAGGCCGGCAAACCCACGCGGCCTCAGAATCTCCAGCGCCCTGAGCACCTCTGCGGCCGGCAAGCGCAAATCTAGCGGCGCAACGATGACGCCGATCTTGAAGCAGCTGTACTCCAGCAGCACGTGATCCACCGACAGCGGTAGCAGCGTGACCAGGAAATCGCCCTTCGTGAAGCCCAGCCGCAACAACTCCCTCGCCAGCGCCGTCGTCATGCGGTCGAATTCGCCCCAGGGTACCTCCCGGCTGCCGTCCGCGCTCACCATGGCAATCGCTTCCGATTTGATCTTCGCCCACTTCGTCACCACATCCTGCAGCAGATGGCGATCGGCAAAATCGTTTTCATAGTTGTCGAGGGTAAATTGAGGCAAATCCCTGGGTTCATTCATGCTCGGTCCAGTCGATCATCTGCGGCGTTGCGCGGTCAACTGACATAATGAATACAGCCTTGAGCTGAATTCGTAGCGTCTCGCTCCGAGCTCGGCATCAAAGACTTCCTTGTAAGGGGTTGGGCGGGTCATGTTGAAGAAGGTCTTGATCGCAGGGCTTGCTGCACTTTGTTTTTGTCCGAGCCTTCCAGCCGGTGCCAACGGCAACTCCAAGGGCAGCGCGTCGCCTACGCCCTTCATCGTCGTCGATCAGTTTGGCTATCTTCCGGATGCAAAAAAAGTCGCCGTTATCCGCGATCCGGCTACCGGTTTCGATAGCCAATGGCACTTTGCGCCGGGGAAGGTCTATCAGGTCGTCAATGTGGAGACGGGAGCAGTTGTCTTTGAGGGGGCGCCTGTCGCCTGGCACGCCGGCGCTGTCGATCCCTCTTCAGGCGACCATGCGTGGCAATTCGACTTTTCGGGCGTTGTCACACCGGGTCGCTATCTGATCCGGGACAAGCAGGCGGGGTACGATTCCGCGGCCTTTTCGGTCGCGGCCAATCTCTATAAGCCAATCTTGGTGCGGGCTGTGCGCATGCTCTATTATCAGCGCGCCGGTTTTACCAAGAAGGCGCGTTATGCGGGCGCCGGCTGGGCAGACAAGGCAAGTCATCTCGGCCCGGATCAAGACTCCAAGGCTCGGCTCTATAGCGCCAAGGGCGATAAGGCGACAGCCCGTGATCTGCACGGCGGATGGTTTGACGCCGGTGATTTCAATCGTTACACCCGCTGGAGCGGCGACTATGTGGTGGGCCTCCTTCACGCGTATCACGAAAGCCCGACAGCCTTTACCGACGACTTTAACATTCCGGAATCCGGCAACGGCATCCCCGATTTGCTCGACGAGGTCAAATGGGAGCTTGAGTGGCTCAAGCGCATGCAAAATAAGGATGGCTCCTTGCTCTCGGTGATCGGATCAGCGTCGGGAAGCCCGGCTTCGGCGGCTACGGGGCCTAGCTTCTATGGCCCCGCGACCACCTCTTCGACCTATGCGGGCGCCGAGGCCTTTGCCTATGCGGCCAAGACCTACGCGCAGTTTCCGGCCCTCAAAACATTTGCCGACGATCTCAGAAAGCGGGCGCTGAAGGCCTGGGAGTGGGCTCAGGCGCATCCGCACGTGCTCTTTTATAACAACGATCCACGCGATCATTCTGAAGGGCTTGCGTCTGGGCAGCAGGAGGTTGACGATTACGGACGCGAGATGGGAGCCATAGCCGCCGCCGTCTATCTCTTCGATCTGACGGGAGAGACGATCTATCGCGACTATATCGACGCCCATTACCGCGACAATCGGATCTTTACCGATCACCGTACGCTTGATTTCGACTACCCGCAGACAGCGCCTTTAATCTACTATGCAAGCCTGGCCGGGGCCACGCCTTCGGTTTCGTCCGCCATCAAGACCGAGTTTGCCAAAGGCTTCGAAGACGACGGTTGGAAGGCCGCCGAGAGCGATCCTTACCGGGCCTATATTTCCGCCTATGACTGGGGTAGCAACGCGACCAAATCCAATCACGGCAACATTTTTGGCGACGAAGCGCTGTATGGCCTGGGCAGCCACAGCCCGGCCGATGACCTAAGCGCTGCGGCGGACTATCTGCACTATGTCGACGGCGTCAATCCGCTCGGCAAGGTCTATCTGTCCAACATGAAGGCCTTTGGCGCGACCAATTCCGTAGACCGTTTCTACCATACTTGGTTTGCCCACGGCAGCGCGCTTTGGGGCAGCGTGAGCGGATCGAAATTTGGTCCTCCGCCCGGCTACCTCGTGGGCGGCGCCAATCCGCGCTACAACTGGGCCAACGGCTGCCCGAAGATCAACCCTGGCTGTGGGCAGGCGCCGCCTTCCCCCCCGTTTGGTGAAGTGCCACAAAAGGCCTATGCCGATTTTAGCGATGGCTGGCCAATCGATTCCTGGGAGGTGACCGAGCCATCCGTCTCCTACCAAACTGCCTATATCCGGTTGCTCGCCAGGTTTGTTCGTTAGATGCATTCTCACGTAAATCCTGCCGCGTCCTGTGAGTCCTAACCCTCCTTCAAACTTTTCAGCACAGCGTAGGTGCCCGCCGATGCAGAAAGGTGCCACCTTCAACCTCGAGCAAGTCAAGGAGGAACTGCAGAAAAAGATGCATAGGGTGGCGGAATAACGGTGAATTCGGCAGCCTCTCCGTGGCGGCAGAACGTCGTATCCAGCAGGCACGCCTGGCGGGCAGCGCACTTTCCCGATCCCATTTTGCAGAAAATTACCCTCTGTTGGCGCACAATCGAAGAGGTAGGCCAAGTGCATCTCTTGCGCCCTCTCCGTTCGCTCGCTGCCCTGCCAGGGGACAAAAACTTTTGCACCGTGTTTTTGGCGGTGAAACTGTGAAACGCCACCTAAATCATTCAAACTAAACGCCAACTTCCGCCAACCTCACGGAAACACGCAAACGGTGAAACCGTGAGACCGTCAATTCCACCCCCAAAACAAAAGCCCCACCCTTGCGGATGAGGCTCTTGCTTTTCGCGACCATCGGGAGCGGCCCGCCCGGACGGCCAGTCCCCGACCAACGGGAGGCCGCTGGCCCCACCGCAGGGGTCTAGTCGTAGTATTCCAGGCCCAGGTGCGTAATCAGGCTGGCGCCCATGATGTGGCGCAGCGTGTTCTTCAGCTTCATCGATTGAATGAACAGATCGTGCTCGGGGTAAAGGCCGGGAGCGCTCTGCGGCGACTTCAGATAGAAGCTGAGCCACTCCTGAATGCCGATCGAGCGCAGCGACGGCGTGCGTTTGGCCAGGTCCATGAACAGCACCAGGTCCAGCGCAATCGGCGCGGCCAAAATCGAATCGCGGCAGAGGAAGTTCACCTTGATCTGCATCGGATAGCCCAGCCAGCCGAAGATGTCGATGTTGTCCCACGCCTCTTTTTCGTCGCCCCGCGGCGGATAATAGTTGATCCGGATCTTGTGGTAGAGATCCTTGTAGAGGTCGGGGTAAAGCTCGGGCTGGAAGATGTAATCCAGCGAGCCCAGCTTCGACTCTTCCTTGGTCTTGAACGATTGCGGATCGTCCAGCACCTCGCCGTCCCGGTTGCCCAGGATGTTGGTCGAGAACCAGCCCGAAACGCCCAGCATGCGCGCCTTGAAGGCCGGCGCCAGAACCGTCTTCATCATCGTCTGGCCGGTTTTGAAGTCCTTGCCGCAGATCGGCGCCGCGTTCTTCTTCGACAGCTCGACCATGGCCGGGAAATCCACCGTCAGGTTCGGCGCGCCGTTGGCGAAGGGCACTCCCTCGCTCAGCGCCGCGTACGCGTAAATCTGCGAGGGCGCGATGCCGATGTCGTTGTTCTCCAGCCCCTTCTCGAAGGCCTCGATGCTCTGGTGCACGGCCGTCGGCTCAATGAAGATCTCGGTCGAAGCGGCCCAGATCACCACCACGCGGTCCACCGTCTTCTTGAAGGCACGAATATCGGCGATCACCTGGTCGGCCAGGTCGCGCTTGTTCTTGCCCGTCTTCACGTGCGTGCCGTGCAGGCGCTTCACGTAATACTGGTCGAAGACCGCCGGCAACGGCTTGATCGTCTCCAGGTAGGGCTTGAGCTGATCCAGGGTCTCCTTCTCCAGCACCTTGGCATGCGCCGCGGATTCGTAGACGTTGTCCTCGAAGAGGTCCCAGCCCGTAAAGACCACGTCCTTCAGATCGGCCAGGGGCACAAAATCCTTGATCAATGGAGACGTGTTATCGGTGCGTTTGCCCAGCCGGATGGTGCCCATCTGTGTGAGCGAGCCGATCGGCTTGGCCAGTCCGCGGCGAACGGCCTCGACTCCGGCGATGAGCGTGGTGGCCACGGCGCCCAGGCCGACCACCATCACTCCCAGTTTGCCCGTAGCGGGCGCAATCTTGGATGCTTCGGCGGTCTTCTGGCCGCCTTGCGCTTCAGTTGACATCGCTTCTCCTAACCTTCTGTTGATGATTTCCAGTTCCAATCGGTTCGAATTCATCTTTCTGCAGACGGAACAGTGTACGCCTTGCCATGAGCTTCGATCCCAAATCCGGCCTTCAGGCCGCCTTCGCCTGTCTCCCTCGATTCACGTGCGACCAGACAAACCAGACGATCGCCGCGACCAGGGCAATCTCCACTCCCAGATGGAAGCGGTGAAACGCCTGATAAAATCGGGGGTCCGTATGCCACGCCTCGCCCAGCTTCATCCCTGCATACGCCAGGGCAAAACACCAGGGCCAGGAGCCGACAAAGGTATAGATGTGAAAACGCAGTTGCGGCATCTTCGCGATTCCCGCCGGGAATGCAATAAACGTCCGCACCACCGGCAACAACCGCGCCAGCAGCACCGTGATCGATCCGTACTTCAGAAAGAACTCCGTCATGCGGTCCAGATCGTGATGGCTCATCAGGACCCATTTGCCGTAGCGCTCCACCAGCGGCCGCCCGCCCTTGGCCCCGATCCAGTACGCGACCGCCGAGCCCAGGTTGCAGCCCAAGGCGCCTGCCGTTGCCACCCAGAGCAGGCTGAAGTGGCCCATGTAAATCAGATAGCCGGCAAACGGCATGATGATCTCGGAAGGCAGCGGAATGCACGCCGATTCGATTCCCATCAGCGCAACAATACCGGCGTATCCGCCGGCCTCGATGACATGGGTTACGAATTGAACCAGGAGGGCCAGAATTTTTTCGTTCATGAGCGCTTCCAGTATATAGGTCCACGCCGGACCCGCCCCAGCCCCACCATTGGAACCGCGCCGCCGAGGCCCTCAAGGCCTTTCCTTGGCTGCTTTTGCTACGATGAATGGTGTTTAAAAAAGGCTTGAGGTGATTCCATTGGCCGACTTTCCCCCCGTCCCGCTCACCCTTGAAGGCTCCAGCCTCCTCCACCAGTTCTACCGCTTCGACTGGAAGGCCTGGCGTGCCACCCCGCCCCCTGAGCGCGACCGCATCGCTGCCCACGCCGTCGCGGTCCTCAAGGGCATCGAGCGCGAAGCTCCCGATGCGCCCATCCGCACGGCTCTCTTTTCCCAGCTCGGCCACAAGGGCGACCTGATCCTGGTCCACTTCCGCGACTCGCTCAAATCCCTGAACCAGGTCGAACTCGATCTCGCCCAGACCGAGCTCTACGAATTCCTCGACCTCGAGCACTCCTATGTATCGGTGGTCGAACTCGGCCTCTACGAGTCCAGCCGCAAAACCTACGAGGCCGCCGCCGCCCTGGGCCTCCAAACCCACTCCCCCGAGTGGCAGGCCGAAATCGCCGCCACCCTCGACCGCCAAACCGACGCCATGGCGCCGCGCCTCTTCCCCGTCGTTCCCGAATCCAAGTACCTCTGCTTCTATCCCATGGACCGCAAGCGCGGCGAGCAGGCCAACTGGTACACCGTTCCCTTTGCCGAGCGCCAGCGCATGATGCACGAGCACGGCCTCATCGGCCGCCGCTATGGCGACCAGGTCAAGCAGATCATCTCCGGCTCCATCGGCCTGGACGACTGGGAGTGGGGCGTCGATCTCTTCGCCGACGACCCGGTCACCTTCAAGAAGCTCATCTACGAGATGCGCTTCGACGAAGTCAGCGCCGTCTACGCCCTCTTCGGCCAGTTCTACATCGGCCTCCGCCTCCCGGCCGACCGGCTCACCCACTGGCTCCGCGGCAGCCTATAGAGTCGCATGGGCGCGGCCTTGGCCGCGCCGCCTATGCGCATGGACTGCGGGCTCCGCGCTTTACAGCCCGCCGAAAAAACTCCATCCGCGCCGCAAGAAGTTCTCCAGCCATGGAGTTCCTTGTTGTCCAGCTAGGGAGTTCCTTGTAACAGGGCACGACTTCAGTCGTGCCGCAAACGACAAATGAGCGGGGCTTCAGCCCACATGACCGGCCACGGAAAAGTCGTCACCATGCCCTACGACGCCTTCGGAAACCGCGGCGCCAAGTAGGGACGACGCCGGACAGCTACCTCTACCACGGCAACTACTTTGTTACCAGGCAGAACGGCATTTCCCTGGACAAATCAGAACGACAAACTATTGCACGGTGAGAGTCACCGTGCACGTTTCCGATGTTCCGCCTGAACTTCCGGTTACAGTCACGATGTAGGTTCCCGCCGTTGTACCGGGAATGGTTGTGCCGCCACCACCACCTCCGCCGCTTCCACTGCCGCCACCGCCGCTGCATGCAAGCACTCCGTCAGCAAGAACCACCAAGAGCATGAGCATCCCAAGCATGGTTCGCCAGCTTCGCCGCATTGCTCGAATGCCGAAGAACAAAATGCAGGACAGGGCAGCGCCACTGGATGCGTACCATCGAACGCCGGGACGCACAGGAAGGGTCAAAGCGCCAACGGTGGGCGCTGTTGTAAGAACAGTTAGCGTCGCCGTTCCGGCGCTGGCTCCAGTAATGCTCACCGGGCTTGTCGAGCCGAAACTCAAGCTGGGCGGATACTGGGCTCCGTTGGGGCTGGAAGTGATCGAGGCTGAAAGCGCCACGCCGCCAGTGAACCCTCCACCCGGCGTCACGGTAATCGTTGAAGTATTCCCAGTGGTCGCGCCAGGGGCGACAGTGACGGCTGTGCCGCTAATTGCGAATGTCGGAGGTGGGGCCGTAACCGAAACATAGTAGCCCATGATCGAAGAGCTGAGATAGATTGAGGAACTGGCTGCGTCCGGCGTATAAGTGGCCGTCAGCCAATACGTGCCGACTGCAAGTGATCCTGCGGGGATGTTGATCGTCGCGCCGCCATTGCTGAGAGTTGTGGCCGGCGAGGTATTGCCTCCACCGTTTTCCGTTGTCGAGATGGTCAGCGTCACCGAGCCGGTGGGCGTCGGATTTCCGCTACCACCGCTAACGGAAATCGCGGCGGAAAGCACCTGTACCGTCGTGACAAGAGTGGGCGCGCTGATAGACACACTGGGTGTAACCAGAACCGTCTCGGTCTGCGTTGCGGTGTTCGATACGTGGGTCAAGTCGCCGGAATACCACGCCGAGAGCGTGTGCGTCCCAGCTGTAGTGAAGCTGGCGTTGAAGGTCGTTGATCCGTTCGACAAGCTGTTTGGCCCGCCGATGATCGTTGACCCGTCGCGGAACTCGATATAACCCGTTGGGACCGCGGCTGTGCTTCCCGCCGGATTGCTCACGGTGAGGTTCACGGTCGCTATGGAACTGAGAGAGACTGGGTTGGGCGTGACAGAGAACGCGATGGTATCGGGAAGCCCTGTAGCTGTCAGAGGAATCGTGGCGAAGCTTGGAGCAAACGTGCTGTCGCCCGAGTAGGTGGCGCTCATTGTGTCCGCTCCGACTCCGATCGTGCTCGTCGTGAATGTCGCTGCGGCTGAAGCGTTGCTAGAAGAAGCCAATGGAACAGTGGACTCGACTCCTGTTTGATCTGCGAAGCGCACTGAGCCACTTGGCGTGCTGCCACTCGACGAGGTCCCGCTCACTGTGGCAGTGAAAGTGATCGAACTCCCCGCAACAAACGATTTCCCTGACGCAGCAAGATTCGTGCTCGATGCCGCGAGGTTGGGATTCGTTTGAGATCCCAGGTTCAGCAGCTCGGTGACCGCGTTGCCGGGTTCTGAGTAGAAGCCGTCCTCGTAAAAGCTGCTATTTGATATCAGCAGGTCCGGGAAACCATCTTGATTTACATCCGCCACGAAGACATTCGTGCTTTGCCCGCTCGTGTAAATCTGCTCCGGCCCGAACAGGCGTCCCGGCAGGCTCGGAACAACCCCAACCGAAATGCCTGGGAGAGCCAGCCCGGTGCTCCCGGTTTGCGCGTTATACAAAATTAGATCCGAGCGCCCATCCTTGCTCAGATCGGCGGCCTTCACCGTGTCGTAGACCTCGTTAAATCCACCTGCGATCACCGGGGCCGAGAAGGTACCGTCCCCGTTGCCGTAGAACACGTACACGGCAGTCGCTGCCCCGGGAATATCCGCGGGCGGGGACACATAGGGCCCAACCGTCGCAAGCACCGCGAAGTCCGGATTGCCGTCGCCGTCGAAGTCTCCGGTAGCCACCCAAAGCGGCTTGTAATAGAAGCTCTGGCCTTGGTAAGGAGGAATGGGAAGAACCAGGGCATTGGTGTTGAACGACCCATCCCCATTTCCCTTCAAAACATAAGCATTTGCACCCGTCAGGTAAACAAGATCCGGCTTGCCGTCTTTATCGAAATCTGCGAGCGCCGGGAAGCTGGGGCTTAGCTCCCCAACAAATGGCAAAGCAGTGGTCACCGTGTTGAAAGTTCCGTCGCCATTGGAAAGTCCAACATAAACGGTCTGGAAATTGGAACTCGTTGTGAAGAAATCGTCACGCCCATCCTGGTTGAAATCTGCGATTGCGAAAAGCTCGAAAGATGGCCACAACACACTGGAATTTGCCAATTCTTGCGGCGGTTGAAACGTGCCATCGCCGTTATTGAACAAAATGTAGGAGTTGTATTCGTACGTTCCGGGCGAGCCGACGGCGAGGATATCCTGTCTCCCGTTTCCCCTGAAGTCTCCATGCGCGATGTTGAAGGCAATATCCACTGATGCGAAGCTGATGCCTGCGTTGGGCAGGGAAACGGGCGCTTGGAAGGTCCCGTCCCCGTTGCCCAGGGACAACTCAATGTTCTGGTCCCCGGTGACTGCTATGTCGGGTATGCCGTCTCCATTAAAATCGCCCACGGTCATTCCATTGAGCAGACTGGCCACCGGATAGGTGGCGGGCGCTTCGTAGGTTCCGTTCTTTGTGCCATAGCTGATGTACAGTCCCTTTGTTCCGATGCAGATGATGTCCTTATAGCCGTCCTGATTGAGATCGGCGACCTGGCTCGTCGTGTCCCCGATCGATGCAAAGTTTCCCACCGCATAATGAACGGGCGCCTTGAATTTCAGATGCGATTGCCCCAGAAGCACAGAGAGGCCATCCGAGCTTGATCCCAGGATGTCCGGAAGCCCGTCGCCGTTTACATCTAGAATGACCGTGGGGGAAGTCAGCGCCCCAAAACCGCCCTGCTGAGGCTGGCTGGCAATGGGAGTGGTGTTGAAGGAGCCATCCGCATTGCCATGCAGGACGTCGAGTTCAAAGGACAGGCTGCTGTTCGTGTTCGGGTTCACGCAAATCGCGTCGGGATGACCGTCGGCTTCCAGATCGTACAGCGTGCAGGAATCGTAGGATCCGTAAGCCTTTCCTTGCAGGAATGTCCCGTCGCCCTTCCCGAGCCAAACCCACGGCCCAACGTTCGTAAAGAGATCGGGCTTGCCGTCCCCATTTAAGTCGGCCGCCAATATTTCCCCCTCGAATTGCACGCTGGCGGGAAACGCCGTGAAAGAAACATTGAAGTGGCCCTTTCCATCGCCGAGCAAGACGAAGAACTCGTAGTTGAATGCGTCGCCAACGATAAGGTCCGGAATCGAGTCGTAATTCACGTCGGCCGGCCTGTAGAGCCACGGGATGAAGTTATCCCACTGGCAATTCGATTGCATCAATCCGCTGTAGATCGCGGGCTGGAAAGACCCATCGCCATTTCCCAACAAGGTGGCAATCTGTAAATCGCAGACGTCGATGTTGTTGATGCAGACCAGGTCCTGCTTCCCGTCGTTGTTCACGTCCACCGGGCGGCAACCGCCAACCGTGGAGGGCAAGATGGTTGTAGGTCCCTGAACGTAACCGCCAGACGACTGCGCCAGCAGCGTCTGCACCGCGCTGGGTGTCGAGTTGACGCCGATTGTCTCGTAAAGCAGATCGGGCAGTCCGTCACCGTTCAAGTCGACAACGAAAACGCTGGTGGGGTCTTGACTGGTGGGAATGCGGACTGGATTGCTGAAGCTCTGAGCATTCAACAACGGAAGTGAAATCAATGCAGCCGCAAGAATTAATGGAGAGAAAAACCATTTCATCAAACTCACCCAATGGCTTCACATTCACATTGTGCGTTGCGCATAGTACAAATGCGAGATTGTCCGCCAGTATAACACCAGGGGCAGCTCACAGGCGTGAAACGGTCTTAACCTGCAAATGGCCTGCACCCGGGCAGTTGTGCCGATGGGGTTGTGCCTTTTGGGCGCGATGGACTTATGGCGACATGAGTACCTACATGCCGGCTTCTAGCTGTGTCCGCCACGCAGATAGTCGGTCATGTTTTTGTCCAGCCGGGGAGTTCCTTGTAACAAGGCACGACTTCAGTTGTGCTGTAGACGGCCCAAAATGAGCTGGGCTTTACAGGCCGCGGAAAAATTCAATCCGGAGGGATGCGGGGTCCTCACGGACGGGTCCTCGTTCGCGGAGTGAAAGGCGGAGGGTTCAACCCCCGTATAAAGCCTACAGAATCAACACTGGCTTGAGCCGCGGAGGGCCGGTTTGCACCTATTTCGTCCGAAACCCGCCTTTTCTTGCCGCCTGCTCAGCCCCTGAGAGAAACCTCTTCTACGAATTCAACCCATGCGCGGGCAGCGGTAAATGACCCTATTTCCGGCGGCCTGCACGAGCAACCGCCCCTGGCGGAAAATATCGCAGCGGCCAGCCCTCACAGTCTCACAGAACAACTTCGTAACCATCCAGGCAAACTTTCCCAGCAGGAAGGTTAGCTCAAACGGTGAGTCGGCATACTTTTTCGTAACCGCCTAAGCAAACCTGCACCGCCGATCCGGAACCACATAAGCAAACTTCACGCATCGGATCGGAACCCTTTAGGCAAACTGCCTCCGCCCTGTTTTGGGCCCGCATTCTTCCCGGCGCAATCCCTACAGCTCCCCACCGAAGCCTCCTTCGCAGTCCGGCCGACGCACCGGGAAATAGACCGCTAACTCGCCGATGAAAAAAACTTGCCGTCTGCGACGGCCCCGCCCCGGCGCCGCATCAATCGGCAGTTCCGCGCGCGTTCCGGTCCCTTGCGAACCCTCGCTTTGCTGGGGAACTGCGCCAGAGCGCGCCCGCCCCACGGGCAACATTCCAAAAACTGAAAACAGAACGACATCTTCGTTTGCTGACCCGGGCTCCCGCCCCGATTTCTTCTCCCCCGCTGGACCCGGTTAAACTCGGAGCTATGCCGTCAACCGCAAAGAAAACGCCGGCACTGCGGCCAGGCCCCAAGCGCGCGCCACGCGGCGATCTCGCTCCCGACCGCGTCGCCGCCATTCTCGCCGGTCTCGACGAAGCCTACCCCAACGTCGAGTGCGCCCTCACCCACCGCTCGCCCTGGGAACTGCTGGTCGCGACCATCCTCTCCGCGCAATGCACCGACGTGCGCGTCAACATGGTCACCCCGGAACTCTTCCGCCGCTTCCCTACTCCAGAGAAGATGATGCGCGCGAGTCTGGAAGACCTCGAAGCCCTCATCCGCACCACCGGCTTCTTTCACAACAAAGCCAAGTCCATCCAGGGCGCGGCGCGCAAGGTCGTCGAAGTGTTCGGCGGCCAGGTCCCGCAAACTCTCGCCGAACTCATCACCATCCCCGGCGCGGCCCGCAAAACGGCCAATGTCGTTCTCGGCGTCTGCTTCGGCAGGGCGGAAGGCGTGGTGGTCGATACGCACGTCTTCCGCATCGCCCGCCGCCTCGGCCTCGCCAAGGGCGATACGCCGCAAAAGGTCGAGCAGGAATTAATGCCGATCCTTCCGCAAGACCGCTGGATCTCCTTCTCCCACCAGGTCATCCACCATGGCCGCCAAGTCTGCGACGCCCTCAAGCCCAAATGCGACCGCTGCAACCTTGAACAGCTCTGTCACTCTAAGGACAAGACATGGCAGTCGTAGAAAAACAGCGAAGCGAGCGAGCTTTGCCGGTCCGCTGACGAGCGGAAACGCGAACCAATCGGCGCTTGTTGCTCACTTACCAAGGACACGAGGCACGGCCATAAGCAGCCCAGAAATATCGGAAGAATTCGCTTCGATTGCGGGTTCCCAGCCCAAATCTCGCAGCGTCTGGCTTGTGATCGGCCCAATCGAGACAGCCGGAACCCCGGCAAACGGCCACGCGACCCCGGCCGCCTGGGCCGCTTCCGCCAGATGAGTCGCGCTCGACGAGCTGGTAAAGGTGGCTGCGTCAATCCCCTCCGCCAGCGCCTGCCGAAGCTGCTCCGGCGCCGCCTCCGGCAACACATTCCGGTAAGCAACGGCAACGTCCACGATGGCTCCGGCCGCGCGCAAGGCATCTGGAATCACGTCCCGCGCCATCTCGGCCCGCGCCAGCAGAATTCGCACGCCCGCAGCCTGATCCGTCAGCCCTTCAACCAAACTTTCAGCCAAGTATGATTCTGGGACAAAGGTAACGTGAAGCCCAACATCCCTCGCCGCGGACGCTGTCGCTTCTCCCACCGCAGCCACCTTCATCCCCGCACGCGGAGCAAAAGATAGACCCAGCTCCGCTGCCCGCTCGGCGAGTGCCCGAACCGTATTGGCGCTGGTCAGGATCAGCCAATCGTAGCCGTCTAGCTGCCGAAGTGTCGCGTCCAGGGGCTCAAAATTGACGGGGGGCCGGATCTCCAGCACCGGAACCTCGACCGGCTCCGCGCCCAGCGTGCGAAGTCCCTCGCTGAGCTTGCTCGCCTGGTGCGCGGCGCGCGTCACGAGGACTCGCCGACCGGAAAGCGGCAGCGAACTCACCGCAATGCCTCGTTGGAAGTCATACCCGGATTCTGGAGCAGCCGGCCCGCTCCTAACTCAAGCAGCTTCCGCGCCGTCAAAGCGCCCAACGCGGCGGGATCGGAATCGACCCGAGGCGCCTTATGAAAAATGCGCACAGCATTTCCTGTCGCAGGATCCGCGACGATGGCAAAAATCTCATCCCAACTCCCTTCCTCATCGGAGCCAGGCCGGCAATGAATGCCAATGGGAACCTGGCACCCACCGCCCAGAGCGGCCAAAGCGGTCCGCTCCGCGGTGACGGCAAACCGCGTAGATGCGTCGTCAAGAAACGCCAAAATAGCAATGGTCGCCCCGTCATCCTTCCGGGTCTCGATACCCAGCGACCCCTGCCCTGCCGCTGGGCAAAAATCCTTCGGCTCCAGCCGCTCGCGGACCAATTCGGTCTTCTTCAGCCGGTCAAGGCCGGCGGCCGCCAGCAAAATCGCCTCCACCTGGCCTTCGGCCAGCTTGCGCAGGCGGGTGTCCACGTTGCCGCGAAACTCGACGGCCTCAATATCTGGCCGGATCGCCTTCAACTGCGCGCGCCGCCGCTGGCTGCTAGTCCCTACTCGCGCTCCCAGCGGCAGGGCTGCAAGATTTGCATAATTCGCCGACACGAACACATCTCTCGGATCGACGCGCAAAGGCGTCGCCGCCAGCGCAAATCCCTCGGGAAGCTCCGTCGGTAGGTCCTTGAGCGAGTGCACGGCCAGATCCACCCGGCCCTCGGCCAGCGCTTCCTCGATTTCCTTGGTGAACATGCCCTTCGAGCCGACCTGGGCGAACGTGACCTCTTGCAGGCGGTCACCGGTGGTTTTGATGATCTCGATCTCGACCGAATGCCCCTGGCCTCGCAGCAGATCGGCAATGTGGTTGGCCTGCCAGAGGGCCAGTTGCGAACCACGGCTCCCAATGCGCAGCTTCATCGGCTGCTCTCCACGCTGGATTCGCTCACTTCCGCTCCCTCAGCCTTCTCTGTTTCACCGCCCGTCCAGCCGGACCCAGCCGCCGGCGGCTCGGCTTCGCGCTCTGCGCCGACAGGCACCGACCAGGCATCGCAAAGCACTTCCATGCGCTCCGAATCGCCTTCGCGGGCAGCCTGTTTGAGGGCCTGCATGGGAGGATGGAGAAACTTGTTCACCAGCCCGCGCGTGAGCGCATCCACGGCGGCGGCCTGCTCCGCGCTGAGGGCGCCAAGCCGGCTCTGCACGCGGCGCAGCTCGGCCTGTCGTATCTCCTCTGCCTGACGCTGCAAAGCGACGATCGCCGGAGCCACATTGACCGTGCGCTGGCGTTGCTGGAAGCGCTCGACCTCGGCTGCGATCAGCGCCTCGGCATCGCCGGCCTCGCGGCTGCGCTCGGCCATATGCGCCGCGGCCACATGTTGCAGGTCGTCGATGTCGTAAACGAAGATCCCTTCCAGCTTTCCCATCGCCGGGTCCACATCCCGCGGCACGGCAATGTCAATAAAAAACATGGGCCGATTGCGGCGGCGATGCAGAAAGGCCTGCCCATCTTCGGGCCGGAAGATGGGATGCGGCGCGCCGGTCGAGCTGATCACAATGTCCGCCTCGCTGGCTGCCTGATGAAGCTGCTCGAAGGGAATCACACGGCCGCGAAACTCGTCGGCCATGCGCTGGGCCCGAGCCTGAGTGCGGTTGCTCACCAGAATCGCCCCCGCTCCCTGCTGCACCAGATGCCGCGCGGCCAGTTCGCTCATCTTGCCCGCGCCCACCAGGAAGACCGTGCGACCTTGCAACGATCCGAAGATCTTGCGCGCCAGGTCCACGGCCACTGAGGCAATGGAAACGGAGTTTGCCCCGATCTCGGTCTCGGAGCGGACCTTTTTGGCGGCGGCAAAGGCGCTCTGCAACAAGTGCTCCAGTTGCCCGGCCACAGTCCCCGAGGCGCGCGCCACGGCGAAGGCTTCTTTTACCTGGCCCAGAATCTGCGGCTCGCCCACCACCATCGAATCCAGGCTCGCGGCCACGCGGAAGAGATGGCGCACCGCGTCCTGGTCGTGCTGCTCGTAGATGTGCGGAGCCAGCAGCGCCGGGTCCAGGCCAAAGTACCGGTGCAGAAAGCCGGTCAAATCGGCTTCTGGAGAATCGACGGCAGCCAGCAATTCAACCCGGTTGCAGGTAGAGACAATCATGCACTCGCTGACGCCGGGCACCGCCGCCAAGGCGCGCGTCGTTTCCGGCAACTCCTCGCGCGAGATCGCGATCCGCTCGCGCAGCTCGATGGGCGCGGTCTTGTAGTTGACTCCGATGAGCGCCAGCGTCATTGGGCACCGTACCTGTGGACGTGGCTGAAAAGGTTCGCCGCCCACACGGCGATCATCACCAGAAAGACCGCGCCGGAGAGATAAGCCGCCCTTCGCCCGCGCAGGCCTGCGCTGCGGCGAACCAGCAGCAAAAGCACGTAGACTACCCAACTGATAAACGCCGCAATGATCTTGGGATCGAGAAAATAGGAGGCGCCCAGCGGCGTCTCCTGGGCCAGCACGGAGCCGATCACCAGGCCGACGGTCATGCAGGGGAAGCCGAATTCCAGGGTCGCGTGCGCGATGCGCTCCAGAGTGTCGAGAGGCGGCAGCCATTCAAATGGCGCCCACCAGGAGTCTTGACCGGGCTTTAGCTTGCTCTTGATGCGTTGCTCCTGAATGAGATAAAGCACCGAGGCCAACATGCTGAAGGCGAGCGCCACATAGGAGATCAGCAGGGCCGCGATGTGAGCCACCAGCCAACTCACGCGCACTCCCTCTGAGGGGAACGTGTAGCGATCCGGCCCTAGCGCAGGCACCAGAACCAGAAAGAATGTCACTGGCAAGGCAAAGATTCCAAGAGAGATGGCGTCATAAATCCACCAAACCAGGAAAAACAGTCCGGCCACCGCCAGCCCCAGCAGCGACTCGATCTCGCGCACACCCACTGGCATCCAGCGATGGGCCTGGACCAGCATCTCCACCACCGATACGAAGTGGAAGAACAAGGCCAGCCCGCCCAGATGGACGCAGATCTTGCGCCAGCGCGACAGGCTATAGAGCACGGCCGGAAAAACGGCCACACTTGCCGCCGCATAGAGAATAGCCGCAACTCGAAGCCAGAGCAGGTACATGACGAAACTCACCTTAAGACGTTACTGAACAGTATACTGTGACGCAAATCACCAAAAACAGAGAACGGGAACGGGGGGAGATCGGAGCGCGGACGGTGCCGGGGCAGGCTTCAATCTGTGGCTCTGCTTCCCAGCTCCCAAGGGCGAAAGCTGGAAAGCCCTTCAGGCGGCATCCGGCGAGTGAAGGCGCGGGGAATTCCAAGTTGCAATAGAAGACACTCTCCCATCGAAGAAAATGGAGCAAACGCAGATATGCAGGCCGCCAAAAAAAGTGAAAGCCCGCTTAAGAAACTACAGTGCGGCTTTGAGGACCTCGAGGCCGGAGTGGGAAACCTCGACATCGTCCTCTGACTTGCCTCCGCTGAAGGCAACAATTGCATAGCCGGTCTTCGTCCGGGCAATCACTCCGCCCTGCCAGCCGAATTCGCCGGTCATGGGTGGCCGCTTGGCCGTGCCGCTGTCTTGGAGCGTCTCAGCCATCTCGGCGGCCTTGGCGTAGGCGATGGCGAGCAGATTATTCCCCTTTTCGGTAGCCGTGGGAGCATCCTTCATGCGGCCGATTACCGCCATCCTTGAGGTCCAACCCTGGATACTGTCGCCTTGGGCATAGCAGACGACCGCCACTCCGGTGATCTTGAGTTCAGAGGCTCGCTTCCGCATGGCCGCAAGCGCGGCGTCGGCCAGGGCATCGAATTTCTTCGCGGTCACAGGCTTCGGCGTGCCGGACGCGCGGACCGGTCCCGCGCTCACGCTCAGGCTCGTGGCGAGCAACATTCCTATTACAAGAAGACCGGTTTTCATTGGGTTCCTCCCCATGGGCCAGGCTCCGCGGCGTTCTGCGCCGGGTTGGTCCCGGGAAGATTCTACGCTGCGGGGGGTGGGATTGGTTCGCTTTGTTTCTCATTCACCAGACACCGGATCGGAGCGGATGAAAGTTTGAGAACGAATCAGAAACCGGACCCCATCCGTTCCAATTCCCTTTCCAGCCGGGCATGAAGCCGCTCGCTGAAACCGGCGGGGAGTTCAAAGACACGATTGCCGGCCACCAGGACGACGACGTTGCGGGTGGAATCGAGGACTGCGGAGCAGATTTCGCAGGTTTCCAGATGGCGGTCGATCTCGGCGCGCAGTGCGGCATCCACATCGCCGTCAATGTAGGCGGAGATGTGTTCCCAGACGTGTTTGCAGTCAATTCTCATGCGCCCCACCCAAACAGCCCCTTGCGCCTGGGCGCAAACCCTTTCAGCTGCGGAGCCAGATCCCGCTGCAGCAGAGCCCGGGCGCGGTGCAGCCGGACTTTGACCGCGCCTTCGGTAATGTCCAAGGACGCAGCGGTCTCTCGCACATCCATCTCTTCGATGTCTCTGAGCAGCACAACGTTACGGTAAATCGCAGGCAGGCCCTCGATGGCCTTGCGCAGCAGAGCGCGCAGTTCCTTTCTCTCAAGCGTCTCGGAGGGCACCTCGCGCCAACTGGTCAGGATAGCCGGAGTATAGTCGCCGCTCTGCTCATCGATCTGAGCATCGAGCGAATCCTCGCGCCGGGTCGCCTGCTTGCGTAAGCGGCCGAGCCCTTCGTTGCGGGCGATGGAAAGCACCCAGGTGCGGAATTGCGCGTCGCCGCGGAAATTGTGGAGATTGAGATAGACCTTGAGGACAGTCTCCTGGGCCGCATCCTCCGCCTCGGCTTCGCTGCCCAGCAGCGAAAGCAGGAGAAAGTAGATGGCACGCTCGCAAGGGCGGATGAGGACGTGGAACAACTGCTTTTCGCCGGCCAGGATGCGGCGAATACATTCGGCCTCGAACTGGGGATCGCTTGCGGCCATTCAACAAGACTATAGCGGGTCAGGCGGGTGGCTGGAAGGAACTGGCGGGCAACGAATTCCGACCCGCGCGGAAGTTTTTTCCCTTTGAAAGAATCCTTTCACGCAAAAAGCACTTTGGGCTGTACAATCTCCACGAGGAGACCCATGGCCGGAGATATTCAACTTACTTGCAGCGATTGCGGGCAGGACTTCACCTTCACCGCTGCCGATCAGGCGTTCTTTCAGGAACGCGGTTATTCGACCCCAAAACGTTGCAAGAATTGCCGTCAGGCAAAGAAGAACGATCAGGGGGGCTCCGGCTACCGTTCTGCTCCGGCACAGGGAACACCTGTGATTTGCTCGGGTTGCGGCCAGCCTACAACAGTGCCATTCGAGCCGCGTGGCGACCGCCCGGTTTTCTGCCGGGATTGCTACCAGGCGCGCAAGGGCAGCGGCGGCGGCGGCGGAAGCTCGCGCGGACGCGGACGTTTCTAGTCTGGAACCGGTCCGGTGCCTGCATCGGGCAACGGACCTGAGTTCCTTCAGGCAAGCCAGAACAAAGCGGCTCAGCGGCGTCGGGCTCGGCTCCACTTTCCTCTGAGATTCTTTGAGAGTTGGTTTTTGCCTTTTTTTGTCCCTGTAAGCTCCGATCGACAGCTTCGCTCAAAAAAGGGCGGCTACCGTAAGGGTGGCTGTCCTTTTTTGCCGTTCCAGAACGATGTTACTGAACGATGAAGCCTTCTCGATTTCAGAAGAATGAATAGACAGGCCTCTTTTAGCCCGATAAACTTGTCCCTTCGGGATTCTCCTCCCGCCCGAAGACGTTAGGACTCACCCCAGCATCATGTCCTCCCAATTATCCTTCGCAGAATTTGCATGGAAGAATCTCTGGCGCAGGCGCCTTAGAACGTTGCTGACGCTATGCGGCATCGGCATGGCGATCGGCGCCTTCGTGGGTTTGGTTGGCTTCTCCCGCTCCTTTGAACACGAATGGTTGCGCATGTATTTGAGCAGCGGGACCGACATTGCCGTGGTCCAGCAGACCTTTCTCAATACCTCGATGGACGAGGGGGCCGGAGCGACGCTGAAGGCGTTGCCGGTGGTGGCCCAGGCCACGCCGATGATCCTGAACCTGATGGACCTGACGCAGGACGTGAACGCTTTGGCCTACGGATGGAAGGCCGATTCCTACGAATTTGAATCCCTCACCTTGACTTCCGGACGGCGTTTCCGCGATGGGCAGCCCGAAGTGATGCTGGGTGACCTGCTGGCTGACAACCTGCGCAAGAACGCCGGCGACACGCTGGAGATTCAAGGCTCAACATTCACCGTGGCGGGAGTCTATCACGGCGGATCTGCGCTCGAGGCCGGCGCGGTGATTCTGCCGCTCGATCAGATGCAGAAGCTGGGCAGCCTGCAAGGCAAGGTCACGGCGTTTCACGTACGGCTCCGCCCGCCGCCACCGGGTGAAGAACCCGCAGCTTATCTCAAGCGCGCGCAGGCGCAAATCGAGGCCGCTCTGCCGGGTCTGCGCGCCGTTCCCGCCGCCGAGCGGGCCAGCAACAACCAGATCGTCCAGTTGGCGCATGCCGCCGCATGGGGCACCTCGTCGATCGCCATGCTGATCGGTATTCTGGGCATCGCCAACACCATGGCCATGTCGGTCTTCGAGCGCACCAGGGAGATCGGCATCCTGCGCGCGCTGGGCTGGAAACGCTGGCGCGTGGTGCTACTCATCCAGACGGAGGCGGCTGTGCTGGGGCTGGTCGGCGGTATTCTGGGCATCGCGGTCGGATGGGGAGCCCTGCGCCTGCTGGCGACACTGCCACAGACCGAAAGCATCGTCTCGGCATCTTTTCCCGTGCTGCTGCTGGCTGAGGCGCTGGGCATTGCAGTGCTGGCTGGGTTGGTTGCCGGAGTTCTTCCCGCATGGCGCGGGGCCCGGCTTTCGCCGGTGGAGGCGCTCCGCCATGACTAGCCCGATCCTGGAAGTAAGAAACTTGTGCAAGAGCTACGACGAAGGACGCATCGAGGCTCTGCGCGGTGTGGATCTTTCCATCGAGGCCGGGGAATACATAGCCATCAGCGGCCCCAGCGGCAGCGGCAAATCCACCTTGCTGCAACTGCTGGGCGGGCTCGACACGCCCACCAGCGGCGAAGTTTTTTTCCAGAACGCACAGCTCGGCTCGGCCATCGACATGGATACCTACCGTTCGCGCCAGGTGGGGTTCATCTTCCAGGCTTTCTATCTGCTGCCCACGCTGAGTGCCCTCGAGAACGTGCAGGTGCCCATGCTCGCGGTCACCCGGAACGGCAATAACCGTGGGCAGCGGGCCGAGGCGTTGCTGGTCGAGATGGGCCTCAAAGACCGCATCCATCAATATCCCAACGAGCTCTCCGCGGGCGAGCGGCAGCGCGTAGCGATCGCCCGAGCCTTGGCCAACGATCCGGCCATTCTGCTGGCCGATGAACCCACCGGCAACTTGGACAGCGTGAATTCGGCGCGCACCATGGACTTGCTGACCGGGATTCAGAAACAGCGCGGTATGACGCTGATTGTGGTGACGCACGAGAACGAGATTGCCAACGCCGCGCCGCGCCACATTCGCATTCGCGACGGAAGGATCGCATCATGAGGCCTCTCTGCGCCGCTCTGGCCGCCGCGCTGCTCTTTGCAATCCCTGCAAACGCAGCGGACGCGCATGCTGTGCTTCAAGCACCCCGTCAGCGCGTGGAGTCGGCGGACTTTCGCGCCGCAGGCCATCTGGTTCGAGTCGATGCGAATGGCAACCGCGTTAGCTTTCCCATCACCATCAAGGCGCACTGGTTTCCCGGCGTATTGCGCGTGATGGTGGAAATCGCCTCGGCGCCAGCCACGGGCCCTAACTCGCTGGTGCGCACGAAAACGCTGACCCACATTCTGCTGGAGATGCGGCCCAATGGCCAGAATGTGATCGAGATTGCACATCCCGGCGACAAGGCCTCGGCTATTCTGCCCTTCGACAAGTGGAGCGACGGACCGCTCGGCGCCGGTTTCAGCTATGAGGATTTCCTCGAGCCGCAGTATTTCTGGCCCGGCCAGACGGTCGTGGATGAGACGAAGTATGGAGCGCGCGATTGCGACGTTTTGATGAGCACGCCCGGCGCAACGGATCGCACCCACTACGCCGAGGTAAAGACATGGCTCGACCACGGCATTGGCTTTCCGGTCTACGTTGAGAAGACGCTGAAAGGAACGGGAGCGATCAAGGAGTTCACCTATTTTGGCCTGCGCCATGACGGCGGTGTCTGGTCGGCAAGCCAGGTGGAAGTGAAAGCAAGGGGCCACGGCGGATCGACGCTGCTCATCATCGACAGGGGCAACGCAAAGGCAAATCTCGGCCTCAGGGACTTCAGCCCTGAGCAGCTTATGCATTTCCAGGATTGATCATGAATGTGCTTCTCTGGATCATCGGTTCGGTGGCGGCCCTGATCGGCGTCGGATTCCTGTATCAATGGATCGGCGGTCATCGTGATCGACGGCGCTATGCCGGGCAAGGACGCTGGGTAAAGGTGGGACGCCGGTGCAGGCTCTACTTGGTGGAAAAGGGATCGGGCGGGCCCACGGTGCTTTTTGAAGCCGGCATTGCAGCCACCAATCTGAACTGGTTTCATATCCAGGAGACGGTCTCGCGCTTCACTGGCACCGCTTCCTATGATCGCAGCGGACTGGGCTGGAGCAGCCCATGCCACACGGCGCGCACGCCGGGCAACATCGCCGTCGAACTGCACACGATGCTGCACTGCGCCGGCATCAAAACGCCCTGCATTCTGGTCGGGCACTCATTTGGCGGGTTGGTCGTGCGCCGGTATGCACTTCTCTATCCGGAAGAGGTGGCCGGCGTGGTGTTGGTGGATCCCATGCGCTGCGAAGAATGGCCGCCGCTGGACCCCAGCAAGCAATCTCAGCTCGATCTGGGCCGGAAGTTGACCCGCTACGCCATCCCGGCGGCGCGCTGCGGATTTGTCCGCCTGGCCGTGACCTCGCTGCTCTGCCGCTCGGGCCGGCTCTCGGGATGGCTCGCAGGCACGGCTGGAAATGGCGGCCGCCACGTGCTGGGACGCATCACAAACGAAGTCGGCAAGATGCCCAAGGAAGTCTGGCCCATCGTTGCCTCCCACTGGTCGCGCCCCGGCTATTACGCCGGCATGTATAGCCATGTGGATGCAATTCCCGAGACGGTGAAAGAGATGCAGGAGGCCGATCCCATCCACGCCATCCCCGTACTGGTGCTCACGCCGGGAAAATCGACGCCGCTTTCGGTTGAGGACCTTGGCCGCATCGGCGACAACGTACAGCAGGTGATCGCCCAGGCGAGTGCCCATTGGATTCATCTCGACGAACCGGATCTGGTGATCGATTCGATCCGCTCGATGGTCACGGCGATCAGTGCGGAGGCGGTTCCGGCCCCGGTCTGAGCCGGCTGCTATTCTTCCGGTGGCTCTTGTTTGGAGTCTGTGCCCCCCACCCTTACGCCGAAGAAGAGGCAAATTGAAGAGGCACTGAATTGCTGTCGGATCGTCGAGGATCTCTCGGCTACTTCTTCTCTCCGGCCGCAAACGTCGTCCACGGACCCGATTTCATGTCCTTGAGAATGGGCTTCAGGTAGCTGTACCCCGGATGTGCGGCTAGAAACGGTGCGGCCAAAAAGTCTTCACCGCAAGGATGGCCGGCGTGGGCCACGAGCGACATTTTGGCCGCTAGGTCCGAGTCTGCCACCTTGCCGGTGACCGAACCGCCGGGATAATACGGCCCCCAATCGAACTCCGGAACGCCCCGCTTGACCGTTTCCACATGGCCGCACAGTGAGCGCTCGTCGGCTTCGGTCTTGCCGGTAAAGCTGTCTTCATGGTCGGCCAGGAACCGCTCGGCCATTTGAATGTCGATGCGGCCCTTGGCCTCGGCCATCTTCTTCTCCCATGTGACGCGGCGCGCATTGGGTGAGTTGGCGAGATTGCTTAGGTCGAAACCGGAGGTCTCGTCCTGAATCAACCGCGGATCGCGCGCATAGTTCGAGCTGACGAAGTACCCGTCTTTGGAGCGCCATAGGGGTGTGTTCTTCAGGCCGAGTTCGAGATAGGCGATTTCCCCGGTCTTGCGGTCGCCGATCAGCCAATCGTTGGCATAGCCGCCGTTGTTGCCCTCTTTGATGAGCGCAACATACTCGTCGATCAAGCCGGCGTACTGAAGTGCCTTGCGCGAACGAACAAACTCCGGCTTGCCCTCTGGGTCCCAGCCCTCGAATTGCGTGATGGTGGTTTCGGTAATCATCAAGCCGGCGTCGTTGACGCCAAAGTCGTCCTGGCTAGTGATGACGCCCGGTGCTCCATCCATCAGGATGCGGTGCCCGTGTTCCGGCTGGATATCGAAGATCACCGTCCAACGAGCTCCCTCGGCATAGCTGGCCCAGTTGTTGTGGGCAATCACGATTTTGCCGCCTTTGGTATAGCTGCCGGTGGCGATGAACGCCGAACAGTGGCCTACGGGCGCAATCTCTGGGGCGTTGGGTGAGCGCTCGCGCTTGTTCAGCCAGGGAACGTAATACTGGGGCAGCTCGATGCCGCCGTTTAGCGCCACAATATCCCAGACGTCGAGCTTGACACCTTTCGACTGGACCCCTTTGGCAATGCCCTCCAGCTCCTGCTGATACTCGACATCGATCTTCGGCCAAAGCATCTTGCGCCCAGCCTCGCGGAAAAACTCCCAATTGCGTCTGGTGTCATGGGTGTTTTCGAGCTGGATGACCTGGACCATCTCCGCAATCTCGGCCGACAGCAACTGACCGTGCTCAAAACCGATCTGCGCGGGAGTGCCTTCTAGATGGACGTAGGTCCAGCCGCCCTTTTCTAAGCGGTAGCCGAGCGAAGCGCTGGTTGCTGCGTCCTGACCGGCCGGCGCCTCAGCCGCGCGGGCCGGGGAGGTTACGGCAAAAGGAACCAGCGAAAGCAGACAAACGACCAAGGCGCGGCCAAGCGGACGCAGCATGACGATCCTCCGGAATGCCCTGAAGATATCACGGGAAATTCGGGCGAGTGAATGCTTAGCGCATCTTTGCCGGTTTGGAAACGATCTTCTTCTTCGCAGTCTTGGCCGGTTTTGCCTTGGAAGGCGGCACGGCCTTGGCTGCTTTGGAAGCGACCACGCGCCCCAGCTTGCCTTTCGCCGGTGCGGCCTTCTTGCCCGGAGCCTTGACAGCAGCCCTGACCGGCGGCTTCACCGAGCCTTGAACGGGCGGCTTAACCGAGCCTTGGACAGGAGGCTTCACGGAACCCTGAACAGGAGGCTTTACCGATCCCTGAACGGGCGGCTTTACTGAGCCTTGCACGAGCGACTTCGCGGAACCCTGTACCGGCGGCTTGACCGAGCCTTGGATGAGCGGCTTGGAGGCAGCCTTTCCGGCGGCCACAGATTTGGAAGCCTGCTTGACTGGGGCAGGCGGCACTTTTTTGACTGCGGGAGCGAACTTTGCCTTGGCGGACTTGGAAGCGGGCGTTGACATGGTTGTGGACTCCTGCTTTGACTCGGGCTTCGGTTTGGACGGCAGTTGAGGCTTGGCGGCCTTTTCCGGTTTTGCCGCAACGGTTGCGACAACTGGAACGGCCTTGGCCCGCTTCTCCGCTTTCAGAGGAGCAGGCGCGGGGGTGGGTACAGGGGCTTCCTTGGCAGGCTTGGGTTGAGCGGGAGTTTTCTTGCCATGCTTGGCGGGAACTGAAACCGGCTCCTCAGCTTCCAGTTCATCCTCCTCCGGCTCGGCATCCTCGGCAACTCCCAGCGCCAAATCCGCCTTGGGGATGCTCAGACCCAGGTCGATCTCGTCCTCATCGCCACCGATATCGTCCAGATCCTCATCCTCGTCCAAACCGTCTTCGGACTCCTCCTCGTCGTCATCGTAGGAGTGCTCTTTCAACTTGGCATCGCCCCGTTTGGCGCGTGGCCTCTTCACGGTCACCTGCGGCGGCGGCGCGGGAGGCGAATGCGGCTCAAGCATCGCGCGTATCTCCTCCGGGGTGGTCAGGCGGCCGTCGATCAACTCAAGGAAGACAGCCTGAACAATCTCACGGTAAGCCGCCAACTCCGGCGTAATGCGCATCTCCTGCATCTGGGCGTGAGGGATGCGCTGGCGGGCTTCGGGCCAGACCTTCAGGAATTGGTTGAAGCGCTCCCTCACGGCCGGGTCCTTACTGGTAAAGCCAAGCCAGAGAATCGCTTCGGGATCGTAGCTGGTAAAGAGCTTGTAGCTGACCGATGGAGTCGAATTCTCTTCGGCGAGCAGGACTTTGGCAAATCCAGCCGCCAGCGCATCCAGGCTATTCCACTCTTCGACGAAGCCGGGGCGCAGCAGCAGTTTCTTCAGCGCCGCCAGCTCCTTTGCAGGCATTTTTGCGGTCAGCAATTGCATCTGGGCCGCGGACATGTCGGCATGAACTCCCTGCAACAGCAGTTCCACCGCCAGCTCGTGCAGCGCCTTCAGCTTCTCCTCATCGGCCCTGGCCGAGGTCCAGGCGGGAAAGAGGAACTTCATCCAGCCCTCGGTCTCCAGCGCCCGTAGCACCTTCAACCCGTCTTCCTCGTGGCCAATCTGTTCCAGCTCCTGGCTGCGTGCATGGGCTGAAAGCTGTTCGATGACGACCTCGGCCACTGCATTCTCGTAGCGAGTCCTTGTCCTGGAGTCGAATTCCCAGCCCAGTCGCGCGCGGTAACGGGTGGCGCGAATCAGCAGAGACGGTTCCTCAAGAAAACCATAATTTGAGACGAGACGCAGCGTTCTCGATTCGATATCCGCTGCCCCGTTCAACGGATCCATCAACAATCCAAACGACCCCTCGTTGAGCGAGATCGCCATCGCGTTGACTGTGAAGTCGCGACGGCGCAGGTCTTCCTGGATGGAGGCAGAGTGGAAAACGGGTTTGCCTGGGTGGGGATATTCCGCCCGGTGGGTGCTGATGAGGTCGACGCGAACAGTCCCGGGAAAACACAGGTAAAGGGTGCGGGAAAGTTCGTCTTCGCCCCATACGGTGCCGCCGAGCTTCTCGATTGTTTTCTTGAGTTTGAGCGCATTTCCATGCACCGCTACTTCAAGTTCTCTGACGGCGTGGCCGCTGGTCAGGTCACGGACGGCGTCACCGGTAAGGAAGAGGATTGTACCGACTTCACGGACGGCCTCGCGCAACTGGCGCAGAGCGTGCTGCTGGTCCGCCGACAGCCGGTTTTCCAAAAGATAAATGTAGTCGGGCATTCCGTTCCCCGCTTCCGCCGCACCTTGCGGCTGCCAAGTGCCTGATGCCGTTGCTCTTACGGCACAATGCGGCAGAGGCAGCAAAGCAGTACATTAACACAACTTAGTCCCGTTGGCTAGGTTTTGTTGCACCATATTTGCGGCTTTTCCATTCCTGGTACCTGTCTGTGCAGCTTTCCCCTCGGCAAACAAAGACCTGTCCGCGGGGGTCCCGGTTCGTGCGACAATCCAGAACGATGGCCTCCGCTCGCAAACCGGTGATCGTGCGCAAGTTCTCCAGGGACTGGTGCGCTGGCTACGCGGGAGCCACTTTCGGCCAGGATGCGGCGGAACTGGAGATCCTCGATCTAACCGGCAAAGTTCTGCGCATCGGCTGGGAGACGGTGAAGTGGGTCTGCTACGTGCGCGACTTCCCTGCTTCCAGCAGCGACCAAAGCAATCCGGAGCGGCTGCTGCATAAGCGCTTTTCCATCCGGCCCCGGAGCGCGGGATTGTGGCTGCGGATGACGCTCACCGACGGAGAGGAACTGGAAGGCTTGGCCGCCAATGACCGCTCGCTGGTGGAGGGCGCGGGACTGCTGCTGACGCCGCCCGACACGCGTTCGAATACCCAGAGAATCTACGTGCCCCGGCAGGCCATTCAGTCGTTAGAGGTGGTCAGCCTGATCGGCGCGCCGGGCCACAAGCGGACCAGTGCGCCTGCGCAGCAGCCGGAACTATTTCCTGTCGAGCCCGGCACGGCGTAAGCGGCGCCGCGCAAAGGAATAGGTTCCGGTACAATCTCATTCGATGAAACTAGGTGAGTTGGCAAGTAGATTAGGCGCAGAGCTGCGCGGAAACGCGGAGCTGGAAGTAACAGGTGTGAAAGGGATTGAGGAGGCTGGGCCGACGGAGGTGACCTTCGTTGCTAACCCCCGATATACCGCGCTGGCCAGGAAAACCCGGGCCGCGGCCGTACTGGTTGAGCCGGAATTTCAGGAAATTGCCACGGCGACCCTCCGGCTCAAGAATCCTTATCTCGCCTTCTCCAGGGCCTTGGGGCTCTTCTATCAGCCGCCGGCCTACGCTTCCGGCATTCATCCCACGGCAGTCATCGACCCCACGGCGGAAATCGGCGAGGGAGCGCATATTGGCGCGTATGTGGTGGTGGGCCCGGGCGTGCGCTTGGGTGCGCACGCCACTCTTCTGCCCCATGTGGTTCTCTACCCCGGCGTGCAGGCCGGGAGCTACCTCTTTGCCCATGCGCACGCCGTCGTCCGCGAGAACTGTGTTCTGGGCGATCACGTGACGCTGGAAAACGGCGCCATCGTGGGCGCGGATGGCTTCGGCTTCGCCAAGAACGAGGCTGGCCACTGGGAAAAGATTCCCCAGTCGGGGCCGGTACGGCTGGGCAGCCGGGTTGACGTGCAGGCCAACGCTTGCATCGACCGGGCCACGGTGGGCGCTACGGTGATCGGCGACGGGACAAAGGTCGATAATCTCGTGCAGATCGGCCACGGATCGCGTGTGGGTGAAAACACTCTGCTTTGCGCGCAAACGGGTCTGGCCGGCTCGTCGGTGGTCGGCAACAACGTCATTCTCGCGGGCCAGACCGGCGTAGCCGGCCACTGTTCCGTGGGCGACGGCGTGATTTTGACCGCGCAATCCGCGGTTTCGCACGATGTGCCGCCGGGGAAGATGATCTCCGGCTCGCCGGGTTTCGACAACCGGGTCTGGCTGCGGGCGGTCACCATCTTTCAGCGCCTGCCGGAACTGCTCAAACGCCTCGACCGCGTGGAAAAGAAGGTTGCGGCCCAGAGCTCGCCGGATGAAAATGGCGGCAAGGAATGAAGGCGCTCCACAGGATTCGAAACGCGGCTCTGGCAGGAATTCTATTTCCGGCGATGGCCGGGTGCCATTCGTATCACGTTGAAACGACGGTGGAAAATCACACCGGAGCGGCGATCCAGCTGCTGGAGGTTGACTACCCCAGCGCCAGCTTTGGGGCCAACAACCTGGCAGCCGGTGGGGAGTTGCACTATCGCATCCAGTTGCGGGGCAGCGGCTCGGTCAAAGTGCAGTACACGACCGGCGATGGAAGCCAACGCCAGGAACAGATGGACGGACCCACCCTGACCGAGGGGCAGGACGGGCGGCTCGAGATTGTACTGCTGCCTGGAGGCAAGGCGGAGTTTCATCCCGAACTGAGACCGCACCCATAGAGCATTTTTAGAGACGGTGTCGCGCGGAGACACCTGCTCGCTGGTTTCAGTCCCCTTGAAAACGATCTATTGTGAATCTTCGGGTGCCGCTGCCAGTTGCGCCGCATGGACCTCTTTTGCCCTGTCCAGAGCGGTCTGAATGTTCGGCATGATGTTTTCGCGACCGACGCGGTCAAGGAAGCGCGTACCGTGCAGCAGTTTGGATGGTTGCTGCATGGCGCCGCAGAGGACCATGGTCCTGCCGGATAATTGCAGGCGTTTGGCAAAGCTCTCGATGGCGTGAATGCCGGTGGCGTCGATCGCCGTCATATTGCGCAGGCGCAGGATCACAACCGGAGCAAAAACTTCGAGGTTGACCGTCTCCTCCACCAGCTTTTCGGTAGTGCCCCACAAAAAGGGCCCGTGAATGCGCAGAACCGTCACGTAGGACGGCAGAATGCGGCCTTGCAGCACGTGGGGCAGACCGTCGCGGATATATTCGTCGGTCACCGGGGCAACTGTCGTGGTATCGGCGACACGTCGGATATAAAGCAGCGCGGCGAGCGCCAAACCAACGCCGACAGCCACGGTGAGATCGGCGAAAACGGTCAACGCGAAGGTGACCAGCCAGACAGCGATGGCCGTCAAGTCCAACTGGAAGATGCCGCCGATCTCGCGCCACTCGCCCATGTTGTAGGCCACCACAAAAAGCACCGCGGCCAGCGTGGCCAACGGAATATAGCTGGCCAGCGGCGCGGCCACCAGCAGGATTGCCAGCAAAGTAAAGGCATGGACCATGCCGGAAACGGGCGAACGCGCGCCAGCTCGGATATTGGTCGCGGTGCGGGCAATAGCCCCCGTGGCGGGAATGCCGCCGAACATCGGTGAAACAATGTTGGCGATTCCTTGCGCCACCAGTTCCACGTTCGGGTTGTGCCGGTCGCCGGTCATGCCATCGGCCACCACGGCCGAAAGCATGCTCTCCAGCGCAGCGAGCACTGCAACCGTAAAGGCGGAGGGGATCAGCGGCAGAATGTGCTCGGCGTGAAAGTCAGGAATGGCAAAAGGAGGCAAGCCCCGGGGAATCCCGCCAAATTTGCTGCCGATGGTCTCCACCGGAAAATGAAACAGGACGCTCACTCCGGTGCAGAAGAGAAGCGCAACGATCGACGCCGGAACCCGCTTGGTGAAGCGCGGCAGCACCAGCAGGATCGCCAGTGTGCCCAGGCCCAAACCGAGAGCGGCACCGTTGAGGCTGGCTCCGTGCGCAAGCAGCAGTTTGATGCGTGGCAGAAACTCGCTGGGAACCGGCCCAGTGCGAAGGCCAAAAAAGTCCTTGATCTGTGTGGAGGCAATCAGCACGGCGATGCCGTTGGTGAATCCAATGACCACCATCCGGGGAATGAAGCGAACGGCGGCGCCGAGGCCCGTGAGGCCCATCAGCACCAGAAGAATGCCGGCCATCACCGTAACCATGGCCAGGCCGCTCATGCCGAAACGGAGCACAATTCCGGCCACGATGACGACAAAAGCCCCGGTGGGCCCGCCAATCTGGGTGCGGGAACCGCCCAGCGCGGAGATCAGGAAGCCGGCCACGACGGCGGTATAGATGCCAGCCTGCGGAGTGACGCCGGAAGCGATGCCGAAGGCCATGGCCAATGGCAAAGCAACCAGACCCACGGTGATGCCCGCCAGCAGATCATGGAGGAACATCTGGGCCGTGTACGCCCGCAATGCCAGGATCGATTTGGGAAGATTGGGGTTGCTGATCGACATGATAGCTATCTACATTTTACGCGCATATGAAAAAGCGGAGGGCGGGCAGGCTTCTGTGGGGTTTACCGTCTCTGAAAGGAGGCAGTGGAGCCAGGCGCAGGCAGGCAAAGGGACGCTGGTAAATCGATTGACGCGTGTGGCACAATACTTGGCGGTGAAGATACGGCAACTGCGACGGCGCCAAACAGGAGAAGTACCACGATGAAACAGAATGTATACGTTCTCAGAGCAGCTCTAGCTGCCTCACTTTCAGTCACATCCCTACTCACCGGATGCGGAGGCGGAGGCAGCGGTTCCTCCACCAAAACACCGGTCACCAAGATTACACCCACCATCACCTGGGCCACGCCGGCCTCGGTTCCGGCAGGAACAGCCCTCGGCGCCACGCAACTGGACGCGACAGCCGTTGTGCCCGGCACCTTTACCTACACGCCGGCAGCGGGCACCGTCATGACGGCGATCGGGTCGACGACGCTCTCGACAACCTTTACGCCCACAGACACTGTCGACTACAACACTGCAACCGCCAGCGTCTCGCTGACTGTAACCAAAGGCGCACCTGTCATCACTTGGGCCACACCCGCATCGGTTCCGGCAGGGACCGCCCTGAGTGCCACACAATTGGATGCGTCGGCGAATGTGGCCGGGACCTTTGCCTACACACCCGCCGCGGGCACTGTGCTTTCGGTAGGCGGAACGACAATCCTCTCCGCCACCTTTACGCCCACAGACACCACCGACTTTGCTTCCACCACTGCAACGGTCCCCTTGACGGTCACTTCAAGTACCCCGGTCGCTTACGGATGGACCAATGTGAAGATCGTTGCGGGCGGCTACGTCCCCGGGCTTTACTTCCATCCCACCCAGCCAAACCTGATGTATGCGCGAACCGACGTAGGCGGCGCTTACCGCTGGGGCCCGAACGATACGCAATGGGTACCGCTGATGGACTGGACGACGCGCGCCAATTGGTCGCAAATCGGCGTCGAGGCTATTGGCATGGACCCCAGCAATGCCAACAATCTCTACATCGCCGTCGGCTTGTACGCCAACGAGAACTGGGACGGTAACGGCGCGATGCTGGTCTCGACAGACCAGGGCAACACCTTCAAATCGGTTCCGCTTCCCTTCAAGAACGGCTCCAACGACAATGGGCGCAACACCGGCGAACGGATTGCGGTCGATCCGAACCTGGGTAGCATAGTCTACTTCGGCACCCGCGTGGCCGGTTTGCAAGTCTCCACCGACTCCGGCTCCACATGGAACCAATCGACGGGCCTGCCGGTGACCTCCACGGCCAATGGCAACGGCGTCATCTCCGTGCTGCCGGTAAAGGCCAGCGGCTCCTCGGGCTCGGCCACGCCTGCGGTCTATGCGGCCGTCGCGGGAACCGGCGTGACCACCGGGACAGGCACAAGCGCAACCACAGATCCGGTGGGCCTCTACGTGACCACGCATGGCGGAACGGTTGCCAGTAGCTGGACTGCGGTAAGCGGACAGCCTTCCTTCGCCAGCGCAACCACTCCCCTGGCTCCGCTCCATGCCGTTATGGGACCGACGGGCGCCATCTATGTGCTCTATGGCGATCAGCAAGGCCCCGGCTCGATGAACGTGAGCCAGCTTTGGAAGTTTGTGCCCAGCGCTAGTTGGACCACAGGGACCTGGACCCAGATCACCCTGCCCAATAACAATCTGTCCATCAACAACTCGAACGGCTACGGCGGCCTGGCCGTCGACCCCAGCAACCCCGGAGTTCTCCTCCTGGGCTCGCTCGATCAATACTGGCCGACCGGCGATATCGTCTGGCGCTCCAACGACGATGGCGCCACATGGCGCGACGTCTCCAGCGTGAATCGGCAAGACGGGAACTCAAAGTCACCCAATCTGGCCACCCACGATGACAGCCTCTCACCTTGGCTGGCATTCGGCGAAACCTCCCCGCTTCAGTCCAACGGAACTCCAGCCAATGTCTCGACCGGCAACTGGGCGACATCGATTGTGATCGACCCGTTCAACCCCGACCATGCAATGTACGGCACCGGCCAGACCATCTGGAGCACCACCAACCTGACGGCTGCCGATCCCAGCGCCAGTTCGACCGGAGTAGTCAACTGGACGGTGGGCGCAAACGGCGTGGAGGAGACCGTCGTAACCGGGCTCTGGGCTCCGCCGGCGGGCAAGACGATTCTGCTCAGCGGCATGGGCGACATCACCGGCTTTGCGCACCAAGATTTGACCATTTCGCCACCACGGCAGATGTTCTCCAATCCCATGACCACGCCCGCCGCGATGGACTTTGAGCAGAAGACGCCCACGACCGTGGTGCGTGTCACCAACGGAACCACGCCGTATGGCGTCATCTCCACCGATGGCGGACTCACATGGACCGCCTTCGCCACCATGCCTACTGGAACAGCCACCGGCGGCGGCACCATCGCCATCGCTCCCGACGGATCTTCGATCGTATGGGCGCCCGCGGACACTGCCTCGGTCTGGTACTCCACCAACAGCGGAGCGACCTGGACCGCGTCCACTGGCATTGCCCCGCAGGCGCAGGTGGTCAGCGATCGGGTTGTACCGGGCGTCTATTATGGCTATTCCGGCACCTCCCTCTTGATCAGCACCAATGCGGGAGCTACCTGGAGCGTCGTCCAGTCTGGAGTGCCGTCAGGCGGAATCCTGATCTCGCTGCCCGATGCCCAAGGCGATCTGTTGCTGGCCGCCAATAGCAGCGGGCTCTACTCGAACACCGGAACGGCGGCCACGCCCAATTTGACAGCCCTCACCGGAGTCCAGGACGCCTATCATGTGTCGTTTGGCGCCGGAGCCAATGGATCGATCAAACCCACACTCTACTTGGACGGCCAGATTGCCGGCACTCCCGGCGTCTATCGCTCCACCGACGGCGGGGCCACCTGGACCCAAATCAACGATACTGCCCACCAGTGGGGCCAACTGAACGGCATTTGCGGCGACATGCGCACCTTCGGCACGGTCTACCTGGCCACAGGCGGTCGCGGAATCATCTGGGGAACAAGCACCAACTAAAGCCGATGCGATCGGACTCATTCGGGTCCGATCGCGTCCACGCTCTTAACCCTCCAACCTGTTGCCTGGCTGTCCTGTTGACTCCGCTTTCAGCGGCATCGAGTAGGTGAGGGCAGCCCGGCCCAGTGCGTAGTAGTTCTCTTTCCTGGCTTCGTAAAGGTAGCCGTGCGCTTGGTAGAGGCGGATCGCGGCAGCATTCTCAGCGTCCACATGGAGCCAGATCGTTTGCGCGCCCGCTGCCCGCGCTGCCCCCTCGATGCAGCGCAGCAACTCTGCGCCAATGCCCTGCCCACGCCAATCCGGCGCGACCTCAATGGTCTGAATGTAAGCAACGGTCCCGGCCGCTTTCCGTCTCCACTCCACAATGGCAAACCCGGCCATCCGGTCGCCGTCCATTGCGATCCAGGTTGCCGCACCGGGGCTATTGACGAGCTGCTGCATGTACTTCCGGCCAAAGCGGAAGGGCGGCTGAAAGCAGATCTCCTCGATCGCATAAAGTTGCAGGAAATCGCTGCGAGCGTAAAGGCGGTAAAGCACTGCCCCACTCTAATGCATTTTGAAAGAGGTCGTCATGCGGTACGAGTGCGGACGATTTCGCTCGCTACGCCTCCGCGATATGACTACGAAGGATGGACCATTCCCCTTGCAGAAACCACGAAAAGCCTCCAGCAATGCAAAGCGGGCCGGCAAACGCTCTTCGTTTGCCGGCCCGCTGGACTGCCTGTTGAGAAACTTCTTTAGCGCACCATGCTCTGGAAGAGCGGCGAATGCAACAGGTCATTGAAGGCCGAGTCGGAAGTGGCAAAGTGAACCGACAGCTTGCCCGAATCGGAGCCGACGGAGGTAGCCGCCAAAGCCTGCTTCTCCGCCTCCGAGCCGCTCATCTTGCGCACCATCACCGCAGCTGTCAAGAGCGAGGAGATGGTGGCCGCGGCAAAGGAGTCGCCGGTCGAAAGGGTGAGGTCGAACTTGACGCCGTGTTGGAAGTCCATCGAATACCAAGAGGCGAGCAGGCGCTTGCGCACGGTCTCGAAATCGGTGACTGAGCCCGCCTCTCCCAACACCTGGCGCATCATGGTCTGGGTGCCCTTCTGGTCGAGGATGCTCCACAGTGGCTCGGAGTCCACGGTCCTCATCGCATCCATCAGGGGGCCGTTGGTCAGCAGGCTGGCCGAGACACCATCGCGCGCGTCGAGAGCCTTGTCGACCGCATCTTTGGCGCCAAAGACCATGGTGGAGGGATCGACAAAGCAAAGAACCATGCCGGTCTTGCCCAGCGGATAGACCTTGTTGGTGCGCACTAGGGTGGCTTTGATCTTCTGCTTGCGGAAGTTGGCGAGAATATCCTGGGTGGAGAACTGGCCCTGGGCGATGCCTACGGTCACCAGCGAATCGCTGGACGCGGAAGGCCGGAAAAGAGCAAAGGCCAACTGATCCACATCGTGGTTGTCGTTTAGGCCGGACTTGCGTAGCGCCTCATCGAATTGCCTGAGTTCCGGCGGCATCACACGCTCGCGCAAATCCATGGCCGCGGGCGAATTCTGCATGGCGCGGTAGTCGATGACCACCAGTTGCTGCACCTCATGCGGAATGGCTGTGCGGGCATCGGTGGACAATTGCGCCGCCGGAGCCAGAGTAGCCGCCGCCAGCAGCATGGGGAAAATCGAAATCTTCAAAAAAGCCTTCAACAATTGCATCCTCCGTCGATCTTGCGCTTTTTTCGATTGAGCGAATGGGAATCGCCAATAATCCAGCGGCATTTCCTCGCTCGCAACCTCAAAAACGCTTTGAATCCTATGTTTCCATTGTACCCGCCGGGTACTTTCACCGATGCGGCTTGCGTTCCAGCAACATCGTCATGCCTCTCCCGGCCAGGCAAGTGGAGCGCAGAGACGGTGCTCCAGAATCTTGGTCAGTGGATCGAATCCAATTAATTGACGCATCCACTCGCTTTCCCGCTCACAGGCGGCCTCAGGAATCAGCCCGATGACCTCTCCCTCGACGGGTGCGGCCTTGTGGCGCAAGGCCAGAGCCGACACCGCGCGATAGACCTGGGAGATCGGAGTGGTCTTGAAATCGGTGATGTTCATGGAAAGCTGAGCCCGCCCATGGGCCAGAACCCCCATGGCTTTTACGCCCTTAAGACCGCCTGAAACGGCGCGAATCTCACGTGCAATGGCACGCACCATGGCCACATCGGCAGAGTCGAAGTAGATGTTGTAGTCCACCAGGAACTTGCGCGCACCCACGACGCAAGCGCCGGCAGTGGGATGCAGGCCGGGGCCGCCTAGGTCGGGCCGGCGCGCCGAATCGTTGCGTACCGCGTCGCGAAGCCCCTCGAACTGTCCGCGGCGCACGTCTTCCAGGTTGGCGCGGTCGGGCCGTGCGGCCGCCGCCTCATAAAAGAAGACCGGCACGCCGAAGCGGCGCCAGATTTCCAGGCCGGCCTGGCGGGCCAGCAAGGCGCACTGCTCCAGCTTGATGCCGGAGACGGGAACGAAGGGTATCACGTCGGCGGCGCCGATGCGCGGATGGGCTCCCTGCTGGCGGGTAAGATCGATCAGTTCAACCGCCTTGCCGGCGCCCCGCACCGCCGCCTCAACCACCGCGGAGGGCTCTCCGGCGATGGTCACCACGGAACGGTTGTGATCGGCATCCATCGACCAGTCGAGCAGATGCACTCCTTCGACGCGCATCGCGGCCACAATCGCCGCGACCCGCCGGGCATCCGTGCCCTCGGAGAAGTTGGGAACGCATTCGACGACTGGTCCGCTCATTGTTACTCCGCCCCGACGGCAAAGAACTGTCGCCGCGGCTCTGCGCCTATCTCCAGAAGGTGTAACCCACCTGCACCTGAATACTGGCATTCACGCCGGGGTTGCGGTCGCCCAGCGAGGCCGAAGAGATATGCACGCCATTCACGCCCACATCGATCGATCGCTTGGGGCGGATGAAGTAGTGGAATCCGCCGCCACCCTGGGGTGAAAAGTTGAAGACGCTCGTCCCGCCGGGAGTTCCATGCGGAACCAGTTCGTCGGGTGGAAACTTGTGCGTGGTGTAGATGAGCCCGCCTGCACCCTGAAACCACGGCTGAAAGTGCCGCGACCGGGTAAGAAAGTTCCAGCGGAGGATCACCGGGGTGAGACTGACGCCGCGATAGGTTCCGCCGCCATCGGGCGCCACATAGTAGCCGCCCGGAAAAAGGAAGGTCTGCTCATGTGGACCTGGGGTGTAGGCCTGCCAAAGCGGCATGACATTGGCCCCAAACTCGAACTGGCCAGTGAAAATCCCGGCGCGGAGCACGGGAGTCAGCGCCTTGCCTCCCTGGAAACCGGCAGAAAGGAACCCGAAGTCATCGCGGTTGCCCAGCCCCGCCCCTCCGTTGATGAATGGCCCGAATTCCCAGCTTTTGTCCTGGCGCACCTGGGCCACGGGGTTGGCCGCGGCGGCATCATCCGGCGTCTCAGCGGAGGCGAGGAAAGTTCCCGCCATCTGCGCGCCAACGATCAAGAAAAACAAGAGAAACCGTCCAGTTCGGGTCAACGTTCTTCCCTTCCCTCTATCGCAAATTTCAAATCTCAAAAAAAGGCCGCCACAACCGGGCGGCCTGTTGTCTGTCTTCCCGATGCAAATCAACCCGCCGCCTGTTCCATCTGCTCGGCGTCCATGTCGAAGTTCGAGTAGACGTTCTGCGTGTCGTCGAGGTCTTCCAGAACTTCCAGCAAACGCATCATCTGGTTCGCCGCCGAGCCCTCAAGCTTGTTATAAGTGGAGGCAACCATGGTGACTTCGTTCATCACCGTGGGAATGCCGGCGGCCTTGATGGCCGAGGACACCGCCTCATGCGCCGAGGGATCGCTGACGATCTCCCAGGTGTCGCCCTCATCGTTCAGGTCCTCGCCCCCGTGCTCCAGCACGATATCCATCAACTGGTCTTCAGTGGCAGCGGATTTCTCGACGGCGATGAGGCCCTTCTTGGAGAACATGAAGCGGACCGAGCCGGACTCGCCCAGGTTGCCGCCGTTCTTTGAGAAGGCATGACGGATTTCGCTGACGGCGCGGTTACGGTTGTCGGTCATGACATCGACGATGATGGCGACGCCGCCGGGACCATAGCCCTCGAAAGTGATCTCCTCGTAGTTGACGCCCTCCAACTCGCCGGTGCCGCGCTGGATGGCACGTTTGATGTTCTCCTGCGGCATGTTTTCCGCCTTGGCTGCCAGAATCGCGGTGCGTAGCCGGGCGTTGCTGTCAGGGTTGCCGCCACCCTTGGCGGCTACGGCGATTTCCTTGAGCAGACGGGTGAATATCTTGCCGCGCTTAGCGTCCAGCGCGCCCTTCTTGTGCTTGATTGTGGCCCATTTTGAGTGGCCGGACATGAGAACCTCAAAGGTAGTGAAGAATGCCGGCGCGGCACGCGCCCGACCTTGTGAGTATAACACCGGCGACGGGAAGCAAAACGCGATGTTTCCCCAAGGACGCTCCGCGGGATTATTCTTCATGGCGATCGACAATTTGGCTCCCATGAGGTGCTGAGTGCAAAGGGCAGTACGTTTCTTGTTTGTTGTATTTGGTTTTCTGTTTCTAGCCGCAACGTCGCAAGCGAATCCGGCCCCCGAGGCCCAACAGAAATCGGGTTTCGTCCGGCTGGACCGGGTCACCGCTTCCCGGGCAACCGTCAATGGAATTGAAATCCGCTCCGGCACCGCTGTGATGCAGATAATTGCACTGCGAGACGATGTGCTGCGGGTGCGCGTGGGGGCGGCCGGGCAACTGCCGGAAGACGCCTCCTGGGCTGTGCTGGCTTCGGCGCGCACCGCAACGGTCGCCGTCACTCCGGAACAAAACGCCTCGGCCGTGGGCTTCAAAACCGCAAAGCTCCGCGTTTCCATCCGCAAAGACCCGCTGGAGCTGACCGTGACCGATCTGGACGGGCGCGTGGTCGCCCAGGATCTTCCTGGCAGGCCGGTCGAGTACCACGGCGCAACCTTCCGCGTCTACCGCAAGTCGCCCGACGACGAGCACTACTTCGGCCTCGGCGACAAGCCCGGACCGTTGGACCGGCGCAATGAAGCCTTCAGCAACTGGAACACTGACGCCTTCGGTTGGCAGGAATCCACAGACCCGATCTACAAGTCAATTCCCTTCTTCATCGCCTTCCATAAGGGAGTCGCCGCGGGCTTCTTTCTGGACAATACCTGGAGAACCAGCTTCGACTTCAACAAGGAGTACCGCGATGGCTACTCCTTTGGCGCGGAAGGCGGACCGCTGGACTACTACATTCTGTATGGCCCGGAGCCCAAGGCTGTCGTGAAGGCCTGGGCCTGGCTCACGGGAACCACGCCCCTGCCGCCGCTGTGGTCGCTGGGCTTTCAGCAGTCGCGCTACAGCTACTATCCCGAGGCCGAGGTGCGTCGCATCGCAGACCGCCTGCGCAGCGAGCGGATTCCCACCGACGTGATCTGGCTTGACATCGATTACCAACTGAAGAACCGGCCCTTCACCGTCGATCCGGAGCGCTTTCCGCACTTCGACCGGATGATCGAGGACCTGAAGGCCGAGCATCTGCACACGGTGGTGATTACCGATCTGCACATTGCCGACCTGCCCAACGCCGGTTACAAACCCTACGACGAGGGCAAAGCTGGCGACCACTTTGTCAAGAATCCCGATGGCTCGACTTACGTGGGCGTGGTCTGGCCGGGCAAGGCCGTTTTTCCCGACTTTACTCGCAGTGTTTCGCGCAAATGGTGGGGCACCCTCTATGCGGATTTCGTGGGCAAGGGCGTGGCCGGATTCTGGAACGACATGAACGAGCCGGCCATCTTCGAGGTCGCGTCGAAGACCATGCCCGACGACATTCAGCACCGCATCGAGGAGCCGGGATTTGCGCCGCGCGTGGCCAGCCACCTCGAAATTCACAACGTCTATGGCATGGAAAACAGTCGCGGGACCTATGAAGGGCTGCGCAGGCTCGCCCCTCAGACGCGTCCCTTTGTGATGACCCGCGCCAGCTATGCCGGAGGGCAGCGTTACGCAGCCACCTGGACCGGCGATAACTCCAGCACCTGGAACCACCTGCGCCAGACGACGCCACAACTGCTCAACCTGGGCCTGAGCGGATTCGGCTTGAGCGGCGCAGATGTGGGCGGCTTTGCCGGCTCTCCGCAGCCGGAACTGCTGACGCGCTGGCTGGAGGTTGCGGCCTTTCATCCCATTGACCGCGACCACACCACCCAGGGTTCCAATCCGCAGGAACCCTGGGAAAACGGCACGCCGGAGGACCTGAATCTGCGCCGGCGGTATATCGAGGAGCGCTATCGCCTGCTGCCGTACATCTACACCACCGCCGAGGAGATGAGCCGGACGGGGTTGCCGATCATGCGGCCGCTGTTCCTGGAATTTCCGGCCGGTGGAGCGGATGGGCAGCCGCTGGATCTGAGCACCGGCAACGCCTTCCTGCTGGGCCCCGATCTGCTGGTGGCCCAGAGCCCCTACCCGGATGAGTTGGACGACTATACCGTGGCGCTGCCGCCGGTGGGATGGTACGACTACTGGACTGGCGCGCGGGTAGACGGCAATACGGGCAGAAAGGCCATCGACAACAGCAAAGTGACCCAACCGGAGGTGCACATCCATCGCAGCCTGGATACGCTGCCGGTCTTCGTCCGCGCCGGTGCCATCGTTCCTGAGCAGCCGCTGGTCCAAAGCACCGGCGAGAAGCCACAAGGGCCGTTGACCTTGCGCGTCTATCCGCCCGCCGCGCCGGGAAAAGACTGCAGCGGCAGCCTCTACCTAGACGACGGCGTCAGCTACGCCTATCAGAAGGGCGAGTTCCTGCGCATCCAATTCACCTGCCGCGAGACGGCGCAGGGACTGACCGTGACCTTGGCCCCGCGCGAGGGCAGCTTTGCACCCTGGTGGAAGCTGCTTTCGGTCGAGGTCTACGGCGCGGTCAGACCGGCCGCGGCAGCGAGCACTTCAGCGCCAGGTGCCGGGAGCGGCACAACTCCGATCTCCATCGGCTTTGACGCCGAGTACCATCGCATCACGACCCTGATCCCGGACGAGGGCAAGGGACAGGAACTGCGGATCGCGTATTGAGATCGCAACTTAGATTGACCGGGCGAGCGGCACCCGCTCGCCCATCTCCGGACAGGCACAGTTCCGATCATGGTCGCCGCTGGTTCCCTTCGCACGGAAAAGCTATCCTGACTGCGCATCGAAACTGATACCCTAGAAACATGAAATTCGGGGTTTTGGTCTTTCCCGGCTCCAATTGCGATCACGATACCTACAACGTGATTGCCGAAGTGGCGCACCAGCCTGTCACTTTTCTCTGGCACGATTCCGAAGACCTGCAAGGCGTGGATGCGGTGCTGGTTCCGGGCGGCTTCGCCTACGGCGATTACCTGCGCACGGGCGCCATCGCGCGCTTTTCTCCGGTGATGCAGGCCGTCAAGAAGTTCGCCGCGGACGGCGGGCTGGTGCTGGGCATCTGCAACGGCTTTCAGATCCTGACCGAGGCCGGCCTGCTGCCCGGCGCGCTGATGCGCAATGCCGGGCTCAAGTACATCTGCAAGCAGGTTCATCTGCGCTGCGAGACTACAAACAGCCCCTTCACCCATCGGCTCTCCAAGGGCGAAGTGCTGCAGATGCCCATCGGCCACATGGAGGGAAACTACTTCTGCACGCAGGACGAACTCGAGCGGTTGCAGGCCGAGGACCGGATCGCCTTCCGCTATGCCACTGCCGGCGGAGAGATCGCCGCGGAAGCGAACCCAAACGGTTCCTTGGACAATATTGCCGGCATTCTCAACGAAAAGAGGAATGTCCTGGGCATGATGCCCCATCCGGATCGCTCTAGCGAAGAACTGCTGGGATCGGCCGACGGCTGGAAGATTTTTGCCTCTATGATCGAGGCTCTGGCGGCACATTGAAATTCTGGTTGCAGACGCAGGAAGACAGGGCGCAATGATCGACATTCATGAGCATCTGATCTATGGTGTGGACGACGGATCGCCCAACCTGGAGACCTCGCTGGCGATGGCGCGCGAAGCCGCGGCGGACGGAATCACGCATATCGTTTGCACGCCTCACGCCAGCGATGAGTACCCCTATCGCCTTGAGGTGATCGAAGAACGCCTAGCTGAGTTGCGCGGCCTGCTGAAGGGCGAGATCGAACTGAGCCTGGGATGCGACTTCCACCTGGCCGCGGAGAATATCTTCGACGCCGTGGCCCATCCCTTGCGCTACTCGATCAACGGCAAAGGCTATCTGCTGATCGAGTTTCCCAACATCACCATCGCTCCGCAACTGGAAGACGCCATGTACAGGTTGCAGTCGGCGGGCTATACGCTGATCGTCACCCATCCGGAGCGGTATCCTGCCGTGCATCGCCAACCCGAGTTGCTGGCCGAGTGGATGCGCAAGGGATGCCTGGTTCAGGTGACCGCCAATGCTCTGTACGGACGCTGCGGCAAGCTGGCGGAGGCCCTCTCGAACGAACTGCTCGAGCGCAACTGGATTCACTTTCTGGCCACCGACGCACACCGAATAGATTGGCGGCCTCCGCATTTGAATCGCGCTTACGAGTATGTGGCCGAGCGGGCCGGCGAAGAGACGGCGCGGCGGCTATGCGTGACCAATCCGCAGGCTGCGGTCGCGGGCGCCAAGTGGCCGGCGCAACCGGAACCCTTAGGCCTGTGGGAGAATGTGCCGCTGAAGTTCAATGCCAAGCGTTATGCCAGCAACTCCAAACCTGCGTCCCGCAAGAGCGGAACGGACAAGGCTGGCCGAAGGAGTCTCTGGAACCGTCTGTTCGCCCGTTAAATGCCTCGCCACCTTTAAGTGAGGCCCAACCCGCCATCAACGGTCAGAATCTGCCCGGTGACGAATTTCGTGCCAGTTGCAAGAAAAAGAACGGCCTGGGCCACATCGTCCGCCGTCCCGTTGCGACGCATGGGTGTTCTGGCGGCAAAGCGAGCGGCATCCGCCTCAGGGGTCTCATCCATCTCGATCCAGCCCGGTGCCACGCAATTGACGGCCACCTCCGGCGCGAATGCCTTGGCCATTGCCTCGGTGAGCATATGGAGCGCGGCCTTCGATGCGCAGTAGTGGGCATGGCCGGCCCAGGCCTGCAATCCACCCAGCGAGCCGATATTCACGATTCTTCCCTGCGCGGCGCGAAGGTAAACGAGCGCCTCGCGCGCCACCAGAAACGGTCCGCGCACATTGGTTTCGAAGACCGCATCCCATTGTTCCAGGCCGATGCTCTCAAGCGAAGCGGAGGCAAAGACGGCCGCGTTGTTGACCAGCACGTCGAGCCGCCCATGAAAGGCGATTGTCGCGGCAATCGCCGCGCGCACCGAGGACTCCGAGCGTACATCGCATTCCACGGTCAAAGCGCGGCAGCCGAGGTCTTCGATCTCGCCGGCAGTCCGCTCGGCCACGGCGCGAGAGCGCCGGTAGGTAATGGTCACATCCGCCCCGGCTTTAGCGAGAACGAGCGCGATCTCCCGCCCGATGCGCCGGGCGCCTCCGCTGACCAGTGCCGATTTGCCGCTGAGGATTTGGGTCGTCATCGCTTTGCCCTGAAAGAGCGCGGCCTAAGCGGCGGCCTTTCAATAAACCATCAACACTCCGAGGCCAGCGGGCAGGTCCGCTCCAAGGCATACCCTATTTCGGTTGGGGCTGGCTGGGTTGCGTGGCCTGCGGCGTGGCAGCTGGCGCTGGCGCAGAATCCTTGCCGCCCTCGCTCTGCTCCGGGTGACTCTTATAAATGGAATACTGCTCGCCCGGCCGCTTCATTCTGATCTCAATGGCCAATTCGGCCTTGTCGATCTTGTAGTCATCGCCGAAGGTCTGGAAGCCTTTGGCGATCACCTGCAGCCGAACCGTGTCGCCAATAGGCATCACGTCGATGATGGTCTTGCCATCCTCGTTGGTCTTCAATTCCATGTTGCCTGTGTCTTTTTCGCCCACCATGGCGTGAAAGACGACGGCCGCGTTCTCAATCGGCTTGCCGTTGACGTCGCGCAGCACAGTCACCTCGATGCGAGCCGTTGGCGGCGGCGCCTTGTACTTGCGGCCGCGCTTGGATGTCTCCTGCTGAGCGGAGAGAGAGCTGACAATCAGGCCGAAAGCGGCCACGAAGACGCTGCAACAAATGAGGGAACGGCGAAGCATGTTGTCCATTGTAAATGGTCTCCACGCTTACGACGAAGGCCCGTCGCCAGAGGTAGCAGGACGGATGTGAATTCGATCGACAATATGGTTGGAATCGCGGTATTCTGGGCCGTTGATTGAACTTATCCGGCTTCCGGAGGTCCAGAGTATCCTGTCGATTCTCGAAAAGAATCCCGTTCTTCCCGTCAGCTTGGAACGGAGGCGCAGGGATCCGGTGCAGGAACCAAGCATCGAGGTTTGCTCCACACTCTGTCCGGGACACCGCTTGATCCGCCCTGAAGGGGACGTGGAGCGCTTTGAGGCCGAAATATCATTCATTGACAGCCTCAAGAATTTATGAGCGTTCCGCACTCATATATTAACAATCAGTACTTGACAATCCCGGCGACGCTCCCTATCGTTAGCAATTGGAAGGCGAGAGTGCTAGCACGCCGCCGGCGGGTCTGCTTGCATCAGTCCGCTGCTCCAAATCGTAAGGTAGCAATCCGCAATTTCCGAAGGATTTTTCATCAAACCACGCAAATCCCGCGGCTGGAGCTCGACTCCGCCCGCGTGTGAAGGAGAAGCGAAGCAATGGCAACTGTATCCGTAGCGACCACCTTTACCCCGCTCCATGACCGCATCCTGGTCCGCCGCCTCGAAGAGGGCGAGACCATCCGCGGTGGCATCATCATCCCCGACAGCGCCAAGGAAAAGCCTCAGGAGGGCGAAGTCATCTCCGTGGGCAAGGGCAAGTCCAACGACGAAGGCAAGGTCTTCCCCCTGGACGTGAAGGCGGGCGACAAGATTCTCTTCGGCAAGTACTCCGGCACCGAGATCAAGATCGACGGCGAAGAGTTTCTGATCATGCGCGAGGAAGAAGTCCTCGGCATCATCAAGAAGTAGTCTGACGGCCGCGTACAGCGCGTCTTCGCGGTGTTGGCGGAGCTAGCAGGTCGACAGCATTGATCTCTGCTCTCCGCCCCCTGACAACTGACAACTGATAGCTGACAACTGACTAGGAGAGTTACAGGCATGGCAAAGCAAATTCTGCACGGTGAAGAGTCCCGTCAGGCGATCCTGCGCGGCGTGAACACGCTGGCGGACGCCGTCAAGGCGACCCTCGGCCCCAAGGGCCGGAACGTTGTGATCGAGAAGAAATTCGGTTCGCCCACCATCACCAAGGACGGCGTGACGGTGGCCAAAGAGATCGACCTGAAGGACCCGGTCGAAAACGTGGGTGCACAACTGGTGCGCGAGGTTGCCTCCAAGACCAGCGACGTGGCCGGCGACGGCACGACGACCGCGACCGTTCTGGCGCAGTCCATCTTCCGCGAGGGCGTGAAGACAGTGGCAGCCGGCGCGAACCCGACCGCCTTGAAGCGCGGCATCGATAAGGCCGTGACGGTCGTCATCGGCACCCGTGACAAGGACGGCAACTGGACCGACGGCGGTTCGCTGGGTAAGCTGTCAAAACCCGTGAACGAGGGTTCGGTAGCCCAGGTGGGCGCCATCTCGGCCAACGGTGACCAGGAGATCGGCGACATCATCGCCGGCGCAATGAAGACGGTCGGCAAGGATGGCGTGATCACCATCGAGGAATCGCGGACCGGCCACACCTTCCTGGAGACGGTCGAGGGCATGCAGTTTGACCGCGGCTACCTGAGCCCCTACTTCGTCACCGACGCGGAGCGCCTGGAAGCGGTTCTGGAAGATCCCTACATCCTCATCTTCGAGAAGAAGATCAGCAACATGAAGGACCTGCTGCCCCTGCTGGAGCAGGTAGCACGCGGCGGCAAGCCGCTCCTGATCATCGCCGAGGACGTTGAGGGCGAGGCCCTGGCCACCCTGGTGGTGAACAAGCTGCGCGGAACTTTGAACGTGGCTGCCGTGAAGGCGCCTGGCTTCGGCGATCGTCGCAAGGCGATCTTGGGCGACATTGCCATCCTCACCGGCGGCAAGGCCATCACTGAGGACCTGGGCATCAAGCTGGAAGGCGTGAAGCTCGAGGACCTTGGCCGCGCCAAGCGCGTCACCATCGACAAGGACAACACCACCATCGTTGACGGCGCCGGCGATGCCGAAGCCATCAAGAGCCGCATCAACGAAATCCGCGCGCAGATCGAGAAGACCACCTCGGACTACGACAAGGAGAAGCTGCAGGAGCGGCTGGCCAAGCTGGTGGGCGGAGTGGCCATCATCAAGGTGGGCGCCGCGACCGAGACCGAGCTGAAAGAGAAGAAGGCGCGTGTGGAAGATGCACTTCACGCGACGCGGGCTGCTGTAGAGGAGGGTATCGTCCCCGGCGGCGGTGTTGCGCTGGTCCGTTCCATCCCGGCTGTCGAAGCCCTGATCAAGACGCTGGAAGGCGACGAGAAGATCGGCGCCCAGATCGTTCGCCGCGCGCTGGAAGAGCCGCTGCGCCAGATCGTCGCGAATGCCGGCGAAGAGGGCGCGGTGGTGGTAGGCAAGGTGCTGGAGTCGAAGGACCAGCACTACGGCTACAACGCAGCCACGAGCGAATTCGAGGACCTGGTGAAAGCCGGCGTCATCGATCCCACCAAGGTAACCCGCACGGCGCTGCAGAACGCAGCCTCGATCGCCGGCCTGCTTCTCACCACCGAAGCTCTGGTTGTCGAGATTCCGGAGCCCAAGTCTGCTCCGGCTGGCGGCCACGGGGGCGGCATGGAAGGCATGTACTAAGCCACGGCGCTACAACCCTAGAACAAAAGGCCTCCAGCTTCGGCTGGGGGCCTTTTTTGCGCGCCCTCTTTTAAGAGGTCCGTCCATGCGTCAACCTCCGGCGATCGAATTGCCGTCGGAGACAGTTGGCCATGCAAATCCGTCCGGAACGCTTCTACTCTCTACGACGTGAGCGCAGCCACGCTCGAAGACGCCCTTCCAGCCCCATTCACAACCTTCTGCGGGCTCATGGAGCGCAGCCACCCGGCCGACAACCAGGAGCGCGGAATCGAAAACTCCGACCAGCCGCAATCCAGGCATACCCGGATATCCGGGGAAGGCGTCATAGGTGGATGGCTCAGAGTGCGGGGACTGTTGCGATAAAGCCGGACTTCCGCCGGAATCAAAGAAAGAGAACTGGATTGGCACTTCGGACAAACCATGCGTACACCTCTGCTACAGGGACTACAAGCAAACCAAACACGTCAAAATGGGAGAAGCTCCACTCTAATCCGAGCAGTCGGCTGTCTTCAAGAAAAAGTGTGTCAGAAACGTACAATGAGCCCAGAATTCTTCAAAAGTTCAAGAAGTGGTTTTGACCCAATGAATTTTCTTTTAATGACCTCAATATCCCTGCGCGCACCAACATACCCTTTGCCCTCCAGACGCAAAGCCGCGTTTCCTCCATTCGCCTCAAATGCTCTGCCTGAAACGGCATCGGGGCCCCGGAAGGGACCCCGATGCGTACTCTTCCTCAAGCAACGAAGCTAATAGGTGATGTGAATGCCCATGGTGACAACCCGGTTGCTGCCGATGGTGTTGGAGACCGAGCCAAAGGTTGACGCGTTGTTTGGACACCCATTCGGAGTTACATTCGACCCCCCTGAAACGCAGCTTCCTGTCGCTCCGAGAGGGATGAAGGTGGGAACGGTCAGGTTTTTGCCGGACCCGGTGGAGTAAGGCAATTCATCCAGATTGGCCAGCGCCGATTGCTGATCGGCGGGGTTGCTGCTGGTGACGATCTGCCCGTAGTTGACGTAGTAGTACTTGCCGGGTTCGCAGTTGTTGCCCGCGGTGATAGCCGAGTTGGAGCAGGCTGAGTTCTGGCGGATTTGCGCCTGATCCATCGGCACGTCCAGGCTGGTGGTATTGGTGACGTTGAAGACGTTGAACTCGTACTGCATGGTCAGCTTCCCTGTCGCGTGGAAGGTCTTGCGCAAGGAAAGGTCCAGGCGCTTCTGGGCGGCCTGGCGGAAGAGGTTGCGCTGTCCGGGAGCGAAGTCGGTCTCGTAGATGTCCTGCGGATCGCTGCCCGTGGAGACCGGAACGCCCTTCTCGCCGGGAGCCAGGTAGTTGATGGCGATCTGCGTGGGATCGATGGTAGGAATGTAGCTGCCGCCGGGGCCGCGAAAAGCGCCGGAATTCCCGGTCAGCGATTTCTTCACGCTGGTTGGGTCTTTGACACCGAGCACGGGGTTCATCAGCGTGGGATAGTCGCCAAAGTTGATGCTGCCTACCGCGCCGTAGAACTCATAGAGCGAATACGGCTCGCCGCTCTGCACAATGCCGATTCCCGTGAGGCTCCAGTCGTTCACAACATAGGAGCCCAGGGAGCTTTTCTTGGCCGTGTTGGGCAGCAGCACCTGGAAGTCCGCGCTGAAAACATTGGTGCGGTCGAAATCCGACGATGCCCAGGAGTTGCGCAGGTTCTTTGGATCGTTGCCGGTAAAGAACAGACCGATGTCGCTCTGTTCGTCGAGAGCGTGGCTCCAGGTGTAGCTGGCGCCCACCAGGAAATTGTGCGAGAGCCGCTTTTCGAGCTGGGTTTGCAGCGCGTCGTATGCGGAGTTGCCCACCGTCTTGAAGAGCGCGGCGTTGGGGCTGTAACCGACGTACGGCGTACGGAAGTCGGTATTGCCGCCGTCGGCCGTGTTCCAGGGCTCCAGGGCAATGCTGTTGTAGTCGTACTGGTGCTTGGGCAGGTTCTGGTTGAGCACCTGGAAACCGTAGCTGTACTGCTCGCCCCAGATCGGATTGCTGGTTGTGGCAATGCCCGGCTCGTTGAAGGGGATGGGGATCACGGCGTGGCGGCCGCGGTTGCCGCTATAGCCGATGGTCACGGCCAGGTCGGCTCTGGGCTGCCACTGCATCTTGAGCGAGTAATTGACGGTGTACGGCAGCACGTTGTTCTTGTCGTAGGCGCCGAAGTTCAACGTCGCCGTGCAGTCGGTATAGCCTTCCTGATTGTCGATGGCGCCGCAGTTCGGACCATAGGACTTGCTGTTGCCGGTCATGATGTTCAACTGGTTCTGCAAGGCCGCGGTGATGGTGCCGGGATTGGCGCTGGGCGGAATGTAGGTGGCCGAAGTCAGAGCCGTGCCCAGCGGATTCTCGAGCGTCTTGCCATTGCCGACGACATAACTGGCCAGCGGAGCCGACTCGGTGACGCCGAACGGTCCGCCGTTGCCGCTGCCTGCCGGCTGCGAAAGGTACTGGAAATTCTCGCCGCGATCGAAGTAGATGCCGCCCGCGCCGCTGAAGACGACGTTGCCATGATTCATCTTGGGCGCCCAGGCAAAGCCCACGCGCGGAGAGATGCCCCACTGCCGTCCGTTCAGCGTGGAGTCGCTGACTCCTGAGGTGGGGTAGTACTTGTTGTTGCCCGCCACAATAAAGCCAGCGTCGGCCACGGTAAATCCGGAGGTGGTAGTACCGGTCACGTTGTACTTGGCCGGATCGAAGTTGAACATGTCGCCGTACTTCTCCGTCATGCCGCCGTGGTAGTCATAGCGGATGCCGGCGGTGATGCTCAGGTTCGGAAGCGCCTGCCACTTGTCCTGCAGATAGCCATCCATCTCGTTGGTCCGGTAGTAGCGATCCGCATTGTTCCGTCCGCTCGCCGGGTCGATGGTCTCTAGCACGTTCGAACTGCTAACCGCTCCCTCGAGAAATGTCTGAAAGTTCTTGGTCTTTACCTGGGCGATCCCGGTGCGGTTGTTGGTGATGTTCAACTGTGTGTAACTGTAGCCGCCGCCGGCCACCAGGGTGTGGTTCCCTTTTGCAAAGATCAGGTTGGTGGAGGGATTCAACCGGTTCTGATAGAAGCCGGTGTTGGCGAATGAGCTGTAAGGTCCGACCTTGACGCCGGGCGAGTCGTTCTGGCTGCTGGCAAAGGATGCCAGCAGCAGGCCTGGCAATCCGGCGGCATATCCCGTCTGGCCGGCGCCGATACCGAAATCGGGATCGCCACCGGGATTGGTCAGCGTCTGCTTATAAAAGCTGTACGAGCCCATGCGTACAAAACCTAGGCGCTGTTCCCAGTTGAGCCGCGGACTGAGGGCCATGGTATTGTCGATTGCCGCCACCTGCGAACCGTTGTTCTGGGTAACCGGAAAACCGCCCGTCTGGGCAAAACCGTAAGGCTTGGTCACAGGATCGTTCTGGTAGTAATACTTCACCTCAAACCGGTCGGTCTTGCTTACGTCGTAGTCCAGCGCAGCCGTCCCCTGATCGGAGGTCATCTCGGAGGTGCCGATGAGCGTGACATTAGGAACCCCGTACTGATAGGCCGCCGAGGTCTGCGCCGACGGAATCAAGTACTGCCCATTCGGCAGCTTCGCATTCATGAGCGACGCCGCGATGGGGTCGATGGCGCTGCTGAACGCCTTGCCTCCGTTCCAGACGGTGGCTGCGGCGTCCAGGCCAGCCGTTGAGCGGTCATCGGTCAACCCGGAGGGGACGGTCATCTGCGACAAACCGGTAGACTGATCCGAACTGTAAAGGCGCTGATAGCCGGCGAAGAAGAACAGCTTGTTCTTGATCACCGGTCCGCCCACCGTGCCGCCGGCGGTCCAGCGGTGCAGTTGGGGATTGTCCAGGGACTCGGGAAACGCTCCTACTCCCTGGAGGCTGAGCTGATACTGCTGGTTGAAGAAGTAGGGCGCGGCATTTAGAGCGTTATTGGCAAAGGTTCCGTACACCTGCCCGTGCCAGGCGTTCGTGCCTGTCCTGGTGTTGGCATCGATCTGCGCGCCGCTGGTCGCTCCCTGCTGGGCGTCGTACATCGAGGTGTTCACGCGCAGTTCCGCCAGCATTTCGGGCGGAGGCGAGGGGAGACTGTTGCCGATGGAGCCGTAAACCGAGGTTCCGGTAGGAGACGCGCCGCCGATGGCCCCGGCGCCGGCAGAAGAAGCGGCCGAGGTGCTGCCGCCGCCGATGTTGAAGTTATAACGCTGCGAGGTCATCCCGCTAGAGGTCTTGCCATTGAAGAGGTTGGTCACGTCCACACCGTTCACCTGGAAGGTGTTCGAAGTGTCGCGCTGGCCGTTGGCCCAAATGGGCTGGTTGCCCAGGCCGCCATTGGAGTTGAGACCGCTGAGCAGTTCGGCGTTCACGCCCGGCGAAAGCACCGCCATCTGGGTGAAGCTGCCGGTGGCCAGCGGAGTGATCTCAATCTGCGCGGAGTCCATGGTGTAGCCGTTGGTGGCGTCCGTGGCGTTGAGCAGTGGATTCGCTGTAACCTCGACGGTTTCAGCGGCAGCGTGCCCGACTTTCAGTGTGGCATTGAGCGTGGTGGCACGGGCTTCCTGAACGGAGATGCCGGCAAGCTCAGTGGTGGCGAACCCTTCATGCGCGACCTTGACCGTATAGGTGCCAATGGGGAGATTGAAAATCTGATAGAAGCCGGTCTTCTGCGTTGTGGCGGTCTGGGTAACGTTGATTGCCTCGTCGGTGACCGTCACGGTGGCCCCCGAGATGGCGGCTCCGGTCGTGTCGAGCACAGTGCCATTCAGCGAACCTAATGTTTGCTGCGCCAGCCCTGGCAGGCAGCAGGTGAATGTGGCCAAAAGAAACAGGCCACACCGGGCGACACTCCTCCAAAGATCTTGCTTCATATTCTCCTCGCAGCTTGTTTGATCGTTCGGTTTTTTGGGGATTGTGGGCCGATGGCGATCTGGCTGCCGCTGGCCCAACATCTAGCTTGACCGGTATTGCTGGAGAGACTGTTAAAGCTAAACTACGTGCATATAAATAGTTTGTGACAGTGGCAGCGGGTTTCCAAGGGAAAAAACAGCGCTTTCATCAACTTCCGGGCATTGTCTGTGGAAAAGCGGGGAGGAATCCGGTCACCGTCCGGCGCTCTTCAATCCATCGGCGCGGATGCACCTCGTCTGCCATTTCACCCAGCACCATGGAGGAGGATTGCGGGCGCAACCCCCTCCATCGTGCGTGTTCAGTTCCCGCCCTTCACTGAGGCTGAAACCTGCCTTAGCGGCTGACGGCCTTGGTCCACTGGATGCGGAGGCCGGTGCGCAGGTTCATGGGCAGGCTGGGATAGCCGATGGGCGCGATGTGCTGGTCGTTGAGCAGGTTCTCTGCCTGGGCATAGATGCTCAGCCACGACAGCAGGTTGTAGCTGCCGCCGAGATCCAGCTTGGCATAGCCGTGGTCCAGATTGCGGTTGGGCAACAGCAGGCTATCGCCGCCGTTGGCGTCGGCTCCCTCAAGATACGTCGAATCGTCGCTGCGGCTGGCAAAGGCTGAAGTAAAGACCGCTGCCAGCTTCCTCTTCGAGTAACTGGCGGTGAAAAAGCCGGTATGCGGCGGGCGGCGGAAGGGACGCGCGCCTTCAAGCGGAGCGTAGGGTCCGATGGGAGTGCCGTCGCTGAATGTGGGAATAGGCCCCAGCAAAGCCTCATCGTCGTTGGTAAACGAGCGCTGAACCACCGAATCCAGGTATGTGTAGCCGCCGCGCATGAAAAGGCTGCGACCGATGCCGCTCTCCACCGTAGTCTCGACTCCCTGGGCGCGGAAGGCCTGGGAGTTGATGGTCAGCTCGTAGGCAAAGTCGTTCTGAAGGGTTTGCTCCAGTACCTGCTGCTGAGCCGCGGTGAGATTGGGTAGGAGTTCGGGAATCAGGTCGAGGCCGACGTATTCGATCTCCCGGCCAAATTCGTTGTGGAAGTAGCTGGCGCGGAAGACGACGCGCTCGCCAAAGAACGACTGCTCGACCCCACCTTCATAAGTACGCGTGGTAGGCGCCGACAAACGTCCAATGTGGAGCTGCTGAATTGTCGATTGCCCGCCGTTTTGTTCGAGAAAATTGTAGAGTGACCCATCTTCATCGGTCAGCTTAGGTTCGCGCACCGCATCGCCAAAGTTGAACAGAATGCGAGTCCCGCTGAAGGCGCCTTTGCGCGGGCGAACCGCACTATAAGAGAGCCCGGCGTGCGGCGTCCCCTGCACTCCAAACAGCGAGTACTTCTCGATGCTGCCGCCCAATGTGTAATAGAAGCGATTTTTATAGTCGCCATGTACGCCGGCAAGGTAATCGTAGTTGGTCGCGTTCACATCTGGATAATAGGTGCTGCCTGGCTCCGAACCACGCTCGTTTTCGAAGTGAAACCCGAGGAGCGCGATCAGGTGCGGCGTGAAGCGGTAATCGCCCTGATAGACTAGCTGGTCACGATTGTTGACATTCTGACTCTTGCCTGTGGAGCAGTCGAGCACAGCCTGCCCGGTGGCGGAGTAGCCATTGGCGCCGGAGATGGTGACGTTATTGCCCAGTGTTGCCGGACCATAGCAGTAATAGCTGAAGGTCTGGGCTTCGCCCGATAGCTGCCAGAGGTTGTATTGTTCCCGCTTGCGCGCCAGCCCGTAGCGCAGGGTGTTGTGAAATGCCGCCGTAGTCTGATTGTCGATCGAGGCGCTGACAAAAAGATCCTGATCCTTCTGCGTTGCGTCGTCGGCCACATGATAGAAGTCCCAGGAGTTGGGTACGCCCGTTGCATCCACGCCATAGTGCAGTGTGGCTCGAATCTGCGTGGTCCCGCTCGCCTGCCAGCCGAGATTGGCCGCTGTTGTGGCTACATGGTACTCGTCATTGGGCAGATCGTTGGCCGTTTGCAGCCAACTGAAAGCGCCCAGATAATCGAGTTTGTTGTGCGCTCCGGCAACTTCCAACTCTTCGCGCGAAGTGTTGAGGTTGCCGGCATCGCCCTGAAACAACAGCGAAGGAAAGCTGGTGGTTCCGTGCGGGGTAGTCAGACTGACGACGCTGCTGCCCGCATCCGCTCCGTAAAGACTCGAATTGGTCCCGCGATAGACCTCCGCACTTTGAATAGCGGTCGTGGAAAGCGGGCCGAAGTCGAATTGCCCCCCCATATCGCCCACACTCACTCCGTCCAGCAGGATCTTGTTCGCATCCGAATTGCCGCCGCGCACAAACAAGGAAGTTTGCGCTCCCTGTTGGCCGGACTGCACCGTGACCGTGCCAGGCATCAGCCGCAGCGCACTCACCAGATCGTCGCGCAAAGCCAGATCGAGCGGTCCCAGCACGCTGGTGGCCTCGCTGGTTTGCGGCTGCGGCGTAGGAATCCCGGTTGCAGTCACAACGATCGACTCGCGCACCCACTCCGGTTCCAGCACCACGTTGCGCTCAATGTTGTCGAGTTGGCCGGCGTAGAAGCCCGGTGTCTCCAACTGGCGGAAGCTCTTGGCCGAAACCACTAGGTAAAAGCGGCCGTTGACGCCGGTCAGTATTTGAAAGCTGCCGTCCGCAGTCGAAACGGCGCTGGCGACGACTTTTCCGCCGCTGATAAGAACCACCGTGGCGCCGGTGACCTTTGCTCCCGACGCATCGGTAACGACACCGCGGATGGACGCAGCCCGGCAGGGGCTCAAAGCAAGTGTAAGTAGAATGGCAGCGAATACGCGCAGGAATTGGCGGCGCAAATTCAGGGAAATAGGCATGATAGCTCCTTCGTTCCCCTCGGAACGCAAAGCGGGTTGAGGGCGCCGAGGACCGGTCTCCTGACTTGCGCCTTCTTCAGCCACCTTCCCAAAAACGAAGCCGCAAGGGCTCGCTTCCAGTGGTTTCCCTGGGCGCTCCGCGCTGAGCGGAACGGCCCTGGCTGAATTCCTGCCTTCATCCGGTACGCCGATACGACGGGCACCGAGGCAGGGGCGCTCACAGTTGCGGGGCAGTGGCGGAATTTCACCGCCTTCCCGAGCATCCTGGCGATTGCCGTGGTGAATTGCGCTGCTCATGACAGAGCAGTCGGTATGTCATGAAACCGATTTTCATGACATGAACTTTTATAAACGGGATGAGCCGCGAAGTCAAAGCCCGTCATCATACGGCGCAGACCATGTGATCGCTGATGGCCGTCAAAGTGCATGGAAAAATGAAGTGGTGACCCCGGGAAGACTCGAACTTCCGACACGCAGTTTAGGAAACTGCTGCTCTATCCACCTGAGCTACGGGGCCACGTTTAGAATCATATATTTGCAAGAGTTTCTATTTTCTCGTACTCACTTTAACTCACTTTGTGTAAAATGGACTTGTGCCGGTCAGCACTATCCACGGGCGGGGTGAGCGAAAGTGAAATCAAAAAAAGCACGCTATCAACAGGGTAGCATCCGAAAGGTTGAAAGAGCCAAGGGCTTTGTGTGGGAGGTTCGCTTCTCCGGCAGGAAGGGCGGCAAGCGGTATCAGCGGACTGAGATTTACGACCCGGCACAGTATCGCACCGAAAAGGATGTACGGAAGGCCATTGAACTGACCATCTCGCAAGTGAACGCAGGGACAGCCGGGGAAAAGGCCGATGCCAAGTTCGGCGCAGTTACGCACCTGTACAGGACGGAGCATCTTCCCACGCTGGCGCACTCGACTCGGCAAGTGAACAGCTACCTGCTCACGAAATACATCGAAGACAGGTTCGGGCACACTCCCGTTCGGGATATAAAGCCCCTCGTCATCAACGAGTGGATACAGGCTCTGGAACTTTCGCAGACTACGAAAGCATCCATCCGGTCAATCATGTCTGTGTGCTTTCGTCTAGCTGCGCTCCACGAGTTCATCCCACCGATGGCCGCAAACCCGATGAGCCTCATCAAACTCAAAGGCGTCACGAAGCGGCAAAAGAAAATCCCTGAGATTTCAGTGGCCGACTTCCGAAAGCTGTATACAAAATTGCCAGAGCCGCTCAACATTATGGTGCTGCTTGGGGGAGCATACGGTCTTCGTATCTCGGAAATTCTCGGGCTGAAATGGGAAGACATAGATGAGAAAGCGAACACAATTGCCATCATGAGAAAGTTTACCCGTGGGCAAATTGGCGAGACGAAGACGGCGTCCTCAGAGGCTCCTCTCCCACTTGCTAAATCACTCTTGGCCGCACTACTCGCCTACAAGCCAATGACAGACAACAGCGAGTGGGTATTCCCTTCTCCTCAAACTGGCGGACCGCGCTCGGCCTCGATGCTCTTACAAAAGGGCTTGAAGCCGATAGCGAAAGAGTTGGGACTTGGCAACGTAGGGTTCCATTCCCTGAGACACGCTTGCCGCTCGTGGCTATCCAGCGGCGGGGCCGCTGTTGGCACACAGAAGGACTTACTGAGACATTCGGACATTGCAACGACCATGAACGTGTACGGCCACAGTTTGACGCCAGATATGCGGAAAGCGCATGACAAGCTCGTCAAGAAACTGCTCAGCTAATCATCAATAGATTGCAGCCACTCCATAAGCCTCTGGCGTGAGAAACGCCAGAGGCTTCCAAGTTTCTTGCCCGGAATTTTACCCAAAATTGCCTGACGCTTGACAGTCACGGGGTGACAGCGAAGAAGCATAGCAGCCTCATCAAGTGTCAGAACGTCGTCTTGAGTATAGTTCCCCATGTACAGTATCCAATCTCGTTTCTTCCACTACCAATACGCTGTTTCTGCCCGATTACGTGTTTAACTTCCTCGCTGATGCCAGTCCTCATAGACACTTGGTGACATGCTGCCACCTGAACACTCCACACGGCACGTTGTTGGTGTAGATGCGCCCCTCTTTGGGTGTCTTGACCATTACTTGCGTGCAAAACAAAAAAGGACAGCCATAGAACCCAAGGGTGTCTGATTAACCCCAAGGTGTCTATGGCTGTCCCTTATCCTGACTGATAAGCCGGAAGATACCGTACATCTATAGCCTCTACTTCCAAAGAGGCATGGCAGGAATCGAACCTGCGGTAGCTGTTTTCTCTCAGCTAGTTACAGTATACCTTTGCGTTTCATGTTTTGGCTATAAGTAGTCAAATGCAAGTTACAACAACTTCTAAGTTGCGAAAATCCAACAATGATAATGGTTTGACGCGCATCCACATGAGATATAGAACGGTACACGCTAAAAATAGTTTTCAAGAAAATTATTTCAACCGCCCTGCGGTCGCTTTTTTGGGGTTGCATCCTTGACGAATCTGGCCTCGTCTCGGCGAAGAAGTGTAGGTTCAAGGGCGTCGGAGCCCCGCCGAGTACGGCTGAAACGACAATCGGGTACGAGTCAATAGAAAACGGGCTCTGCGCAGGAATCTGTAAGGGGCCCAGATTTGACGGGCATTTTGGAATTCGGCGATTTTGTCTACACTGGTTGGCATGAGGGAGAGCGACTGGACCCGTGTATTGGGCTGGCCTGGGT
>JBEKTO010000024.1:82612-101179 GCA_049515995.1 Occallatibacter sp. | reverse complement strand
ATCCGCACCCGCGTGCGCCAGTATCCGCCGGCCAAGTTCGTCTTCGGCGAGCCGGGCCGCACCGGAGCCGCGGTCAACTCGGTGATTACCGCCGGCGTCATCATCTCCGGTGCCTCGGTGTCGAACTCCGTGGTCTCGCAGGATGTGCGCGTCAACTCCTACTCCGACGTGGACGCCAGCATCATTTTTTCCCACGTGAATATCGGCCGCCATTGCCGCATCCGGCGGGCGATCATCGACCGCGACGTGCACATCGCCGAGGGCACGGTGATCGGCTACGATCCAGTCGAGGACAAGCGCCGCTACTTTGTCACGCCCTCAGGACTGACCATTGTCACGCGCGACGCCTCGCTGTTTGAGAACCCCGTCGATCCGGATTTCCTGCAACGGTACTGATTTATCGAACTCCAAAGAAATGGGTGTCGCCGGTCTCAGAAAAGGACCTGCGGCACCCATTTTTTGTTGCAGAAGATTGGGATCCGAGCGTTAACGGATCGAGAACCAGACGAGAATCATGAGAACGCCGAACCAGATCGCGAACCAAGTCAGGTAGGAGCGGCTGGTCCAGATGGCGCGGCGGTAAGGCGTGGCAAAGCTGCCGGCCGGGCGCAGGTCGCGGCCCATGGTCGCCGCCAGACGCTGCCCACGGAAGATCACCAGCATCCCGTATCCCCAGGCAGCCAGGAAGACGGCAACGGTTAACCATAGCCCCGGCGCCGTCCAGGCAAGGGGCGAGATCCTCCTCAGTGTGGTTCCCAGCAAGACGATGACGATGAACCAACTCCAGGCGGACAGCGTTCTCACGGAATTGCGCCTTAACGCGTCCTGATACCGGTAGTGCTCTTCGGTGCGTTCGGCCGGAAGCGGATACCCGGTTCGAATGGCCGCGATTTTCATGACGAAGAGGCCGAGCGCGATCCATGTGAGCTCGAGCGGCGTGAGCCAATGGACCTGCGCGCCATCCTGGCGCAGTTGCAGCCACCAGCTATAAATGACAAGCGCCGCCGCGAAGGCTTCAAGCGGCCAGAAGATGTAGTCGCCCAGGCGGCGGGATTCGAGGGCCAGAGCTACCGGGCGGACCGGCGGATTGGCTCCCAGTTTGCGGCGCGTCCAGACGGCAAACGTCGTCATGGTTGCGGTGTACAGAATCGCCCAGCCGCCGGCCCAGATGGGGGTCAGATCGGGGCGCCCGAAGACAAAGCTGGCGCCGAGGACGACAAGCAGGACGATGTGCACCGCGGCCAGAGTGGCGCGATAGCTCCTGAGCCAGGTTCTTCCCGTGCCCCGGTAAAAATCGGACGGGACCTCGATGCCCATGAAAAAGCCCGCGCCGTTGCGCAGCGGCTGATTCCAGGAGAACTTGACCAGGCAGTAGCCCAGGGCCAGGACGATGAGAGCATTGATGACGACGTAGAGTTCCATTGCTGTCGGCGCGGTCATTGAGCGCCTCCTTTCTGTTGCAAGAGCGCGAGTTCGTTGCGGACTGCCTCTTCAATTTCGGGAGCTGAGATTCCGGCCAGGACCCATTGCGTGAGCGCCGTGCGCAGCGGCTTCAGGAGTTTGGCACGATCGGCGGGATGGGGAGTTCGCGGCGCAATGACCGCGCCCGCGCCGTGACGCACGGTGACGAAGCCCTCGTCCTGAAGCTGGCGATAGGCCACCGCGACGGTGTTCAGGTTGATGCCCAGATCGCCGGCCACCTGGCGGACCGAGGGCAGCGTCATGCCTTCGCGAAGATGGCCGCGGGCGATCAGCGCTTTGATGCCATCCGCGATCTGCTGGTAGATGGGGCGCTTGTCGTTGTCTTGAAGGGTAAGGAACATGACCGCCTCCGACTGTCATGTGTATGTATACTGCATACAGTTGAGCGTGTCAAGAGGATTTGCAGAAGAAAAATGGAGAAGGACGATTTCTGTGCGGGGCAACGGAGCCTGGAGGCTGAAGGAAGCCGCGCACGGAGCACAGTTTCACCGATTCACAGATCCTGTGGCTCTGTGGAATCTCGAAAAGAGTACCTTTATTTTGATGGAGTTAGGTGCGCTTTCACAGTTTCACAGCCAAAAACGCGAGCAAAAGATGTTGAGGGCGGCGGACCCAGAGCGAAACCAGGAGGAGCCTGGCTTCTGCGCTCGTCCTCTCTCTCTACCTATTGTGCGCTGGCTGAGGGTAATAATCTGCAAAAGGCTGAGATGAAAATGCAGCGGCAGGCCGCGGAAGGAAAACTGAATCTGAACGGAATCTCTGTGGAGCATCCCGCAGGGGGCTTTGCCTCAATCTTCGTTCTTGTCCAAAAACTCCAGGTCTTGCCCAAAAAATCAGGCTGTCCCCCAAAAACTCCTAGGGCAGCCCAGAATTGCCAGCGGCCTGATCCGCCGATCTGAATTCAACCGTGCCGGGAAGTTGATCAACTCGTCATGGACGGCTTGGCGGTCATACAGCCAGAGCCCAGAAATCGCGAAAAGCAGTCGCGAAGGCGACTTCCTGGTACTCTACGAAGCGACCACCCGATAACCCTCACGGTTTTCGCTGAACCTGTTCTGAATATTCGTGAAACCGGCACTTCTCAAGCGTTCTATCAACTCTTCGACGCGAAACGGATAATAGACGATCGGGTATGACCGCACCGACACTTTTCCGTCCGAATCAAAGACTAAGAGTACTTCGATCGTGTGAGCGTCCTCGAACCTCTCCGGAAAGCTCCAAACGTAGATGGGCAAACACCGCTGCCCCGCGCGCGCGCGCCACTGATAGGGTGTGAAACGAGTTTTCTCTTTCCTAATCTGCTCCCAGTTGCGAGAGTCAATGACGAGTTTGCCGCCACTCCTTAGAACGGCGCGCATCCCCTGCACCGACCGAAACATTTCTTCTCCGTTGCGGGTGTGCCCGATTGCGTTGCCAAGACAGAAAACCAGGTCAAAAGGACCGGTAATGTGAGCCGGTAGATCCTCCCAGGTACAGCACTTCAGCGGGACCTCTACATGGGCGCTCCTGGCGGCAAGATCCGCTTGCTCGATCATTCCCGGGCTGCCATCAGAGCCACTGACCTCATAGCCAAGCTTAGCCAGCGCGATCGCGAACGTTCCAATTCCACAGGAGCAATCCAGGATGCGTGCCTTTGGACCGGCGTCTTTCAGAACGTCTTCGTGCTCCTCAAGCGCGGGCTTGCCTGAACAGACATAGTCCGAGTAGAGCCAGTGGTAGTTCACAGCAAACTCGTCGTATTGCGACGTTGCACTTGTACTCGGACCGTTGGAGGCATTGTATGTGTGTTTTGTCATGGCCTCATCTGCCTATCTCAAGTCACTGTTTCGGTGGGTTGAATCCTATTGGATATTTCAGGGCTTTTCCCATCGCGGCTTGATGGCGTACGCGCTGCCCGGACCGTGGCGCAGGTTCGCCTGCCGAAAAAGGAGATTCCGTTTAAGGACGATCGAGTCCGTAGAGGACTCGAAGACTGGGAAGATTCGATCGCATTTTGTGGCCAATTGCCCGTCCTAAGAATCTTGTTACGGATCCGAAGCGCCCCATGGAGGCGGTTCTGTCCTGTGGATCGAGACCGAAGCCGGCAAGCAACCGGTCTTGTTGGTCCCGCGGCCAGTTTTGGTAATCTTTCCATGCCTCGATATTGCCGGCCCTGACCGCTTCGTTGCCGCCATGGGCCGTTTCCGCTAGCTGCAGCCACCGCTTCGTGAGGGTCTGAGCAGACTCGCTCGCCGGGTCCAGATCAATGGCCGCTTCGATCTCGGCGAAGAGTTGCCGCCACGCCTCTAAATTCTTCTTGCGCGTTTCAAGAGGCATTTCGTGGACGATACGTTCCTTATCGAACCAGGCTTGATCGGTGTAATACTTCCGCATGAAGTTCTCTTGTGGCTGCATGTCGATCACCTCAATAATCTTTCGCAGAATGGATGCGTCGGTTGTTTGCCCCGATTGAATCACCTTTTCCGCTGCATCAATTGCAACCATGGCGCGACCGATCAGCCTTCGTTTTTCGGCTAAAGCCTCTCGTTGCACATGCAGCGAGTCGACGAGTGTCAGCGGTCCGCGTTTCAGCAGCAGCTTGATCTCCTGAAGCGGGATACCCAAAAACTTCAGTGCGGCAATCTGTTCCAGGCGTTCCAGGTCTTCCAGACGGTAGAGGCGAAAACCGGAGCTTCCGCGCTGCGGCTTGAGCAAACCAATGCGATCGTAGTGGTGCAACGCTCGAACGGTTACCCCTGCCAATGTCGCGAATTCGCCAATGCGGTAGCTGCTGCTCATCGCTCTCCGACTATAGTCGGGCCTGACGCAGGGTCAAGGTCAAGCGGAGAATTGGATATTAAAAAAAGCCTGGTGGCGGGGCGCCTTATCCCAAGGCATGTCATTTAGAGCGAAACCGGAGTGACTGTGTCCTGTTGAGTTTCGTGCCAGGCCGCCGCTCCCTGACGGTCGCGCCGATTTCAATGCTGCGCTTTCGGGATACGCCGACTCCGGTTCCGCTATAGCCGTGCCGAAAGCGCCTCAACCTGACTGGCGGGCCGCGCACCTCGAGCTCGCCAAAATGCCTGCGAAGCCACGGATTGCTCCCGGAAGACGATAGATCCTTATCGGGACTGCCCCGGCGCGATTGCTCCGTTATTTGCCTTTGTAGTCCTGAAAGAGCTCGGGAAACTGCTGCTTGAGGGCGTCGATCTTGGGCCGGTCGCAGACCAGGATGTAGGGGTTGCCGGGATTGTGGAGCGCGTAGTCCTGGTGGTAGGACTCGGCGTCGTAAAAGCCCTTCAAAGGCACAACCTGGGTGACGATCGGCTTGGGAAATACGTGCGCCGCGTCGAGTTGGGCGATGTAGGCCAGGCTGAGCCGGCGCTGCTCTTCGCTGGTATAGAAAATGGCCGAACGATAGGATGTGCCCACGTCCGGGCCCTGGCGGTTGAGCTGCGTGGGATCGTGGGCGACGGAGAAGAAGACCCGCAAGAGCTGTCCGTAGGTAATCTTCGACGGACCGTAGACGACGCGCACCGATTCGGCGTGGCCGGTGGTTTCAGTGGTCACCTGGGCGTAGGTCGCGGTATCGGCCGAGCCGCCCGCGTAGCCGGCGGTGGTGGCGACCACCCCTTTAACCCGCTCGAAGACCGATTGCGTGCCCCAGAAGCAGCCGCCGGCAAAGACCGCAGTCTGTTTTCCCGGCGTTTGGGCGAGCGGGGCATCGCTGGCGGGCGCGGGAACGGGAGTTTTCGCCGCCGCACGGCACCCGACAACCAGGGCGGAGGCAATCAGCAGGGAAAGAAAGACGCTGTGCAGAGAAATCGAGCCGTGCATCCAGACCTCCAAGGCCCCAACCGCGGCGGCCCGTAGCAGTGAGATGCTTTCCAGGCGTTAAGGTTACGGCCGGCGCATGGCGATTCGGCTGTGCCCAGCTGCGATTCCCGCCTGAATCGACGAAAACGCCCGCTTTGCCCACGGAACATTCCGCGCAAATCCCGCGTATTAACAAACTATGCAATGCGTGGGCACATTGAGCTGGAGCGCGATGGGGATGGCGACGCCGAATTGGCCGTCGCGGCGTAGCATGGAGGCGTCGGATATGGGCGTCCCTCGGCCGCCCGCAGCCGGCCACGCGCAAGGCGGGGAGAGGGTTGTGCCCGTTGCCCGCCCGGCGCGCACGGAGGGGAATCCGCTGGAGACAGATTGGTCCCAAGTCGTCCGCCACTGCATGGATGGAGATTCCGGCGCGTGGGCCGAACTGGTCCGCAGCCACCATCGGCGTGTGTACGGGCTGTGTTACCGCTTTACCGGCAACCCGACCGACGCCGAGGACCTGACCCAGGACGTCTTCCTGAAGATTTACTCGAATCTGGCCAGCTACGACCTGCAACGCGGAAGTTTGCAGGTGTGGATCGCGACCATGACCCGCAACCTGCTGGTGGACAACTTCCGCCGCACGCGCAACCAGCGCGCAACCTCTTCATTGGACGACGGCTGGGAATCGGCCGAGGAGCTGAAGCCGGTGGACCGGCTCACAGCCAACGGTCCTTCTCCGCACGAATCCGCAGCCCGGAAAGAACTGGCCAAGATGGTGCAGGAAGCCCTGGCGCGCGTCTCGGTGGAGTTGCGCGAGGCCGTCATTTTAAGGGACCTGCAAGATATGGACTACAAGGAAATCGCCCAGGTTCTGGGCATACCCGAGGGGACGGTCAAGTCCCGCATCAGCAGAGGACGCGCGGAACTGGCGCGATTGCTGGAACGTAATAAACGGGAGGTGATGTAACCATGGCAGAGCGCACACACATTCCGAGTTCTCCGGCCTGCGGTCAGTGGGAGACACTGCTGGCCGATGCGCTGGACGGGCTGTTGAAGCCCGAGGATGAGGCGACTTTTACCGCCCACATGGCCGTCTGCCCGGCCTGTACGGCACTGTTCGACGAGGCGCGCAAAGGCCGCGAATGGCTGGAGTTTCTTTCGCCCGAGCCGGAGGTTCCGGCCGGACTTCTGGACAGGATTCTGGCGCAGACGGGTCCGGGACAAGTCGAAGGGTACGGACTGATTCCGGCCAGCGCCAGCCATGTTGTGGCCATGCCTCCGGCGTGGCAGCGTCCGGGTTTAGTGGGCCACGTTCGCCGTTTTGCCGAACCGCGTTTGTTGATGACGGCGGCCATGGCCTTCTTTTCCATCGCTCTCACGCTCAACCTGACCGGGGTGCGTTTGAGCAGCCTGCGGCTCAGCGATCTGCGCCCCTCTACGCTGCGGTCGCTGGTGGAACGCCGGCTGACCATGGCCTCGACCCCGATTGTCCGCTACTACGATCACCTGCGCTTCGTGTACGAGGTTGAGTCGCGGATGCGGGAGTTGCGGAGGACGACGCAGGGCGAGGGCAAGGACAACGAAAACCAACAGAAGCCAAAAGACGCCGCACCGGCCGCGCCGGGCGAGTCAAAGCAAGGGCCTGGACAGACTCCGGGCCACAAAGATGGGGGCACGCGCGTCGACCCTCCGCAACAGTCGGTGAACCCGGCAACTAACGATTCCAACGATCTCTTAGAGACTTCCCTTACGTTTACGGGACCGGCCTACGCATTCCGGCGGCTCCAAAGCACCACTACGGGGATTGCACTGCGGGAGAGGAGCACAGTATGGACTGCGTAAATCACAGTGGTGTAAGCGCAACGGCCTATTGCCAGAACTGCGGCAAGGCGCTCTGCGGGACCTGTGTGTGCACAGGGGGGGGAGGACAGATTTTCTGCCAGCCCTGCTCGGCCGCCTGGCAAACCTTTCAACAGCCGTTTGTCGCGCCGTATTCGGGCGGGCCACATCCCGCGGCCGCCGCGGTGCTGGGCCTGATTCCCGGCGTGGGCGCGATGTACAACGGCCAGTTTTTCAAGGGGCTAATTCACGTGGTGATCTTCGCGGTGCTGGTGAGCATCACCGATCACTACGGGATCTTCGGCATCTTTATCGCGGCGTGGATCCTCTACCAGTCATTCGAGGCCTACCACACGGCCCGAGCGCTGCGCGACGGCCAGCCGCCGCCCGATCCGCTGGGGCTGAACGAAGTGGGCAACTGGCTGAACCTGGGCGGCAAGCCGCGCTATCCGGGACAGCCGGGCGCCGGACAGGGCGCAGCCAATCCGGGCCCCTATGCTGCCGGTCCCGCGGGACAGCCCGCTGCCAGCCAGGCACCGCCGCCCTATGGGGGGCAGTATCAGCCGCCCTATCAGCAGGTTCCGTATCAGGGTCCTGGCCAGGCCCCCTTCACGCCTCCGGCGCCAGGACCGGGCGGACCCGGCTATACGCCCGATCCCTCGGAGTATTGGCGGCCACTGTTCTGGAAGCGCAAGGAGCCGGTCGGCGCTGTGATTCTGATCGCCCTGGGAATGCTGTTTTTACTCGGCCAGCTCGATATCTTCCACGGCCGCCTGCTTGAGTTTTCCTGGCCGGTGTTCCTGATCGGACTGGGTGTATGGCTGATCGTCCGCCGTCTTGGAGAGTCGCAAGGAGGTTCCAAATGAGCCACTATATTCTGATTCGCCGCCTGCGCTGGCCCGCCATTCTGCTGTTGGCCGGAGTGGTTGAGTTGTTGCACCAGGCGGGTGTCATCGACAGCTTCTGGCATCTGTTCTGGCCGCTGCTGCTGATTCTGGTGGGCGTGCTGCTGCTGGCCGAGCGGGCGACGCTGGCCGCCGAGGGAGACTATCCTCCCGCGCCGTATCCGGGCGCTCCCTATCCGGGTCCCTATCCCGGCGGGCCGGCTTATCCCGGCGCTCCCTACGGCGGCGCGGCCAATCCCAATGCTCCTGCGGGCCCGGCTCCGGCAGAGCCGGGCTCGGCCATCGTTCCCGCTCCAGCACATGACCTGGTGAAAGACCCCGAGGGAGGGCAATCATGAGCAGCGTACCTCCAAACATGCCTCCGGGCGGCGGCGGACAGCCTCCGTATCCTCCTTACGATCCGAAGACCCAGTGGCGAGTCTACCGCGAACAGCAGAAGGCCGCCTGGCGCGCCCAGCGCGACGCCTGGAAGGCCCAGCAGCACGCCTGGAAGACTGACTATGTGAGCGCCTACGGCCCGCGCGTTCCCTCTGTCGTGGGCCCCTTCATTTTGATCGGGATCGGCGTCGTTGCGCTGCTGGTGGTTACCGGGCACATCGCCGCCAGCGACTTCTGGGCGTGGTATGGCCACTGGTGGCCGCTGTTGCTGATCGGCGCCGGCCTGGCTCTGCTGGGCGAGTGGGCGCTGGACCTGCGCCGCGAGACTCCAGTGCGCCGGGGCGGCAGCTTTGTGGGCATCCTCATCCTGCTCGCCTTCCTGGGCTTTGGCGCGGCCGGATGGAACAACTGGTGGGGACCTTTCCGCGCTCAGTTCGGCGACAGCGGCGACGACTTCTTCAACGCCTTCGGCCTGCCCGAGCATGACACCGACCAGCAGGTGCTGAATTCACAGATTCCAGCCAACTCCGCCATCGACATTGAGAATCCGCGCGGCGACGTGAGCGTCACGGCGGGCGACGGAGCCAACATCGAAGTGCAGGCGCACGAGGTCGCTTACTCCAACAGCGATTCCGAAGCGCAGAAGATCTTCGACTCGGAGAAGCCAAACCTGAAGGTCAGCGGCAGCTCCGTGCTGATCAAATCGGAGAGCAACTCGAGCGGGCGGTTGAACCTGACCGTGACCGTTCCCAAATCCGCGCGGGTGACGGTGAATGCGGGCCGGGGAGACGTGACCGCGGCCAGTCTGGGCGCCGGCATCAGCGTCTCCGCGCCGCACGGAGACGTTCATCTGAGCGCGATCGAGGGCTCGGTGCAGGTGCATCTGGCCAACGACAAGCACGACTTTTCCGCTCACCAGGTGGATGGCGACATCACCGCCGACGGCCATTGCAACGACTTGACCCTCTCCGAGATCAAGGGCAAGGTCACGCTCAACGGCGAAATCTTTGGCGACGTGCACATGGAGAACGTTACGGCTTCTGTCAACCTGCACACCTCGGTGACCGACCTGCAACTGGCTTCGCTGCCCGGCGACCTGACCTTGAACCCCGACGACCTGCGCGTGACCGAGGCCAAGGGGCCAGTGCGCGTGGTCACCCACTCCAAGGACATCGACCTGAGCCAGATTTACGGCGACAGCAACGTAGAAGACCGCGACGGCCGCATCTCGGTTGCGCCGGCCGGCGCCTATGGGGTGGAAGCCAAGAATACGAAGGGCGATGTGGAGGTGACGTTGCCGCCCAACGCCTCAGCCAAGGTGGACGCGCGCACGCACAACGGCGACATCGTCTCGGATTATCCACTGCCCAGCCTCGGCGAAGACGAAAACAAGGTGGCCACTTTTACCATCGGCTCGGGCGCATCGAGGATTGTGCTCAGCGCGGAGAATGGCGACGTACACATCAAGAAGGGCCCGGCCTTCCCGGCAACGCCGCAGGCACCGAACGCAGGCGCCGAATCCAAGACTCCCGCATCGCCTAACGCACCCCACCTGAAGACGCCCAAGGTGCTGCCTCCGCACCCGACCGCGCAGTAATCAAGCTGCGAAACGTCTTTTCGCTGCACATTTATGGGTACGCCCTCCTTGCGGCTTCTTTCACCCGAGAGAAGCCGCAAGGAGGGGAAAGCACAGGTGGCCGCAGACTGCGTTCAGTTGTCAGCTATCAGTTGTCAGCTATCAGCTATTCCATCCTGAGCGCCTGAATGGGATCGAGCCGCGAGGCACGCCAGGCCGGAATCAGGCAGGCCATGGCCGCCACCAGCAGCAGCATTGCGCTTACCGCGGCAAAGACCGCCGGATCGAGCGGCTGGATTCCGTATAGCATCGACCGGATGAGCCGCGCCGCACCCACGCTGGCCACGAGACCAAACGCCAGCCCGAAGAGTGCAGGCCGCAAACCATCGAGCAGCATCTGCCGCAATACCTGCTCGCGCCGCGCGCCCAAGGCGATGCGAATGCCGATTTCGCCAGTGCGCTGCGCCACGATGTATGAGAGCACTCCGAAGAGTCCCACCGCAGCCAGCAGCAACGACAGGGCAGCAAACGTCGCCAGCAGCGTGGCATTGAAGCTCTCGTCCTGCGTGGACTTGCCCAGGAGTTGATCCATCGTGAGCACATCGGAGACCGGCAAATCGCGGTCGATCTCCTGGAGGATGCGCTGCACCGGCAGGGCCAGCGCCTCCACATCGCGGCTGGAGCGGATGACTAGGGTTCCGCTGTTCTCTTTTCCCGCGTAGAGAGGGTAGTACTGAATCGGTTTGGGGTCCTCGGCCAAAGAGTAGCGCGTGTCGCCAACGATGCCAACGATCTCGTGGTCTTCATTTTCAACTTTCAGATGCTTCCCCAGCGGGTCCTCGTTGGGAAAGTACTGTTTTGCAAACGCGGCGTTGACGATTGCCTGGTTTGCCCGGTCGAGTTTCCGGTTGGGGTCGAAGGTCTGCCCTCGCAGCAAGGGAATGCCCATGGCCGCAAAATAGCCCGGATCGGCGCTACGGAAGATGGCGTATTGGGCCAGGCCCTGCGGCAAAGGCGGATGCTCGACCACACTGAAGCCTTCATCCTGCCAATAGCCCTGCCCAGGAACCGCCTCGACAATGCCGGCCGCCTCCACGCCCGGCAGGGCGCGCACCCGCCCGAGCAGCGTCTCAAAGAAGTTGACGGGAGCGGGTCCGGGTGTTTTGTAGCGAGCTCCTGGCAGCCCAATCCGCATGGTGAGCACATTCTGCGTAATGCAGCCCAGGTCAGAGGAGCGCAATCGCTGGTAGCTCTTGAGCAGCAGGCCGGCGCTGATGAGCAGAACCACCGTCAAACCCACCTCCGCGGCCAGCAGCAAGCGGCGCAGTGCGGTGTGAGCGCGGCCCGTGCTTGAACCGCGCGCAGAGTCCTGCAAGGAGAGAAGCAGTTGATTGCCCTTCGCGCTCAGGGACGAGATCAGTCCGGCAAAGAGCGCGCACAGCACGATCAGCGACACCGTAAAGGCTGCCACCATTCCATCGATATGAATGGCTTCAACGCGGCTCATCCCCTGGCGCGTGCTCACCAGCCAGCGCACGGCGCCATAGGCGAGCAAGAGTCCCATAGTTCCGCCCGCGGCCGAGAGCAGAAGGCTCTCCATCAGCCGCTCGCGCAATAGGCGCAGCCGCCCGCCGCCCAAGGCGGTGCGAATGGCGAGTTCCTTGCGCCGGGCCGCCGCGCGCGCCACCAGCAGATTCGCCACGTTGAGGCAGGCAATCAGCAGGACGCAGCCCGTGGCCGCCAGCAGGACAAGGAGGGGCCGCTCGATGTCGCCCACCATGTCCTCCAGCAGCGGGCGCATATTCGCGGCCTTGCTCACAAAGGGATTCTCGGGATGCTGATCGCGCAAGCGGCGGGTTATGACCGAGAGCTCGGCCACGCCCTGGGCCGCCGTGACGCCCGGCTTCAAGCGGCCGACCGCCTGAAACTGGTGGTTTTCGATGTGTTCCATGTATGCAGCGGGCTCGTAGTGGTAAACAGGCGTCCACAGTTGCGTCGCGGCATCGGGATAGGCAAACCCCGCGGGCAGAATGCCGATGACGGTGTAGGATTGCCCATCCAGATGAATGGATTGATTGAGGATGGCCGGGTTGCCGGCGAAACGGCGCTTCCACAACCCCCAGCTCATCAGCACCGTTGCGTTTGCCGAGTGCCGATCGTCGGCCGCCGTGAAATCGCGCCCCAGCGCCGGCTGCACGCCGAGCGTAGAGAGCAGATTCCAGGTGCAACTGGCGCCGCGGACCTTCTCCGGCAGTTGCCCGCTCGCTCCCGAGAGGCTGAATTCCGCATCGCCAAAAAGAGCGAGGTCCGAGAAACTGCGATTCTGCCTTCTCCACTCCGCAAAGACGCCGGGGGCGATCACGTTGTACGGGTACTGGTCGTCGGCGCTGTGTTCGTAAAGGGCAACCAGCCGGTCTGGCTCGACAAACGGCAGCGGCTTGAGCAGCACACTGCGCACCACCGTGAACAGCGCCACATTGGCGCCGATACCCAAGGCCATAACCAGAATCGCGACGATCGCAAAGCCCGGCGTCCGCCAGAGCGTGCGCACGCCATAGCGGAGATCGCGCGCGAGCAGTTCAAGCCAGGTCCAGCTCCAGGTGGCGCGCGCCTGCTCGCGCAATAGGGCGGGATTGCCGAATTTGCGCAACGCCGCGTAGCGAGCTTCTTCCGAGTTCATGCCGGCGGCGAGGTTCTCGGCGATCTGCCGCTCGAGGTGAAAGCGCAATTCATCCTCCAGCCGTGCCGTTGCCTTTCCCCGTAGAAACAGCATCTGCATCCGCATCCGCAACTGAGCCAGCCACCGCATCGCATCCTCCTCTTTCACAGGTCCGAGCTTCAGCCCCTGAGGGATAGCCCAATCACGCTTCGTTCATTACCAGGCCGATGGCCGCCGAGAGCCGGTTCCAGTTCGCTGTTTCCTTCTCCAACTGGCCGCGCCCGGCGGCGGTGAGCGAGTAGAACTTGGCCTGGCGGCCGGTTTCGCTTTCGGCCCATTGGGCCGCGATCCAGCCCTGCTGCTCCAGCCGGTGCAGAGCGGGATAGAGCGAGCCCTGCTGCACCTGGAGCACCTCGGCGGAGATTTGTTGAATGCGCTTGGCGATGGCCCAGCCGTGCATCGCTCCGAGCGAGACGGTTTTCAGGATGAGCAGGTCGAGCGTGCCCTGGACGAGATCGTTTGGTTTTCCCATACCTAGATTATCTACAACAAAGTTGTGTAGACCGTCAAGGGATGCGGGCGAGGATCCAGTCAGGATTCGGGCCGTGTGCAGCCTGCGGCATTGCTATTTTGCGGGATTTGAATTTCGCTCTTGCTGCCCTCACCCGCTTCCGTTGTATCCTCCACTGGCGGGAGGGGACTGGCCATGATGCAGACACCGGTGCGGGTGATTACCGTCGAGCGCGAGTATGGCTCGGGCGGGGGCGAGTTTGCCCACGATCTGGCGGCGCGGCTGGGCTGGCGTCTGCTGGACTCCGAACTGGTGACCGGCGCGGCGCGCATGGCCGGCGTGGACCCCAAGCTGGCCGCCAAGCTCGACGAGCGGCTCGATCCCTGGTATTACCGCTACGGCAAGGCCTTCTGGCAGGACTCGGCCTATCCCACAGCCGGAGTCGTCGAGGACCAGGTCTTCGACTCGGAGCGCATGTTGTCGCTGATCCGCCAGCAGATTCTGGACGCGGCCAGAGAGGGCCATTGCGTGCTGGTGGGCCGGGGCGCGGCCTGCGCGCTGACCTGCCTGCCGGGCTGCTTTCACGTCTTTGTCTACGCTACGGCCAAGGCCAAGCGCGAGTGGTTCGTTCGCACCTTTCCCAGCAAGGCCGAGCGGGCCGACCAGATTCTGGTCTCCTTCGACAGGCGGCGCGCCGCCGTTATCCGCAAGTTCTATCAGCAGGAGTGGTGCGCGCGCGGGCTTTATCACCTGCTGCTGAACTCGGCCATGGGCACCGGCGCCATGATCGCCGCCGTGCAGGGCGCGACCGGGCTGAATGCCGCCATGCAGGAAGCCGCTGCAAACTGAATCCTCTCGACGAGAACCGGGTTTTTCTGGTTGGACCTGTCACTGGGCGAATAGGAACAAACGCTAGGGCATCTCTCCTGTTGCTGTAGAGGGTGGCTTTTATCCCACCCTAGCCGCGAAAACAAGAGCGCGGCGAGGGTGGGGCACCCAAAACTTTCTACCTACGGGAGAGATGCTCTAAACAGCGAGCCGCCGCACGCGGGGGCCGATGCGCGTGAAGACCTCCCACGGGATCGTTCCCGTGGCCTGGGCGTGGTCGAATGCGGTGATCGTGTCGCTGCCCTGCGTGCCCAGAATCACGACCTCGTCGCCGGGTGCGACCCCTTGAATCTCGGTCACGTCGAGCACCGCCTGGTCCATGCTGACGCGGCCCACAATGGGTGCCCGCTGTCCGCGGACCAGCAGGCTGAAGCGGTTGCCGAGCCGGCGATCGAGCCCGTCGGCGTAACCCGCGGCCACCAGCGCCAGCCGCATCGGCTCCGTGGCCACGAAGGTCCCGTTATAGCCCACCACCGCGCCGGCGGGAACCGAGCGTACGCCGGCAACCCTGGTCTTCCAGCTTAGGACCGGCTGCAAGCGGGCGCGCGCGGCCTTGAGCGCAGCCGGCTCCTCCGGCTCAAAGTCCGGATCATACTCCGGCGCAAGACCATAGAGCGCCAGGCCCGGCCGCATCATGGTCTTCATGCCATGACGGTCGGCCAAAGCGGCAATCGTGCCCGCCTGACCGGCCAACAACGCGGCGGAACTGCCCACGTTGAGCCATTCGGCATAAAGCCCGGCAGCCTCCACCCGCTCCAGCGCTTCTTCCATCTGGGCCAGTTGCGCCCCGGTGACCGCGCCATCGGCCTCGTCGGCAGCAAAGAGGTGGGTCATCACGGCTTCGAGCTTCAGGGGCGAATCGAGAGCAAAGCGCGCCAGAACCGGTCCCAGCTCATCCAGACTCACGCCCTGGCGGCTCATGCCGGTATCGATCTCAAGATGAATGGGCAGCGATCCGGGCAGCACTCCAGCGGCGTGCGCTGCCGCCTCCAGCTCGTCCAGTTGCCAGCGCTCCCAGACCACCACGGTCAGCCCGTGCGCAACTACCGCCGCGCCCTGGCCGGGAAAGACGCCGCCGATGACCAGGACGCGGGCACCAGGAGATACGGCGCGCGCCGCAACGCCCTCTTCCACGCTGGTGACGCCCAGCCACCGGGCGCCGCCGCGCACCGCCGCAGGAGCGCAAATATCGAGCGAGTGGCCGTAGGCATCGGCCTTGACGATGGCCAGCAGCTCAGCAAATGGAGCGGCGAGGCTGACGAGAAAGCGATAGTTTTCTTCCAGGGAACGGGCGCGAATCTCAACCCAGCAGGGGCGCATTGGCATCGGGGAGTCCAAGCATCAGTTTAGCGCGAACGCGCAGCCTCTCATCTCACCAGCGCAAACGCGACGACAGTCTCGCCCCTGGCTGGAATCTCATCGAGCAGACGAGCCTCGAGTTCATGCGGGACCGGCATCTCGCAGGCGGCGACCTGGGCCGTGCTGGCGCCCACAAAGCACAGCTCGCAGTGGCCCAGCGCATCGCCCTCGCCCATGCGGACGGGCGGACCGAAGACGCGGCAGGTCATGGGCCTCCATGGATAGACATCGCAGCGCCCGGTCGCCGGGTCGAGGGCCGGACAGGCCGCGTCGTTGGCAAACTCTTCAAACTGGGCGAGATCCGCATCGGATTCGCCGAGCAGTCCCGTCTCCAGATCGCCGGGAAATTCGGTCCCGTGCTCGGCGATCCAGGCCCGCGCCCGACGCTCGATTTCGGCCGCCAGGGCCGGCTGCCCGGCCCGCAGTGCATCCATTCCGGCGCGGAGCCGCAGCGCGTCCAGCGGGCTGATGGCAAAGGCCCCATAACAGCACTGCGTGCAGCCGGGCCGGCAGACAAGCCGGTCGCCCGCCCGCCGCGCCGCATCGGCCAGCGCCGCATCCACAATCTGCACCAGTTCTCGATCGCCCTCGGGCAAGCGCATGAGGGCAAGAATACCGGATTCGGCCGCGATCGTTATGGGATTGCCCTCAGACCCTCTCCCGCGTTACTCTGCCCGCGGAGGTTTCCCCATGCCTGCATCCGGCAGCACCATCATCCCCGGCCATCGCTACCGCAACGCCCCCGCGGCCATCGACTGGCTTTGCAAGATCTTCGGCTTCGAGCGCCACGCCGTCTATCCCGGCGAAAACGGAACCATCGCCCACGCCGAACTGACGCTGGGCAACGGCATGATCATGCTCGGCTCCGGCAAGAACGACGAACTCGGCCGCGGCTTCAAGTCACCGGAAGAACTGGACGGCATGGAAACCCGCAGCGTCTACATTGTGGTTCCCGACGCCGATGCGGCCTATGCTCGCGCCGAAGCCGCCGGAGCTACCATCGTTCGCGCGCTCCAGGACACACCGTACGGCAGCCGCGAGTTCGCCGTGAAAGACCCCGAAGGCCATACATGGAGCGTGGGGACTTATGACCCGTGGGCCGCGCACGAGTAGGCCTTCTGTGATCGGGCCTTGCGACTGCTCCGAAACATTTCGAGCCACCCCCGAGGGATGGCTCGCAACGTTCGCCGACCGCGAAGGTCTCAGCCGATCTCCTTGTCCCAGCCCTCCAGGGTCTTCTTGAATTCGACCATGAACTTGCAGGCGTCGGCGCCGTCGATGATGCGGTGATCGAAGCCCAGGCAGAAGTGCTCCATCGAGCGGATGGCGATGGTGTCGTTGCCCTCGGCGTCGGTGAGCACCACCGGCTCCTTTTTGAGGCCGCTGATGCCGAGGATGGCCGAATCGGGCTGGTTGATGATCGGCGTGCTGAATTCATCGCCGAAGAGGCCGGAGTTGGTGAGCGTGAAAGTGTTTCCCGAGACCTCGTCGGGGAGCAGTTTCTTGGTGCGGGCGCGGCCGGCCAGGTCGGCGATGGCGCGCGCCAGGCCCAGGAAGCTGCGCTCCTCGGCCTGCTTGACCACGGGCACGATCAGCCCCCACTCCAGCGCCACGGCGATGCCCAGATTGATGTTCCGGTGGTGGTGGATGGAGCCGTCGATCAGCGAGGCGTTGACGATGGGGTATGTTTGCAAGGCCTCGACCACGGCAGCGGCGATGAAAGGCATGTAGGTGAGCTTGACGCCGTTGCGCTGCTCGAAGCCGGCCTTTTCGCGCTCGCGAATGCGGACGATGCGGGTCATGTCCACCTTGTAGACGGTGTGGACATGCGGGCTGATCCGCATGCTCTCGACCATGCGCTGGGCGATGATGGCGCGCATCTTGGTGAGGGGGACCACCTGCGGTGGGGCCAACTGCGCCTGCGGCGCTACCTGCGGTGCGGCTGCGGCAGTGAGAACCGCAGCCGGAGTTACTGCGCTGCCGGGGCCGTGCTGGCTCAGGTGGCGCAGAACATCTTCCTTGGTGATGCGGCCATCCGAGCCGGTGCCGGCGATCTGGTTGAGGTCGAGATGGTTGTCTTTGGCGATGCGGCGGACCAGCGGGGAAGAGCGGAGGCGCCGACCGGCGTTGATTGAAGCCGCAGGAATCGATACCGGTGGAAGGGCCGGTGCCGCGTTGGAAGCCGGTGGTGCGAGAGGTTGCGGCGCCGCAAACGCCGGAGAGGCTGCCACCGGCGTCGAAGCGGCAACAGCGGAGTTGGCGATCACCGCAACCACCGTGTTAATCTCGACGGTTGCGCCTACGGGGACCTTGATTTCGGTGAGGACACCGGCGACGGGCGAGGGAATTTCGGCGTCCACCTTGTCGGTGGAGATTTCAAAGAGCGGCTCGTCCTTCAGCACCGTATCGCCGACCTGCTTGAGCCACTTGGTGATGGTGCCCTCGAAGATCGACTCGCCCATCTGGGGCATGACGACATCGGTCCCGCTTGAAACCGGTGCAGCGGAGGGCTCATCCTTTGCGGGCGCTGGAGCGACAGACGCGGCCGCAGGCGCAGGAACCGGAGCCGCGGCAACTGCCTCGCCGCTCTCGCTGACCACCGCTACCACCGTATTGACTTCGACCGTGGCGCCTTCGGGGACCTTGATCTCGGTAAGCACGCCGGCCACGGGTGAGGGAATTTCGGCGTCCACCTTGTCGGTGGAGATTTCAAAGAGGGGCTCGTCCTTCTGTACGGGGTCGCCGGCCTTTTTGAGCCATTTGGTAATGGTGCCCTCAAAGATCGACTCGCCCATCTGGGGCATGATCACGTCGGTTGGCATGGATCACTCTCCGCGATGCAGGACGCGCTGCCGCGCCCGGTTCCTGCCGGATTATAAATCGCGCCGCATACGGCAACCGAGCAGGTTAGGCGGCACTCATACCCGGATCGGACGGTCCTTGCTATGCATGAGCCGCTCGACCTCGCGCGGAACCTGCAGCGGCGTGTCTTCCGCGGGAAATTCCCGATCGGCGACGGGCGCGGCCGCCTGGACCCGCAGCGCCGCGAGATTCTCCACCGCCAGCACCTGCTGGTCAAAGACCAGGCCGAAGTACCGCGCCGCACGGTGAGCCACGGTCTCCAGGCTGGGCAACTCCGCGGGTTGCGGGACCTCCCGGCGCAGAAATTCGT